>CBDDUX010000038.1:0-83322 GCA_965234725.1 Thermoplasmatota archaeon | reverse complement strand
ATAAATGGACACCCATGCTACTGTTCTACCACTAACATCATAAAGCTGTTTTATCTGGTAATTTGATTCATCTTGTATGGGGATCAAATGCCAGCTATCTGTTAATCTAGCAACTAACTGATTGTTATATGACCACACGACTGTTCCATCAGAGATTTTTGGAGTATTGCCATAATAGTTAGTTTCATCATAATACGAAATCAGTTCGGTATCAATATTCGATGGTCCTTTCCTAATATCGGAATAATAAATATTTCCTGAATCATCCTGGTAAACAACCTCACCTCGACTTATGCTAGGTTTTTCGGAATCGATCTCCCCTCCCGTTTCAATCTCATAGAGAAGATCATTTGTATCATTGTAAGCATAAATATTATCATTTGACGAGAAAACTGTCAGGTTATTATCTATATCAAACTCCAAGTTGGACTGCATATGATTATCGTAAATAGTGGAGGAACTTCCATAGCCAACGATATAATCGAAATTGGCTTGTCTTATATTAGCCCATATCGGGATTTCAATATTTTCTGATTCAGCCGTAGATATTTCAACGTCACTGACCTTAATAATAATAATACGGTCAATCCCGATTATTGTTTCTGCATCATATGCACGAATATTAACTGTTTTCGTTCCTTGGGTTAAAGAAAATGTAAAAGGATACCAGTTGAATTCTTCATCCAGTTCGGGAGAATTCTTTGAAATACCTCCGATATCTACAGAGAAATGCGGATCATCACAACTGATATCAATTGCTCTTACGTAAACATAATAATCTGTGGTTTCATCAACAACAAGAGAAAATGACAAGGTGGGATCGTTATTATTAGTATTTTCAACATATTTTGAATTTATTGCGTCAATGGATTCTTCGATATCACCATTGGCTAACGTAGTATGTTCTGCTTCAATATAACAACCAAATGGTGTGGTTTCATACCCATCGGGAAGATCATCTTCATCAATGTCAGATATCAATGGAGAATTGATAACCGGTGGATTTTCAAGAGGATCATTATACCTTTTTAAGCACATGAACTTATCAACTTCAACTTCTTCACCCCCTCCCAGGTCGATGATTTCACCAATAATATTGTCATCTGTGGCTATAAACCATGGAGTCTGGTACCATCTACTGACTGAATCCACTTCAAAAGATTCATCCAAGCCACCTGATACACCTTGTGATAGAACAACCTGAAAACTTTGATCTGATGATCCATCAAAATAATGAGCCTTAACTGCAATAGAATATTTGTAATCACCAACATCTGATTCGGTTAAATCAATGTCAATGGGAACGATATTGGAATCATCAAGAGATATAACCTGGAAGGCTCCTGTGTTATTCTGCTTATCCAATCCTACGAAATCTTCAGCTTCAAAAAGGTATTTTCCTTCCTCTTTCTCATCCAGATCAGCAATACTGTCACCATCTGAATCATACCCGAAGATGATGGAATGATGTTGAGGGGATTTCATATTCAGATAAAAATTGTTGTAATTTGTATTTACTTTTACATTCAACGGAGATAGTATATCTTCCCCAACGTTATCAATCACTTTTTCAGGAAGTGATCCTTCATAATACCCGTTATCATCTGTTTGAACAGATAATACAGAAACTTCATTTCTATCATAGACATCAATGTTTTTCACATTCGGATAACCATCATCATTCACATAAAGACTGAACCTCCAGTTATGATAGATCTCAGATGTTGCATCAAGAGATTTTGTAAGACTGTCACAATATCGGGAATCAAGGAAAGTCGCTATTGAATTTTTAAGATCAATACTGTTTTGGTCATTATCTGTTCCTGTGAGATTATCGAACATCACTTCAGAATTCAAAAGAAACAAATCAAAATGACCTTCAGTGAATAAACATTGTTTGAAATAAATATAACTGTCATTTAACCAGATATTTCCTTCATTTCCGTATATAAATTCCCTTATAAACCAGACAGAAGAATCTTTAACATCAATCGATACGTCATTGTTCCGATATTCATTACCTGAAAATGAGGCACAGGTCATTTCAGCTTCAACACCTACAGGATTATTATAGAAATAATTATCATTTGCAATAAATTTGATACCAGTATTTGTCCTGGTTTCAACTCTATCTTCTTGAATATGTAAACCATAATATGTTGAGTTGGATATTGTATTATTACTCACCATCGGAAGAGAATTTAAAATGACTATTCCATATTCATTGTTATCAATTATATTATCATCGAATATGGGAGACATCAGAACTTTCATCCAGTTAATGGCAGGAGGTTCTTCGCTATAGATCAAATCATATTTCACACGGATTGACTCTATACCAAAATAATTTAGATTTGATATATCAATCACTTCATCAGATAGTTCTGTGTATCCCTCTATTGATTCACCATAACCATTGAGAATACTTACCTTCACATCTGTGTTATAATAAGCATCTTTGTTAAGAGCAACAAAAGCCCATTTGGTCAAAGGTTCAAGTTCAAATACAGTCGAAATTGCAGAACCTGATTTTGCGATGTCTGATACAATGAAATAATCAATGTACACCTTTGGATTTTCATGATGATTGTATTGTTCTATTGCGAATGATTTCACATACAAAACGTTATACGTTTCGAAGTCTACCTGTTCCTCTCCAAAGTATTTCTCAAAGAGATTTTCAATGGTAGAATGGATGACAACATCATAAAAGTAAGGAGCAAACGGATGAGTATCCTGAGCGATGATGTAATAAGTATCACCACTAATTCCCGGATCATACGTATTATTATTTGTTGTCCATCTGATCTTCTTAAATGAGGTCATTCCAGAGTTATAGAGATAAATCTCGAAATCGGCTTCATTATAATCATACCGGTGGATACTCCCCTCAAAATGAGTTTGAATAGTGTCACCAGGATCAATCTCACCGAAGTTTTTAGAAACCTGGACATGACCATTATGACCTGAAGTAGATGAAAGTGATTTTCCATGCATATAGAGGTCATTACCAGAATCCTCCCAATAGTCAGTTGAGACATACACATCTCCACCGTCTTCAAAGGTCTCAACCGTCCATCTTGAATCCCAACCAGTGCTCCATTCCTCATCAAGGATTTCTTCTTCCAACTCTAGAGTTGCCTGACCGTTTCTTGTTTCTAAATAATTCATTGAAGAAAACTCGTCATCTGATTCAAAATCGGATAGATAATCTTTCAACGGACTGAAATAGAGGTCATACCCGTTCAGGGTTGGAGTGTCAGTATCTACCTTTTCAAACTCAGCTTTTATTTTGATGGATGGATGATCTTCAGTGTCGATCCATTTCAGGTCAATTTCATCAGATTCGAGTCTATCAAATCCAGTAATGACATTTTCAGTCACACCATCAAGAATAGAAACGAGTATTTGAGAATCACCTGGTTCGGTTTTATCCAAGATTAAGTTACCGAAAATGGTATCTCCATGTGTTTCAATTGGATCTGTAATCATGTAATGACATTCATAATCGTCTGTTTCACCATATATTTCAAACTCACGTACTCTTGCCATACCATCAGAAGGATTCGCATCCGTGATGTAGAGTCTAATCTTTTGAGTTGTCACACTTGATCCCAAAGTATGAGTTCTGATCTGTTGAGTATTGTCATTCACATTCACTTGGGTTGACCAAGAACTGCCTGTCCATGTTTGAATTAGATAATCCTGAGTCAGGAAATCTGATCTATGATGAATTATAAATTCATCGACTGTCTTTTGTTCTTGAAAATCAAACACTGCCCAATGTGGATTATAATCATACCAACTATCCCATTGATTCCACCATACTTCCTCAGTTATTCCGTCGTAAAGGTGTCCTGCATTATATGCTGCTTGATAGGTCGAATCTACCGTGACAGAAGGGCAAGTCAAAGCATAATTTCCCAACCCGACATCCCATTGAACTGAATTACTTTCGTACTTTGTTCCAACCAACTGATCAATATTTATTGAAGAGGAAAATTCTTCAACCACATTGGAACTCTCATAATAAACACCATATGTGTTGATATTAATGTCATTTCCAACTAATGTTGGACTTGAGAATGCTGTGACATATACTCCATAATCGTTTGTATTAATATTTGAATGAGATACTATAGGATTGGATTGATAAATATAAACACCATAATCTCCATTTATATGAATAAGAGAATTATTAATCCAAACATTAGATGATCGAATTTCAATCCCATTTCCAAATTTTGCTTTTTTAACTTCACTATCCAAGATATTTCCATAACTTCCATATTTATATATGACTGTATACTCGTAATAATCATAGTTAGCTGTTAAAACTGAATTATCAATAATATTTAAGGTTCCCCCATAATCAACATTTATAGCCATATCATTATCATTAGCTTTCACTCTTATATTTTTGAAAGTTAGAACTTCATCAACACCAATTGTTATACTACTATCAAGTAGAATTGTCCTTGAACAATCATAATACCATGTTGTATCACCGTCAATTGTTTGTGAAATCGAACCATTAACATAACCTTCATACGTCGTTATTCCACTGAATGTAGTGATAGAGGGATCGACATATAATGGATACTTGATATCGGAATAGACAACATCCTTTGGTATTATAATATCATGGTAAATGTAATGTTTATCATAATGATATCTATGTTCTAGTGGCATCCTTTTAATGGTATCCTGCATTTCCAGCTTCCCATTTTCAGTCATTATAGATTCAGGTGATGATAAAAGGAAAGGTTTTGATATTGAAAATATTTCTTTTTCCATGAAGTCATTGAAAAAGAATTTGATATCCTTTTCAGGAATATTATAACTACCATTATTATTGTTAGTTTTGACAAAAGAGTTCGTCCAGATCTTCGACCGGAGAATTAAATCAGATGTAATATTATCGGGATATGAATACAATACAAGAGTTTCCTTTATCCCATTTACAGTAACATCATAATTGATTTCATAATTATTCTCGCTGGTGTACTTAATTTTATTTTCATTTGGAAAACCATTTAAGGCATTTTTGTCATTAGATTTCTCTTTATATTCTTCTATTCCATTTTCTTCACAAAGGATAAATGATTCAACATTTAACTTTAAATCATCAACCTCAATTGAGAAAATACCTTTTTCATGATTATTCTTATTGAATGATATTGTCCGTATATTGTTTTCAGATTTCAAATCATATTCCTTAGAATAATCAGATATCAGATCCAGATTAAGATGAAGACCTTTCACATTTTTGTAGAGGGTATCTTCAAATGAATCAACTTCTCCTTGCATCAAGAAAGACAAGCCAGAGGTCAGAAACAGGACTGTAACAAATACTATATACACTTCTTTTCCTCTCAGGATGAACACCTCCTTCTAATTGAAATTTATATCTCTAACCGATTATAAAAAGCTATTGTACACATATCACTTACATCACATTGATATTTGAAACCGGTCAAGATATATTATTGTCATCAACAAGGGGATATCTACTTTACTCCCAAGAATTGACATGTAGAATGAAATATTAATTTAAATTATATCTAAAATATATCAATATTTAAAGGTAAAAACTATTTGTAAATACGAGTTTTTAAAGGAAATAAAAAAAAGTGGTCAAAACCTTAAATGGTATTGATCCCGACCGGTCCACTCTCCTCTAATTATTTTCTAATTATTAACGGAGAGTGGACCTATTCCGCAATGGTTTTCTATCGTCAATTCCAAATTTCTACGAAAACCATTGCTACATATTGATTATACGCGATGAAAAATGATGATATATTAATGATGACCGTTTTTCATCTGAGGGGTCTTATCTTGAAAATCGACAATAATACTACGATAAGACCCCTCCCGACCGGTCCACCTGTGTTTATTAAAATAATTTCAATGATTGAAAAGATTTGAAAGATCACAACTCATTTTTTCGTTTTTCATCTGGCTCCCGAGGTTGAGTGTAGGGAAACCGAGGGACAGACAAAACCGAAGGTTTTGGCGATGCCTTTGAATCTGAATAAACGATAATATCACTACGATTCAAAGGTCCCGACCGGTCCTGTGTGTATAATATCAATTTCAACCTTTTCAAAACTAAAGGAAAAGTGTCCCGGTCTGTAGACTAAAGGTAATGATATTCTGAAGAACAACTCCTTTAGTCACACCTTGACCTGGCAGATACTCTCAAAATACTCTGCCCCGCGGCCAAGGTCCCGACCGGTCCACCATTCATATTTAGAAATATTCTCAATATATCTGGATTAAACAAGATTATTACGTTCTGCCCTAAAACCGGTTTAGAACTCAATTGGTCCAATTATTAAGTCTAAACCAGTGATGGATTAATATCATCCAAATGAAAACTCAAGAATTATCCAACCATATTATAGGCAATTGGAAAACGCTCGATCCATCTCAACCTACTCTGAAACTTGAACGTGTTGATAATCAGGACCTCCGAAAGAAAATTCTATCCTTTTCATATATTGTGTGTGAGAAGATGGGATTCGGCCGAGGGACCCGTCAATATATGAAGAAGAACGGTAAGGGGAACAAACAGTTCACCCTCGATCAGCACGTGAAAGATCGAGTTAACGCTATTCATTAGCCAATAAAACAATATTTTCTTTATAATTGAGATGTTTTTAATATTACTACAAACCTATATACTTGAGGTCTCAAGGTGAAGAATAAAAGAAGAACTGTCCTTATTAGCTTTGCATTGTTCTTATCCACTTTGATACTGATCTGCGCCTTTACTTCAACATCGGCGCAGGACAATGTGGGCGATTCCGATTCGGATGGGCTCCTGGATTTGTGGGAGATCCAATATCTCGGTGGTGTTGAAGAAGGAATTTATGAGGACCCGGACAGGGAGGGGTACGACAACCAGGAGGAGTACGAGGCAGGAACAGGTCCCAGGGATGCTACCAACAAGCCCGAGGAAGGGAACAATCTTAGTCTCTTTGCTTTTTCCGGTCTTGCAATCTGCGGCATCTGCGCCATAGTGCTCGGGATCCTTGTTTTGATCGTGGTATTGATCATAGTCATAATTATCCTTTCAAGAAGAAAGAGTTCCAGGCCCAAGGCGCCTGAGCAGGTCGAAGAGCATGTGAAGACTCTAAGAACTGGCAAATGCAAGAAGTGCAATAGCAAGGATATCGATTTCCTGGACGACGGCCGGGGGGAATGCAACGATTGCGGTCATAAGTTCACTTGGAAGGCGCCTCATCTTCCATCTACCGGGGAGGAAGAAAGAAGAAAACCCAGGAAGAAGGGGTCCGCGACCCCGTTCCTTTGTCTGGGAGCAATTGCCATCTTAATTGTCCTTTTGATCCTTGGCGCAATAATCGTGGGTGCGGGTCTTTTGTTCATGGGATTTGGAACTGAAGACGAGGACAAGTTCGAGATAGCGTCGATGGACATGGACTCCGGCGTACCCGGTGCCATACTTACGGTTTCGGGGACGGGTTTCGGGACATACGGCGATATCCTGGTATGCTTTACCGACGACCATGGTATTTCCATTGAGGTGCCTTCGGTGGATGTTACCCTAAAGACTGTATCGGTCGCGGTCCCGCCCTTGATCACAAGCGATGGGGGCTTCTCCTCCGGGAGTTACGATATCCAGGTGATCAAGGAATCCGGAGGCAAGATCACGAAATCCAACACATTGTCCGGATTCCATGCGCTGGAATTGCCCAATTCCGGGCTGCCCGACGGCCAGGCGACCCTCATTTTCCTCGAAGCGGCCTTGGAATTTGCCCGGGAGAACAGGAACGGGGTCCAGGGCACATCCCTGGAGACCACGGAGATGACCTCTGCCGTAAATGCTCAATTATCAAACCTGGAATCCCTGGTGGAGGGTATTCGCCCCGTTATCCAGGGATATACCGATAACTACAAAATAGGGACGATCGGTGATGATAATATCGATATTGACCTGTCCTCCCTCGCTTTCGTTGACAGGATGATAATGGGCATGTTGTTGGCCCAATCGGAATTGGATACTGACTGGGAATCACCGGTTATCGATGAAGGTCCCGTTCGATCCGTAACGCGGTCCGGCGATTGCTTTAAAGCATATTACGATGCACTGTCGAACGGTCAAGAATCTAATGTGAATATGGCGTCCAGGGGTTATTTCGGCGATTCCGCGAGAGGACCGGCAGAGGCCTTCAATACGGCCTACAAGGTTATTGGCGGTACTGCTGCCGTGGCCATTGGGATCGCCGCGCTTTTCGGGGCGCCGGCCGCTGCTCTGGCGTTACCAACAGCTGCCCTTCTGTACGTGACATTAACGGGCGGCATGGGGGAGATCGGCCTGGGTGCCGCCTTGCACAATCTGAATGTCCCCGGTACTGTCGATATGATCAAGAATGGTATCAACAGGGTCGAGAACTGCTTTCGGTCCAAAGTGGAGAGCTTGATAATTCCCAACGCCGAAGGGACCATCAAGAGCATTTTCGAGGGAGGAAAAGATGTATACGAGTCCTTTGTCGGAAAGATCGAGAAACCTCCGATCGATCAGGAGTTGGTCTACCAAGGTCCCTTTACCGGAAATACGGTATTTACATTGACGCAGAACTGTCCCGAGTGCGGGACCGTCGCCTACAATAATCTCTTCACGGTTTCCGGGACGGTCACGTTGACCGCGACTGTGAACAACAACGGAAAGGTTACCGGAACATTGAAGGTCACAGGTTCCTGGACAAGCACGTGTTCCGGGGGTTGTCCTCATCTGATCTACCAAGAAAAAAATGGACTGATCAGCAGTTCGGGATCCGTATCGGGTTATATATCCAGTGTTTCCGCATCCTCAGACTATGGGATTATGGAAGGTGCTTCGGGTTATATGACCGCGCAGTCCGTAAGCGGGGAGCTGAGCATCCAAACAACCGCGGGTTCGTTCACTGTCCCTTACACAGTCTACAGGTAGAGAGGTCATCTATGCTTCTGGGTCCAGATACTCCATCTCCGGCTCTTCGTCCTTCCCGGGTTCCATATCCGGGTTTTCGTCCAAGATTTCCTTTTTCGCGGGCGGAAGCCTCTCCAATTCGGATAATTCAATGGCCGGAAAGGAGAGGTTTCCTCCAATGCTACTTCATCCGGGGGCGGCAGAGTTTTCTCTTGGTCCACCCAATAAGTGGACAATCGATCCCAGGAGATTCGCAAAGGTAGGTTCGAACAGATCACCTCTTTAATAACTTAAATGAATAAAAATAAGTTCTAAACCATATTTAGTTCAAATCCCGACCGGTCCATTCTTCTTATAATTACTATTGAATTATTGCGAAGAATGGACCGGCCCGTAGACTAAAGGTTATTAGATTTAGATTAAAATCTCCTTTAGTCACACCTTGACCTGGCAGATACTCTCAAATTACTCTGCCCCGCGGTCAAGATACCAGAAAATCGCAAACGATTTTCCTAAGTCGTGTGAAAAGCATTTCACCCTCCTCCCGACCGGTCCACTCCCCTCTTATTGTTTTATAATCCTATTCGGGGAGTGGACCTCTTCCGCAGTGAACTCCTATCGTCAATGATATATTGATACGGATTTCACTGCTACAAATTGATTACACACGATGAAAAATGATGAGATAAACTGAGAACCGTTTTTCATCTCAGGGGTCTTATCTTGAATATCGACAATAATACTACGATAAGACCCCTCCCAACCGGTCCTTGTGTGGATAATTTCAATTTCAACGATTTTTAAACTAAAGTTAGAATGGACCGCTCTGTAGACTAAAGGAAATTACATCTTGATTTAAACCTCCTTTAGTCACACCTTTGCCTGTAAAATCACTTTTTCAAGAGAAAAACCCATATAATGAATGAAGATAAATCCTATTTGGGAAAAATCGAGGTGTCGTTTTGTCTTTAAAAGGTATTCATCTGATCACGGTCCTCTACATTGCATTAGCTTTCTTCATAATTCCATTTGGTCCTACCGGATCATCTGGAGAGTCTGCTCCAACCCGAGCGGATCCTACAATAGACGGTGTAATTGGAGTATCCGAATATGAGAGTTCCAAGAACATTGATGAGGGGAAATTCGAGATATTCTGGACCACTACAGGAGCCGACATCTACATAGGGATGAGGTCGGAAGTCACTGGCTGGCTTTCCCTGGGATTAGATCCTGTGAACCTCATGACAAATGCAGACATGATATTCGGATGGGTTGATGGAACCGGGACACCACACATCAAGGACACGTTTTGTACCGATGACAAGGGCAACCATCCTGAAGATACTACCTTCACCGGCGGGACCTTCGATATCGATGAATTTGACGGGACTGAATCCGCTGGATCGACCACCATAGAATTCAAGAGAGCTATGTCAACCGGGGATGCATATGATAAGAAGTTCGTCAACGGGACCTCGATGAAGATAATATGGGCCACAAGGGAAGATGATGACTGGACAAAAGAACACGATGATGCTGATTTCGACACTATCATGATGGATGGAACCCCTCCTCCTCCACCTCCTGCTTCTGATGAACTTGACGGAATTATAACGGACGGAGAGTATTCAAACAGCACTTCATATGATTCGGGGAATTTCCTTTTGTACTGGAATGTTACAGGTCCGAATATCACAATTGGTGTGAAGGCATTGACCACAGGTTGGATATCTCTGGGGATATCCCCCACTACAATGATGCTCGGTGCGGATTTCCTGATGGGTGGATATTCTGCTTTCGGTCCCTATGCAGAGGACCATTATGCAACGACCACAACATCACATATCCTTGACACCGATCTGACCGGAGGAACAGACGACATCAAGGCTTTCAACGCTACAGAATCCGGAGGCTGGACCACGCTCGAGATCAAGAGAGCGCTTTCAACTGGAGATCCCAATGACAAGGATATTTCGATAGGAACTCCGCTGAACATTATCTGGGGCATCTCAACATCCGATGATATCTCCGCGAAACATACAAAGGTCGGTTACGGCACCTGGAGGGTAGACGCTACTCCTCCGCCACCTCCCCCTCCACCTCCAAAATCTGATTTTGATGGTATTATAGATCCGGATGAATATGGGAACGTAACGAAAACTGACAGCGACATGTTCGAACTATACTGGAAAGTGAACGGAACATCAATAGATATCGGGATCAGGGCACAGGTCTCCGGTTATGTGTCGATCGGGATCGACCCGACCGATAGAATGTTGGATGCGGATCTTATCTTCGGGTGGGTTGAAGGAAACCTCGCAAAGTCAGAGGACCATTTCGCAACGGGTGCGACAGGTCCTCATTCCCGCGATGAGGACCTGGGTGGAACTTTCGATATTATCTCCTATAACGGAACGGAATCCGGAGGCTGGACCACATTCGAGTTCAGAAGGAACCTTTCCACCAGCGATTCTAATGATCGTACGATTTGGACCGATCATGCTTTCCCACTTATCTGGGCAGTTGCTGAATCAGACGATCCGATGGCCACCCATACAAGGAGAGGGACGATCATGTGGAACCTCTCCAATGAAACCGTTCCTCCTCCACCACCTCCACCACCGTTACATTTTTCAGAATTCGATGGTATGATCTCTGAAGGGGAATATAACAGCTCGAAGATATTCGACTCAGATAGGTTCGAACTTCATTGGAACTTAAATGGAACCACAATATCAATTGGGATCAGGGCCCAGGCAACTGGGTGGATATCTCTCGGCATCGATCCTTCCGACAGGATGGCAGATGGCGATATGATGCTTGGATATCATGACGGCGATCCCCATCTTTTCGATCAATTTTCAACAGGACCTGAAGGACCGCATCCTGAAGATACTACCCTTGGTGGGACAAATGATATCCTGGATTTCAATGTGACGGAGTCGGATGGATGGACAACAATAGAGTTCCTCAGGAACATGACCTCAACAGACCTTTATGATAAGAGCATCAACAAAACAGGTCTTATGACGATCATCTGGGCAGTCTCTGATTCGGACGATCCAACTTCACTTCATACACGGAGAGGAACAACTACCTGGAAGATCGGGACCAATACAACTCCTCCACCCCCCCCTCCACCTCTGAGGAATACCACACTGGACGGAATCGTTTCAGAGGACGAATATGATGATTCCGCATCCTTCGGAGGAGGTTCTTTTGTTTTGCACTGGTCCATTAACGGGACCAGGATATGGATGGCAATGGTTGGTGAGACCGAAGGCTGGGTATCCATTGGATTCGAACCAACCACCATGATGAAAGATGCCGATCTACTCATCGGATGGGTGGATGATGACGGGCCAGGTCTCTGGGATACATATTCTACGGGAAACCTGGGACCTCACCCGTTAGATACGGACCTTGGTGGTTCGGATGATATCATCACATTCAACGGAACCCAGACAGAAGGGAACACAACAATAGAATTCATAAGAGAATTGGATACCCAGGATGTATACGACAAAGAGATCCCCTCTTCCGGATCCCTCAATATCATCTGGGGATTGGGTTCTTCGGATGATCCGGAGAGCAGTCATTCAGATAGAGGATCCGGAACACTACTACTATACATGGATGAACCCCAACCTGTGGGAGGATTGGATGGAATCATCTCAACTGGTGAGTACAAGGATTCTGCCAGTTTTGACTTCGACAATTTCAAGGTACACTGGACGATCGAGGGCCAGGACCTTCACATGGCAATATCAGCCAGGACCACTGGATGGATCTCCATAGGGTTCGACCCAGAAGATGTCATGATGGACTCTGATGTGGTCCTTGGTTGGATCGAAAATGGAGCTGTCCATATCATAGATGCGTATTCGACGGGTCAATTCGGCCCTCATCCTCCCGACACCCATCTTGGAGGAACAATGGATATCCTTCAGTATAACGGAACTGAAATTGACGGTGTGACGACGATCGAGTTCGTAAGGAATATCTCCACTGGTGACGATTACGACAAGGATATTCCCACTGCAGGCAACCTGAACATCATGTGGGCCTATGGAGAGCACGACGATTTCGGGGAGACACACTCCAAGAGAGGATTTGCCGTTTTAACCATTGGTCCAGGCGGAAAAGAACCACCGGTAACAGCCGATCTGGATGGAATGATATCAGAAGATGAGTATGATTTCAACGGTACATTTGGAGACGGGATCATCACCATATACTGGAAAGTGGAAGGTGATTCGATAAGGTTGGCCATTCAGGGTAAGACCACTGGATGGGTCTCAATTGGAATCGATTACAGTACGGCAATGTCAGATTCCGACATGATATTCGGATGGGTGGAAGGAGACGGAACAGTCAAGGTCATTGATGCATATTCAACAGGACCAACCGGCCCCCATCCCGCTGATACTGAACAGGGAGGAACAGATGATATCGATTCATTCGGAGGAAGGGAGATAAATGGTGTTACCACCATAGAGATAGTCCGAAAACTGGATACCGGTGATGATAAGGATAATCCGATCCCCAGGAACGGAACTGTCAAGATAATCTGGGGGGTCGGTGATTCGGATTCCTTCAGTAATATGCATACAAGAGTCGGTTATGGAACTATCGATATCGCATCAGGAGAGACCTCAAGTGAGGACCCTGTTGTATTGTGGCCGTTCCATGCAATATTCATGACCCTGGGTGTAGGAGGTATGATAGCTGCCTGGGTCTCACAATACCGAAAGAAATGGAAATTCTTCTTAAAATTCCATATCTATGTGATGTCGACCTCAGTGATAATGGGAACGATCGGTTTGATCCTGGGTTATATCATGGTTGAATCCGGAACCGGGGATCATCTGAGAGTGCTGCATTCCTGGTTCGGTATCATTGCTATAATTGGGTCCTTCACTGCTCTTGGATTGGGATTATATTTCAAATACACCAAGATAATGAAACATAAAAGGCCGACCATGAAGATCCATAAATATGCAGGCAGGATAGGTGCGGGTTCATTCATCATGGTGGCTTTCTCCGGATTCTATCAGGCCCTTGTGGTGAACGAAGGTGAGCCGGAATCCTGGTTCATTGCCATAATGACAATTTTACTGCTTATTATCACCAGTGTTGTCATTTTCCTTATTCTTAAAGGAAAGAAGAAACCATCTCCACAAAAGATAGTGACCGCTCAGGTCCAAATTGATATTGAGGAATGAGGTCATTAGGGAATGAATTGAATAAAAAAAAGGGAAGCAGTATAGTCTGCTCCCCGTATGTTCTGGATCAGAGGAATCCTTCGCTATCGATGTATTCCTGGTACTCTTCATCCGTTCCGATAAGGACCTTGATCCCAGCTATGAGTCCGAGGATCCCTGGAATGAAGGCCAGGGCTCCACCAGTACAAACAGTTATGAGCAGGTACACTACGCCCCATTTTGTGTGGCCCACCACGAATTTATGAACACCTAACCATCCAAGCAAGATTGCCAATATTCCAAATACAGTCTTATCAACCATTTTTAGTCCCCCGATCATCATCTATGTCCATAGGAACAAGACAATAGCTGATTGATGAAATCAATATTTAAATTGTTCGCATTTTTCATTAACATATTTTCAAGATCGATCATGTCCAGTTCAATTCACTCACATCTTGTAAAAAGGATGCAAAAATTTCAAAATAGATGATAGGGCTGCTCCTTCATGGTTTTCGGGGAGGTCCTATCGGTGTTCAGAGCTCTGGCTCCCTTCCTCAGATCTCATCATCCTTTGTGCTCTTTCTACAACAATGATACCTATATTATTCTTGGAAGGAGATTCTGCATGGGATGCACCATTTCATATCCCCTTGCTCTCATTCTTATCATTTTTACACTCCTCACAAGATCCTACAGACACATACCTGAACCATACTTCCATCAATCGGTCCTTATTGGAATATCGGTCCTATTCGGCCTTTTTCATATGATGAAATATCTTATGAGATCAGAAGGCAGGATAACCCGACTGGCCGCAAAGGTATCTTTAAGCTTTTCACTGGCTGGGTTGATCGTATGGGCACTCACAATTCCTGCAGGATGGCAATTCATTCTTCTTTTCATTTTCTTGATCATGGTATCGATCAGTTTTATGGGCACCTTGAGACTCTACTATTTTTACCGGACCTGCGCAGGCTGCATCTACCATGGTGATTGGGACCTTTGTTACGGATTCAGAGGATTGAACCGGTATCATGCCATCAAGGATATCAAGCCAGGTAAGAGATTAAATGAGTTGATGTTCGACAAGAAAAGAAGAAAGAGATTTCCGATTAGGACCGGACCTGTTGCATCCGTTAATGATAAGGAACCTTCTTTGAAGGATGACACAAAGTGGCTTTACAGCAACGGCAAGGTAGGAATTCCATGGATCCCTAAGGCACACCCTGAGGTCACAAAGATAGAGGACATACCCACTTGATACTTGGACAACAACCTTATTCTACCCTTAAGACATTGACCCGGAGAAAAGGAGTGGATTTCTTGCAACAAAGGGTTAGTGCAGGTGTAAGGAGAGCGGCACCACGGAATACAGGGGTAAGCGGACCCAAGGCGCCTCCAACACCCAAGAGGAGAGTATCCACTGCTGCTAGGATATTCTACTTAATGAGATGGGCTTATCACTTCGTTACTCCCATCGGTATGATAATCATTCTCTGGGGAGTATACGAGGCCCAGAACGGAAAACCCGAGGTCGCGTGGCCGATCATCATTGGTGGTGCTCTTTTCACCTACCTTGCCAACTACTTCAACAAGGCCCGATAATCACTGATGGCTGATAGGATGGATTCGGCTTTCCTTTTTGAAGGTGTTCTATTCGATCTGGGAAACACCCTCATTCCCTTTACTCCAAGGGATTCCATGGAATTTGTTGTAAGGTGGTACAGTTCATCCGGTCTGACAGAAGAAGAGGTCCCTTTCAGGACCTTTCTGGAACTATTCAGATCCGTTGTAAAGCAGGAAAGGAAAAGAGCTGACGAGACACTGTGGGAATCATCGGTGGAATACAGGAGTCAGATGATCGCTACTGAGCTCAAGAAGCTTACAAATAATGGTTCGGACCTCTTCGAACGACTTTCTTCCACTCATTCCGATAGTTTTTCAGCTTGCCTGAACATGAGATCCTCCTCTAGATATGTTCTAAATATCCTGAGATCAACAAGGACCCTGGATGGTTCGGAACTCAAGGTAGGCCTGATCTCCAATGCCATGGATGGCACGGCAATAAGATCCTTCCTGGAAAAAGAGGACCTTCAGAGATATTTCGATCCGTTGATCATATCATCAGAGGTGGGAATGACCAAACCCCATCCCGAGATCTTTGAAATGGCCCTTGATGAGATGGATATCCGGCCCGAAAGAACGGTCTATGTTGGTGACAGGTACCGGACAGATATCCTTGGATCAATGAATGTCAGGATGAAGGCCGTATACACACGAGAATACCATACTGATGGTGAACCTCCGGAAGGAGTTGAGATCAATACACCCACGATCACTAATATTTTAGACCTGCTACCTCTTCTTAAGGACCCTTCGTTTGCGGATATTAACGGGTAAACCGTTAAGTGGACCTTTGTTATTTTTCCCCCATGTGGAAGCTGGTGAGACTTTTCCTCATAGAGGAGATAAGGTTGAGAAGATCCTTCTCATCCTCACTCTCACTAATAATCTTCCCCGAGGTCATTCTGATCGGTGCTATGTGCGGATATATCTTCCTTCCCGATCTTGCGGGATCCTTCACCTATGAACAGATACACACTGCGGTCCTCGGTTCTCTTTTCATGTTCGGTGTATCCATGGGAGGAATTGCTTTCCTGGGCAAGGAGTTCATAGAGAGGTCGCTTGGTCCGGTGACAATGCTCTCTGCATCGACAAGGTACCAACCTGTGGGGGAGAGAAAGATGTATCTTGCCTATTTCTTCCATGACCTTGTGTTCTATATATTCCTCGTTCTGATGCCGATGACATCAGGATTATTGCTGGGGTTGATCATCAGACCCATCCCAATCGACAGGGTTCTGCTCATCACATTTGCGCAATGGTCCACATTCCTCCTTGGTCTTTCCCTGAGCATGCTTGTGTCCTCAGCATTAAACAACACAAAAAGAAGAATGCTTCTTTTCGTACCTCTATCCATCCTCCCTCTGATCATTATCCAGATCATAACATATGATGTAAGAGGATTCGTTCCGGGATTGCTAGCTGTCGAATATGACTCATGGACCTTCATATTGATCACGATCCTTCTTGTATCGATCTATATTACCATCGGAACTTTGGTATTCGATGGTGGGGAAAGAAGTTCCAGGACCAACTCACCCGGGTCCTATAACAATGTGATGTCCTTGTCCCGTGTTCTATACCCTCGTGATGTAGTTTCCCGCTCATTGTTCTCACGGGAGCTTCTGGGATTGATAAGGGGGAAAGCCTACATTAGGATCGGTTTTTCATTACTTTTTCCACTTATTGTGATGTCAGGGATGATTGGTATCCTGTCCGGATTGGAGAGTATTCCAGTATCTTTCAATCTCACGTTCTTTGCGGTAATGGTCTCATTTTTTACCATCTCGATCTATACCCATCTTACCAATATCGATTTCCTTGAGTTCGATCAGACGATCCCAATAGATACACCCCAACTCATCAGAGTAAAACTAAGGGTATACCTTGTCATCTCCCTACCCATTTCCCTGGTATTCCTTGTTGCAATGTCGATCATTACGGGTGATCTTCAGGGACTTTTGTACGGGGTACCACTGATCCTCGTGGCAGTTCCCTACATGGGTTTCGTCACAGCATATCTGACAGGATTATGGACCAATTCACTGATCTTCGATTCTTCTGTATTCTTGAGATATATGGTGTTCACGGTCCTTCCTTTGATGTTCTCAACCATGTTATCATTCCTTATGGTGGACCTTCCCATCGTATCCCTTTTTGGAATTACTTCCATGATCATTCTTGGAGTGGTTGCAATAATCATTCTATCAAATGCACTGGATAAAAGATGGAAGGAAACCGTACTATCTTCTTCAGGAGTAGGGTTCAGGGATTGAAAGGTATGACGTAACGATCATGGTCGATGGGTCTTTGCCCATGCATAGGACCTGATCTTTGCGGTGTTACCGAATCCGCATGATGAGCAAGCCTTCTGTCTCATATGATATGAGTGCCTGCCGCACCTTCTGCATCTGATATGGAGGCTTTTCTGCCTCTTTCCCTGTGCCGGAGTTCCCTTTGACATTTTAGCTCCTCCTTATGGTGAGATGTAGATCACGTTGTCCCCTCGGACGATGGTGGTTCTGGATTTCTTGACCACCTCGCCATCCATGATCTCCTCGGCCTCCATCAGGACAAGGTTCATGTGGACGTCGTATCCATCGAGTGTACCCCTGAACTCCCTTCCTCCCTTAAGTTCAACGATGACCCTGTTCGAGAGGGATTCTTTGAGCAAGTTCAGTGGTCTTATTGGCATGATAGCGCCTCGAGGGGTCACTACAAGCAGGTTTGATATTTAAGGATTATCTGTCATCCGAACCGGGATAGAGTTCATCTATTACTTCTTCAAGTTCCGATTCCAGGTCCTTGAATGCCGTGACCTCATCATATTCTGTAACATTCCAATCCTCGGATTCGATCTCCTCGATACCTTTCCTAGCGAGCACACCCTCCAGTTCATTCGGGACAGGGGGAGCCTCGATGGAACCTTTTCGGGAACTTCTTTGCGGTTCCTTTCCCCTCTTCTTCTTTCTTTTTATTTTTGAAAGTAATACCTCATCCCCAACACGGTCGAGCATTTTCTTCTGCTTGTTCTCCTGTGACCTTACGAATACACCATAACCTACCAGGACAATTATTATTACAAGGACCAACAAGATGAATGTCAAGATGATGGGACTATTCTCCTTATCCACCACTTCGATCTCGGCCCTGTATGTTCTGTTACCCCTTGTACCAGTATCATCGATCCAGATGTCCACCTGATATGTCCCTGTCTCCAATCCGTCAACAGGTGTTATCGTAAGTAATCCGTTCTCATACGTGTAACCCGCAACAATGAGTCCCAAAACTCCTACACGGATCTCCAGATCGTTATCACGATCCGTGATCATCATCGGGATCTTGATCCTCTTCCCTTTTTCAACCCTGATCTTTGGATCGAACTCTGCTTCAGGAGGATCGTTCGTTGTATCGATGTCCAGACTGATCTTGACCTCAGCAGTGAGATTGCTCTCATCCCTTGCAATAATTAATAGGACCGACGGACCCAGGTCCTCCTCTCTTGGTGTCAGGTTAACCTCGAATACAAATGAGGTCCGGTTCTCCAACCTCTTGAAACTGATGTTCTCCCATCCTGGGGCGGTTAAGTTCAGATCTCCATCATTGGTATCCACATCGATCAGTTCGATCAGGAAGGTTACTGGTTCATCTTCAAGTCCTTCCACGGTATCTGGCCATGATCGGAAAACAGGTGGGTCAGGGACTGGTTCAACGATCACACCCAACATTCTGCTGACTGTCACAGAACCATCGGAAGCGAAGACCCGTATCTGCCCATCTCCGTTCCAATCATTTTCAGGTATGACATCCAGACGGTCTTCCTTTGATATCTCCGTTGTCATATTACCTGAGATCACAGATGTCCAGAATGTCAACTCCTCGGGAAAATCATCGTCGATGACCAGGCCTGAAAGGTCCAAGGTCTTATTGATCCCAGATAGACTGGAATCCTCCGGGATCCGGAAGCCTGATGGCAGACCGATAAGGGAAGGCTCTTCATTGGCTCTGAATTGGATTGAGATACTGTTGTCCGAAATATCATTCTCCAGAGGCCCAGGGGGGACCTCCACCCATGCCGTCAGCTTGTTTGTACTGGATCCATTGAGACTATGGAATGGCGAGTCAAATGTGATGGTCTTGTTGATGATCTCTCCTGATAATAATCGGAATGCGGTTCCCATGCCTTCCTCTGGTATTTGGATCCGCTGGGACGTATCGGGGGACAGGAGTTCAACGTAAAGTGTAACCCCCTCAAGGATCGAGTTGCCCGTGTTTCCAACAGTGACAGTGACACTGAATGGTCTTCCATATATCGGAATGGATGGGTCAAGGGTTGGTTCTCCCGTGATCCTTACATTCCTTAGAGAAACCACATCTATGATCTTCTCAGAGGGGAGATATCCTTCCTTTGTGACCGTGAGAAGGAGTTCACCAAGGTCATCCATTACAAGTGGGATCTGGACCTCGCCATAGTTATTAGACCTATAGACCTTGTATATGGAACCATTATCTGGGTCCATCAGGCAAACGGTTGCTCGATCCACAAAAGCCCCTGTTTCCTCATCCCTCACCCTGATCTCAATGGAAGTATTACCCTGGTAAAATTCCTCAGGATATTCTATGTTTAATTTCTTAGGGGATCTTAACCAAAGGGGAACTTCTGGATCCCCCAGAAGATTGTAGGCCAGGTTGTCAATGTTGAACATCCTTATCTCGGCAGGTACCAGGTCCTTGATGTTCACATGATTGACATAATCCTCTTTGAGCTTGTACAAAGCTTCCCCTGGTCTTGAGGTGTTGTAATTTAATATCTCAAAGAACTCTTCAGCAAGCCACCAGTTCCCCCATGAGGTATCATCGAAATACTCTCCCCTGTAGGTTGTAACTGAAGCCCCAATGACACCAATAGCCCCCCCGTTTTGGTTTGTCATCAACCGTTCCATATTGGAATCATCAGGTTCGGTGAAGTTCAATGAATCACAATTGGAGATGTATACGAAAGGAGTCCTTTCCCCGTTCTTGATCGTCTCAGCGGTTGTATAATTGAAATATACTCCATAATCTGCCCAGTAGGGGTAGCTACCGCCACTGTTCCCCTGATAGTGAGTGCAGTTCCCATCGATATCTCCATGGCAGGCGAGAAGAACAGTTGAGAATCCTGCTTCAAAATGCTTGGTAAAGGATGTTTCGTTCAGCGTGTCGAACATCCTGTTATATCCTCCCCACTCAAGCCTCGGGTAGTCCAGCAGGGGGTATGGTGATATGTCATCAGGGAGCATTTCCTCGATCTTGGTGATCAGTTCGAAAGCGTTATCCTTGTATGGGTCGAACAATGCCTGGTTATTTGGGGCATCCATCAACGAACCGGCAAGGAGCATTGATCCTGTCCATGATCCCGGTGCAGGGTCCCTCTCGTAGGAAAGCTGCCTTTTGACCATTGTCCTAAGCTCCTTTTCAGTGGATGCTGGGAACCTTCCAACGTTGACCTCTGCTATTGCATCCATTTCCTGGACTAAACTATCCTCTTCCCCAAAGATATTATCTGAATCCTCATCCCAGGAACCGGTAAGACCGGCGTAATAGAGGTCCGAAAGAACATAATTTTCATCATTTTCGGATCCGAATTCGGAACTTCCGTTCACGAAGGTCCTTCGTGGGGGAATGATCTCTCCATCACCTACAAGCAGGACCCATTTGAGGGGACCTTCGCTTTCTCCACCTGTGGTCCAGATATCGATAATGAAATTACGGATCTTCTCCTGAATATCACGGCCTGAATACGTTTCGAGAATGCCTCCCTCCCCATCCATTGGGAAGAATCCTGCCTTCACGCCCTTCTGGGTCTTCCATTCTATAAGAGGTTCCATTTCATCCCGGAACCTTGATTCTCCAATTGCGATATATTCCAGACCTACCGCGTCAGATAATCCTCTTGAGGTCTCTGAGGTCTTCCCATTGATATTCATTGATGGGCTGCTGATATGGGTAATGTCTGATCCAACAGATGGGATAGACTGGATCGAAAGGACGATCAATAGGAAAAAAGCTGCGATCACCTTCCATATGGAGGATCTACCAGCCCTGGGATACTTCATGACACCGCTCCTACATCAACAGCTCCATACCTTGGTTAATAATTTACGGTCTCAGGACCACATATGCCCATTTCCCAGACAAATTGTATATCATCAATTATCGATACCAGTCCATAGTTTCGATCCGGAGCATGTGGAATGGACGTAAGTGAAATAGAAGGTATCGCCACAGTCGTATTGGCGGGAAATGCAAAGATCAAGCGGCAGCTTAGAAGGAGAAGAAGAAGAGGAGTATTCTTTCGCATTTCCCATCCAAGCCTTTGGAATGTTGATAAAAAGAAGCTTGAGGCCAGTCTTGCTTCCCGGATCAACAGGGATGATTACATTGTGGGAGAGAACAAGACCCTTTTATATCTCCACCCGGACCTGATATCCCAGCAGAATATCAATTTCCTGAAGAGGGTATTATACTTCGCAGGGAAGACCGGGGACAGGATATACAAACGAAATAAGAAGGACCTGCTGGAATACCTTTCCAGGAAAGGAGAAGCACCTATCTCCAAGGTTCTCCTTGGTGTCCAGAAATGTAGATATCTTGATAAAGACAGGACTGTGATAATCGGCCCCAGGCGACAGATCCAGCGAGAACTTGACAGATCAGAAATATCCGGTTTCCATGTGGAGGACCAGAGGGAGTCCATTGGGGAGAACATACTGATCGGAAAGAAGGTCCTTAAGGACCTTGGTTACAAAGGAAAATATATGCTTGTTATAGGTGGGGATCTCCCATTATTGACCGGCATGAACCTTTCATTGTTCCTGGAAAGGGCCTTTGAAAGGCCTGGAGACCCGGATATCAGGTTCGGCATGGGAACCCGTCAGGAACTCAAGGTCTTCATCGAGAGGAACGATCTGACGTCAATGGGGGCTGTCGGCCCTAACCATCCCCGTTCCGGAAATCTGAATAAGTTCGGCATCCCTATTAAGGATGATCTTGGGATCTTCGGTGAAAGGGATTCAAGAAAACATCTAATGATGGGTAATATGTTCATTACTAGGTTCGACAGGGTCAACAGGAAGTTCATTAACCGGTTCTATTCCCTCAGGAAGATGGGTGCAAACCCATTGACATATCCATATCTTATCTATAAGTTCGGACGTCCGTTAATAAGGGCAATGAGATGGAATATGGCAATTACCGAAGCAGAAAAATGCTTCTTGAGAGCCACCGGGGTAGACCTGAAAGTCGCTCCGGTCTCAGCGGATCTGACACTTGATCTGGACTCATATTCTGACCTTAGACGTCTTTCCGCTCTATACTTCCACAGGTTGAGGACAACCAACGACCTTGAGACCGACCTTAAGGATTATCTGAAGATGAAGAGAGCAGAAAGGAGGAGTGCGAGAAGGTCCCAGGGAGGGAAGATCTGAATGTCCTCCTTCAGATTATCTGAAAGGGAGTTTGGTTCCCAGTTCTGTAAACTGGAGAAGATGTTGCTCTTTGACAGGGATCATGTGGATTTCGGTTTTGTTCATTTCATCAATTCAGGCACGATCAAGCTTCAAGGCTCCCGCTTCACAGATATTGACAGAGGTCGTGTCTATCTTCTTCCGAAGGATATCGCAGGGAAGATAGAGGAGGGGCAGTTCGTTGAGATAGTTCCCGGCAAGACGGAGAAGGCAGTTCTACCTTTTGGATCCGGAAAGGATGGATCCATGGAAACCCAATATCGTACCGTAGTGGAGGCCCAGGATGTCCGTGAAGCTAGGATCCCACTCCCTCCACCAAACCTTCCTGCGGATGAGTTTGTATATCGGACCTCTTCCAACTGGAAATATGCTGATGAGGACCTTCTTGATAGGGTTATCTCACTTCTTTTCGTCTCTGCTCCTCCTTCTGTATATGGGGAGGGTGGTCTTGGTTCGGAAGGGCTTGAGACCATGAGGATCGGAGGTTCCGGAACCCCCATGGATGTATCAAATACCATACTTTCTCAGCTTCCACTCGAATTCAGGTTGAAGGGTTCCGGACAGTACAGATATTCAATATTCGATTCACTCAGCGGTTACAAGGATTTCAAGAAGGAAAGATCAACCGAGAACGCATATTCGGTCATAAGAAAAGTGAAATATCTCAAAACCTTGAGGAAGGTCCAGGTCCCGATCCATTTGCCTTTTGTTCTGAACAGCGCTGAAATGATGACCAAGAAGGAATCTGTAGACCTGGATGTCCTGGAGTATCAACTTACTGCATTGTACACTCCTCCACCAACAGAGAAAGCGATCTCGGAGATGGCAGAAGATCTGAGCAAAGCTGCCCACAGGGAAGCGATCTGGGATGGTTTCTCTGCAACATCGGTAGATCCCCTTTCAGCCCTGAGAATTGGCATGTCACTGACAAGGTTGAGCATTGGAAAACATTTCGACGGCTCTGGTTTTTCACGAAAACCCACGGGACTTGAAAAGGGGAAGGAACTCTTCAGCGAGCTCATGAAACGGGGTCTGGAGGAGATCGAGAGAAGGATGAGGAAGGAGAAGGTGACATCCTCCATGGGATCCCACCCTTGGAGGGACAGGTTGAAGCCGATCGACAGAGAGATATTCTTTCAGTTAAGGACCAAGGCTGAAGAGTCAGGTAACTTCGATCTGAAAAGGGAAGATCTCGATCTGAAAACACCTCAATTTGACCTCGAAAGGTCGCTTGAACGCCTTAATAGATATGGATATATACTCTTTTTAAAAGGGGGATCGGTAATCAGACTCATTGTGGACAGCTCTCCGGAGGATCACTCCTGATCATTCCTCTTCCATCTTCTCCAATGGTTTTCTCCATTCGTTCTGATCCCATTTTCTTGAGAGTTCGACTTTGATACCGGGACCTAGGGCCTTGATGTCATCCCCGCTCTTTTTAACCATCGATTCCACCCAGCGTATCCGCCTTTTCAAACCTGCCTTATTAGCATTCTGGATCTCTAACCCAGGCCTCTTGTTCACCTCAAGGACGGTTACTTTGGTTTTGAGATCTACTGTAAGGTCAACTCCGACGAATCCCAATCCGGAAACATCCGAGGCCAAAGATGCGACCTCGAGGATATCCTCCCACATATTGAACTTGAATCCAAGGATCTGTCTGCCAGATGTGGGATGCCTTTTGACATTCCTTCGAAGCAAGGTTGCTGATGTGATCCTTCCGTCACATAATGAGATCCCGGCTCCTATTGCACCCTGATGGATGTTAGCCTTTCCTCTGGACCTTCTGGTGGGGAGCCTGGTCATTGCCATCAAGGGGAAACCGTGCAATGAAACCACCCTTATATCCAGAAGTCCCGGCGTCATTAGTTCTCTGAGCGATCGGTCAAGGATGAGTCTTCTTTCCACGATCACCCGGTCCGGTTCTCCCCTTGTGTAGGAACCTCTCAAGATCCTTTCAGCATGGACCATGATATCATCGGATCCTATACCCTTGCCCGATATCGTGATGAACCTCCCGGCGGTCCTCCTGTTGATCACCTTTATCCCAGCCCCACCGTGCCCTGAAGCTGGTTTGATAGCAAATCCATCATTCCAATCCTTCAACCACTCCCTTAGCTTCTCCATGTCATCCATGGTTTCTAGCAACAGATAGGTCTCAGGAACGGAGATCCCAGCTCCTGAAAGGAGGGCTTTCTCCTCTATCTTATCCAGATTCTCCAGCATTTCCCTTGGGTTGTATCTCTCAATGGTCTTCTTCCATTGTTCCTTTGTTAGAATGTCAGAGGTTCCATAGAATGATAAAGGTAGCCTCCCTTCACCCTTTCTTCTCAACGACTTCTGTACCTGGGTGAACCTGTTGGGTCTCTTCCTAAAACCCCTGAGGAGACCTCCAATTGGACTTCTTCCCTTGCCATTCATGTTGAGGGGCTCCTTCTCACCAATTATAGCCACAGGATGGTCATAAATCCATTTCGGTTCCCGGACCGAAAGTAATTAGATCATCTTCAGATGGAATGGATGATCCTCTCGCCCGGAACCCTTTCAAGGACCATTCCCTCGATCAGGAAGGGCATCATCTTCTTGGCCGTCTGTATTGCTACTTTCAGCCTCTGGTCGTTGGAGGAATATATCTCGAAGAGCACCTCACCCTTTTCCACTTGATGTCCGATCTTCTTTTTCAGGGCGATCCCACCGAATTTGTCGTGAGGGCATCCTGCGGCCCTTGCAATTCTTACAATGTCCTTGTTGTTGATGGATGATACATACCCATCACCTGGTGAGAGTACCGACGCTGTAAACTCACCCATTGGGACCTCCTGTGATCCTATTTCAGGATTATCCGTCCCCTGTGCCCGAATTATCTCCCGGAACTTGTTAAGCGCTTCACCTGACTTTAGTATCCTCATGGCTTCGACCTTTCCATTCCCGGAAAACCCCCCCATCTCCAGGATGATCCCAGCCAAGGATGTGGCCTTCTCAACCGTTGAGGAGGAGGGCGGATCGTTCTCCAGTACCATCAATGCCTCCTTTACCTCCAAAGCTGGTCCAATGCTCCTTCCAACAGGTTGTCCTCCGTAAGTAATTGCACACTGTACGTTAATTCCGATCTTCTGGCCAATATCCATAAAGTCCCTTGCATATCTTCTGGCAAGTTCCATGGGCTCTACCTTGGTATGCGGGCCCACGGGAATGTCCATCAGGAGATGGTCTGCCCCAACGGCTTTCTTCTTGGCAAGAACGGATGCGATCACCTGTGAGTATGGATCGATGGAGAGGGGATACTCTACCCTAATAATGATGTCATCTGCCGGGGCGATATTGACACCACCTCCCCATGCGATAGTACCCCCCACCTTCTCTGTTATCTCCTTGATCTTCCATCCCGGAAGTGTCACGTTAGCTATGGTCTCCAGGATATCGGCAGTTCCACCAGCAGATGATATTGCCCTTGAGCATGTCTTTGGAATGCTTAGACCTGCCGCAGCCACGATCGGGACGACAATAAGTGTCACTTTGTTTCCAGGGACCCCTCCTATCGAATGGAAATCGAAGATAGGTCCAATATCCATCTCAATCAGTTCACCCGTGTTCACCATTGCAAGGGTCAGATCCGTAATCTCTCTGTTGTTAAGAGGGTTCATATATGTGGAGCAGACGAAGGCGGAAAGTTCAACATCGGAAAGTCGGTGGTTCGTGATCTCCTCTGTTAATGTATTGATCTCATCTGTGGTCAATTCCCTGTTATTGAGTCTTTTCTTGATCAGCTCGATTGATCTTGGTCTTGACACAGGGACGACCCTTACATGGTCGCCGTGCTCTGCTTTCAATCTCTTCCGACCCTTTTTAAGTAATCCCACCTGCCCGGGTTGAACCACAGAATCTGTGAGTTCCACTATTGCCGTCATGTTTTCCTTATCGTTTGAGACCTTGACCCTATCGAGTGATCTCAATCCTAGGATGTCCGCATCCTTTCTGTTCAGAATGGCTGTATACTCACCAGTTTCCAGGTCAATTGCAATGATCTCGAATGTGGTGGGAACGCCGGTCATCTCCTCTCCATTCAAACTCTCGTTCATATCGATCACCATCTAAAACCAATTGAATTCCGATCGGGACCTATCAGAGGAGATCGGTCCTGATGACTTGAACATTTCCCTGATGACCTCGGTGGCCATGTAAGGGGAAATGATACCGATCTCTGTCGCTATTGAGTCAATGTATTCAGGAGGGGTGGCATCGAACACTGGATTCCTGAACTTCACTCCAGGCAGGTCCTCTGGTCGAAGTGGGTCTGCCACTTCATCAGGACCTCTGTCCTCTATTTCCACCAGGGAACCCATCAGCGTCTCTCCCGAGAACTTATATGTTTCCGCACATACCATGAACGGGGTCCTTGCCTCGTGTGCTGCAAGTGCGATCTGTGAGGTGCCTATTTTATTGATCACAGCTCCATTTGCAGTTACGGTATCCGCACCCACACATACGATATCGATCTCGTTCATGAAATATCTTACAGCCGAATCAACTATCATCGTTACAGGCACTTTTCTCTCTGCAAGCCATTTGACCGTTAGATGCCCCTGCCTCCATGGTCTGGATTCTGTTGAGAACACCTCTTTGACCCTGCCATCCTTGAATGCTGAGTATATCACTCCCAGTGCCGCGCTTGAATTACAATGTGTCATTACGGTCGAACCCGAAGGGACCCTCTTCTTTCCTATCTCGGCGATCCTATCCATGGCCATGTGGGAGGAGCTTACGAATTGAGAGGACCTGGAGATCACCAGATCCTTCATTGATCTGAGGTCCTTCTCCTTGTCTACATCTGTGAGTGTAAGAAGGATACCGTTCCTCAGGGAAACTGCGGATGGTCTGGTGGAAATTAGTTCATTAGCCGCTCTTTTCAGGTCTCCAAGTAGCTCTTCCCTTGAAGCCCCCTCCCAAGATGAGGCTAGATCGGATAATGCAGCAGATGCGGCTCGAGCAATTTTTCCGGCTCCTCTGATGGACATGTCCCTGATGCCATCGGTGGTTTCCGCAAGTCTCTTCCAAGCCTCTTCATTCAAGATTTTCATCCCCTGACCTTGAACATAGCTCCATAGGATGGGATGATATGGTCACAATAACCTATAAGGTCCTCCAATGTATCGATACTTCCGGTCCTTTTTTCCGTTTTCAATGCCTTCTTCAATGCGGTCCTAACCTCAGGGTGATCCATGGATGGGACAGAGGCCCCCATTATCCCCACCACTTGGCCTTTGAAAGGTATTGTGGACGGCTCCAGAAGTTCCTCCCTATCTGGAAAATGTGCAAGAAGGGCCAGGGACCCATCCCCTGGGAAGGGCAGTTTGACGATCTTCAGATATTTATCGATCCAATGCACAGGAGTGGTTATTGCGACCTTCCTCTGGGATTTGACCGGTGTTTTCCCCCAATCCGAATCAAGGATATGTTGAAGGCAATGAACGAAAAGGTCATCATTGCCGGCATGTAGATCGTCAACGGATGTTGTTAGCAGTACGTTGACCTTTTCCACCTTTGCTTCGTTCTCCCTCATGAAGCTAACAAGTCTCTCTCTGACATGCCTTGCCCCAGAGTCAACCACAACTGTTGATGTCGGAGTCTTAACAAGGGTAACAGATGAAGTCCCCTTTCCCTGACCTCCCTCCTTGCCTTCGATTATCCTGACAAGTTCCATCTTCCTTATTCCGAATTCCTGTCTTGCCCCTGAATCCATCTGGTCTTTTTCATCCGTCATGGGATCACACTCCCGACATTACCTCATAATCATGATCTATTGTTAATTATTATCCTTGTCCTTTTTTGAAAGTACCCCAACACGAACTTTTACAGCGATACCTGATCTAGACGTGATCAGATGTCGCCTGGATGCCTGGCTCCTACCTACGGCAAGGAGGTGATCATCCTCATCAACGACCATGACATCGTCTCCTGCCCTTATGTTCGGATCAGCATCCTTGACAAACTTGCAAAATGCATTTAGACCCTTTGAGTTGAACTCACCGGTCTCCTTGTCGACCATTACCCTTCTCCAGGGAGGTCTGGTTCCTTCCTGCAGTTTCTTGGCCCCTTCGATCTTTATTGTCAACATCCCATCCTCCGCCCTGATGGATAGAAGATGCTTTCTGGTGTTACCATCCTGAATTGATATGTTCCTTATCCGTCCAGTGTTCCTCGATTTTGTCAGGATCAATCTGCCAAGAAGTTCTATTTCAGAATTGAAATCTCCGAATAATATCTTTGCAGGATCGATCCCATCTTTGGATCCGAATTGGAACCTGATAAGATGAAGGACCTTGCCTATATCCGAAGCCTCCATGGTAATCCTTTCTTCCTGAATATCAGGTTTCCCGGAACCATCCCATTCACATACCTCTCCAAGATCAACAAGATCCCTCTTCCGGTCCATGTGGTCAGAAAGGTCCATGTCTAGTCCACCTGGTGGTGGGAAGATCGACTGGCCTATAGGGTACATATCGAGTATCTCATAGGGCACAGGACCCAGGGGTGTATCTATCATCATCGACCACCCGGAAGGTCTCCTGCACATATATTCCGTTACATTCCTGTTATGGGATTTGGTCCAATCCTTGAGCAGCAGGGTCTTGGTCCTATGTTCGCTCTCCATATCTTCCATTTGCCTTTGAAATCTGGTAAATTCAGGTCTTGCCAGGGAAAGACCGCTACAGCACAAGAACCGTCTGGTCGACCTTGGTGAGTTTTCCTCAAGCAGGTCACGATATTTTCCGACCCTCTTAACAGCAGCGAACAGGCTCGGATTTGACATCGCGGACCTTTCCACAAGCTCCCACAGGGTCCCCTCTTCTATTGATGATCGAACATCATCCAGAACAGTCCTTAGCACCCAGAGGTTATGCCTTGCGATCATGTGGGTCCTGTCCTGCGGTGGCATCGACATCATGTCCGACGGATCCTTTGTTGAGCAAACCGGACAGGAGCATGGAAATACCTCCATTTCGCCCAGGTGATAGGTCCTGTCCCTTGTCATATATCGGTTATCCTGAGCGAACTTGATGTAGGATGCGGAATCGAACAGATCACATCCCAGAGCTGTTGCAAGTGGTAATAACATGGGATGACCTGCTCCGAAAAGGTGCACAGGTATCGAAGGTCCGAGCCCTTCCTTTGAATTGGCAATTACATCCACCAAGAGAGGGTAATCATAAGATTCCATAATAGGAACGACACCTCCGATCGGAGCGTACCGCGCTCCCATGTCTGCCACTTCCTTCCCAGATTCCATCCTGAGATCGGTATGTCTTCCACCCTGAATGGGAACGGCAACTTCCATATTTCCCTGGAGAGAGAGAGACGCCTTTGCTCGTTCAAGAGTTACATCAAGGTCAGACCTGGCCTCCTCCCATGATGATCCTGGAACAGTGAACCTGTCTAGAATCGTGCCCACATCTGCTCCCATCTCTATCTGGAATCTGACGATCTCCAGTGGATCCACATTTACCTCTTTCTTTCCTCCACCATACATATAACTCTGAAATGTCCCTGAATCTGTCATGATAACCCCATCGAAGGAAAGCATCCTGTGGAGTCCTTCTTCAATGGCCCTTTTCTTCAGATCCTCTCCTCTGTTGATGATGTATGAATTTGTAATGATCATATTGAACCTGAACCGTTCCTTCAATTCCCGGGGTGTGACCGCTCCAGGGATATCGATCTTGTTCGGATTTACTACCGGCATCAGTTCAGGTGTCCGTACCTTTCTACCATTGACCTTGAATGATCCCCTTCTGCCCATAAGGTCGCATTGTTCGATCTCGAAGGTCGATCTGAGGTCCTTTTCTTCTGCCATCTTTCTCCTACTCCAGGACCTCAGGGTTCACGATATTCTCCGGTCTGCCACCGGAAAGGACCTTGAGGGTCCCTTCGGACACCATCAAAGCCATCTTGTTCCTTGTAGTATGGGTTGCAGACCCTATATGTGGTACCAGGACAACATTCTCCATCTCAAGGAGGTCAGGATGGACCTTGGGTTCCCTTTCATATACATCCAGACCCGCACCTCCGATCCATCCGTTGCTCAATGCTTCCACTAGAGCTTCTTCATCCACAACAGGACCTCTTGAGGTATTGATAAGGATGGCATCTTCTTTCATTGACCGAAATTCCTTATTCCCTATCATATGCCTCGTTTCGGGTGTCAGGGGACAATTTAGAGATATGAAATCTGACCTCTTCAGGAGGTCTTCCAAAGGAAGATATGTTGCTCCGAGTTCCTTCTCGATCTTTGGTTTCGGGGTTCTGGAATGGTACAATAGTTCCATCTCGAATCCTTTTCCTCTTTTAAGGACCGCTTCTCCTATCTTTCCGGCCCCCACAACTCCCAATGTGGCTTTCCAGACATCCTTTCCAAGCATCAATTTTGGACCCCAGGATTTGAAATTTCCTTTCCTGACATATCTATCACTCTCTCCGATCCTCCGCCCTGATGCAAGGAGAAGTGAGAAGGCAAGGTCTGCTGTTGCATCCGTGAGGACACCAGGGGTGTTCAGGACAGCTATATTCTTGGTGGTGGCATAATTATGATCGATATTGTCATACCCTACGGCATAGTTGGCAATAACCCTCAGGTCCCTGCCAGAATCTATCGCTTCCCGGTCCATCTTATCGCTCAGAAGACATATCACACCATCTTTCCCTTGCAGTCCCTCAAGAAGTTGATCTCGAGGCATCGGTCCTTCATCCTCCCAGAGTTCAAGGGAGACCTTTCCTTCCAGGGTCCGAATGGCCACTTCTGGGAGCTTTCTGGTTACCAGGACCTCGGGGAGGTCTTTCATTCGGTTCATTTCCAGCCATCCTTGTTGAACCAAAAAGTGTGGTATTAGTTAAACCCATCCCCAGTTGATCCTATTGGAAGTAGGATAATTATACACCATACTGCGTTCGGGAGGTCCCGACCCGAGGAAGAACTGATCGGTCAATGGAGGAGCAACGATGGCCCTAACACCATATCCGAACGCATTTGAACTAAAAAGTTCCGGATACGTCCCCCTTACAGCGCAGAAGTCTCTGGCTACTGAGATCGGGAGGAGGTTGAAGGAGTATAGAGGGAAAGGTTATTCCAGAGATGAGGCAATGGCCCTGCTTTTCCCGGGCACAGTAATGGACAATAATGTACTCGAGAGCCTCATTGCCGCATTAATGGGTGGATCGCATATTCTCCTTTTCGGCCCTTCCGGAACCGGGAAGACAAGTCTCGCAAAGGAGATATGGAACCTTTTTCCAAAAGAGGTCTATGCAGTGGATGGCTGTCCGGTGCAGGATGATCCCATGTCAGTGATCGACCCTGCATATTTTGCCAAGGTCAGATGCTGTCCATCTTGTCAATCCAGGTTCGGCATGGATGGTGAAGATTTCCATCCAGAGCAAGTAGAACCCTCAAATGTCCCGGTCAAGGTCATGCACCTCAAAGAGGGATATGGCCTGGCAAGGGTCCAGGGATCATCGGAGGTCTTTCCTGATAATCTAACCGGAGTGTTCAATCTCCATAAACTTGAGGAGATCGGTGATCCCACAAGTCCTCTTGTGCTCGAGCCTGGGAAGCTCCTTCAGGCCAACAGAGGACTGTTGATGGTAGATGAAGTAGGCAAACTTCCACTCGGGACACAGAACGTCCTTCTTCAAGCATTGCAGGAAGGAATTGTTACACCGGCAAAATCCAGAGAGACATTTCCCGCCTCCTTTGTTGCCGTTAGCACATCCAATTTGAGGGACCTTGATGCGATCAATGAACCATTGAACGATAGATTGTCCAACATATATGTGGATTATATTCGGGACCACCTCAAGAACAGGACCATGATCGATGTAGCAAGGGGAGGGGTTCCAGTAAAGAAGTTCTTCCCCGAGATATATCTCCACAGTGCAGTCTTCGTTGTGGAAGCATGGAGAGACCTATCAGTGGATATCCCGGAGCTATCAGAGGTCGGATCAAATAGGACCATTTTGGATACTGTAACGAGATCGGTTGCCTTTTCGGACCTTAATGAAGAATCATATGTTTCAAGGGAGAGTTTCGAAAAGGGAGTGAGGGATGCACTTTTCGGAAGGATTAGGGCCAGGGGTGGTGATTCATTCCTGCGGAACGAAGAGGTGCTGAAGGAGTTCCTCGAAGGTAATATGCCCCTAGCACTGGAGAGAGCTTTCAGGGTATACTGGTGCACATTCTTCCAACGGGAACTATCCTCTTCCCTGGCTAGAGCGGAGAAATTGGCCAAGGCCCTGGGTTCTGGTTCAATTCCCTCTGGTGGAGATGGGGACCTATTGAGGAGTTTTATTTTTAAGAGCGAACGGAACAAAGCGGATATTGAAACCGGAGAGCTCATATCCCATATCGTGCAGATATTGAACTCAATGGACGATTTTGGCTGTAAGGGTCAGTGATCCAGGGTGATCGGATTTGCCTGAAAAAGGAACCATATCTTACCCCCATATAAAAGGGGCCGGTGTGGTCATTCCGGATTGTTCAAAGGGTGTTTACACCCCCTTCAGGCTGACCTCAAGGGAGAAGAGGGACCTCGTCAAGAAATTGGCCGAGAAAGGAATGAGGGGGATCGACGATTTTCTGGAAGAGAAAAGGACCGAAGGTACGATAAATGACCGATTGGATGAATTACGTAAAAGAATGGAGAAGGAACTGGAACGTGTAAAAGCCCTGAGAAGGACCTCTCTAAATGATCAGGTAAGAGGGTTGAGAGAGTCAGAGGGAATCGGACTACGGGAGTCAAATGATGGATCTTTAAGGGATGATTCCGCCTTCAGAAGATATTCCTCGGAGGAGATCAGAGGAGAAATACTCGCTTCTGAATTGATAGGTGCTCTTGAGGGAAGGGTCAGGATCATTGATCGACAAGAGAAGGAAGGATTCTTAAGGTCATTATGGAGACGGATAAGGACATTCTTCATTTGGATCGCATCGAAATGCCTATCCTTTCTCGGATGGATAAGGAGATGGTTCAGAAGGGGAGAAAGAAAGGAAGGATCGCAAGAGCGGAAGAAAACACATTCAAAGGGGGCCATATCACTACCTTTCCCTTCCCTTTCCCGTGATCTGGATGAATGGGAGAGGAGGATGGAAAAGGATCTTGATGGAAACGAACATCTTCAAAGGGCGGTCAATAAAAGGTTGTCGGATGAGTATGGGTATACAAGTGGCGAGATCCAGCTTAGAAGGTCCTTCGATCCCAAATGGTATAGTGAAGAGGCCAGAAAGGTCCTTAGGTTGGAGGTGGAGAGGTCAGCACGCTTGAAGAAAGATGAGCTGGATGATAGGAGATCCGAACACCTCAAGACAAGAAAGAAGAGCAAGGACAAAGAACGAATGATAAGAGAGAAGATCATGAAAATGGAAAGGAACTTTGAATCTGAAATGAAGGATAGGGAAAGGTCCATAATGGAACTATCCAAAAAAGAGGTCAAGGAAGAACTGGTGTCAGTATTATCCCGTATGGGATATCTATCAAGGACCGAAGTCCAGGATAACCTTGACAGGATCGAGTCGGAATGGGAGATAACGGAAGCCCTGGTGGAGAAATTCTCAGAATTGATCTATGCAGAGATAATGGAAGGAAGACAAGGAGCAAGGGACCGCAGGGGTTCACACATCTCGGATGCCGGTGTCTACGAGAAGGCAAAGTTGAGGATGCTTGGGGAAGAGGCAAGGATGGACCTTCTACAGACCATTGTTAATGCAAGGACGAACCATCCAAGGGACAAGGTGATCGATTCGAATGATATGGTGGTCCTGAGGGAAGTTACAACGACAGAGGTCCATGGTGTAATAATTGTTGACACATCTGGATCCATGGAGGAGAATTCCCGATTGGAAGCCGCCAAAAGGTCAGTCCTGGCCTTGACCCAGGCCATCAAGAGGGAGAATCCAAGGAACCGTGTGGACCTGATATCAATGTCCACCCGGGCAATTCCTATCTCATTGAAAGAAGTGATGGTACTGGAACCAAGAGGCTTCACGAACCATCATGAAGCCCTTGTACTTGCCACCAACATTCTCGATAATACCAGGGCAGATAGGCTCCTCCTCTTCCTGATAACAGATGGCCTTCCAGAAGCTTATACCGATGAAAAAGGTACGGTTGTTGCTGGAGATCTGGAAAGATCGATGGAACTCGCCCTGATCCAGGCTTCCAGACTACTTCGCTATAGGGACCTTACATTCAATATCTTCCTATTGGAACCTGAGGATGAGACATTCGTAAATGCTGCAAGGAGGATCGCAAAGGAAGGTGAGGGAAGGGTTATCGTTGCTGATCCGAATGAGCTTGCAAGCAGGGTCCTTGGGACCTATGATGATGGGACAGATGTATTAGGTGGGGTCTGAAATATTGCGCTATTTTTTCTCTCGGACCTCCACCTTTGAAAGTCAAATGGAATGGAATATCCGATCTGGTGTGTTTTGGTCTTGAACCTACCGTTCGGATGTTATTCTTATCGGATCATTTTCAAGTATACTGGCTATCTATTGGATAATTCTTATGGGGAAAAATTTCCATTAATTTTCTTTACGGTCCAAAGGAATATCAATGATATAAATTAAGAGTGATTAAAAAATTATTAAAACAAATCATTCCAATCTCTATTAAAATTTTATTCTATAATATTATATATGAAATAGATAATCCCATCACATGGAATCCAAGGAATTATACAAGATAAAGGTAAGGAATGGAAGGAATCTTATTGAGATCGAGGGAGATAAGGAATTCGTTGACGGTGTTTTCAAGGAGATCAAGGTCATCTTTCCCAAACAGAGATCCAAGGGTGCACCTGCGAAAAGGGGTCCAAAGCCAAAACCGAAGCCATCTATCGATGTCAAAGCATTGGAGATCGGTGACCTTCTTCCGAAACTTGATGGTAAGAACAATGATATGAAAGTGCTCGTTTCTGCATTCTGCATCAACAAGAAACTAAGGAAAAGGGAGTTCCGCTCCAAGGAAATGATCGGTTTCATGAAAAAGAACATGATCGAGGTCCCTGGAAATATGACCTATTATTTCAGGAAGCTCATGGGAGATGGTCTTCTCAATCAGGGCCGGAAACAGGGAAGATTCAAGATATCAGATGAAGGTATAAAACACATTGAGTTTGGCCTGGAATAGAACAACGTAATTATTGGATCGCAGATCTGAAACTATCCCGGTCGATTGGTATGGGTGATCGGGATCGTTTCCATTTTTGCTTATTTTATTCTTTTATCATATTTATATTTTATAAATATGTGATATATTGAATGATAATTATTTGTTATCTTGGGATTTTTTTATAAAACATGTGGTCAATTGTCTGCGATCTTGATCGAGTGTTCATGATCTAACAACCATGGTGAGGAATATGAACAAAGAAAGCCCCCCGCCAAGGAAAACCCCTACCACGGCAAGTAATGGTTTCAGGATGGGTGCTGCGGACCAATGAATGATATTCAATATGGTATCATCCGGGAAGGCGGCTTTGATAATGAACTTGAAATAGATCCAGGTAAACCAGATCAACAGACCTGAAATAAGCATGGGGATCGCAATGATCTTTGCTTTTCCCTGGCCATATTTGAATGTGAAAATACTAACTAGAACAGCAGTGGCTCCGTATGTCATTACAAAGGAGATCAAAAGAAAGGTCAACTCGTTATTATGGTATTCATGTTCCGAGCTGTCATCTTCCTCAGCACCATTTGCCGGGATGGAGATAAATGATAGAGTTATGAGGGTGCAGATGATAAGAAAAAGAAGGACCGTCCTTGGCATGCCCTTGGACGGTACTCTATGTTTCACTACTAACTGATCAAGCATGTGGATCGACCGGAAGGTTTTGCCTCAAGTGAACTTAATCCCGGTCAGGGTCTTTGTATCGATGACCCCGGGTATTGACCTCACTTTTTCGACCACGATCTGGCCCAATGTATTGAAATCCCTTGCCTCGATCTTGGCGATCAGATCGTACTCTCCAAACAGGGGGTGAAGTTCAACTATCTCCGGGACGTTCATCAGTGATTTGAAAACGTCATGTTCCTTAGCCGGCGCCGTACTTATAAGAATGAATCCTATCACCATCCATTTTCACCTCCATATACCATATCCTAAAAACCCCTAAATACTTTTCGTATTGGTCTGATAGCATAAAGGAAATTTACTTTTTTTATCCTTCTTAAGATATTCCAGGTAGTTCGGATAGAATTGAAATCCATAGATTAATTAGGGTCGTTGATATTACGGTAAAAAGACCTGTGGGGCGAATCTGAACAGGGGTTGGTGAGAATAAGTGTCTAAGAAGATAAAGATAGGTATCACCGGATTACCTGGAGCTGGAAAGACCCATGCCCTTAGAAAGGTCGTCGAGATGCTTGAGGCAGAGGGGATAAAGGTAGGCGGCATGATAACCGACGGTATCATAGAACGGGGAGTTAAGGTCGGTTTCATGGTCCAGGACCTACTTACAAAGGAAGAGGGAGTATTGGCCCGGACCGACATGGTCTCTGAGATCCGGTTCCTTGATTACGGGATAGATATGGACGCCCTCGATGGTATCGGGGTCGCTGCAATTAGAAGGTCCACTTATGAGGCTGATGTCATAGTCATTGATGAGGTTGGGAAGCTGGAGGTGGAATCAAAACAGTTCGTGGAGGCTGTTAAAGAGGCTCTGGAGGCTGATAAACCACTTCTCCTCACACTTCACAAGAAATCCAGGAATCCACTATTACAGGATATCCGAAGGAGGGATGATGTCCGAATTTTGGAGGTCACTCCTATAAACAAGAACATCCTCCCTTACAAGATCATTCCTCTCATAAAGGAAGAGCTTGTTAACAAACCAAACCTGGACGCATACTAATGGTAAATCCCATTATTCTTTTATAAGACAAAGACTTTGAACCCCAACCCGCTAATAAGTCCAGGTGATCGATACAAGTCGTGTACAGGAATGTATTAATATCATCGCCAGGGATAATTTGGTTGTAGGAAACGTATGACCGGTTCTTAGAAAGGAGGTATGGAAAAATGATTACAGAAAGATTCCACCCCAAGGGACTACTGCTCATGGGGGGCATCCTGATGCTCCTCACGGCTTCGGCCATTGGGGGATATGTGCTTTACAAATATGTCGATACAGTTGATGTCGACAACCTTGTTTTCGATACCTGGCTCAATTCGAAGAGGGATCTCTTCGAGAAATTTGGTCAGATCAAGGCACCCGTAGATGATACTGGAAACCCGCTTGTGAATGACTACATCACCAGGTCTGGCGGAGGTCAGCTGGAATGGCAGACCACCTTGTTCGAGGCTGAGGGAGAATATCTCTCTTCCCCTGCCATTGTCGATCTGGACAATGACAACGATCTTGAGGTCGTCATCGCCTCTGCTGGTGATTACATCTATGCATTACGACCTGACGGGGGCTATTTTTGGCCCAATCCGTATGGTGATGATGTCATAGATTATCTCGGACAGACGGCTGGTACGTCCGGTCTCGATTTCGATCCTCCGCACATCTTTGCATCGGTCATTGCGGCTGATGTGAACCTTGGTGATACTCCCGAGATCATCATTGGTGTGAAGGACGGAGCCCTTTGTATCGGATCGGATGGAGAGAAGCAGTGGAAGAAGGGATTGACAACTGGATATTACTTCTCCACAGCCTGTATCACCGATCTTGAAGGAGATTGGACTGGTGACAAGGAGGACCTTGAGATCGTCCTTGCTTCCGATGATGAAGGAAGGAAGGGTTGGATGGAGGCCTTCGAGGTCGACGGTGGTGCGATCTTCAGAGAAGAAGCTCCGACCGGCGGTGAGGGAGGTCTTATCGGATGCTCTGTCGTCGCCCACGACCTTGATGGTGATTTCTGGGATGGTCCAGAGCTGATCAATCCTGATCCATCCAAGGAAAGGGACACCGAGCTCATCATAGGAAACCACGATAGGGGTCTGAGGATCTGGGAAAGGCAGGGAGAGAACGCTGAGGGGAAACCCAACTATGACGAGAGCACAAGCGGATATCTGGGAGGTCACCAGACCTATGCAACATCCGCTGTTGCAAACGTCACAGGTTCCCCAGAGTGTGAGATCTTCATCGGATGTTCCGAAGGATATCCGAGGACCTGGACCGGATGGGGCGGAAAGCTCTATGTCTATACTCCTTCCGGAAAGAAGCTCTGGGACTACCAGACCGGCAGTTCCCGTGCCTCCATTTTCTCATCACCGGCAGTTGCCGATCTTCAGGTGGCAAAGGACGATCCCGAAGAGAAGCATCTCGACTATGAGGTGGTCTTCGGATCCGATAATGGTATGATGTATGTGATGAACACTGAATATCATAACCTTCTATGGTCTTTCGATACGGGTGGAAGATGTATGTCTTCTCCCGCGATATGTAATATCAACAATGATGATGAATTGGAGATCGTTATAGGTTCTGATTCGGGCAAGGTCTTCTGTTTCGATGGAGATCCGTCCGATGGTATAGATGAAGGAGTACCATATCCGGGAGACGGTCCTACCCAGGATGTTCTCTGGGTTTACGACACCACAGTCCCCATAGGGATCTCATCACCAGTGGTTGGTGACATAGATCTGGATGGTATGCTTGAGGTCGTCATTGGAGACCAGGAAGGCCATGTCTACTGCATCTCCGCTGGTGGAAGGTCCGTAAAGGGCCAGGCCGATTGGGCCGAGTTCCACTATGATCTCAACAGGACCGGATTCTACAACCCCCAGACCTCCTTCGGTGTGGATATCTATCCCAGGAAGGACATAGAGACCGGACAACCCCTGGACACCGTTGTGAAGTCCGCCCAGCCCGGATCATATGTCACATACAACCTGACCGTTGAGAACACCGGAAAGGGCATCTCAGAGGTCAACAAGGACGTTATCTATGTTGAAGTCGAGCAGGATTCCATCCCCCAGGGCTGGTCTGTCTTCCTGGACACACCCCCAGACAGAGGAAACGATAATCCGAGCTATGTGAGACTCGCTTCACAAGAGGTTGCTTTCCTTCAGTTGACGGTCTATGCTCCGTGGGAAGGTGACATCGGAGAGATGGCAAGGATCAATGTATCTGCCAACTCTTCACAGGACCAGTTCGCTTCGGATTCGATAACCACCCTGACGATCCTGGACCTGTTCGTGGATTTCGAGTTGAACTACCTGAAACAACCTTCCACCGATCCCCTTGATCCGCTTGTTGGCGAGAAATGGGACAAGATCAATCCGGGAGCTGAAGGTATATACACGATATCCGTACTGAACAAGGGCAACCTCAATGATACCTACGAGCTTACACTCAGCCCGCCTCCACTGGATGCTGGTTGGGATTGGTATTTCGTTGAGACCGGAGATATTACAGCGAACATATCCCTTACTGCGCCGCCTCTTGCCGAACAGTTCGGTGGGATCACCGGAACTTCATTCACCGTAAAGGTGAAATGTCCCATCGATGCTACCAAGGATACACAGATCCCCATCATATTGACCGGTGTTTCCGGAAGGTCCAAGGAAGCAGTTATCGAGGATATCATCAAGGTCGACAAACTGATCATGATAGTCGGTGAGGTGAACGAACTTCAGCTCAGGATCGAGGATTCCACCAAATATGTTGATCCGAACGGAACTGTGGAATACACACTTGAGATAACCAACCTTGGTAACAAGGATATTATCTATGTTGTACTCTCAATAGAAGGTAAGCAGCCTGGCTGGACAGTTAGATATCCCGAGGAACCCCAGGCGGTATACCAGGGACAGACAAGACCTGTTACCATCAGAGTAACTGCCCCCGGATACGTTGGAGCAAATCAGAAGCTGGTCCTGAATGTGATAGGTGTGGTCAAAGATGCCACCAATATCCGTGCTTCTGCTCCGCTGACGGTCATAGTCAACCATGTCTATGAGTTCGATGCGGTGGTAATTGAAAAGGACAGTGTAAGGGTGGATCCCGGCAACAACGTATGGTTCAGGATGCAGGTATCCAACCTTGGGAACGGCGAGGACATGATCATGCCCAATGCCTACGAGATCCTCCTTGATTGGAATCTGACCTTCTACAATCTGGAAGGTTACCAGAAGTATGAGTTCACCATGGACTGGAAGAGCAATATCTTCATCAACGGCCGTATCAAGGTCCCGGAAAACACAAGGACCGGTTGGTATGTTGTTGGAGTGAATCTGACAGGTGAAGGCTCATCCAAGGTCGTATACGTTAAGGTCTATGTGAATCAGACATACGATCTACAGGTCGAAACCCTGGACGATACCAATGTCATGACCGCCCAGATCCAGCCTGACCAGGAGAAACCATTCGTCCTCCGGGTCGGCAACTACGGAAACGGCCTCGAGAGGGTAACCCTGAGGCTTGGAAAGCAGTATGATCCGGTCAGGGACCAGATGGAGGTCCTCTATGATGGTTGGGAAGGTAAGTTTGTTGCAATCGCCAACACACCTGACTTCACGACCAACATAAGACCCTTCGACTTCACCAACGAGATCCCGATCTCGAATCTGGTGGCGGATGTTTACTACACACCGAACTTCACCGCAGCAGCGGTTTCTGGATCCAACCTGAACGAGATCCGCGACATAACCCTTGTCCTGGATAAGGGTCAGACCGCATGGGTCCATCTGACTTTGAAGGCTCCGAGGTTCGAGGTCCAGTCCTCAGCGACCACAGACATCTCTGTCGCAGGTCGCGGAGAGGGTGGTCCGAACGATTGGAATGAGACCATCATCAAGCTCGAGGTCCTGTTCCCCGATCTCGTCTTCGTGAAGGACGATAAGGGCAGGGCAGTGGAATTCTCGGGTGGTAACGCAGACAGCGGTTATCATGCCACCGTCGGTGATGTCCTCACTATTATAGTGAAGATCAAGAACGTCGGTGATATCCCCGCAGAGAACGTGGATGTCCAGCTGAAGATCGATGGTGAGGAGAAGAAGGTCTCGACCCTGAGGTCAGTAAGGAACGGAGACAATGAGACCGATGAGAAGACGGTCATCTTCTCCTGGGTCGCAGAAGCAGGTGATCACAAGGTCGAGGTAATTCTCGATCCTGAGAACACCGTTGTTGAAGCACCCGGAGGAGAAGGAGACAGCAACTCAGTTAGCAGGACCGTCAAGGTCCAGGGCAGCTTTGTTGTGAAGGAGCTGGTGAACAACAACCCGATAATCTCCACCATGCTCATCATCCTGCTGGCCATTGTCGCACTCGTCGGAGCTGCGCTCTTGCTGAAGACCACCAAGAGGATCTGAGAACCGGTTTGAGAGAAGAACCTGATGGGGGAGGTCTTTGTTGACCTTCCCCTTTTTTTTTATTTAAATCTGGAAATTGTTGATCAATTAGTAATTACCTAAGAATTTCCAGACCCGCACAGTAGTTCTTGAAATTGACGATCTACTGTTGCTGGGCCTTCGTATCTGTGATGCGAAGGACAGTAAAAAACCTAAGGCGAAGCCTGTTTTTTACAATGGTCTCGAATTCACGTTTTTCTATATCAGTGACGCAAGTGAGTTGCCAGATAAATAAAATCTGGAAATTGTTGATCAATTAGTAATTACCTAAGAATTTCCAGATATATTCTAATTATATTTCTTGTAAGGCCAATCAGGCCATCCAACATAAGCTGAGATCTCGTTCAACCAATCCCTTGCATCATATCCGGATACTTCCCAGAAATCCTCTGTCTTGTATCCTTCTATGATATCTCTTGTCGCCTCAAGCCAGATAGGTAGGTCCTTGGGAACCGCGCCAAACAGAAGTGTGACTAAAAGTCCATTTTTGAAACCCAGGTCGATATCTCCTGGAGGTCTTGGGATCGGTTGGGGTTTGAGATTGGCTGCATGGCTGATGACCCCTAGTTTCAATCCCTGTTTCCCTGTGATGAATTTTAATTTCCCTGAGAGTGATGGAAACCAGATATCAGACACGAAATCTCCAAAACTGTCGAAATATGAACTGCCCTCCGGGTATATGGGGATGCAGTAGAGTGATGTTGCTCTGAACTCGAAGAGAGCTGATGAGGAACCTGTGAAAGTGAAGAGGCCCAGATCCTCACTCCCTTTTTCCCCATTCTGAACTTCCAATCTTATCCTCCCCTCCTCCAGGTCCTTAACCACACTCTCAATACTATCCTGATCATCTATATCAGGATCCACAAAAAGGTGAGGGATCACAAAGGGCCTTTCAGATGTGAGACCCGCCATGATGTCCGGGATGTCTATCGGACCGAGAGGCCAGTTCTCCTGCATCCAGACCTGTTCATCATAAGTTGCGACATTATATTTCAGATAAGGATAAAGAGCCTGGGAAAGGAGTTCTATCGGGAATGGATTTAGAACCTCTTCCCTTATCTGTTTCCCGCCGAAACCTTCCATGCACTGGGCGAAATGGTGATTGGAGAGTGGAAAAATTGCGATACGAGAATGCTGGAACTCATATGACTGGTCCAGCTTTTTCAGTTTTATGGCTGAATTTATAACCTCTCTGCAGCGGAATGGAATATTTGTAAAATCCCTCCGTGTGACCCTTCTTGCTACCTTCAAGAGTTTCCCCATTGTGGGAGCCACGGTCCTTGGACCCAGGAGAGAGAGTGCTGTTCTTTTCGGAAGTACGGTGAAGATCCAGAATATTGTGGACATGGGCAAGCAGTAACCAAGATGATGGATTACCTCGGGAGTCAGACCTCCTCCGGTTCCTCCGTCTGCTGTATGGATGATCACAACAATGGCAGGTTCTGCTTCTGAGATCGGTTTATAGAGATTGAATGCAAGGTTCTTGACGACTTCATCATTAAGAACTGCCTTTGCTGCCCGACCCGGTCTCCCTCCCGCACCTCTGGACATACCACGAGCAGATTCTGAAAGTGATATCTTCTGGTCATCCGGAATGTTCTCGAAGAATCCCTTTCGGGTGGGATCCGAAGAGGTATCCACGATGAAAGTGAGAGGCCTTTCGGTGTTTGCCCTTACAGCTCTCGCCAGGCAGTTGTATCTATCCACATTGATGTATTTGATGACCTTTTCCATTCCATCTGATAGTATCCTGGACCCACCACCGCCAATTCCAACAATGACAATGGATGGCATCCTTCCCTCTTCCTCTTGGATATCCATCTTCTTCCCCTACCTGAACAAGGCCTACATCCATCGATTATCTGGATATATCTAGATTTTGCAGTTTGCAAAGATCCGAGTTCATGGGATGAGTCTGTTCTTGTCCCTGGGGAAAAGCACCGTTTCCCTAACGTTGGTCCGTCCGGTTATGATCATTGTGAGCCTTTCTGCTCCAAGACCCCAACCGGAATGAGGAGGCATTCCGTAATCAAAGGATTTGAGGTAAAAATCGAAATTCGCAGGGTCAAGTTTTCTCTCCCTGATCAATTTCTTCAATTGTTCAGGATCGTGGACCCTCTGTCCTCCGGAGACCAGCTCCTTCTCACCGAAATTCAGGTCGAAACCCATGGAAATCTCCGGATCATCTGGATTGGGCTGAATGTAGAAGGGTTTCAATTTCATGGGCCAGTTCATAACGAAATAGAGGGAAGGCCTATCTTTGGCTATCTCTTTGAATCCCTCCATGGGGATGTCATCTCCCCATTCGATCACCCTCTTCTTCCCTGATTTTTCATCATGGATCTCAAGTCCTCTTGCCGAGAGTTTGTCTATGATACATTTATAATCCAACCTGGGAAACGGTCTCTCTGGTGATACAAGGGTCTGTCCAAGCATTTCCAGGCCCATGTAGTTGTTGTTCAGAACATTGGAATAGACCCTCTGAATGACCTTTTCGAGTATCTCCAATGAGTCATCAAAGGTCCCCCATGCCATCTCACAGTCTATTGAGGTGTACTCGTTGAGATGCCTTACGGTATCGTGCTCTTCGGCTCTAAATGCCGGTCCTATCTCGAAGACCCGGTCAAGTCCGGTTGCCATCATGGTCTGTTTGAACAATTGGGGGGACTGGTTCAGATATGCCTTCCTATTGAAATATTTCATCTCAAAGAGAGCTGTCCCTCCTTCAGTTGCGGTAGCGACTATCTTGGGAGTATGTATCTCTATGAAACCTTCTTCTAGGAAGACCTCCCTGACAGCATTCAACAATGTCGATCTGATCATGAAGATGGCCTGGACCTCTGGTTTTCTCAGATCGAGGAACCTGTTATCCAACCTTGTCTCCATGTCAGCGTCAACCTTGTCCACAACTCCTAGGGGTAGTGGGGTCATCGCCTCTCCCATCACCCTGACCTTGTATGGTATGATCTCCCAGCCGGCCTTGGCTTGCGTTGACTGCTTCACGATACCTCTAACACTTATAGCGGATTCCCTGGGAACGTTAACTATCAGGTTGAAAAGCTCCTTGTCCATGGTCTTGGATAGAGCGGTCAATTGGGAGACCCCTGTCCGATCCCTTAGATGGACGAAGGCCATTTTTCCAAGATTACGTGTATACTGGACCCAACCGCAGAGAGTGATCTCTGTATTGTAATCCTCTTCACCAATCTCTGCAGCGAATTTCGTCCTTTTCCAGATGGTCTCGTCTTCCATTGGACCCGACCCCTTCATTACCTCCCAATAACATTTGATGTCATCAGGGGCATGGCGCTGAATCAAGTACTGATATTTATGGGTGCCCCTGTTGTTTATAACTTAAGGCTGTTGAATGTCATTTTTTTTTTCCTTTTACAGGTTTTTTCAAGAACAATTTTTTGTCTTATTCATTTCTCATGTTGGGATCAATGGTCCTTAACTTGGTTGGATGCAAAACCTGGCCTTGATAAAAAACAGTTTTTTTCCATATTTTCGGAAATCACAATAAATACGCATCGTTGTAACGAATTCTAAAAATACTTCGACAATGAGTAAACAATTCCTGGAAATCCTTATATAATGATTAGTTGTTTTTCATCGCTAGGGTGAGCTTCAAAGGGGACATAGACTCACCTGGGATAACACAGCATAGTTTCTATGTGAAAACTAGGTGGTGATGAGTATGGAGAACTTGTTAAGAAAAAGAGCCATGGCCATATCAATTACGATGGCTATGATTATGGTGGCATTCCTTGGTATTCAGGTACAGGCAGATGAGCCTCTTCCAACAACCATTAATGTCACTGTTACGGATACATTTGCGCCTGCTGACGATGGAAATGCATACACTATCCTGGATACGTTTGAATGGTTCATCGAGGGATTGGCAGCGCCAGTGAACAATTCCAATATCACTCTGGAGTTGACCATTGGACCTCTTGACCCCGTGACCCTTGATGTTAATGATTGGAACGCAACCAGGGGAGGATGGGTATATGAATTTGCCCCAGACTCACCTGATTATGTGGGTGATCATGACTGGATGGTAGAGATTGAAAATGACACTCTGGCTGTCAATGCAACCGGAATGATTACAATTTGGCATCCAGTAATATTAGACGCTGGATTTACAATGCCCTCACTGACCGAGGACACCATGTGGGCATGGAATCTCACCAAAGCCTTCCTCCCAGTCATGGACCAAGCAGATGCCTTCCTAACCTTCGGTGTTGGGCCAGAGGGATTCCCTGACGATTGGACCTTCACACCCATCACCGATGCGGATGGATATCCCTGGTGGGAAGTCACACCTCCCGCCAACTTCACGGGAATGGCCCAGGTCAATGTGACTGCAGCCGATACCAATGGTAATTCAGCATATGAGATGTTTGACCTGAACGTGGCACCGGTCAACGATCCCCCAGTTATACATGAGGTGATCTTTGAAGAGATGAGCTACCCGCCGATGTGGGTCAATGTGACCGAATTGCTCAATGTGACCGGAGTGGATGGAAACTTCTCCTGGCTTGTGGAACTCGATCTAGTGGAAGACCAGATGGGAGTGAACTTCACAGTAAACTTCACCGATTTAGAATCGGATCACATGAATATCTCCGTTGATATCACCGATGATATCATGGATGGAATAGAGGTCATGTGGGATTCCGGAATGCACCAGTACAATGTCACTGTTGACGAGAACCTCAACGGTCATTTCCTAGTGAACTACTCGATTATGGACCAGGGTGACCTTGAAGCCTACGTCTGGATCCTTTTCACCGTGGAAGCTGTCAACGATGCACCCACTGGAGAGTGGGGAACCGGGTATGCGGAGATGATCGACAAGAAGACCGGAGAAGAGGTGAACGTCTCTGTTGACAACCTCATGGATGTGGACGGCGACGACCTCACTGTCAGCTGGAAGATCGACGGAACCGTTGTCACCGGGTGGAACATGGATTACTTCCTTTACAACTGGTCCACTGCCAAGATCTACAACGTATCCGCTTATGTATCAGACGGGATCGAGACCGTTGAGATCGGTTACTTCCATGTTAACGTGACCATTTCCAACACAGCTCCAATAATAAATGCCATCGAGGGACCGACCGAGGAAGTGAAGGAAGGAGAATCCTTCACCTTGGAGGCCAATGTGACAGACGATCAGGATACACTTACCGTTACCTGGACCAGGACCGGAGATGACACCTGGGAGAAGACCGGAAACCCTATCACAATAACCGATCTGGAACCCGGGACATACACCTTTACTGCAACAGTGGTTGACCCATATGACGGAACCGCAACCCAGACATTCTCTGTGACCATCGCCGAGAAAGACGAAGATACTGATGACAATACAATGGTCATAATCATCATCGTTGTTGTGATCCTTTTGGTCATCCTTCTGGTCATCATCCTTATTGTGATGAAGGGCAAGAAGAAGGAAGAGGAGATACCTGAGGAATCCGAACCTATGGGTGAGGAGGATATGGGTATTGAGACCGGTGAAATGCCCATGGAAGAAGGTTACGAGCAGCCCGTGGAAGAGGGCTATGAGCAGCCTATGGAAGAAAGCTATGAGCAACCACCAGCCGAGGCACCAGTCGAGGCACCTGTCGAAGAACCTGTCGAGGAACCTCTTGTGGACGAATCCATGCCACCCGCTCCGGAAGAGCCAGTAGCACCGGAAGTTCCCGAGCAGCCTCCGATCCCTCCACAGCCAGAGCCTCCAATGCCCCCACAGTGAGTGAGGGTTGAATCAACCAAGCGCTCCCGTTAAACGGGGGCGCTTTTTTTTTGTACATTTTCTTGGTAGATATGGGTCCAATTCCAATATCCATCCAGGTAACCTCAATATACCAGTGGAGGCTTTACAGAACGTCCAGGGTGATAGGATGTTTTCAACCTACAATAGATTCTTTATAGCATCGATAATGGTACTGTCCCTATTCACACCATTCATGATACAAGCCCCAGATGTAAATGGTTATTCGAACAAGTACCTGTTCGATGAAGCTGTTGATATTTTCTTTGATACCGATGCAAGAGCCGGTGATCTTGATCCAGTTAATACTAGAGATGTGTTCAGGATAAAGGATCTTCAAGGGGACGATATCAAATATGAAAAGTCACAGAGGTTGGCACTCTCATTAAAAAGGGATTCCGGTGCAAATGTAAAGGGTGTATTCTACGAACCCAACGGAAGACCGATCGCAACACTTTACTCCGATGGAGGATGGTCTGATGTCGAGTTCTTTGTCCCATATGATGGGGACTATTTCATGGAGATATCAACAGATCCCGTGGGAAGCTCATCTGGCTATACATTTCAGATGGGAGGAGAAAAGGATATCGTCAACAGTAAGAATGATGGGATCAACTGGCCCGGTTCAGCTGGGATCTCCGGTTCACTGGCCCTGGGAACCAATCTCAATCCCATACACGATCCGGTTGATTATTATCAGTTTGACGTACAACCCTTCAGAGCCGTTAGAGCCTACCTCATAACCACAAATCCTTCCACCTTCGAGGTCCTTAACACAACACAGGACCTGATCGGAACTTATGGAGAAGGGGACGTATTTGAACTGAGAAATGACGGGGGCCAGGAGATACGGATATTCTTCAGGATCTATTTCCCTCTGCAGGGAGGAGCGCAATACCTGTCCAGCAACAGTCCCTCTTATACTCTGAACGTGACCGAATGGTCCCAAACTACCATCCCGATAGAGAACATCTCGGCTCCCTGGGCCGAGACTATAATCATTAATGAGGATGAGGAACTTCAGCCCCCTCTCAATCTATCAAGTCACTTCATAGAGGAAGGCGGAGATAAAGTAGAGTTCCAGATCACATCAAAGAATGTCAACGTAGATGTAAAATTCGTCAATTTCAGCATTGGTAAGGGGACAAAGAAGGTCCAGTTCACCCATGCAAGGATCATACCTTCCGAAAATTGGTACGGTGAGGAGATCGTATCTTTCAAGGCATCGGATCTGGATGGTTCCGTTTCCGATTCGATCAGAATATCCGTAAAAGAGGTCGACGATCTACCATTTATTACAAAGATAGGAAATTCCGAATACAATGGTGAGATATTCAACATGTATGCCGATGAGGATACCGTCAAGGTCTACAAGATGATATATGGTGATGATGATGATCCGTATGAAAGCCTCTCCTTTGCAACAAATGCATCTCAAGCATTGATGCCATTTTTCGAACTGTTCCAAAATGGTACAATGGTCCTCAGTCCTGTTCAAGATGATGTTGGAAGTTATTTCTTCAATGTTTCACTCAGTGATGGTAGGGGAGGGTTCGAGATAGTCAAAATAGCCCTGTCGATAGAACCCGTGAACGATCAGCCGGAGGCTGGAATTATAGAAATTGTGAAAGGGAACCTGACATTGTTCCCTTCCGAAGAAATAACCTTACAAGCTTCCGGGTTCACGGATATTGATCTGGACCCACTATCCTATGAATGGGATTGGGGGGACGGGAAGACCTCCAAAGGGATGGTGGCATCCCATGTCTACGCTACATCTCATTCCGGTAATACCACTATTGTTCTAACCGTAAGTGATGGAAAACTATCGGTCAAAAAGAATATTACGATCCTTGTTGAAGCTCCTGAAGATATTGCTATCGGAGAACTTCTCAGGGATATAAGGGATCCAGTATCAGATTCTGTTAAGACCCAGGAGGAATGGAAGCTGAAAGGTTCCGGGGATCGGGTTTTTACGGTTTCTACAGTGGCACAGTCAGGTCTGGATATCCTCTCGATAAAGACGCAGAGAAGAGGGAATGCGATCCAGGTCCTACTTGAGATCAAGGATACAATACAGATCGACGGATCCTTCCAATATCATCTCTATATTATGAAGAGCGGGTATCAGGAACCATTTATTGATTTCAAGAATATCTCAAGTTGGGATGAGATCCCTTATAGATTGCCTGAAAATGATATGATGATAGCCAATAGAAGCTACATTGGTGATCCCTCCATCTATGTGAATTCAACCGGGAGGATCCTTAACAAGGCGACCCTGGTCTGGGATATTCCCTTTTCCGAAATGGCCGAGGGAGGATTATCATATCCGATAGACCCGGAGGACTTTGAAATATTCTGTGTATCCATTCACCACCTGGATTATGCAGAGATTAAAGGGTTGGCGGAGAGGTATATCATTACTGATACTGCAGGGGAGGGTGCATTATCTGTGGCAACAATAGAACCACTGGGAAATGCTTCGGGGAGTTCCTCATCAAGTTTTGGTGATTTTGCAAAACCCACCAATATACTGGTCATTGTTGGCATTATTTTGGTACTGGTCATCTTCGGAATAACAGGATTCATCCTTGTGCAGAAACAGAGGAAAGAGAAAAAGGAGCGAGAAAGGGAATTCCTGGATCATATCGAAACGATGAAGAAGCAGGGAAAGGACCCGTTCGGGAAGGATCTTGAAGAGGAGGAAGCATCTCCCAAGGTATCATACGAGGAACTCTACGGAGGTCCGAAACCGGAAGGCTATAATGAAAAAGGAGTTTCTGCACCTTTGACCTCTTTACCAGGTCCAGGTCTTGGTGGTCCGGTTGAAAACGTTTCCCATGTGGAGGAACTGAAGATCACTGGAGATGACACATCCAACCGGTAGTTTTTCAGCATTAGTGAATTAGATAAGAAACCTTATTAACGTACGTACATTTTAATAAACCCGGCATTTTGGATGTTCGGGAGGTGCTGGGAAAATGGTCCAGAAAGGGGATAGCTCTGTTCAGGCAAGGATCAGTAAGAGCTGGAGTATCCTTAAACAGATCGAAGAGAAGGGGCAGGATATAGGAAAGCTTAGAGATAGCCTGAATAAGATAGAAAAAGTGGCCAAAGCAGCTCCTGAAAAGGAACTTCTTCGGGCCCTTTCGAAATTCGAGGTCTATCTTGAAAAAGTATCCTCCCAGCTTGGGATATCAGCAGATGGTGCACCCACTCAAAATAAACCAGAAGGTTCAGACATCCAGGAAAGTGGATCGGTTGATGACAAACCTCCCTCCTCATCAACATCCAAAAAACAAAAGGACAGTGCTCATCCTGATAAAAAAGAAGGATCAAGATCCATTGGAAAAGAAGATCAGGTCCCTCAGCCCACTTCAAATATTGAAGTGGAGGTCCTTGAGAAGAAGGACCTCTCAAAAGATGATAGTTCACATGGAAAAACAGAAGACGTTGAGATACCTGATGAGATGGAGGAAGCGCCTCAAGCTCCTTCTCTCAAGCCTGATCATATTGAATTGAAGGAGGATAATGCTGAGGTAACGGACCCCTCCTTGGAGAAGGTTCGATTGGTGGAAGACCTTGACCGGGAAGCCAGAATGATCGGAGGAGATACAAGTGGCATTCAACCCCATCTCAAGGCTATGAAGGAGGCCTTCCAGCGTAAAGATATGGGAATGTTGGATCAATACTGGAAGATATCATACGACTGGCTATCACAGTACCTGGTATCCCTTGCTCCAAATGCGATCAACAACATGATAGCCAACATCCGGGCTGTGGAATCTCAGTACCTTGATATAGGGAAACAGGTGAGATTGGATGGTAAGGTCCCAAACATTACCACGATAATGAAAGGTGTCAACTCCGGTGATGTGGAACACCTCATCACTTCCTTGAAGGAATTGAGGACCTCCCTTGAACTCATTGAAAAAGATAATCAGATGCTTTTCTCAGACCTCCAGAAGGAAATGAAAGATAAGACAAAGGAAATGAAGTCGCTTCTCAGCAGGGTTGTGGATGAGGAGAAAAGAACTGCGTTCAGCCAGAAGATAGAACGGTTCCCTGAAGGTTCGGAAAATGACACAGTAACCGTTTACATGAATTTCAGGAAACTCTATCAAGAGGTCACGGGAGAAGCTGCAATAGCAGAGAAACGGAAGTTCGAAATGATACTCCAGTCCGTTGAACCCATGATACAGAGGATATCCTACATACTGGGTGAAGCATCAGAAGATCATATCAGGATGGTGAGGGAGAAGGACCACCTCCTGTCAAGATTCTCATCTGATATTCAAGGCGCACTTGAGGGGATGGAGAAGCTTCTTGATGATGCGGCGCATACATTGGCCGATCTTGAAGAGAGCAGAACACAAACCCTGGAAAAAGGCATCAATGTTCTAAAGGAGAAACTTGAGTCCCTCCATCAATCCATGGACGCCAAGCCTGTGGAAGTGATACTCGAGAAATCAGAGAAGGCCCTTGAGGATAATGATCTGGAAGTGGCCCAGGAACTTCTAACAAAGGCTGAAACAACCTTCAAGAAGATAGTGACCATCAGTATCAGGAAACAGGCCGAGAGAAGCCTGAACGAGGTCCTTTCGACACGGAACGAGCTTTTAGGTCTATCCATAGACGTTTCACCTCTGGACGAGCCATTGGAATTGGCGACCAAAGCACTTTCCAATGGTAAGATGGAGGACTTCGACGCTCAGATGGATATACTCAATGAAAGGCTCAACTATATGAGACGTGATGAATTGAGGGTCGAGTATCAGAAATTAATGATAATGATAATGAACGAGATGAAAGGCCTGAGGCAACAGGGAGTGGATGTTGACCACTTCGAGAAAGGTCTTGAAGAGGTAAAGGACCTATATCTCGAAAGGAAGGATAAATCAAGTGTGGAAAGGGAGAGGTCACTATTAAAGGAGCTCCGGAAGAAGAAGCTCTCTCTTGTGATCGGGGACAGGCTCGATAATGCAATGGCCACCCTGAAAGAAGCCGAAGGACTCCTAGTCGATACTGAAGCTTCCAAGAGGATAATGGACATGGCAAGGGAGAAAATGAGATCAGGTGATGTTGAAGAATCACTTGACCTCATGACAAGGGCCCAGGTGGAATTGGATGAAAGGATGACCAAACGGACCTTCTCTATCATAGAGAAGGAGATCCGGGACCTTTGGAGCGATTCTGAAAGATATGGACTGACTCTCGGAGATCTTGAACCGGAGATCCAGCATTCTTATAATATGGCCGATGATGGTAGGTTCAAGGATGCCATGGAGCATCTTTATGGTATGAGGGAGAAGCTGAGTCAGGAGGTTAAAACGGCCAGGGCATCCATTATTCTTGAGGAACTTGGAACCTTTATCAAGAATGCCAGATCTGTTGGTTTGAAGGTAGCCACCTTTAAAGCGGCTCACACAAAAGCCAAGGTCCTTATGGATGCTGGTGATGTTGATTCCGTTATAGAACTGGTCGATAAACAGATACTGACCTTGAAGGATAGAATAGAAAATAGAGTGGAACTGCAATCACAGCTGGATGAGCTCAGGGGAGGTCTTATTGGACAAGAGGGGAAGATAAAGAAGCTTGTCGATGCAGGGGTGCCGGTTGAAGGCCTTAGGGAATCAATGGCTCGAATCAGGGATCTAATAGAAGCTGCTGATGTTGAAAAGGCTAGATCCGAGATGTCATCCCTTGTGAAGAAGATCTCCACGCTTTCAACTTCTGGGATCAGCGGTCCAGGTGGTATGGATCCTGATCCTGTTCCAGGTGACATAGCGATGGATGAGATAGAGCTAGATCCAGAGGAAGCCAAGACCAAACTATTCTCCCTGATAGCCGAGATACGTCAGGAAATGAAGATCAGGCATACACAGGGAAAAGCTACTGGAGAGATCAAGAGGGATATCGAGACCATCCAGAACCTTGTAATAAAGAAGGAATATCTTAAAGCTTACAGGATCGCTGCGACCTGTCTCAGCCGTGTAACGGACTGATGATCTTAGTCCAGGTGAAAAGTGTTAATAGCAATTTGAACATGTATCGTTCCAATATCAGGGTGTTTTCTCTTGGCAGGAAAGTACATTGACCATTCCGTTCCATCCCGAGAGGAGATATATCACCAACGAGGGTGGAAGGTACCATTAATATTTCGTATTGCCACCTCGTTCACCTGGATACCACTTTTCCTTATAGCTTTGGTCCTGATCACCTCTTCACTTGTGGCGCCCATTTATCTGTTACGGTTCGCTCTGGAAAATTACATGGGGTCCACACCATTTCCTCTGCTGGATGTAATGGTCCTTGGGGCTTCCTTCGGAGCTTCTTATCTCATTTTCGGGATCGGACTTCTGATATTCGGACCTGCCTTGAAGTGGGGATTGGGTCTATTCTCGCATCAAAGGGAGGGCGAGTATCCCTACATATCTCCCGTTGCAGGATACTGGTCGGTGGTCAACGGCATTATCCTCTTCAACAGGCATCTATTCCTTGAACTTACGAGGACCACGGTCCTTATAGTGATGTTCTACAGATTGATGGGGATGAAGATCGGAAAGGGTACCATCATCAATACGACCTATCTCCATGACCCGGACCTCATAACGGTTGGAAGGAATGTAACCTTCGGAGGTGATGTAATGGTCCTGGGGCACGTGGGTGAGAGAGGTGTTCTGATCCTCAGGAAGGTTGTCATAGAGGATGATGTTGATATCGGTCAATCTTCACTGATCCTTCCTGGTTCTCATCTTGGAAAGGGGTGCATCGTAGGAGCATACTCCATCGTGACAAAGAATACGAGGATAGGACCCTATGAGATATGGACGGGAGTGCCAGCAAGGAAGATAGGTCATGTTAGACCTCCTGGCAGTTCCTGATCACCAGAGCATCACGATAACTGGCAGCAGAAGGACTCCCATGGCATGCGACCTCCTTATTCCGATCAAAGGGGCTATCATTCCTACCGCGGTTGCCACAAGAAGGGCAAATAAACCGATAGGTCCTGTGAAGACAAAGACCATGGTAATTATGAAACCGATTATACTCTTCACAAGTAAATGATAAGGCACCTTGGGTAGAAGATTGGCCAGTTTGCGTCCGAGGAAGATGGTTAGGAAGAACCCAAGCGTGGAAGCTATCAATGCCGAGATCATGAGGAGTGTCAGGTCTATAGGTGGTGAAAGAGAGGTCCATTCCGTAGCATCGATCAGTTCATTCACCACTATCGCAGCTCCGGACCTCGGTCTGAGAATGAGAAATAATGCGGACAGAACAAAGAAAGAATTGGCCGTATTGATGGCTGAAAGCGTCAAAATGACCGAAGAAGGTGACGGGTCCTTCCTGAACAACATTGCAATTATCGTGGCAACTCCCCCGCTCATTCCCGGAAGGAATCCAACTACGGAACCCGCTATCCCTCCGGAAGTTACAGAACCAGCGGCCTCGGTCAGATCGACCTCCCCTTGTTCTGTGATCTGGTCAGGCACCTCCGCTCCTCCTCTGAGACTCTCTATAAGTGTGGAAGTTCCAAAAAGACCGGATAATAGTGGAAACAGGACTGTTGCCGGAAGGCCGAAAGGAGATGTGACCTTCAGGTCCAGTGCAGCAAGTCCAAGGATCCCTGAAAGCAGAAATAGGAACATTGCAAGTACTACGCCCAAAGTCCTTGAGAATCTCCCTTCTGACCATTTGACCTCTCCTCCTTCCTCCTTTTTTCTAATATAGGGAATCTTCGATGTTTCGGTGACAAGCATCAGGATAACAACACCTATCAGGACCCATACCATGTATTCCTTCAGGGCAGCATAACCGTTCACCGGTTCATTGACCATGAGCCTGTAAGGTATCAGAAGAAGGCATCCGACTACAACAGCTCCGAAACTACCAACTGCTGAAAGGAATACGGCCCTGAACCCATTTCCCTCCATCAGCATTCCATGTGCCGGTAGTACCGAAAGAGCGGTTTCCGGTTCCGGTGCGCCCAGGAAGGTCGAAGGTATGAAATCAAGGAATGTATGGGCCATGGAGGTTGCTACGATCGCTGCAGATACCATGAGAAGGACCGTATACTGATCGAGTCCGAGAAGGTCCATCAATCCTTCAGCAGCCAGAGGTGATATGGAAAGCAGAATGATCGCCACATTGTTCACATGCAGACCGGGTATAAGTCCGGTCAGGACACCTAAGCAAGTACCAAGGAGAGCAGTTATCGAGATCAATAGAATGGTCTCTATCATCCATTGACCTCCATAACCTCCAGGTAAAATGAATTGGTCAGAGGGTCAAAACGTATGTATCCTCTCAGTTCAATGTCCCTTCCCATTGGGATGGTATCAATGGATCTCAGTTCGATCCTGGAATTACCGTTATAGAGAAATTGTTCATCACCTGTCAATACCGGCTCCCCTGTCAGGATCACTTCGGTGTTTTCATAGGATGAGACCCCGAAGTCCAGATTATCCAGTCCGAGTCTCCAGGGACCGTACGGCATTATTACCGAAGCCCACTCGGCATGGAATTCGTATCTCAGTGATTGAGGATCCCAAAGTATTGTAGTATTGATGAGCTCGATAAGATCTCCCTTATGGATCAGAGGATCCGGATCCGGAAGAATGACCTTCACGGAGATCGCGGATCCTTCCACCTCGTCACTTACATAAAGACTCTTTGAAACAGGCTCATACTTCACATATGAGAGGATATTCATCTTTCCTGCGGGTATGTCATTTTGATCATCTTTCAGTCTATCTATCAAAGCGACCAGAGAACTGGTAGCCGATTCAGGTCTGTATATGAGCTCAGCGGATGAGTCGCCGTAACAAAGTACATCTCCCCCCTCCCAAAGATATCCAGAAAATGAAATGAGGTCTCCGTTGTGGAATTCCTCATCTACTCTGGATATGGTAACATCAACAAAGAGCGGGCCATCATCTCCCTCCACCATAATGATACATTCCTCATCATTCCACCCTCCTGAATCCTTGCTGACAAGGTTTCCCTGGAAAGTGACTATCGAGCCCGTGATGGAATCCCTCCCAAATGCGATTTCCTCCATTTCACCTATTTTCTGGATCCCACTGTCGGATTGTACTGTTATCGAGAAGCTCCCATCAGAACTGAAGACCTCACCTTTTACCTTTATGTTTGTTCCCGAAGGATATTCATTGGAGGATCTTTCAATGTATATTTCTGCTGTCTCATTCCCATCCACCAACAGAAGTCTGGAAGCTCCGGAAGAAAGAAGATCCTGTCCTATAACCAATCCATATGACCTGACGGTTTCTCCTTCATGGTCCTGGAGTTCAGAAATATTCACCTGCGGAGTTTCAGACCATTGAGCAAGCACTACCAGACCGAGCACTCCCGCAATGGATAGTGTTATCACAATTATCTTTACAGTACGCTCTGATACAGAAATACCAGACATTGCACTCATCCTCGGGAAACCATCCATGGATGATGGTAAAAGCTTTTTCCGTTACATTGTAACAAAAAGACAATTTCAACATGGAATTAGGAGAACATTAAATATGGAACAAAACAATACACTTAAGGTAGGAGTTGTGTTTCTACAGGTCTGATCTTAAATGCCTATAATATATGATGTACCCCTCCAGGGAAGCAAACCTTACTTTCCAGGTGGAAGGGATGATGTAATTTCAAGGTTGGTCCTGTCAAGGGCTATTCAGTCCTCATTCAGCAGGAAGAACGAGGAAGAGAAGATAGAATGCGATGTGGCTGAGGAAATGGCCGAGCATGTACTCAACTTTTTTGGATTCGGGGAAAGGATCATAGACAACATGCTAAAGACCGATGACAGGGATATATTCTACATGCTTGAGGACCTTGGGATCCTCAAGACGGAGAGGGAAGAGACGACCCTTTATGATGGCAGGGAGTGGAGGATAAATTACTGGACCCTGAAGAAGAAGTATATCGCTGACCTGACCTCGGGAGATCTTACCTGCCAGGAAGGGGATATGGGACTCGGAGGGGAGGAGATATATGAGGACCTCCCGGACGATATGTGGTCACGGTCTTGATCGTACCGATCGGTTATGTGAATTTTATGCACAAACGTTATTAAACACCTTTTAATAGTCCTAGTCGAAACAAGGAGATCTATATATGTCGTTAATGGACGAAGAGACAGCTGAGAAGGTGAGAGAATCTTTGTTGGAGATGGATGAACCAGTCCACATTTTGGTATTCACTAAAAAGACAGACTGTTCCATGTGCAATGATACAAGGATGATAGTGGAGGAGTTATCAGGTCTGAGCGATGGGATAACCTTCGAGGAGATAGATACTGATGAGGATCCTGTGACATCGGAAACCTATGGAGTTGACAAGGTCCCGGCGATCGTTCCTCTTAAAGGATCGGATAGGAATGGAAAATATCTTGGTATCAGGTTCTTTGGAATTCCGGCTGGATACGAGTTCACATCTCTACTGGATTCGATCTTGACAATCTCAAGAGGTATCGTTGGTATCTCCGAGGAAGGACAGGAATACCTCAAGAATCTGGAAAAGGATATTCATTTACAGGTTTTCGTAACACCGACATGTCCATACTGTCCTCGGGCAGTTGTTCTTGCTCATCACATGGCAATTTTAAATGACAGGATCACAGCTGATATGGTGGAAGCACAGGAATTCCCGGACCTTTCACAAAAATACAAGGTAATGGGCGTTCCTCGAACGGTAATAAATGAGGCTCATCATCAGGAAGGGGCCGCCCCCGAGAAGATGATCCTTGACCTTATCAAGAAGGTATGAGTATTTCGATATCCTTCAGAAGGAAACCCGGAGACTGGGTAACCTGATTTGATACCATGGTGGAAAACATATTAAGGAGATCCAATGGTTTTTCATGATACGAATAGGGGTCACCTTCGATGCCTTCAAGGTTAGAGAATGATAATTCTCTTGATGGGATGTCTGATACCGAGGCCGAAATTTCGGAAGTGATCAGGTTATTTCTTGACAAGACCAGACACGGGATGGCAATTGTCAAGGATACAAAGATCATCTATGCCAATCCCAAAGTCCTTGAATATACCGGTTTTTCTCTTGAAGAACTCAGAGGTATGGATTTCTGGGAACTCACCGATGAAGAGCATATGGAAGAGGTCCTGGAGGCTGCAGCAAGATTATTGAAGGATCCCGATACCGAACAACCGATAGAGATCCCGGTATTCAGAAAGGATGGAGAAACAAGGATACTAAGGATCGATGCCGACCTTGTAAACTTGGAAGGGATTCAATATCTGCTGATCACCGCACTTGATATATCCGAGATGAAAAGAATCCAGGAAAACCTATCCCTGAGCGAAAAGAAACTGGACCTGGCCTACAGAGGTGCGAACATTGCGATCTGGGAATGGGACCTCGTGAATATGAGAATAGAATTCGATGAGAAATGGTCAACACTTCTTGGTTACGAACCAGGTGAGAGAGAATTTACCTCTGAAACCTGGAAAGATAGCATTCACCCCGATGATGTCGAGGAATTCAACAGGAGGAAATCCGATCATCTTGAGGGGAGGTCGGAGAATTTCACAGTTGAATACAGGTTGAGATGTAAGGATGGTTCATGGAAATGGTTTCTGGATCTGGGACAGATACAGGAATGGGATGAGAATGGAAAGCCCCTTTACATCTCCGGGATCCATATGGATGTTACGGAGAAAAATCGGGCACTTTTGAACTTAAAGGGTAGTGAACAGAAATATATGGCGGTCTTGGAGCACAGTCCCAATAATATCTACCTTGTGGATCAGGAGACCATGAGGATAATAGAGAGCAATACCACATTGCAGGACCTCCTGGGATATTCCGGTGAGGAACTGAAGGGGATGACACCCTATGATTTCATTGACCATTCGAAGGATGATGTCAATATCAAGATAGAAGAACTTCCATCCAGGCAGTATGGATTTGTAGGACCAAGAATATACAGAACAAAGGAAGGAAAGACAATTGATGTGGAGGTTTCCGCAAGTCTCATCGAATACAATGAAAGGAATGTTATCAGTGTTGTATCGTGGGATGTTTCTACTTTGAAGAGAGCACAAGAAGAACTCATCGATCTGAATGAGATTTTAAGATTGATAGCAAGGATAACCCGTCACGATATCAGGAATCGTTTGACAATAGCATTCGGGATCCTTGATATGTTGAGGCAGGGATCGACATTGGATCCTATCCTTATCGAGGAGGCCTTCAAATCCGTGAGGAAATCGATCGATATCACAAAGCGTATGAACCAGCTGGAGAACCTGATGGTTTCGGGTCAAGAAAAGAAAGAGATCTCCCTCAGGGATACCATCGAAGAGATCCTCGCTGATTTTCCTTTGAAGTACAGTATCGAGGGAGATTCATCGGTCCTGGTTGATTCAGCCTTCGATTCTGTTGTGGAAAATATCATCGGAAATGCAATGTTCCATGGTGGTGCGGACAGAATGAATGTGGAGATAGTCGAGGAGGATGGGAATGTCCTGATATCCTTCGCAGATAATGGGAAAGGGATTCCAGAGGACATCAGGGATATGGTTTTCGAAGAGAGCTTCTCTTTCGGTGAGAACAGGGGAACCGGATTAGGATTGTATATCGTGAAAAAGGTAGTTGAGAGATATGGCGGGGATGTGTGGATCAAGGATGATGTATCACATGGAACAATATTCCTGATGAGGATCCCCAAAAAACCCGTCAATTGGAATAGATGAATTATTGTCCCAACTTCATTGTTCAAATAATATGTTGATGTAAAAAGCGCCGCAGGGCGGATTCGAACCGACGACCTTACGGTTAACAGCCGTACGCTCTAACCTGCTAAGCTACTGCGGCACAGGGTAGGTTGCGATGAATAATGACTTCTTATTTTAAATTGTCTATGGTCAAAGACCGTAAAGTTTCATATGTCCAGACCTGCTATTTCTGACACCTCGATGACTCCTCTTCCGGGCATCAGGACCCGTTCAAGGTCAGAAGAAATGAAGAAAACCCTCCTCCCATCCCTTCTCTCCGATGTGACGAATCCTTTTCTTTCCAGCTGTTTGAGATGCCTGGAGATCGTTCTTGCAGATCTCTCGGATGTTAGATTGCTGATGATCGCTCCGGATGAGATCCCCGGGTTGTCAGTAACAAGGTCGAATATCTCCTTGTCAATAGGGGAGATCACGGCTTCCACCCCTTTGATCCTCACCCCGTCAGCATAGAAGAGCTTGTATTTTCCATAGTTCCTGTAGACAATAAGCTCTTCCCTTTCCAGCTTGTGGAGGTGATAGGTCAGGGTTCCATTGTTCACCTCGAAATGGTCCTTCAGAGCAGTGAAGGTTACACCAGGATGCTCTTTGATGAACTCGAACAACCTGCCGCGGAAGAAATGGTCAAGGACCTTCTCCCCATGAATCGTTGAATAAAGGGGTATGAAAGCTATCAGGAGCCATCTGTACCTGAAGATCTCGGAAGCCGTATACAGATAGGCAATGGTCCCGGCAAGTGTGGCACCGATCGCCGCGGTTCCTCCGCCGGCATACAATATCATCGCTGTAGGAATGCCATCCCTTCTATCATCCTCACCCGTGACAGGTACCTTGAGGATATTGGAGGTTATCCTCTGTTCCCCCCAGAACCCGTAAGCTTCTACCGTTAAGAGTTTGGTCCCGGAATAGTCTTTCCCAGAGAGTGTGAGGTCCTCTCTTTCGAGATGATCGAGGTTCACTCCCTTCTCGGTTACCACACTATGGTCCGGATCAGGATCCACCACTTCTATCCCGACATTGGTCAGTTCTCCCCCGATGCAGAGTACCTTGACGGAATCCTTTTCCAGGATACCAGGAAGGAGGACAAGGAAAGGTCCTTTTTTGAATAGGATATGGACAAATGGCCTTTCCAAAATGAAACTTACATCCATTCCGTTTCCCGATGTCGTTCCCGAAAACGAAGTGATGGAGATCGTTGTATCCGATAGATCGTCTGGTATGTCGTAATCGATGTTCAGGGTGGTCTTTTCACCCGGGTCGAGCATGATGCTTCCACCGGAGGTCAGTTCGATCTCACCATCCCAGGTCAGTCCCACAGGAGATACTGTATTTCCATTGTTCTTGATGATGAGTGGGAATGAACCGCTGAGTGGTCTTTCCAGGAGATAGTCGACCTGGGAGGAGACCTCTGTAGAAAGGAACGGAAGCACTTTCAATCTGCAGGAATCCTCACCAGTTACAAGACCGCTGTCTGAGGAAACTGACATCATTAGGTCAACCTCTTTGTCTGCCCTTTCACCGGCAGGAGCAGTGACAGTGACCTTGAATTTCCATTCCTCGAATGGTTCAAGATAGATGCTTTTTATATGCTCGACGGTCCAGAAAGGAGCCCCCTTCAATTCCGATGCGATGTTTAGTATGATATTCTGGTTGGATGGGGATCGTATGGTTACGTTCAATTCCAGCGACCCGGTCTCATCTTCCGAAACCGAAATGAATGCGAGTTCCTGTTCAATATCCACTATCTGTGGTATGGCAGAGGCTGTAAAGGATTCCTTTTGTGAGAATAGTAGCAATGATAAAGACAAGATAAGAACTGCAGCAGTAATGATCGTAATCTTGGCTGCCATAATGGTCGATTGTCCTGGAGAGTATATAAGTGGTGTTGAACTGACATGTCCTAAATTAGACCGGGTCTTATTGACTCTATGAACTCTCTGGCCCCTTCCTTCACCTGAACCTCAATATCACCCAAAGTGGATTCACCTTCAGTGAAATTAACAACACCCATGAATGCGGCCTGCTTGTTGAGGTAAAAAGATGTGGCATCCTCGATCCTGGCTCTCTCCAAGACCATCGATGCAGTATCCCTGATGGAATGGTCCCTGATTATCTCAGCGAAAGTATCGATTTCTTTTGATGTGAACAGTAGATGATCATCGATCTCCCGAATGCTTGAATCAGGAAAGATATTCAAAACGGAGGATCTGACCCTATCCGGATCCTCAGTTGGATGGATCGCAACCCTTCCCTCGATAAGGATCATGATCAAAGGAGCCCCATTTCCAGGATCTCAAGGGAACTGACTCCCTCTGTACCCCTCATCTTCTCTTCGAGTTCTTCTCCCCCGCCGATCTTGTCATCGAGGACCACTGCCCATTCCAACATATTCATACCGAAAAAAGCGGGTTTCACTTCAGAAGAGGATATCCTGCCATGGTCCGGAACATATTCCTTGAATTTCCTGGCTATCTCCTCAAGGTCAACTTCCGGTCCCTCGGGCATGACCTTGTACCTGATAAGAACGTCTCCCATGGAAATCACTCCTCAAGGACCCTCGAAACCACAGTTCTTGCACACATATATGGCTGACTGGTCTCTACAGTTAGAGCATCGACCGATGAATCCTACACCGCATGACGGGCATTTGAAGCCAACCGACTTTTCTCTCTTCAACGGAATGCCGCAGGATGAGCATTTTTCTTCAACAGACATTTAAAAGGTCCTCCTGTTCAGCGGCCAATAGAGTTCTTGTTCTTAAAAGTTGTGAAAAGACATTATCAGTACAATCAATGTGAAATGTTTAAGTATCAAACGTCGTTCCAAAATTCATCCAGGAGATGGACTTAATGGAAGACCCTGTACGAATCGTAGATGGAGTATACTGGATCGGAGTCAACGACAGGGAAACACACCTATTCGAATCCCTATGGCCTCTGCCCAAGGGTGTTTCCTATAATTCTTACCTCATCATGGATGAGAAGGTCGCCTTGATAGACACCGTAAAATTCACAGTTACATCCCCATATCTGGACAAGATCCAGGAATTGATGGGTAATGGAAAGAAGATAGATTATCTCGTTATAAACCACATGGAACCCGACCATTCCGGTTCCATCAAGGCTATTATCTCCAAGTATCCGGATATTAAGCTTGTAGGGAACAAGAAAACAGCCAAGTTCCTGGAGAACTTCTACGGTATCACCGAGAATATTCACCTTGTTGGCGAAGGGGATGGGATCGATCTCGGGGGGAGGAAGCTCAAATTCTACATGACCCCGATGGTGCATTGGCCAGAGACCATGATGACCTATGATGAGAAGGACCATATTCTCTTCTCCGGAGACGCTTTTGGAGGATTCGGGGCCTTGGATGGCGGGATATTTGATGATGAGATCGATATCAAGAGATATTACGAGGCCGAGATCTCCAGGTATTATACCAATATCGTTGCAAAATACAGTCAGATGGTCCAGGCAGCATTGAAGAAGCTATCCGGTCTGGAGGTGAAGGCCATATGCTCCACACATGGGCCGATATGGAGAGAAGATCCGAAATATATCATTGATTACTATGACAGGCTCTCTTCAATGGAGACCGAAACGGGGGTCGTGGTGATCTACGGCTCAATGTATGGGAATACCAAAAAGATGGCAGAGGTCGTTGCAAGGACCCTTGCGGAAGAAGGCATAGAGAAGATAAGGGTCCATGATGCATCCAAATCACATCTTTCCTATCTTGTGAACGATGCATGGACAAACGCCGGAATAATCATCGGGACACCCACTTACAACACAGGTATGTTTCCACCCATAGATGAATTGGTCCATTTTCTTGAGAAATCCAGGATAAAGAATCACGTTCTGGGTGTATTCGGTTCCTGCGGATGGGGTGGAGGCGGAGTGAAAGCGTTGGAGGAATTCGGAAAGGCATCGACCTGTAAATTCGTCACACCCGTTGTTGAAGCAATGGGGGCGCCAACCTCGGAGGACCTGGACAGACTCGTCGAGCTTGCAAAGAACGTCGCATCAGCAGTGAAGGAAATGTCTTGCGAAAATGAATGATTTTAACCTCTGAAACTCTTACACCACCCGGGGAATCCAAATCGACCGAACTATCCTGATATTCACACTGATCTTGATCTCCCTATTTCTAGCAGGTATCATGCCTATAAGGGATGGACCGGAAGAGAAGGATCAGGGATCTTTGGCCATTGTCAGGTTCGATCTCGAGGGGAAGGACCTTGTGGTCCGATGTGAGATAGCAGATGATGATTTCGAGAGGACCAAGGGCCTGATGCTGAGGACCTCCCTTGGAGAAAAGGAAGGAATGGTCTTTGTCTACGATACTCCCAGGAATGTAACCTTCTGGATGAAGGATACCTATCTGGACCTGGATATCATCTTCATTTCAGAGGACCTGCATGTCCTCAAGATATCAGAGGCGAATTCCGGTGCAGGTAAGAAGGACAATGAAGTAGACCGCTTTTCCAGCGGAGGACCTTGTCTCTATGTTGTAGAAGTGAATCAGGGCCTTTCAGAGGAATATGGTTTAGGACCAGGAATCCAGGTTGAGATAGATGCCTGAAACGATCTATCCCTTCACTATGAAAAATGCTTCATCGAATTATTTGTATAGGATCGTATTGTAGATTCAAGTGATCAACTGTCGAATATTGGTTCATAAGGGTTGAACGCAGGGTCTCCATGTAGATTGAACTCTTCCACCGTATCGTCGATCGGTCCCCCTCCATCCGACCCTTCTTCCAGTGTGAAATCGTTCTTTGCATGCATCAAAGCCGCTCCTACGGAAAGGTCCCCTACACCCTCCGATCTCAGCCCTCCATCCCTGTCATATATAAAACCAGTTAGATAACCGTAGAAGAGGAGTCCAACATAACCTCCCAGAGCCTCCCCGGATGGAGATGCCATGGGACTGGGTATGAGCGACCCCCATGATAATCGGGATGCTCCGACATATGCATTCATTCCTGAATGGATGAAAGTCTGAGAGAGACCATTGTATAGAGGTATCCCGTCCACTTTTCCTGTAACGCACGATGAGGCGAATATCACTCCAGGACCGAAATCCATATCCTGCACGTTAGCAACCGTGAAACCTCCCCCCGCACTGGTGTCCTTGTAACCCGGAGGGACGAACCAGTAATAATGTCCATGAGCGCATTCGAATATGAAATTGGAGGTCTCGTAATATTCTGCTGAATACTTTGAATCCGACAGGGCGAAATTGTGGTATGCATCCACAGTGAAACCGGCCTGTTCATATGCAGCTTCCAGTTTCTTCACGACGGTCTCTGCCGCTCCAACAGGCACTACGGTCCCATGTGTACTCAGTGCGCTGTCCTTGAACGATCCTGAATGACCTGGATATGAATCTATGATATCATCGTAGAAGAAGGTCCTGGCAAGGAGCGAGGATGTGTCCTGAATATCCCAGCCGGTCATTCTTCCCACAGCCAATTCCAGTGTGGGGGCGCTTCCATCTACATTGAATGGCAGATTCTCAAGATCAGCATCTATGTTGCCGTATCCATTGTCCGAAGGGGTTCCGAAACCTTCTGACTCACCGTAATCTCCCTGTGTGTTCGTGTAGTATAACTGAGGGATCATGAATGGGTCAGCCAAGATCCCGACATACATCGGGTCGGATAGGTCTCTGGAACCATAGACCTCTGCTACACTGCCCCAATCATTCCCGTCAACATCTGCCAGGTCTCCAAGCAGGTCGTTCAGGTCGTTTTTCACCTTCATTGTACGTGTATTGATATTCTCATAGAGTTCCTCGTTTGCAGTTGGATCTCCACAGTTGGCATTTGCAACCATCTCCTCGTCATGGACAGAATAACCGGGATCGGCGAGGACGATCCCACCCCTGAACGCTGCAAGATAGGAGGCAAGGGAAGAGCCGCCCACGAGCCTGGGATAGATGTAAGAATCCAGTTTCTCAACCGTGACGGTGATCGTGAATGTTGTTTCGGACCCAAACATATCCTTGGTAATACCAGGGCCGGGAAGATGGGAATCCTGTGTCACCTTGTAATCGAGAGAGGCTTTGATCTGGATGCATTTCTCACCGGTGGAATTGAAGATCGGATAATCGGTATGACAGACCGCCTGAACACTGGATCCGGACCCGGAATATGAATATGCAAGGGAAGGGGACATGAAATGCAGCGTATCTGGTTCGGAGTCACCGTCATGGACCATCTGTCCGTCCTTATCTTCATCGATACCGAAATAGACATAGGACCGCTCTCCATGCGTTTCTGCCGTTCCGAAATTCCTTGGATCAATGCAGTCCATTGAGGAATCCACCGTGACCCTGGTATATTGGTAATCTTCAGGAATGTTCATGTAAAAAGTGGGTGCATCCCCAGATGAGGTCGGGAAAGAGGTTGATCCCGTATCCGAATGTTTCACGATCCCGGTGAATTCCTTGGTGAAGGAATCGATGACACCAGGCACCCGAATATCGTTCGGATTTGCCAAAACGATATAATTTGCATCCATTCCAAGCCGGTCCTTCAAGATGGATCTCATCTCACTTTTCGAGTCCGGATGACCTGTGGCCAGGATCGAATTGATCTCCTCATTCGAGTGAAGTGGCCAGATCTTACCGTATCCTCTAAGGTCTCCACATAGGATCGTGTATTTTACGTCCAGAAGAGATAGCGTTTGATCCACTTCCGAACTCTGGTCCTCCATTATCAATACGGGAATATTCAGGTAGCTGGCTATTACGACCGCGCTTATGGCCATCTCATAACCGTCAGTATCCATTTTCACGAGCACTGCACCATCAGAGGATTTCCAGTAGGTTTTTGCGAGCTTTATCGTTTCTTCCATGGCCGAGTGTGAATCGATGTTTAGTACATTGGAATGAGGGTAAGCGTCCAGGAAGCTCTCTGTTGATTTTGAACTCCCCTCATCGGGTGTGTCCGGGTTGTCCCCGGTACACAGGAGCGGTGAGGAGATCCTTTCATTATCTTGGTAATAGACTGCAATTGATGTTGCTGCCAGTACCATGTACGGTAGATCTTTATCGACGATGATCACATCGGGATCGTTTCCGCTCCTCTCGGATCTTGAATTCAGTAGATCATCCATCGTTGCCAAGGGCAATGCTCCATCCTCTTTCAGATCAATGTAAAGGAAAATTACAATAGCGGATATCACCAATAATGATACCGTCCCGATCGCCGTCAGCTTCCTTCGTGTGATCCTTTTCGGACTTTCTCTGGACATAAGCTCACTTTCACCTTTGGACCATCCGGGCAATGTGATTGTACCGAGATAAATCCTTTGTTGGATCCTTATTGACAAATCGGGTAGTAAATTCCAATATGGATATCATTCCATATGCTGGAAATGATATTCTATCTCTGAAGGTTCGTGAAATGAACCTTATCCTCAGGAAACCCTTTTCCATCCCCTCATTGATATAATAGATAATATGGAATTCTCTTAGATCACAACTGCTCCCATCTTCGATCTTCCATGAGAATTCACTCAGGATATCCATTGGTTGTTTGACTTTCTCATACATAGAATGATTATAAACAGAAATCTTGACATGATTATTATGTGACCTCTCTTCATCGGATCGTAGGGATATTGTAGAGAAAATAAAGCTTTTCACTTAATGGTCCATTATTGACTCAGACAGTTTTACTTCTTTTTCGAAGTTTCCTTATTGAAAAGATAACAGCAATGAACCCAAGGATAACAAGGGAGGATAGGATAAAGATCACAACAGGATCTATTTCGACCCCTCCCCTGTAGTATATACTTATCTCCGAGAGTTCTTCACCATCCTCCGAGATCGCTTTGAGCAGTACGTAATGGGACCCGGCACCTCCTCCTTCCTGTCTTACCCGGAAGGTGACAATGGTTTCATTGCCTTCCGGGATAGTGACAGTGGTATACATTGGGTCCACGTTCAGTGGATGATTTCCAGGATTTTCGATCTCCAATGTGATATTCACAGGTGAATTCCCGAAATTGAGTATGATGATATCATATTCCTTCCATTCCCTCTTCTTCGATTCCTTGTAAGTGATCCCATGGAGCTCGATACTGATATAAGGTTCCACTTCAACCTTACAATATACCGTAGGAATGGTTCGGGTCTCATTGTAGGGATTACCATCACTCCAAAAAAGTTCTATTGTAAGGTTCCCCATCTTGCTGGATGAGGTTTCCAACGGGACCTGGACCGTTACAGGGAAGGCAACAGTGTTCTTTTCTCTGGAAACGATCAACGTAGGAAGGGAGGATACTGGCCAACCGCTGCAGGAAGTTCTGAAAGAGATAAGGTAGTAGGTCTCATCAGTAGCATTGCCAGGGAAAACACAGGATACATTTCCGTAGAATGTAACGATCCCGTTGGTTCCGGGAGCAACAATGGCGGTCTTCACATACTCATCCATTACAACTGTGAATACCGGTCCTTCTACTGAATCTTCAGCTTCAGACCCTTCATTGATGAATATTACCGTGGACAGGATCAAGACAAGAAAAATCTGCAGTGCAAGGATCCGTCTCATGCTTCAATCACTCGGCCAATAATTGGATGGAATCGTATTTTAAACTGATGTTTTATGGTTCATTCTTTCAATCCCATCAAAACCCTTTTTGACATGAATGGACCTATCCTCCTCAATGAAGGTCAGGACCGTAACAGCTGGTATCCACATTCACTTCTCCGATCTGGACCAGCAGATGGAGGAAGCTGGTAGTTTCCTCAAAAGTGCAAAGGACCTCTTCAACGATTCAGGGATCGAGGTCCAGACTGTCCGGCTCTCCACACAGCCTTGGACCACTTTCCTTATCAACAGGTCTCGAGAGGGCCTCCTTTCCGAAGTGAAGGAGATAGAAGCATCTGCAAGAAGGAACGGTATCGACTTTATCTCAGTGGGGCCTTCGATCACATCCGCTTTTATCGAGCAGGTTCCAAAGATGCTTGAGGAGACCACCTATGTTTGCACGTCTGCTTTTCTAGGTGATAGGATTACAGGCCCTCTGGAGGACAATATCCAGGCAGCTTCCCGAGCGATAAAGGAGGTCTCCGTGATCTCACCGGATGGGTCAAGGAACTTCATGTTCTCATCCACTGCATCCTGTCCTCCGGACATCCCTTTCTTTCCTGCCGCATATCACGGAGGAGGTGCCTCCTCTTTCACCTTGGGTATGGAATCCGGTGATATGGTAAAAATAGCTGCAGAGAGGACCTCCCATCTGAAGGAGTTCGAGAGGTTCCTATGTCACCTTTACGATCAGGAACTTAAGAAGGTGGAAAAGATCTGCTTTGAGATATCTTCCAGGTCCTCGTACGATTACCGTGGGATCGATCTATCCTTCGCACCCGGACTGGATGAGGGTTGTTCAATTGCCTCAGCAATAGAGAAGATCACGGGATCGCCATTCGGCTCAAGCGGAACCTTATCAGCTACAGCCTCGATAACACGATCCCTGACCAATGTAACAGTGAAAAGATGCGGATACAGTGGTCTGATGCTTCCTGTCATGGAGGATAAGGGTCTGGCAAGGTCTGCTGACCTTGGTTCTCTGGATATTCAGAAACTGCTCCTATATTCGGCTGTATGCGGAACAGGACTGGATACGGTTCCTATTCCGGGGGATGCTCCAGTAGATCGGATCGCATCTGTTCTTAGGGATGTGGCCTATCTTTCAATTAAATGGGACAAACCCCTTTCCGCCCGCCTGCTCCCCATTCCGGGGAGGACATCCGGTGAAATGACCAACCTCAATTCAGAATATTTGAGAGACTGTGCAATACTTCCACTTATCTAGGTGAACCTCTTCATTTCTTTAAGAAGGACCTTAGCTGGAGTGACCCCGGTCCATCCTTTGGTAAGCTTGCCATCCACAAAAAGATGCATCTGGGGAATTCCTCTCACATGGAACTTACGCGAGGTCAAGGGATTGTTGTCAACATTGATCTTCGCCAATTTGGCTCCCTGAGGGAGATCATCGATATTGGATTTCAGCATTCTGCCCTGGAGCTGACATGGCATACACCATGGTGCCCAGAAGTCCACCAGAACGACCCTGTTCTGAGAAATGTATGTATCGAATATGTCATCACTCAGTTCCTCGATCCCTTCATTTTTATGGTTCAAACTTAAAGACCCCCTTTAGCTATATATATAAAAGTTGTGCGCTTATGCCGAACAACTGAGTTGATAGGGTCTAATCGAATTGACCCCTTACATGTGAAGTCGGGTGGTCCGGATGGATGTGAAACTGTTCCCCAGGAGAATGAGTTCCAATTGTGAGAATGCTATTCGATGCTTTTTCGATCTATCGACCCAGGACCTCAAGGTGTACCGGGAACTTCTAGAGAACGGACCAGGTACGGCAATTGAGATCGGAAACAGGATCGGCAGGGACCGCTCCACTGCCTATCGATCTGTTAGCAAGCTGGTGGACAATCGTCTGGTCTTCAAGAAGATAAGGAACAGGGAGGGAGGGGGGATCTTCCATGTATACGAAGCTATGGAGCCCGAGAAGGTTCAGGAATTGCTCATTGAGACCATTGAGGAATGGTACACCAATGTGAAGTCCGTTGTGGAGAGGACCTCAAGGGAGCTTAGAGGATGAATCCCTGCTCTTCCACAGATTGAGGGCTATCATGGAGAGATACCCAAGCCCTATCTCGAAGATGTAAACATTGAGCTGAGTTAGGATGGATACTGTTATGGCAGTCGAAACCCTGACACCGGTTGCCAGATAAAGACCGGTCATGGATGATTCTCCGACCCCCACCATACCGGGTAGCTGTGATATCAGACCGATGATGAATGCTATCATTACAACCGTGGAGACAGTGAGGAAGGGCTCCGAATGGCCAATAGCTAGGAAGAACATATAGGCCGCTGCGAATCTGAACAGATAGATCGTGATTCCGAGTGCAAGGTCGATAGCAAGCAGGAATGGATCCTTGGAGAGGATCTTGAACGATCTCTTGAATTCCAGGATCCCGTCCTTGACCTTGTTTACAAAGAATCCCCTGTCGCTATATTTTCCCTTCAGTATCACCCTGGCGATCCGGTATATGAAGTCACCTACCTTTCGGGACCTCCCTTCTCCCATCCCTTTGAAGAGAAAATAGGAGATGGTAGCCACACCGATCCAGAAAAGAACAAAGGCCCCCATGAAATACTCAAGTATCCTGGGCATGGAAAAGGTGAAGGTCATGTAGATCGTGAGTGGGATGAGAAGAATGATCATGGCTATGGTCAATGTCATCTTGTCCACCATAGCTGCGGCAAATACTGTGGAGAACCTTGCCCTGTATTTTTTTGCAACGGCCCTTGACCTGAGGGGTTCTCCGGCCATTCGTCCTGATGGAGTGGTAACATTAACGAAATTTCCATACATGTTGGCAAGGGCAACATAAGGGAACCAGGCATTCTTCACCCTTCTTTTCACGAGAAGGTACCATTTGATCGCCCAGGCCAGCTGAACACCTGAGTAGCATGCCAGGGCAAATAATAAGTATACTGGATCGAGACCAACCAGTTCATCAAGGATCTCTCCGCCGAAGTTGATGAACAAGGCAATGATAACAATGAAGAGGATAGCAAGGGCTAGCCATGTTAGGTTGCGCTTCTTAATGTTTCTTCCCTTCATCTGACCTAATATTGCTTTTTCATATATAATGGGATATCAGGAGAAGGGTGAAACGAGCCAAATTGCAAGGAGGGTTCCAATTATGGCTTCCGCTATGTAGAGCCCTGTCATTATCATATAGGAATCCAACAGTTTGAAGGTCTTCTGGTTCTCCTCCCATCCCTCGGCTTTGGCCTTCTTGTTAAGCCATTTTCTTTCCCAGATCTCTCTTGCTCCCCCCCCTGTGATCATCATAAGGGTGTACTGGAGAGGAAGGTACATACCCAATCCGAATGCAGTTCCCATCCCGGTCAGAAGTTCTACCAATACACCGATGCCCATCCCCAGGAAGAAGAGTGAGAACATGACCTTCCCCCCGGCGAGGATCTGAACGAATACTGCGAATGCATGTGCCTGGGGGGCCTCAAGGATAAGATCCCCTGTGGCGAGCCTTGTTGAAAAGAATACCGCAGCCAGAGCAGCTGCCGGGGTTCCTATGATGATCGCAACGCTCTCACCCTTGATCAGGTGCATTGGTCGGGTGCCTGCATAAAGACCGGCCTTGAAATCCCACATGATCTCCGATGAAAGTGAGATTGCCGATCCGAAGACAGTGGTTCCAACAAGGGCCATTAGTATGATCTGGGCCTCGCTGTCGAACTTCACAACGGCATTGGTGAGGGTGAAAACTCCGAAAAGGAGAAGAAGTGTCAGAAATGAGGTTCCGGATACCGGTGTAGTTCCCACCTCCCCAGAGATCTTCACGGCGATCGCTCCTAAGAGGAAAGTTAATACCACGAGAAGAGCTGAGAAAGCAAGTGATGCAAGCCAGGGAAAACCTCCGAAGAGCCAGAAGGCTAAGAATATGACGATGAATGCGGTCCCAGCAACGATCCCGATATGCTGGGTAGGCCATTCGTACCAGCCTTTTCCCGGGACCCATTCCCGTTTTTCCCCGCCTGTTGTCTTGGTGATATCTGTCAGGACCGTTTTGAATATGGGTATCATCTTGATCAGTGCCGTTGATCCTCCCCCCAGGATGGCTCCGATCGCAATTATCTTCGCGATCCCCTGGGCTGCTCCGAAGGCAGGGGATGCATAGGGAATATATTTTGAAAGGTCACTTGCAGGAATGGGGAGTGCATGTGTTGAAAGGTATCCGGTTCCGGCATACTTTTCAAGGACAGGTATGTAAATGGGAACATCCAGCCATACCGCCATGGGGACGATAAAAAACCAGGTTACGAACGATCCCGCCGCCACAATGAATGCCGATCTGAACTTCAGGAACCACCCTATGGCAAAACCGATACCTGTGAACTCATAGGAGATATGTGTCCACTTGGACATGGAATATGGAATGTGTATCCTTCCATGGCTGAACCAATCACCCAGACCGATGCCCTGCATCAGATAGGTCAGTATCGGCAGTTTCTTGGGACCGAACGGAAAATCCCTGATAAATGCGAAGGCGAACATTCCAAGGAAAGAATAGAAAACGAGCTTTATGGACCTGAATGCATGTTTCACACCGCCCTCTGAAAGGTTATTGGAGATGTCAAGGAGTTTTACAAATGCCTGGAAACCCGGTGCCGGGAGAGGATCCTCCACCTGCCATAACCTGCGGAAGATTATGAAGTACATCAAACCCATAAGAGATGCAAAGAATGATGCAATAATGGCAAGAGGCACTATGCTGGTGCCCTCTATAAGTGAAGGCGGGATGAGCGGTTCGCCACTGGACATTACATATTGTGATGAGTAAGCCAGTAGGTATATTGCAGGAAATGTGAAAACGAATCCGGTTACTGTCCTGTCGACCGCTGTGGCAGATCCCGATGCGATATTGACCTGTGTGGGTTTCCATTTCTTTGCCATACCAACGAGGTATGAAACATAAAATGCACCTCCTGTAACAAGTCCGATCTTAAGGGCAATGTATTGTGAGATTACCGTAAAAGGAAGACCCACCACAAGAAGGACAAAAAGGAGTTTGCCCCAGGAGAATTCGGACCGATCGAAGCTCTCATTCCTGTTCTTGTGGTCCAGATATTCTTCTAGTACCTCCGTGTTGAGATTGGAGTACATCTCTGTATCGAACCATTCCACTGTCCCCTTCTCAATGGATTCAAGGCCTTTTGGCGTTACAGGCTGTCTGTAGGTGGACCTCCGAACCCTTCCCATGACCTTCACCTTGTCTCAAAGAAATGGATCTGCGGTCCTTCCCGATCCTTTCTCTCTGCTCTCCATCATTGCTTTGATCCTCTTCCTTCTGACAAAGTCCTCTCTCTCTCTTTCTTGAAGCTGCATGGTGATGTACCTTTCCGTGTTCTTCAACTTGGGTATGAAGATATGCTCCAGTGCATTCACCCTTCTCTTTGTTTTCTCTATCTCCAGTGCAAGTCTCTCCATGGAACCTTCGGTCTCAGCAAGTTTGAGCAGTCTTTCGAGGGCTTTCTGGAAACCTGCGGCAGCATCGTCAAGTGATTGTGGTGTGGTTCCCATACCCCATGGGTTATCGGATCCTTCCCTTTCCTGATGGTCAAGGACCGGTACCTTCACTCCCATGATGTTCAAGGTGCTTATGATGGGTGGGGGGTGCTCACTAATCCCGCTTGCCAGAGCCTGAACGGATCCGTAACCCATGACCGCCATGGCTTCCTCAAGGGAGGATCCTGCGGTTTTGAAGGATCCTACAACCTCTTCTTTCAGGGATTCCCTTTTCTTAAGAACATCGAAGAACTGAACAATAAGAGCGTCCCTCTTCTCTCCTAGGAGCTTGTGGCCTTTCTCAGCAAGCCTTCTCTTCTTTCTTATGGAAAGGAGCTCCATTCTGGTCGGGTTAATACCCTCAACAATCTCTCCGGCCATTCTTTTGCACCTACCAGGAGAAAGCGGACATCTTCACGAAATGGCTTTTACTAGTTATAGATAGCGGAGAGTTCATTTACCTATGCTTTTAGCATACATTTTCACTACGGCCATGGCCTCCGGTCTCTTCTTGAAATAGTCCCTGAAGGATCCCAGGATCTCAATAATCTCCACTGAAACCGCTTTCTTGAGGTCTGCAGGATGGATCTTTTTCTTTCCGAAAAGAGATCTGAGCTGTTCATAATTATCTATGGTGACGTCCCCTCCCCATTTCTCTGGCCTTTTAATTTTGAGTTTCCTTCCATTTGGGAATATTATCATTCTGCAGATCTCCATAACGGGATTATCAGGTACCCCTTCAGGGCACCAGGCCTTGTTGATCTTCCTTCTGATATCATCCTCTCCATCATGGAGGTAGATGCCGGAATCAGGGTCGGACTTGGACATCTTGTTCTCGTTGGGGCCCTCCTTCTCCTCTATGCCGAGATACAGGAAGAGTTCCCTTCTTGCCACATTGAGCTGCTTGTTGAGCCTGTGCAGTTCATCATTGTCGAATACAACATCGCCGTCGATATGGTTCTCATGCAGGGCCGAAAGGATGGTGGTTTTACCCCCCACCCTCCTCTTTCCTGCTATAAGGACCTCTATGGCCCTGTGTCTCTTTGTCCCATCCATCTTCTTGAGGCCGTCAAGAAGTGATCTGGTCTCTTCGGATAGGGTTTCATTACCGATCAGAAGGTCCAGGTCCTTTTCTATCTTCTGGGCCATTGCATCATGGTCAAGGCCCCCTGTGGGGCCTGTAACCATCTCCATCCTGCCTCCCTTGCTAAGGGACGATAATAGAGGAGTGTGGAGTGCGGTGGGTTTCTTCCAACCCAGTTTATCCGCCGCATCCCTTGCAAGCATATGCGCGTGCCTCTGGTCCATGCCACCCAATGCAAGATTCACTTTCAGCTCGAAGATGTCGGCTGCCTGCATGGCTGGGTATATGAACTTGGAGGTGTCCAGGTCCCCTTCTTCCTCCTTCCTGCCCATTATTGTCATTGCCCTTCTTATCCTGGAAAGAGAGGAAGATTTGGCGACCCTGAGGACCCTTTCCCAGTATCCCGCGCTGTCTGCCATATCCGATGCCCAGACGAATTTGAGCTTACCCTGATCGATGGCATCGCCAAGACCATATGCTCTGTAGCAATGGATGAAGTACTCCCCGCAAGCCTTGATCTTCTCGAGATCTCCTCCGAACTTGTCATTGATGAAAGCATGCCAGTCGGCAAGAAGAACATCGACTGTGAATCCAGCCTCAATCAGCTGATCGATCTTCTTTGTGATGATGAGCCATCCTATGTGAACGAAACCCGAAGGTTCGTAACCGACATATGCGGTGGGGTCCTTCACCTCTTCCAGGACCTGTCTGATCTCCTTTTCGGTCACGATCTCCTCTGCCCCTTGTAGGACCAGCTGAAGTCTGCTTTCCAAATCCATATTGTTCACCCAGTGGAAGGAATCGGTAGGCTAATAAGGGGGCCTCTACTTTAATTTGATGATGGACAGCGGAAATGAACTCCATTTATTGCCGAGAATCCACTATGAAAGGCCTTTAAATGATATGATATCCTGCACGGAAGGAGAGGAGTCCTACCATTACCATATTCTGGGTTATTCATGGCATGGAGGATCTCCAAGGATCACGGTACTTCCTCTCCATCGAAAGGGAGAGTTCCTCAAAGGTGCAGGAGATCCGATTTCGGTCGATCTGTCGGACCTTGATGAAGTATCCTTCAGGTTCTCAGGTCCTGCCGTTTGTACCGGCAGATTCGAGGACGGGAGATATATTCCATGTCCTGGATCAAATCCTCCTTCCGAAAGCTTCTCACAGTGCATGCAGTGTTTATTGGAGGACATTCCAGACCCGACCTGCATATTCGAACCTCACTGTCACATTGAACCCTGCGGTGCCCCGTTCTGCCAGATACCTCATGTTGTCTATTTTACGGCGTTCAGGTCTTCACTTAAGGTGGGAATGACCCAGCACAGAAGGATGAAGGAACGGGCCATGGAGCAGGGAGCGGATGGAATGCTTCCTGTCCTCCTTTTAAAAGACAGGTTCTCAGCCAGGTCTTATGAGGGAGCGATCTCCAGGATGCTGGGATTGCCGCAGATGGTGAGGTCTGGTTTGAAATTGACGAATATTTCAAAGAAGAGGGATCTTCAGGCCGTGGAGGAGGTCCTCCTGAATGCAAGAGAGGATCTGAAACTGTTCTGGGAGGACTTAGTGGACTCCTCTCACCCTTCGGCCAAGGTCATTGAAAGCCCTCTTGTATTCGATCCAGCCCCGATCCTTATTGATGACTATCCCCTTGAGGAGCCCCTTTCTTCCAAACCTAAAAGGTTCAAGGGTGAGAGAGTGAAGGGGAAGGTCCTGGGTTTCAAAGGGAATTACATGTTTTACCGACAAGGAGGTATCTGGGCATACAGGTTGTCAGAGACCCTGGGGAAGGTCCTCCATACCGATGTGGAATTGATGGAAAGCAGTTTGACACAATAATAACAATTATACTAACAAAGATTATTGTTGAAGCGGATCCTCTCCGTCAGAGTGAATACTGGAAAAGTGACGTTATCTGCACTCAAATGATTGATGGTCCGATATCCAGATATTTATAAGAATTGTAATCTTCTTAATTTTGAAAGGACCCTTCTCCATCATGAAAAAGGTCCTATGATGAACTATACTAAACCTATCCTATACTGATTGGTAAGATATGGGTTTCAGTAAAGGGCCCCTTTACTTTAGAAAAAGAATGCAAAGGGTAACCAGCCTTTCACACTTAACAGTCATGTTCTTGAACGAATATCACGTCAATGAGGTGATATTTCTTGCGAAAAACGTGCGCAAGTCGGAAACGACCCTAATAATCACTCAAAAACCCTTGATGATGTTAATAAAAAATCCATAAATAAATGCCTCTTTTGGGGGTTTTGGGTAATCTATCTGAAATAGGAAAGTTAAAAAAAAGAAATGAATCAATAATATCTAAACAAAATTATTAAAATGTGTCTCAACCATTTTCTTTATAAAATTCATCTATAGGGTTCTTTTCTTTCCCTCTAATCCAGATGAAGAATATGATCCCGCCTAATGATATAACCAATACGAAGATCACAATGAGAATGGTTAAAAAAGAAAAATCCGAGCCATCATTTGAGGTTGAAGCAACCACCGGTTCGGATAATTCGCTTTCACCTTGAGAATTCGATGCAGAAACCCTGTAGATATATGATCTACCCGCAGTTAATCCAATGTCTTCGAACATAGTTTCATTTCCATTGATATCGGTAATGATCGGTTCCCCCCCTTCGATCATGAACCTATAGACTCTGTATTTCTGGATTGGAGATCCTCCATCAATTTCCGGAGGTGACCATGAGATCTCTATTGAATTTGATGATAGTACCTTAGCCTGGATCGATGAAGGAACTGAAGGTTTCCCTACAGGAGTTACCTCGAATATCTCTGACTGAGAACTCTCACCTATTGAGTTCATGCAGGTGAGTGAATAATAATATTTTTCTCCGTTCACAAGGGCCTTGTCTCGGTAGGATCCCTTTTCCTGATCGGTTCCGAATATTCTATCCGGGTTGTTCTCATTAGAACCCCTGTAGATACTTACTTTAGTGATGGGAAAACCACCATCATCCAGAGGTCCGTCCCAGAATATATCGACATACCCATCATGAGGAGTGATGATGATACTTGTTGGCGGTGTAGGTAAACCTCCTGGAATGGCACCCAGGATCTTGGTAGAAGGACCAGTTCCGATATTGTTCTTAGCAAGTATACGGTAAAAATATACCTTACCGTTGATCACTTCGGTATCATTGAAGAAATGATCTTCATCATCTAAAGGTGTAAAAATGGTCAGATCATTTTCTTTTTCACCTTTGAATACTTCATATCCGATCACGGGCGATCCGCCATCATGATCCGGTCCATTCCAGAAAATATTGATGAATCCATCCCCGGGAACCAAATAGAAATCTGTGGGAGTTCCTGGCGTTCCAAATGGTGTGATCTCTATGATAGAACTGGGTTCGGATTCGCCAATCTTGTTGTATGCTGTTACCCTGTACCGATACACTTTGCCATTGTCCAGATATCTGTCAGTATATGTCGTCTCCTGATTCTCTATCTTCATGATCCTTGACCAATCATCGGTCTCTATACTTCTGTATACATTGTAACCGAGAAGTTTCGATCCTCCGTCATGAAAAGGAGGATCCCACGACAGTTCAACTGTCCCGGGGGATGAGGGTGCTTTGAGATCCTGGGGAGGACCCGGAGGACCTATGGGATCTCCAATAACGGATATTGAAAGCGGTGAGGAACCCACAATATTCCTTGAAGATATCTGATACCAGTATCTGGTTCCGTTTTCAACTTCGGTGTCGTTATATTCCAATACACCTGATTCTACCAGAAATTGTGGTGATGAATCTCCATCCGTGCGATGAATGGTATAATCCAAAATCGGTCTACCTCCATCATCTTCGGGAGGATCCCATGTCAGATGAACGAATCCAGGTCCTGATCGAACGGTTATGTTCTTTATCGAGACCGGAGTTGTCATTGGTGTAGCATTAACCTGATTAGAAGGAATTGATTCTCCGAGATCGTTCCATACAGTGAGAAAATATCTGTATGTGATCCCGTTGATAACTGATCTGTCGGAGTATTGATCACCCGAAACCACAGGTATCCTTTCAGGGATTAATTCGGATCCTGTGAATTTGTAGAGATAATACCCTTTCAATGGAAGGCCCCCATCTGATTCTGGAGCTTCCCATCTCAGCTTCACTATCTTGTCTCCTGTTAGGTCAATAGTGAGGTTTCTTGGTGACGATGGGATTGCAAGAGGCATTGCGGATACCTCAATCGACAAAGGTCCGTAATCGATCCAGTTATGAGCCTTTACGACGTAACAGTATAGTTTTCCATTTTCAACATTGGTATCATTAAAGTAGGTTGATCTTACATCTGTCAGAATTTCGAAGGAGACGGTGCCATATGGTTTTTTCATGATCGTATATTTATCTATGGGAGATCCACCATCACTTAAGGGAGGATCCCAATTCAATTCAATAAAGGATTTACCAGAATGAGCAGTTAAATTCATAGGTTTGGTTGGAGATAATGTATGATTGATTTTTATTAGGAAAATATCTTCATTCCCATAATAATTATTATTTAACGAATTATTGTTCATAGGGAAATCAGGAGAATCTGTGTGGCCAAGGATTATAGACTCCTGATTTTTCTCATCATATATAACTTTAGTTACTCCATCATTTTCGGTTCCACCAATATAAGTGGAATATATTAATTTACTTCCGTTTTCATCAAATTTCATATAAAATCCTTCATGTTCACCTTCTGCAATCCAATCAAAAGTGCCTTTATCCATTTCGATATTACTATGTGATACTGTACCACCAATATATATGAAACCATCATTATCTCTTGAGATACTTCTTATTTCTTCCGAGCTTGATCCGCCCATATATGAGCAATAAACAAAGGTGTTATTCATAGAATTAAAACGTAGAAAGAAACCGTCATAAAGACCACTAAAATCTGTGTCATATGATCCGTTTGTAACAAATAAATCTGGGGATCTTGTTTTACCACAAGCATCTACAAATCCCCTTTCATCAATATATAGATCAGTGAAATAATCGTATCCTGATCCGCCAAAAAATGTACTATAAGTCAAATTTTTTGATGAGATGTTAAATGCTAAAAGAAACCCATCTTGGTAGGAATTAATTGTTGACTGAAAGGAGCTATTCGTTACATTAAAATCCTCCGATTGTGTATGTCCACCAATAAAAACCATTTCTGTTTTTTTATCATATTCCATGCATTCTGCACCCTCAGAACCCGATCCTCCAATAAAAGTGGAATAATCCAATAACATATCTTTCAAGTTGAATTTTACAATAAAAATATCTGTGGTATCAGGGATGGGATAATTAATTTTATTTTTCTGAAAAGCATCTGTTGTTATGGGAAAATCATCAGAATCCGTAGACCCTGAAAATATAAGGACATCATTATTTGTAACCTCGATTCCAGTTATTATATCCATACCTCTTCCTCCAAAATATGTGGAAAAAAGGAGTTTGGATCCATTTTGTCCAATTTTCATAAGGCATATCTCTGATTCAGGTTCTATATGCTCACCAGGATGAATGTTTGAACAATATGCATCGGGTGTTACTGGGAAGTCAGATGATGTAGTTATTCCACCTATGAAAATTTCATTTGAATCATTTAAAGAAAACTTGACAGCCGAATCGAAATTCGAACCACCAATATATGTAAAAAAAACCATTTCTTGAGTATTACTATCAAATTTTAATAGAAAAATATCACGATTTCCATTGTAAGTTTTATCGTAAGATTCTTCTGAAGTTGGAAAAAATGCACTATCAGTTTCACCTATGATAAAAACATTTCCGAAATCATCAATTATCATGTCTCTTGGAAAATCTCGATTTGTTCCCCCAAAGTAAGTGGAGTAATTTATCGCATTAACATGATATTTCGGATCAATTATAACTTTCCTATATTTATCATAAGTATCTAAATTAAATCCATATCCTTTATCATTGAGTTTAAATGAAGATCCAATCATTTCCTTTGTGTCTTGATAGTATGCAATGAGGTCTGAATCGGTCAAATCTTGACCAATCGAAGTTTTAATTATCAAAGAATCATCTGATATCGCCAAATCTTCAGTGCCAACAACTAACATTGAAATCGATGACGGATCAGCTCCCGGGGCCAGGATGATGTCATATTTCAAGGATCCTTCCCTGAAATAATAGGTGATATCGATCCCGTTCCATACATCGATATAAGATATAGATCGGTATCCAGATACATTGGAGGCCCAACTGGAAGGTTCGTTTCCAAGGAAGAAATTGTACATTGTGGAAACCGGATCCTCACCATGGATATCACTGACAATCGAGTTGTCGAACGTGATATCGATCATGCAGGAATCGACGATCCTTTCTTCCGCCTTATCTAAAAATGGATCGAATGGAGATTCGGATGCGATCCTTTCCTTTACATATATTTCATGGATCAAACCGTTCCTCATGAATCCGACTTTACCGTATCCTGTATCAGCAACAAAAAGAATCTCTGGATCCCACTGTCCTCCATTTTCGATGAAGATACCCGTACATCCCCTCAATTGAGTGAGATCTTTTATGTTTGGTTCATGAGTTAATTGATGACTACTCGATTTCGTTCCTTGGTCTTTTTCACTTTCGCCAGAGAGGGCCGATGGAATGGAAATCATCATAACAATTAGGATCGTGAAGGCAATTTCTCCCAGGAACAAAACCTCCCTTAATATGATAAGGTTCGAAATGTCTATTAATAATGATCGGTTTGTTATAGTAGCATTAGAAGTGATCTTCTTTACATCTCTCTCAATTCAATACTATTATCAATTTTCCTATGTGTTAGAATTGCCTCTCTCAATTGCCGTATTCGTCCAAACCAGGAAGGGGTTAGGAGCGATATATTTTTCCCCAATTGGGAGAATT
>CBDDUX010000037.1:0-15282 GCA_965234725.1 Thermoplasmatota archaeon | reverse complement strand
TACCATGGTTGTATCGGACTCGAAAATTCCGATTCTTCACTTTTTTTGACATATGGTCCTATTAGTGGGTTACACAGATGATTTTTTTTCCTTGTAGCCAGATCTCATGAAGTGATTTTTTTTGCGAAAAACGTGCGCAAGTCGGAAACGACCCATATAATCATAAGAAAACCCTTGAGGATGTTAATAAAACATCCATAAATAAATGCCTCTTTTTGGGGGGATCGAGAATTTTTTTTTAATGTTCTTTCTTTATGGGAAAATAGTATACCCAAAATCTTTCATGTAAATAATAAAGAATAGTCTGTATTGATTGAAACACGAATGTAATTAAGATAGATTGAGAAAAATTTCCGGTCAATAATAAGGTAACAGATAACAATGAAATAATACAAATAATCCTATAAGTAATAGATTTTAATATGCTTCTCTTTTTAGTTTCCATAAGTTTTAGCATTTAACCACCCAGGCCCTCCAGATATCATCATAACTGGATATATTCCTTTCTTGGGGGGAAATGGGTAAGAATCTCTTTGGATGCTTTTAAGATAGATGATCAAGAGCAAAGGAAAAGGGCCCCTCCGAGGGCCCCAAACTTTTTATTCCCTATAGATTATTCAATATTGGAATCCGGGGGGAATCGATATGAATAAATCTACAATAACGCTTATTTCTATTCTTCTTATAATCGGATCTTTCTCTATTTTAATTGATAATATTGACATCAAAGTGACTGCCCAAATGAAAACAAGGGGGTTTGTTGATTTCGAGATGGACCTGAACATCTCCGATGCTTCGTTGGCAACGTACATCGGCGAGGCTGCAGGTGATGGTTCAGGGTGGTCTGTCTCTGGAGCGGGAGATGTGAACGGGGACGGATACGATGACATCCTCATCGGAGCATATAATAATGATGAGGGTGGGTCAAATGCGGGCCAGATATATCTTGTCCTGGGCCGGTCAACTGGTTGGAGCATGGACATGAACCTATCCTCAGCGGATGCATCGTTCATCGGCGAGGCTGCAGATGATTGGGCAGGGAGATCGATCTCAGGAGCGGGGGATGTGAACGGTGACGGATACGACGACATCCTCATCGGAGCATATAAGAACGATGAGGATGGGTCAAATGCGGGCCAGACATATCTTGTCCTGGGCCGGTCAACCGGTTGGAGCATGGATATGGACCTGGCCTCATCGAACGCGTCGTTCATCGGCGAGGCTGCAGGTGATTTTTCAGGGGTTTCGGTCTCAGGAGCGGGAGATGTGAACGGGGACGGATACGATGATATCCTGATCGGAGCTTTTGGCAATGATGAGGGTGGGTCAAATGCGGGCCAGACATATCTTGTCCTGGGCCGGTCAACCGGTTGGAGTATGGATATGGACCTGGCCTCATCGGACGCGTCGTTCATCGGCGAGGCTGCAGGTGATGGTTCAGGGTGGTCTGTCTCTGGAGCTGGTGACGTGAACGGTGACGGATACGACGACATCCTCGTAGGAGCTAATAATAACGATGAGGGTGGGTCAAATGCGGGCCAGACATATCTTGTCCTGGGTCGGTCGACGGGGTGGAGCATGGACATGGACCTATCCTCAGCGGATGCATCGTTCATCGGCGAGGCTGCAAGTGATAATTCAGGGCAATCTGTCTCCGGCGCGGGAGATGTGAACGGGGACGGATACGATGATATCCTGATCGGAGCTTTTGGCAATGATGAGGGTGGGTCAAGTGCGGGCCAGACATATCTTGTCCTGGGCCGGTCAACCGGTTGGAGCATGGATATGGACCTGGCCTCATCGGACGCGTCGTTCATCGGCGAGGCTGCAGGTGATGGTTCAGGGTGGTCTGTCTCTGGAGCTGGTGACGTGAACGGTGACGGATACGACGACATCCTCGTAGGAGCTAATAATAACGATGAGGGTGGGTCAAATGCGGGCCAGACATATCTTGTCCTGGGTCGGTCGACGGGGTGGAGCATGGACATGGACCTATCCTCAGCGGATGCATCGTTCATCGGCGAGGCTGCAGATGATGGTTCAGGGTATTCGGTCTCAGGAGCGGGGGATGTGAACGGGGACGGATACGACGACATCCTCGTAGGAGCTAATAATAACGATGAGGGCGGGTATGATGCGGGCCAGACATACCTGATATCAGGCCTTGGTTATTCCGAACCATTAGAGGTCTATTCGGTCGATCTCTACTCCGACTCAGGATTCTCAACACCCGCGACAGTTGCTGATATCGGGAGCACCATATACATCGAGGTTAAAGGTCTCGACAGCAATGCCTCCCATCAAGATACTGCCATTGTAAATATCACATTCAGGCCAGGGTCAGTTGGTTTGATAAGAGTTGCTTATATCGAAACGGGAAACAACACTGGAATATACAGGGGATTTTTCATCATTCCTCCAGGAACGATTTACCTCGATACCTTGAACTTCTCATCAAGAAAGGATCCCACAAAGTTTGCACACCTTTTCATTGATAACCCATTCAGGCCCACATCAATAAGCTCATTGAAGACCTACTATGATTCAGCATGTACAATTGAAGCGGACAAAGCAGACCTTGAAGATACCTTCTACATTGAGGTTATCGGAACCGATGCAAATCCGGTTTCTCGGAACTTTGCTCTGGTGAACATCTCCTCCACATACAGCATGCCACTCCGGATCCCAATTTTGCTCAATGAGACAGGGATCAATACGGGAGCATACCGCGGAGAATTTCAGGTACCTGAAACATTCGTGTGGTTCGAAAATATTGAGGTCGTTTCCTGCAGGGACCCAAGTTTTTACAGGAATATCAATGTCGACAAACCCTTCAGCCCCACAAGAATAGACTCCGTAAAAACATACTGGGATTCCACCCATAGTAAAGAGATCAACAAGATACAACGGGAGGAAACATTGCATATCGAGGTGATAGGACAGGATGAGAATCCTCTGACAAGGGACTATGCTTTTGTCAATCTTACTTTTGAGAAAACAATACAACCCCCAATTTTAATGCTGCTCAAAGAAACTGGTTTACACACAGGCAACTATCGGAATGAATTTTTTATTCCAAACTCAACCGAGATGTTCGATAATATCTCTGTGATCTCAGCAAAGGACCCAACAAAGAATGCGAAGGTTATGGTATGTGAACTGGTGGAGATAGGACCAACAGAACCAATAAGAATTGCAAATGAGGACGAAGAATATTCTGTTCAATATTCGAATATAGGTTTGGCAGATTTTTCAAGCTGGACATTTGAGATCATCGGAGATTGGTTATCATTCGATACAGGTACTCTAATATTATCTGGTACTCCAGAAAACGAAGATGTGGGAATCACGTCTGTAGCATTGAACCTAAGTGACGATATCGGTCATTTCTCTTCGCAAAAGTTCTTGATATCTGTTGAGAATGCCAATCCGATCTTGACTGGGGAGAATCTTCTTGAGATTAACCAGGGAAAATACTATGAAGTGGACTACGACTGTAATGATGATGGACAAGGCAATGTAACCTACCATCTTTCATCGAATGCTGAATGGCTCACAATGGATTATCTATCGGGTATTATGAACGGAACACCTACAAATGATGATGTGGGAATTGTAACAGTCACTGTATCTGTGCATGACGGAAATGAAGGCTGGGATTCAAGACAGTTCGATATCAAGGTAATCAATGTTAACGACCCTCCAATAATAATCACAAATGACACCCTGTCAGTCTATCAAAACGATCCATTCCTCAAGAATTATCAAGCTCTTGAAATCGATTCCGGAGATGAGATCAAATGGAAACTCCATACCGATGCTGGCTTCCTTTCAATCGATTATGAAATGGGAACACTGTCCGGAAATCCAGGACCAATGGATGTTGGGTCCTACTTCGTAAACGTTTCAGTCTGGGACCTTTCGGATGAGTTCGATTTCCATAACTTCACATTGGAGGTTCTAAACGTCAATGATAGACCTGCCTGGGTAGATTTTCCTGAAAATATAAATATTGTTCATGGAAAAACATATCTCTTCGATGTGAACGCTACGGATTATGATGGAGATACAACATATTATTCCGTTTCATCCGCACCGGATTCCGATATTACAATTGATGAAGATACCGGACAAATAAACTGGACAGCTGACATCCATATTTTCGATAAAGCTCCGTTCAAACTAGAAGTAATTGTATCAGCATGGGATGGACTTGTATTTGCCAATAGGACCTTCACTATCACGGTATTAGCTTCTCTACCCCCGGATGTGGAGTTAATTGGTCCTGGAGATGGTGAAAAAGGAGCTTCCACCGGTGCTATTCTCAGCTGGGAAGGTACAGATCCTGAAGGAGAATCAATTACCTACGACATTTATCTTCACCAAACAGAGGTATTTGTCCAGGGATATCGAGAAGAAGCCCTCTTTGAAGAAGAATTCGAGGGTACAAACATCACGCTCTCTGATCTGGATCCAGGAAAAACATACTTCTGGACAGTTATCCCAAATGACGGTTGTTCTGACGGTTTATGCACTTCAGGAGTGATGTCATTCAGGGTCAACTACAAACCCACATTCAAGACCATTGAGGACCAGAAGATCTCAGCTGGAACTGATTTCAAATTCAAGATCTCCTGCACAGATCAGGATACGGAGGACCTTCCCAATTTGAGATATTCTCTGGTGGAAGCTCCGGATGGGATGACGATCAATGAGGAAACAGGCATGATAAGGTGGACACCGAAAGACAACCAAGTGATGCTCCATACAGTTACTGTGGAGGTTTCAGATGGAATTGAAACAAATACTGCAACCTTCGATATAGAAGTGGGCGAAGGAGAGAGTTCATCATCTTCATTGTTCCTGATATTAATCATCGTGGTAATAGTCGTCATCCTTCTTGCTCTTGGAATCTTCTTCTTTATAAAAAAGAAAAAGCAAATGGATGAAGCTGCTATCAAACGTGGTGAAGAAGAAAGAGCTGCTCTTGAAAAAGAGAAAGAAGACAATACTCCGTCATATGAGGACCTCTATGGCGTTCCTGCTCCTGAAAAGAATGAAGAAGGAATGACTACTTCAGAGTTGAAAGACTATATTCATGAACAGATCGAGGACCTAGAAGGACAAGAATGAGATGTCGAATTCCCACTCGATTTTGCCTATTACGTCCATTTGGGGAATCACTTTCTCAACATATGAATTTTGCCTTCTTCGGCGAAAGGGGGCAACAATATTCCACAAAGATAAACTTCATTGATCGGATTAATATGTGAGTATTATTGTAAACTCACAAATTGCGTGTCCAACATAATCATCACAATTAATCCTCAAGTTAAGGAACATAGGCCTGAATTCATCAAATGGTTCAATCATATCCCCAGTAATATGCCAATATTTATTTAAAGTCAATTTTTGACCTATTATAGAATCAGTAATTAAGATTATTATTTCATTACTTTCATTATCAAACAACCCTATTGTTACTGACAGATCACAGGTTAATTGTGATAAATTCAAGTAAACATCACTTTCTGGGATTGTTATTCCCTTCTGGATCTCTGCACCAAGTCCAAAACCACTATATCCAACAATAATTCGATTTATATCCGCAACAAGACCTGTTACAGTATCAGCATTTCTTACATCTACAGACAATTCACTTTCCGCTGAAGATGATTCCCAAGTAATTTTTACCTCGATCGTGTAATAATCAGAGACTGTATAGCGATGACTAACATTTCTTCCATATAAGATAATCCCATCATCAAAATCCCAAGTAATATTGGAGTTATTGGGTGTATCATCAATTGAAAACTCATAGGTTGTATGTGTTCTGATATCATCATTATTCACAATAATGACAGGATTGAAATCACTATTTGTTTCAGTTTTTTTATGGTCAATAGAACTGACAATATCTGGTTCAGCTTCATCTGTATTCAGAATATTATTATCACCGTTCTCATTTGGATCTTGTTTTTGATCATTCCTTTTTAAATCCATACAACCAGATATACCTATTGAAATTAGAATAAGTGAAGTGATTATTATAGGTACTTTTTTCATCATTTGCAATCTTCCTATTTACTAATTACGACCACTTTGGAAAACATCTTCTAACCATTTAGATTTTGCCGTACTCGGCGAGAAGAGGAATGCGTGTTAACGAATGATAGAACTGAAGTGGGTAAAGTGATGAGCAATGCAACAATTATTGCTTCACTTGATAGTATTTCACTCATCAACGAAAAACAATTCTTGTTCAGCTCATGTTCTACAACCTTTTTATGGGAAGAAATAACCTCATTTAATAGAAGGAGGCAATTTCTTGATGAAATTGAGGAGAAGAGTTAGCATCCTAATAACCTGTTTTGTTGGGCTGCTGATGATATTACATTTGCCACTGAATACTAAGGGTGATGGATGTTATATTCCAGTTGTAGATTTTCAAGTCTATGAACCAGGACAGAATGCAATTGTATGCTGGAATGGTAATATCGAACGATTATATCTGTCAATCAATATTTGGGGAACGGGAGAAACAGAAGGTATCCATTTCGTACCCTTTCCATCGGAACCAGATGTATCATTGGGAAATGCAACCATATTCAGTAACATAACCAATGTTTTCGAAGATCGACTCAAACATGATGCCAGTTGGGACTACAGGACTGGTGATAGTGGTGAACAAAGTAATGGTGCAGGAGGTCCTGATGACGGTATCTCGATAATCCTTGAAGAATCGTTGGGAGTCCATGATGTACTGGTGATTAAAGTCAATTCTGTAGCGGATCTGAAAACCGGTATCAATGATATGCTTGACAGATTGGACATGGAGATAGAAGTATGGCCAGAGAAACTAGAGGGTGTAATTGAAAATTATGTCGCCAGGGGATTTCCCTATTTTGCTCTTGACAGGTTTCCCATTGGAACTGTCCAGACATCCATAGATCCGTTGATCTATGAGTTCGAAACAGACGAGCCGGTCTTTCCCTTGGAGATATCCTCGATCCTCAATGGAACAAGCAGGATCCAATTGGGTTTGATAGTACCTCCAGATATTCCATTCGATCTTTCTGGAGTTGAGCCTCTGGAACTGAAATCAGAAGGCCATTTGACTTCAGGTGACCTTGATGAGATAGATTTCAGTCTGAAATCATTTGTTGACACAGAAAGTCTTGGTATGTTCTTTTCTGGCAGGGTGAAACTAGAAGAACTTGAAGGGGATTTTTCACTCAAAAGGAATTACAGGGCAGACTGGATGACAACCTTCAGAGACTATTCCACATTCACAGGGATCGATAATGAAGGCACAAGATACCAGAGAATTTTGACATCTTGTGGATATTGGACCCAGGATCTTGCCCGTTTATGTTATATCGACACCGTTGATGGAAGTATTATCTGGGAAAAGAGGACCACCATGAGGTCCGGAGAGTATGTTGGGAGATGGATATCTTTATCAGACATAGATAATGATATGGAAGAGGATATTTTCATCATTGATCATAACGCAACAACCACAACTGTCGAGAGATTGGACCCGTCGAATGGAATAACCCTTTGGTCTACACATCTCGAAGGGTGGTCCGGTTATAATCATGTAATCAAGAGGTTGATGGGGCCTCTTGGCAATAATTATATTCTTGTAGAAATGATTAATGAATTAAATGTACTGGATATGACATCAGGCGAACTGCAATCATTCACATATTCCGGTTATACTTACTCCTCATTTGAATCGATAAGAACGATTCCCTCTCAAAACGGTGATCTTGTCTTCTTTGTTGATAAATACGAATCCACGTTTAACATTTGGGATCCATGGGTAGGTGGAGTAGGGGAGAAATTGTTCAAGGAACAAAGAGACATCTTTGATTATGGATATTTTGAGACTATAATGGATGATGATTCACTTTATGTGTTGAATTTCATAGGTTCGGATTTCAGGCTTACCAGGATCGAAGATGATATGATATCATATGATTGGGAGACCGATATGAAATATGTCAATATGATAATGGAGGAAGAAGATGACTATCCTACTGGATTTTTCTATACACTGCAGGATGGGTTGTATGAAATCAGTTCCATCAATATAGAGACTGGTACAGAAAAATGGTCTATACTCAATGTTTCCTCAACAAGATGGGTCCAACCAGTAAAAGCATCCTACTTCGATTTCGATGGAGATGGAGACCATGAGATACTTCTCAGGTGGGATTCCTATATAAATATAGATACTTCTCAAAAACTATTTTCGAAAATTACCATACATGATGAAGAAACCGGAGAGATCCTGTGGGAGAACAAGTCCTCATTGATAATCGGTGGATTTGACACTAACAACAATTTTGAAGATGAAATTCTTATTGAGACTTTGGATTCTATCTATCTGGTGGAGCCATCTCAAAACAGATATCAATTCCTCACAGAGAAACAATCTGGGGGTATTTCCTATCCTTTCATATCTGAAGACATGAATTCGGATGGTCTGGATGATGTACTTTTCATGATGACAGACCGTTCTAATTATTTCAGCAACCCATGGACACATGCGTTGGAACTGACCCTTTTCGATGGTTTCACAAGCAAGGTCCAGAAGATCAGCGAGGAATTGGGGGCTATCACAAACTCATGGCTTTGCAAGAACCAGAGAGGGAGTGATTCTCTAATTGTTGTAACATTGGCCCGTATCTATTCGTTCCCGGTGGATGCTAGGATGGAGATAACGGCCAGCAAACACATTGCTGCAGAGGGCCAATATATCGACATGGTTGCTACCGCTGTAGATCTGAATGGTATCTTCGAGAATGCAGAGATAGAATGGTATTCGACCAACGGTCTTGGAACCTTTACTGAAACCACCGAGAACTCTCTGGGGATATATTCTACCCGATGGACGGTTCCCAAGGGCTATTTTGGAGCTGTTACTTTAACAGCCGAGATCAAGATAAAAGGTATTTCAGTCAGTTCACATCAGATGGTTGAGATCGTTGATGAGCGGTTGCTGCCTGATAAGGAAGAAATTGAATTCGATGTTGACCTCATGGTTTTCCCACCAAGGATAACAATAGATGGAATGGTATCGATATCTGCAAAGGTAGTTGGGAACTTCAAGGAGGAGAACCTGGAACTGGAATTGTTCGATATTGATAATATGGATACGAATATCGAGATGTTCAAAGCAGGAGATTCCATCTGGATGGCGAAATACTGCCCGCGTGATCATGGAGAGAAGGATCTTGTTTTCAAGGCCATCATCGATAAAGTCATTCTCTGGGAGGAGTTCATCAATATCATGGTTATCAATGATGTGGAGGAAGATACTCAAGAAGTTCCTCTTCCACCAGCACTTCAAATTGGAGCCGGATCAAAGACTATCATCGAAGGTTCATCCACCCAATTGTTCATCATCTTGAACGAAAAAATGCTTGAAGGTGGAATGGTACTCAAAATAAATGACAATGAAGCTGGAGGTTCTTTCTCCACTTTTGAGGAGTTATTCCCTGGTGCCTGGTCCATAAATTACACAGCACCTTTTGCGCAGGTGGAATCAACGGTCACTGTATTTATAGACCTCAATGGAAAGATCCTGGCTTCTGAATCTGTTTATCTCAGAGTCATTCCAATCGAGTATGAGGAGCGGATTGAACCAGAACTTGAGTTCAGAATAGATTTATTTGAATCTTTCGAGAACAGTACACCGACTAAACATATACTTATCTCAGCCATGAAAGGTGGAATATCAGTGAAAGCATGGATCTCATCGGCCTACATATCTGAAGGATCATGGAGGTTCGTAGAAATGGATACAAAGAATCCATATCTTATCCATCTAAAGGTATTACAGCTATCAGGGAACGAAGGGATGCTACTTTTGGATCTTACCGACGGTAGGAATGTTGCACCGTGCCATATGATGCTCTCTCCATTAAATAACCAGGATATCACAAATGATGAAAATATTAGGGGGTATAATCTGGACAATAGTACTACTTCAGGGAACGAGACAGATAAGATCAAGGGTGACAGGGTTGGTAATTCATTGGTAATTATACTGACCATTCTGATCATTGTTGCCATTCTTGCAGGATCTATTACAATGGCGGCATTTTTTACCCTGAGAAGGGAGGGGAAAATCATCCATTCCAGATAGAAAAAAATAGTCAAATCAATAATAATCATAATAACTGAAGGTATTTATTCTGAACTACCTAATTGCCATAGAATAAAAAGAAATTTCCTTTTCCGTCCAATTGAGGAAACATCTTCTCACCATTTAGATTTTGCCTTTCTCGTTGAAAAGCTGAATCTTTCAGTGTTCTTGGTCCGGATGATATTACTAATAAGACCTGTCTGGTCCAGGAGGGCCATGACTGCGGAGGTATCTGAGCTTCCGGATGCATTCTTTGATGATATAGTTGAGAAATTGATGAGCCTTGATGGAGTGGATGGAGTGGCTGTAGATGTCACATCCAAACCTCCCGGAACCATTGAGTGGGAGTGATCAATTTACACATACAGAGATAATCTTTATCAACTCCTACAATCAATTTCGATAAAGTCCCGGAAGGGAAGAGGGTAATCCTGACTATATTGGAAGTGGGTTAGTGAATTTGAAGCAGATAGTTGTAATCATTGTTCTGATTGTATCAATGATAAACCTTCCAATGGATGGAGAGGGAAGAGAAATCCAAAATGAAACCATTCTGCGAGATGATCCTCCTCTTGAGTTCACTCCAATTCTGATCGATGGCAATAGTGATCTTGTAAACCAATCCTCATCCAACGGATGGCCGGGAAACGGAACCGAATCCAACCCTTATATAATCGAGGGATTGGTTTTTCCAAGATATGAAGGGTATGCTCTTGAAATAAAAAACGTAAACCTTCATATTAACATGAAGAATTGTTCTTCGCAATCCTATCTTCATGAAACCAGTATACATCTCAAAAATGTCAGTAATATCATCATGGAAAACCTTTCCATACAAGAATGGGGTCAATTAATCTATGCATATCAATGTTCTTGTATTAAATTGACCGATATCAAGACCCATGGTCATGGTTTTGACTATTGGGGTTATTTCAATGGTTGTAAAAACCTTTCAATATCAAAATCCAATTTAAAGGACAGAACCTACGTTGTAAACTGCATCAATTTTACTTTTTTTAATAATAGGCAGGATGATTACAACCTTCAGGTTCAAAAATCTAATGATATCAACATCCTAAGCAATAAATTGAATGATACTAACTTATTCAGATTCACATCTTGTGTTGATATTGTCATAAAAAATAACAGCAGAGGGCCTTCATATCCGGATGGATTCTCAATATACAATTGTGAACAAGTTCTTATTTCGAGTAACAATATGAGCGGATCAGGTGGACATATAGACATTTCCTCATCAAGAAACGTAACTACGTATGACAACCAACTTGGCAGATGGGGCTTGAAGGTCGGTGGAGAGCTATCGGACATTTATACCATGGAAATCCCACTAAACAACACAATTGACGGTCTTCCGATATTGGTATTAATGGACAACAACCTCACACCATTCAAAGAGAATCCGAATCATTCTCAATTGATAATGATCAACATGTCCTCATTGAGAATTTCAGGAAATGACCACGAAGCGTATCCTGAATGTTTTGAGTTGATTTATTCAAATGATATTCTTATTGATAACCTGTCAATTTCTAATAGCTTTTTTGGAATTTCAATGTATGACTGTTCAAGGATATCAATAGAGAATTGTACAATGGAAGACCTCCAGGCAAGTTTCATTGAAGTAGAGAATTCTGAAGAACTATATGTCAAGGATTGCAATTTCAAGAATGGTTCATATGATTGTTTCAATATAATCGATTCCAGTGAACTCAGGTTTATTTCCTGCAACATAACTGATAATCATGGAAGTAAGATATTTGAAATGAGATCCTCTGTTGACAGTGTTTTTATAGGACTCAATATAAAAACAGGATACGTTCCTTTTGATATCAGAAATTGTGAACAAATCCGTATTGAAGGATGCAATATATCCTCATCATCTTCTGTGAATATTGAAGACAGTAATTCTATAATTATAAGAAAAAATAGAATTGAAACCTTTTACGGTGGTGTTTCACTCGAAGATAATAATGAGATTTATATTGTAGACAACACAATTATCTCCGGATCCGATATCGGAATCTCTGGATCCGATACCGGAGTATATCAGGAGGATTGTTTTTCAGTAAGCTATTATTCCAACCAACTGATCGGGGGTGATTTTCTTTTCATCATCGATTCTCCAGATGACCTGGATATAATATTGCCCTCCAATAATTCACTTGACGGAAGACCTGTATTGTTCATGACATCGGGTAATAATCATGTGATAGGAAAAGATGAGATCTGGGGACAGATCATCATCAACAAGGTGAATAATTACAGGATCGAGGATCTTACCATTACCAACAGGTCCCACTCAATACAGGCCTTTTCATCTTCCGGTTTGAAAATCCACAACCTGAGTTTCAAAGATACCGGCAGTTGTATAAGAACATATAATTGCGGATCCATGAGAATAACAGACAGTGGGTTTTCCAATTCATCCACTTGTATCTTGTTGGAATACTCTCCGGATTTATTTATTGAGAAATGCTGTTTCTACAATTCCGAGAATGGGATTACTATAATTGGCGAAAGAAACGATGAACCTGAAAATGTCAAGATTCTGGATTGTTTCTTTACTGGTATAGAAAGATCTATTTATGTCGAACATACCAATAACATTGATGTGGATAATTGCTTTTTCAAAGGAGGTAAAAAGGCAATCAGCTTCAGCGGAGTATCAAGGGGATTCATCAGGAATTGTGATTTGCGAAATCTCTCTGGTACTGGAGTATCCTACCCTGGCGTTGAAACCAAGGTGTATCACAATATTTTCATCAATGTGTCAACTGGTCTGAGACCAAGCCATATAAATAGACAAGAAATTCATGATAATCTATTCGCCGAATGCCCAGGTTATGCAATCTTAACCGACGGAAATCCCTATCATGAATCGACTTCCTGGTTCTATTCTAATATCTTCATAAACAACAACGGAGCCGGAGAGGAATTCAATTCCAGCCATATCCAGGCAAGATGCGATAACAATGCCGATTACTGGAATAACAGTTATCTACGTGGGAATTACTGGAGCGACTGGACAGGTCCTGATCTCAACAATGACGGAATTGTTGACGAGCCTTACCCTCTTTCTGGTGAGGTCAATCATGACAATTATCCTCTTGTCGATCATCCTTTCAGACTGATAGGTCCTCCGATCAACATTTCGGGAACGGTCGGAAACGGGAATGTATCGGTTTCATGGGACGAACCTGAATGGAATCGTCTTGATTCTATCGAGGGTTTCAAGATATACAGGGATTCCCAGGGGGAGGAGACCCAGGTTTTCGATGTTGAAGGTGGCATGGACTCATTCAATGATACCACCATCGTCAATGAAAAGAGATATGCCTATAGGATTACGGCGCTCAATCAATATGGTGAGAGTGTGCTGTCAGAGTCCATTGATCTGATAGGAGATGGAACATCACCATTCTTCCATAAACTGGATCCTGTCAATAATACCATCTTCAACAGATCAGATGTGAAGCTTGAATGGGAAGTCCTGGATGATGGTACAGGTTTTTATGAGGCATGGATTTCACTCGATGATGGAGAATGGGTCAGGGCCGATTCGATTAACTCTCACACTCTTGTCAATCTGACTGACGGGATACATCATGTTATAGTCAAAGCAATCGATAAAGTTAGTAATCCTGTGACAAGGATGGTCTCCTTCATCGTAGATACTACACCACCTGTCCTGGATATCTGGTCGGACCTGGAAGCAGTTATAACGAACCGGACGACGGTTGGAATAAACTGGTCTGCTGAGGATCCGATAACAGGAATCGGATATTATATGATAAGCATCAACTACGGCGGTTGGGAATACTGGGGGAATAAAACGAGTTTCTCTTTCAACGATATTTCAACCGGAAACCATACACTCAGAGTCATGGGTGTTGATAATGCAGGAAATCAGAACGTGACCGCACTCGGATTCCAGTGCGATACCGATCGACCTTTCATTCGTTTCACTTCTCCCGATCCAGGCACCCTGATCGAGGAGGATGCGGTTACTTTCAACTGGGACCTGACGGAAACAGGATCTGGATTGATGGAAATTCTTTTCTCACTCGACGATGAAGATTTCTACTTGATTCCCAACACTGGAACCATAACCATTTCGGATATCAATCCAGGTAAACATGAGACCAGAATAAAGGCGGTTGATCTTGCTGGCAACTGGGCTCATGATCGTATCGAATTCTTAACCGGAGAGATTGCCACATTGGTATCGATATCACCCGAGGGGGACAATGTTCCAATGGACTCATCGGTAGAGGTGGTCCTGTCGAAGAATATTAGGGTCCTGGATCTCCGTCTCGAGGGAGTAAACGGAACTCTCACGATTTCCGGGAACAAGGCTGTTTTCGCTCCGGATTCGGCATTGGATCCATCCACACAATACAGGGTCAATTTCTCTGGTTTCGACATTGACGGACTTCCATTTGATCCTTTCAACTGGACCTTCACAACGATCGGATATGCCGAAGTCAAAGGGACACTTGTGGATGAAAATTCCAACATCCTGAGAGATGTCGAGGTTTATGCAAACGGATTGATGATGATGAAGACCGGACAAACAGGAGACTTCTTTCTGTCTCTGGAGAACGGTCATTACAAGCTGATCTTCTATAAAGATGGATACGATAATTCAACCATAGAGATCGATGTGATCATGGGGGATAAGAAGGATCTTGGTGAAATCGTTCTGTTGAAGGAGAGTACGATCGATGAAGGAGAAAAAAATGCAGATGAGTTCCCGATAGTCCCGGTCCTGATCCTGGTCATCCTCGTGGTATTGATCATTATCATCGCCTTGATCATTGTTGCCAGGAGAAAAACGTCTGCGAATGATGAAGGAAACGAAACTAATGAAAAAATCACCGAAGGAGAAGATGTGGGTGATCTGATAAGGGAATCCGCCACAACCTACGAGGATCTCTACGGCCCCGCAGATTCAAATTTGGATCAATCATTCAACGAAGCTTCCGAAGAAGATTATTTCATGGAATATGACAATCCACCGATGGAATGAAGGAATCAAATAAACTGGTCCTCGCCTCCTCCTCTCCGAGAAGAAGAAGGCTCAGATTTTCCTTCTTCGTCCA
>CBDDUX010000036.1:0-21152 GCA_965234725.1 Thermoplasmatota archaeon | reverse complement strand
CTTGTATACGAAAATCCATCATATCTGGGAGGAACTTAGTGAAGTACTGAGATTAGTTGGATTAATGAATATGAAGGTATCTGATTTCACTGGGGATAGGATAAGAATTATTGGAAAATTTGGAAAATATAGATATCTCTACTATACAAGTGATACCCCAAGGGTTCTGGATAGATGGATATTGGAACGGGAAAAAGCCTTGGAAAAAGCAGGTAATGTCAAAGATCCTGGGGATTTGTTCATTCACTATTGGGCGGGTCAAATTCGACCTATGTCCAAAAGCACTTACTACAACAAGATAATTAGTTTCTCAAAGAGGATAGAATCAGAATTCCGTTTTCATACTTTGCGTAGAACGTTTGGACGTAATGCGAGGAAGCAGAATATTGATATTTCTGTAATCCAAGCGATTTATGGCCATTCTAAGATAACCACAACGGGTGTGTATATCCGGGCTTCAGAAGAAGAGATTAAAACGGCTCTTCAACAGCTAAATACGATCAAAAATGTAAAATTCAATAGGATTGTGAGTGAAATCGAGGAGGAATAAGGATGAAAAAAAATTCGAAGGTTCCAGACATTGGGAATAAACATATGGCCCAACGGATTAATATTATCGAGAAGATAACCTATCACATGGAGATCGATACCGGAAAAAGACGGATCGTGGACGCAGAAACCTTCCGGGAGAAGACCTCCCTTTTCATCAGGAGGATGAACGCCAGTATCCTGAAAGAATGTAATAATCGATCGGTTCCTGTGGTAGATCTATACAAATTCTTCTCTCGAGGGGATGGAGAGGATATTCTCGATCCAGTATATGCTATTGGAGATAATGCCCACTTGAACATTGACGGACAGAAAAGGTTGTCAGATGTATTGATGAAGGAATATTTTGATGACATTGATGATTTTGATGTGGTCGTATGCCTTGGAGATTCAGATACCCAGGGATTTCCGGTAAGGAATGATATCTCTGGAAACGGTCGGCCTGTTGACCTTGATATGGATTCTCCACACCAATTTCCTTATTGGTTGACAAAGGAAACAGGGAAGACCTTCATAAATAGAGGGATAGCGGGTAATACTCTATATGGTATCCTGAATCGTTTCGATAATGAGGTAGTGATACATTTCCCCGATCATTGCATAATTCAGGGAGGAACAAATGACGCCCTGCTTGGGACTCCATTTGATGAAACATTGGGTGATATGATGAAAGTTGTGGACAAATGTATTGAGAACAGGATCACACCGGTGGTTTGCACCATCATTCCGCTTGGCTTTTAAGAGGAGTGATGGAAACTACATTGTTTCCTCTGAGAATTACGGTCCCGAGCCTTTTCTTCTCCTCTCTCTTCTCTTCCTCGGCACTTTCCAGGACCATGTTCATATATTCATCATATCCTGTTAGATCCCCTCTGATCAACCTACCATCCTTCAAAAGGATCTCGACCTCTTCATTTAGGCTTTTTTCAAGAAGGTTTTGCGGCATTACCATATATAATACACCTGGAGGCCCTACAAACAAACCCTCTATTAATAGGTTTCAATCGCAGGGGTTATTTCGATCGTTTTTTGTTTTTGTTCATTCATCCATTCCAATGGTTGCAATGGGGACACCTTAAAGAAAAATGAGTGGGAAAGGCCTTCTTGCAATTATTGCATTTGAACTCGGTCTTGCATGATGGACATCTGGTTGCCATTGCAGGAAGGTTGGACCCACAATTATGACATTTGAGGGTCAGACCGCATTTCTTACAGGTGTCTGAGAACTTTGAGATCGGCTCGCTGCATTGAGGACACCTGACCTCGATATCCCTTTCACATTCGGGGCATTTTCCTGAACCACCACAGTTCTTGCATTTCAATATCAATCTTCTGCGTCCAGTACCCCTGCATTCGACGCATTTCCCCTTTCCGAAACAGATAGGGCAAATAATTCCAAAGTCCTGGCTATTACGTTTGTAATCAGCATTCGGGTCGGATCTTTTCAGGGCCTTTTCCACGGCATCTTCATCAGGAGGGGTGGGTTCATCAAGTTCGAATCCTTGGACCTTAACGGTTCCTGTCACTTTTTCAAGATCGAACACTTTCGCATCCAACGAAGGTTCTATCCAGTCGGCTCCCTCGGCCCTTTTCACCTCGGCTGAACCGCCGAAATCAAATGTTTTGACACCTTCCAATTTTTTCTGGAATGAAAAGGTGTCCTCTTCATCGTCCACATATGTGAATAGGCATCCATGATAAATAACCTGCAAGGGTCATTCTTCAGAAAACAATTAATAAACAATCCCTTTCTACCCGGGATGTCCGACGTAGCTCTTTGGCTGGTTCCGGATGTGGACAGGGTCATTCTGCTCATATCCTTTACCTTATGTGCTATGCTAGGTTTCTATGCATATTCAAAAAAGGTACTAGATTCCAGAGCTTCGATCCTTGCTTCTTTGATCGGACTGATCATCATCCTCTATACTGACCTTTTCTGGTTCTTCCTTCTCCTCTTTTTCCTTATAGTATCCTACATTGTGACGGTCTGGAGATATAATTACAAGAGGGAAAGGGGCATCTCAGAAGGTAAAGGTGGTGAAAGGGGTGTTAAGAATGTCCTTGCAAATGGGATAGTACCCCTTATCATAGCTTTGCTTGCAGAACCATTGGATTCGGTTGCCGACGGCCTTTCAGGATTCATGTTTATTTCGGCCATCGCAATTGCAACCGCAGACACCTTTGGGAGCGAAATAGGGATCCTTTCTGATGTACCCAGAATGATAACTTCACCTCGGACAAAGGTCAAACCAGGGGTCGATGGAGGTGTATCATTTCTGGGAAATACGGCTGCGTTCATTGGTGCTTTGATCATTTCACTCTTTGGGATCCTTTTCGTATCTGATCTTATTATTACCTGGTTTCCCCATACGCTCTCCGCAGGCATCATCCCGGTGATCCTGGTTACCGGGATAGGTTGGCTCGGATGTCAGCTGGATAGTCTCCTTGGCGCAACCCTTCAAAAGAAGGGACTTCTGACAAATAACACCGTAAATTTCGTTACCATTGGTTTAGGCGCTCTCTGTTCGATCCCGATCTTTTTGCTTATGGTCCAATTGGTTTGAGGTCCTTCAACCAAAACCAATAAATCCCCTCCCTAGGATGACCATATTGGTAAATTCCATGACAAAGGCTCCACTTACAGATAGACTTCTACTTGTTGTACTAGATGGTTGGGGCCATTCGGACGAGGTGGAGTACAACGCTGTAAAGAAGGGAGATACTCCTGTTTTCGATGATCTATTGGAGAAGTATCCCTGGAGATTGATCGAAGCCTCAGGTGAGTTCGTGGGTCTTCCAGAAGGACAAATGGGCAATAGCGAGGTTGGCCATCTAACCTTGGGAGCGGGAAGGGTAATTCATCAACCGCTTGTCAAGATATCGAACAAGATCAAGGATGGATCGTTTTTCAAGAATAAGAAGATATTAGAGGGAATGGAATTATGTAAAAGTAAGGGAGGGACCTTACATCTGCTTGGCCTGACCTCGCACGGGGGAGTTCATTCTCACATCGATCATTTATACGCACTTATGAAAATGGCACTGGACAATGGTCTTGAAAGGATAAGGCTTCATGTCATCACCGATGGTCGTGACGTACCACCGGATTCGGGCCTGGAAGATATCAGGGAAATGAAACAACGTTTGGTGGAAATGGATCCGGGAGGAAGAATCAAGATCGCCACGTTGATGGGACGTTTCTTTGCCATGGATAGGGATCGGAGATGGGATCGGACCAGGGAGGCTTTCCAATACTATGTGATCCCAAAAGAGAATACCTTCTTGGACCCGGAACAAGCGATCTTAGAATCCTATGGAAGAGGTGAGACAGACGAATTTATTCGTCCAGCTCAGATGGTCAATGGAAAGGGGGAACCAATTGGACTGGTGAATAATGATGATACATTGGTGTTCTTCAATTTCAGACCAGATAGAGCCAGACAGATAACCAAAGCTTTCATTTACCCGTTCTTCGACGGATTCGTCAGACCAAAGGTCGTCAAACCGCATTTTGTTGCAATGACCGACTATGATGATTCCGTATTCACTCATGTAGCGTTTCCTGAAGCGAGGATCAAATTGTCATTAGGCGATGTGATCTCCCGGGGAGGCCTGAACCAACTTCGGATAGCAGAAACGGAAAAATATGCTCATGTGACCTTTTTCTTCAGCGGAGGTCGTGAAGAACCTTTCATCGGTGAGAAGAGGATCCTTGTCCCATCACCCAAAGTACCTACCTATGACCTTCAACCTGAGATGTCAGCGGAGGAGATAAAGGATCGATTGATAAAGGAGCTCTCAATTCGCTCTTTCGAATTCGGGATCGTGAATTTTGCAAATCCTGATATGGTGGGTCATACAGGGGTAATGGATGCAGCTGTGAGAGCGATAGAGACAGTTGATAAGTGCCTTGGACCAGTAGTAAGAATTGCTATTGAGAATGGCTATCAACTCCTCGTTACCGCAGACCATGGCAACTCAGAGAAGATGTGGAACGAAGAAAAGGGGATCCCATTTACTGCACATACAACAAATCCAGTTTTTCTTATCCATATAGGCAGCCGTGTCACCAAGGATATGATATTAAGAGATGGAATTGGAACTCTTGCAGATGTCGCTCCAACGATCCTCAAACAAATGGGCATACCTGTTCCAAAGAGCTATAATGGAGTCCCATTTACCTGATAAATGACTGGATGGACCTTTTTTTTTAATTTGATGGACCTATGGGAAAAAGTCCAGCATGGCTCACATGAGTAAAATATATTTATAAAAACCCTTATCAATAGTTCGCATCAGTCAATCCAATAATTCGGGACTGATAAGCATCGAAGGAAGGTTGTCCAGACAAGTGATAATCCAGTGTCTGGCAAACACACAAAGGTTAAAATACGGAGCGGGTGTTAGGGGCTACAATCCCGCCCACTCCCTGTGAGGAACCATCCTATCATGCTATCATCCAGATAGGTTGGAGCATTGGAGGTATACCATGAGAAAGAGCCTTGTAACGCTCGTATTGCTTACCATGTTAGCCGCTTCTTTTGTCGTCGCAGTGGAGTCTATGATAGTTTCCACTGCGGGGGAAATGGCTGATGAAAGGGACACCCTGATATCTGATATTGATAAGGGTCTTCCAACCGATCAAGACAGCGATATTGATATTCCTGAAGGTTACACTGTATCCGAGGACTTCAGTATCGATCCTACAGCATCCCCGATCATGGTCTTCCGGGATATCGATGAGGGACGACCATGGCCATATGATCCAGTCGATGCAGATCCTTCCAGGGGAGCGACCAACACATCGACCCTTATATATATTCTAAAAGCACCCAAGCAGGTCCATTATGGCGATAAACTGGAACTTGATGGTCTTCTGCTTGAGGATAACAACTCCGACGGGGAAAGGAACTCCGGTGATCTTCCTGTTATGAAGGAGTTCGTATCCCTGCTTTGGGCCGACGGAACCGAATGGGCATTCGAAGCGGACCTGATGACGGAATGGGATAATCAAGAACTTAACTATACACCAGGCAGGTTCTCGATGCCTTCCAACTTCCTGTGGAACTATGATGAGAATGGAAATCAGACCGATCAAATACAGATGTATGCAAACATCTCCACCACTGCAGCGAATCCTGTGGAACTGGTTCTTACGTATAAGGGAGTATGGACCACTGATGGAGCAAGGTTCTACAATCTTACACAAGAGGTTTTCAATGTACTATATAACAAGAAAATCGGTTATGATGATGATGGTGATTCCCAGGAGAAACAGAACAATTACCTGGATGATGACGGAGATGGCGAACCGTTTTCTCCCAACTCTTTCCTGGATGGGTCCAACGGTTTCGCAGCGGACACCATTTATCAACCCGGGGAAGATGTTGGTACAGACATGAATACTGGAGGGTGGATCCAGACCCCTCATGGAATTGCTGATTTCCTCGACAACGATGGTGATGGAGAAGCTATGAGTCCTGATTCCTACCATGATGGTAGCAACTCCAAGAACAATGATGGAATATACCAGATCGGAGAGGAGATTGGAAATGATAGGTATGAATCCCATTATATGGTAACTGGAACGACAATTCAACCAGGTGCCACAAGAACTCTTGACCTTGGTTCCCTTGCAAATGGAACTGTGATAGATTATGATTTCAGTGTTAACAGGACAGATAATTTTGCCCTTGTGGTCACAGATGGGGTAACACCTGATACATTCCTTTCAGGTTCATATGGTGCATCAGGTCAGTACGTAATATCTGGATTCGGAAATTATTCCTTCCAATTTGTCAGTTCTAGCACCGAGGTTTGCAGTCTTTCCTATGAGATCCAGATCACTGACCAGCAGACAGAATACTTCTGGGACATATCACCCCTTGGCACCAATAGTGTGTACCTTGGGAATTTACCAGCAGGAGCTTCGATCACCTATAACTGGGCAGAGAACAACTGGACTACACCATTCTACAGCACCTTCAACATGTCTCTTCAGAGAGGATCAATGACCCCTACCCAGTATGTTACAGACCAGGCATCTGCCACGGGTTCCATTGCAATAACCACTGCCGATACCTATATCCTATCATGGAAGAGCAATAACGCTACTGATACGGCCAATTTCTCCTATCAGATAGCGATCGACAGGCCGGATCTCATGGATACAGGTATGAGTGTTGTATCAGGTGTTGGATATTTCCTGAACATTGGAAACAGGGGAGAATCCGACATATCATATTCATGGTATGCTAACGGTGAACATCCATTAGATTTTGGATATTTCGATGGGACATCCACTACCTGGATATCAACTGATACCTCCAATGGAACGGGTACCTTTTCCCTACCGGCTTCAGGAACTTATTCACTTGTCTGGGACAACACCAATGGTTACGATGTCAGGATCGGTTACGATATCGATGTTGATGTGGATTGGATTGACCTTGACACAGCGATCTCTGATGGTATTGATAACGACGGGAATGGTATGGTCGATGAGGGTATCGATGAGGGCATTGATGACGGTCGTCCTAAGATACTTCCTGTTGGTACTCCAGAACCATCAACTCTATGGAGGAACGGATTGGACGATGATAATGACGGTGTTATCGATGACGGATATCCCGGAATAACCAAGATTGGGAACCCCGAAGGTGTGGATGAGGAGATCCTGAACGGGATCGATGATGACAACGATGGATACATCGATGAAGATCCCTATGCATTCATTGCAAGGAAGGGTTTCGAGAAGAGGCTTGGTGTTGAAATCTGGCACAAGACAAAGACCATTATCACCGGTATTGAGCCCTCCCATGCAGTAGTGGATGTTGGAGAGGAGTTCACCATAGAAGGTCAGATCTCAGATATCTCCTTTGAAGAGACCCAAATGGGGAGGAAAACCATGAGGTTGTTCTGGGACGGGCAACCTCTGTTTGATGCAGAGGCAAGGCCATCGACATCTGGTTACTTCTCGAATTTCGAGTTCACAAAAACGGTGCCATGGGATGCAACAGCAGGCCCACACAAGATCACTGTTGAATTCAGCCCTGGTTTCAACCAGACAAATAATGATTATTTCGATCCCAGCAATGCGACCACCACCATCTATGTTAGGAGACCTACAACTGTACTTTTCGATAATATTGATCCGAACTATGGAGTTACCTGGGTCTATAGGGGATCGACCATTTTTATTAATGGATCCATAGTTGACAAGCTTTATTACGATAAGAAACAGGTAGAAGGTCCCAGGCTCCAAATTGGAGGATACGATTACGGGACCAAATACAGGTTCAATGTTGAATGGGGCAATTCCATTCAGCCGTTCTACAAGATCTGGTCGGGACAGTTCATCACCGATGATAATGGAACGTTCTCGCTCCAATATGAATTACCTGCAGGTTCACAACCCTTAGGTCCGGTGGATGTTACAGTTACTACCAATTTCGACGATAATCCATACCAGGACGATAAGGTGTTCTATACAAATTCCGACAATTCCACGACATTCATTGTCAGGTCTACAACGGAGTTGGACCTCTGGATGGACCAGAACAAGAATTCTGTCAATGATGAAAAGGAGGTAGGCCCCAATGGGGAACCACTTATCACTTTCATTACACGGAAGGAGTTCGTAGGTGCGGATGGTAAGGTTTACGATTGGAACGTGGCAAGGATTAGAGGTGTTCTCAAGGATATGTCACAATCAACGGGAGCAATAGTCCTTGGTGTACCAAATCAAGAGATCACCCTCTACTGGGGATTCGGAAAGACATGGCAGAAGACCTTTGAACTGAGAACAGATTCAAACGGCAGGTTCGAGAAGGATATTCCCATTGCTGCCAACCATGCTCTGGGTCCAGTACCACTTAGGGTCACATTCAGCACAGAATATTTCACAAACTATTACGACTCATCTACCATGGTGGACAATGATGGGCAACCATTCTCGGTTGTTTCATTTACGACATTGGAAGTCAATGCCAGCATTGCCATCAAAGGAAAACCGATCAGTGTTTCCGGATACCTAAAGGATGACAGACAGGTTGGTATCGGGAACAGGACAATCAAGCTGTATAGACTGGAGACCTGGGGAGGAAATTACAATTCCTTGAAGGTCAGCGGTGGTCTTGGAACACCTATTGGAACCGCTGTAACAAACTCAATCGGGAAGTTCACATTCAATGATCATATCATCGAGGAGATCATGTCTGTTGGATCCGTTTGGATAGTTGCAAAATTCGATGGTTCACAACAGTTCCCATACGGTCTTGGTGGGATCAGATATCTTCCCAACGATGCCTACATGGATATGGTCGCATATCCAACAAAGATGATAATCACCTCAGAGACAGTGGTCGAATTGGACCAGGTTCCTAACGTTCTTGTAAGGAACGCAGAGGCTAGGATCACTGGAAAATTACTTGAGATGTATAGAGGGAAAACAGTTAACAGAGGTGTGGGAGGCCAAACGGTCACTGCATATCTCAAACAGGGTGAGGAGATATTCAAACTAGGAACCGGTAGGACCAAGAAGGACCCGAACCTTCCGGAGTTTGACGGTTTCTTCGAGATAAAAACTCCAAATGTTGTTTCAGAACTGGAAGTTGGAAATGTAGAGGTTCTTGTTGAATTCGAACCGGAAATAAGTTCAGAAGGTGTAGCACTCTATCAACCATCTGTAAATAGGACCGTTGCCGAGGTTTGGTCCTCTACCAGGGTAAAGGAGATCTACTTCGGACCCAAGGACGAGGACAAGATACCCGATGGGAGATTCGATATTTACGAGAACAAGGTAGATAATCTGGTCTTCACATTCCAGGTTCTGGAAGGCACATCTGATATCGGTGGAGAACCGGTAACATTCGGAGTGGTCTGGCTCAATATCAGCATGGGGCCATATGTCAATACTACCAGAGCAATTTCTGATATTAGAGGAAGGGTCCATTTCAACTTCACGTCCAAGCTCAGGGACACGGCAACAGGTAATTTCTTCACACTTCCTGCTGACCAGGATTCTTCGAACATCTCAATTGAAGTTAAGTTCGTTGGAAAACAGGGTTTCACATCAAGCTCGAAGACAAGGATAGGTACCTACCATCGGTATGTGCCTGAACCTCCAACCCCTGCACCGGTAGCTTTGATCATATTCATTATTCTTGTCGTATTGATCCTTGGAGGTATCGGCCTCTTCTTCTTCTACAGATACATTGAGAGGAAGAGAAGATTGAAATCACTCAAGAAGATCATCAAGAAAGCAGCTGATCAACTTGAAGCTGGAAATCCCTATTCCTATATCATCTTCAAAGCATATCAGAAACTTGGAGCTCATCTGAGAAGATACGGCTTCATGAGGCGTGATGCTGACACATTCAGGGAGTTCGAAGATGCTGTCAGGACCGCCCTACCCATTGATGAAAGGAGCCTGGATGCATTCTTGGATATCCTTGAAGAAGCCAGGTATTCAAAGCACGTTATAGGAGAGAATCATAAACAGAAGGCTATTGGATGTTTGAGGCAGGTGGAAACCTCGCTTGATAGCATAATACTCGACGAGGAAGCCGCACTCAGGCAGATGGAGCTTGCTGATGAGGATGTAGTAGAGACCGAGATCGTCGGACCTAATGGTTGAAACAGGGGGAAGTCATACCTATGAAATGGAACGAGGCAATCGCCATTGGTATAGCAGTACTAATGGGGCTGATATTCATCATATATCCTCTCGGGTCACTGATCATGACTACAGCGGGAGTTATTGAGGCTGATCCAAAGTTCTCGGCCTTTGAGGATGGATACAGTGATATCAGCGAATTCGTCAAGGATGTGGAAAGATATAATAGTCATGTTCGTGGGTCCATTTTCTATACTGGAGGGGGAGAGAATGATGGTGTGTACGATTATAAGGTACGTTCTATTGTTTCAACTCCAACCATCCTACTTGGGGACCTTATCGATCCCAAGGACACGATATATTTAGGTATAGGGATCGAGAGAGAATATACTCAGGAAGAGATAAGAGCACTCAATTCCTTCCTTGCCAGGGGTGGCCATGCCATTATCGCTGACGATTTCGGGAATGCAAACCAGATCGCCAAGGAATATGGTGTAACCTTCTTCGGAGGTCAATTCTACGACGAAAGATTCGATCGGAATGCGAATTATACTATCGTTCAGGGCCACATGGGCAGCGATATCTACAACGTTGACGGAGTTAAAGTCTGGTCTCTCTCCGATCCTTACGGTGATGGTGTCTGGGATGATGATCAGGATGCAGATGGTAGGATAGATGAGGATGATAGCACTGGTTCATCTAAGAACTATGATGATGACAGGGATAATTCCAGATTGGATGGTGACCTAAGGGATAATGATAACGATGAGATAGTCGATGAGGAAAATGAAGGTATTGATGAAGATCCCATTGACGACGATCTTGTTTTCAGGCCCAGAGGTGACGCAGAGATACTCTGGAAAGGTCACAAGAATGTTGATATCGAATGGATTGATGGAATCGACAATGATGGAGATGAGATAATAGATGAGGATCTCCAGTCATACGAACTCATAACATACAAACCGACAGGCCTTTCATCATCTGTTAGACCATGGATCTGGGCTGCCGGGTCCTCAAAATCCTTTATTGACATGGATGACAATGGTATACTTTCGATCCCCAGCGGAGATCTTGAAGGTAAGAATGCAGATGAGGTATCCTCCGTAGGTAATGAGATTCAGTTCTGCGTTGAGATACCTGTTGCAGATGACGGTACCGGAGCAGTGGATATCGTAACCGGAGAATCTTCTGAATCGATCAAAGATGCGGATGGCGAACCCAAGAAATACAAGGTAAGGGAGCTCAATCCAGAGTCCGATAAGTTGATCACCGAGCTGGGTTCGATCGTTTTCATCTCAGACCCATCAGTATTCATGAACGATCTCTACATGCTTAACCATATCAGGTATGATGTAAACCTTCCATTCGATCCGGAAGGAAATGGCGAAGATGATGACGGAGATGGATTGATCGATGAGGACAGGGAGATATTGAGAGAGACGGGAGATATCTCAAAAGAAGACCAGGATGATAAGAACAATGTTGCTGATAATTCACCTGACTACTGGTCCGATAGAGAGGTGGACACCTTCGATTGGCTCACCGATGATATGAGGGGTGAACCAAAACTCGATTATGACAATAAGAACTTCCTGTTGGATCTTATCCATCATCTTTCTCCAGCTGATTCTGGTGAGACGAATCTTATACTGATCGATGAATCCAGGCATTCCGTTGAAAACCATCTTTTAAAACCGGTTTACAGAACAATGCAGGTGACCGGATTCCTGACATCAAGTCCGTATTATGCCTATCCCATTGTGATTTCTATCGGATTCCTTTTGATGTTTGCAGCTTTGCTTATCAAGGACAAGGAGAGCTGGGTTCATCAGTTCGATATTAGTCTGCTTGTTCCGAGGAAAACCCTTCCAAACGACAACAAGCTTCAAACTACGAAATTACGTCTTGCCCTTAGAGAGAAGGTTAGATTGATACGAGGTTTAAGTCCAGAAGAATTCTCCTCTCTAAATGAACGGACCATTATGAGCAGTGTTAAAGATCCTGACCTTATAGAGTTGCTTCAGAATCAGGAGCGTATCTATTCTAGCCAGGAGATCTCCAGATTGATGGAGAAGATCAAGAAGATCCAGAATATATGATCAAGGATGGAATTAAACAAAAAAGGTGATGAGAAATGACACCGGATGGAACCCAACCAGCACCGAGGGCGCCGGGAGCGCCCCCTCAGCAGCTACCCCCGAGACCTGGGGCTGCCCCAATGGCAGCTCCCCCCGCGGGCGCACCAGCCCCAAAGAAGGGCACCGGGACATCCCCGGAAGTGCAAAGAGCAATCAAGGGAGTTTCGGCAACCTCGATAGCCCTCATAGCTGAGGTAGAAAAGGCCATTATCGGAAAAAGAAACGTGTTAGAGCATGTTCTGCTTTCGATCCTGGCAGACGGCCATATCCTCTTCGAGGATTTCCCGGGAACAGCAAAGTCTCTAATGGTTATGACCTTTGCTGACGCTCTGGGATGCAAATACAGGCGTATACAGTTCACGCCTGATCTGCTACCCACTGATATCACTGGGACCTATATCTTCGATGAGAAGGATAATGAGTTCAAGTTCAGACCTGGACCGATATTTGCGAATATCATCCTGGCTGACGAGATAAATAGGGCACCTCCCAAGACACAAGCCGCCATGTTGGAGGCTATGCAGGAGAGGCAGGTGTCCATTGAGGGTGTAACCCACAGGTTGCCAAAGCCTTTCCTTGTGATGGCAACCCAGAACCCGATCGAACAGGAAGGAACATATCCGCTTCCTGAGGCTCAGGTCGATAGGTTCATGCAGAAGATGTCAATGGGTTATCCTTCAAGAGAGGACGAGAGGGAGATCCTTATCCGTAGGATGAGAAGGGGTAAGGACGCGGTAGATATCAACACCATAACCTCTCCCGAGAAGATCATAGCCATGCAGCAGGTTGTGGAGAAGGTCCATATGGACCCTGCTCTCCTCACCTACATTGTGGAGATCGTATACAGGACAAGAGAGGACCCAAGGGTGGTAGTAGGTGCTTCACCCAGAGGTTCACTTGCTCTTTTCAAACTATCAAGAGCAAGGGCTGTCCTTCAGGGAAGGGATTACATAACACCAGATGACATAAAGGCTGTTGCGATGCCTTCACTGGCACACAGAATAATTCTCAAACCTGAACCGAGGATCCGCGGTGTGCTGGCCCAGGATATCATCAACAAGATTCTGGCTGAGGTACCTGTACCTGCGGTCTGATCCTAGGTAGAGTATGTCCATGGAACCCTTCCATGGACCAAAAGAAAGTGGTGTGAATATGTGGACGAAAAAAGCAGCTTCCATCGTGAGCATGTCAATAATAGCGACATTGCTAGGCTTGGCCACCCGTAATCTCTTACTGGTGATGATAGCCATAGCGGGTCTCGTCTACACCACTGTCAGCGTGTTCGCCAATACCTCAACCAGGTTGACGGCGGACAGGGAGATGTCCCAGGAGAAGATCTTTGAGGATGGAACAGTGAAGGTGGAGCTTAGGATCCTTAACCAGGGAGGTAAAACAGGCTTCCTGGAAGTTAGGGATAAACTCCCCCGTACGATTCAGTTGAAGGAGGGTACAAACTATACCTATCTGAATCTGAATCCCAAGGGAGCTACCAGGCTCAAATACACCATCAAATGTCCCCTCAAAGGGGTCTACAGTGTAGGCCCGATCACCCTGAGGACACATGACCCCTTGAACATGTTCTACAAGGAGAAGACCGTGGCCTTCGAATCCGACCTGACGGTGTTCCCGCAGGTTAGGGATGTCAAGGAGCTGTATATCAAATCAAAACAGCCCAAGATGTATCCCGGGGAGATGAGGGTCAAGATGCCAGGTCCTGGTTCTGAGTTCTTTGCGATCAGGGACTACATGCCGGGAGATCCTTTCAGAGATATCAACTGGAAGGCCTATGCATCCACTGGAAAGCTTCTGGTCAATGAACATGAAAGGCTCTCTGTTTCCGATATCACTATATTATTCGATTCCAGGACAGCTTCAAGGTATGGAATGGATTCGGATAATGCCAATTTATACGGAGCAAGGGCCGCTGCAACACTGGCGAATTTCTTCCTGAAAAGGAGGGATTCAGTCCAGATGGTGGTGTATTCCGATAAAGTGCTTACGATAAAGAAGGGAACTGGACAAAAGCAGCTCTTCGAGCTCCTGACCGCTCTGGCTGGTGCAGAGGCCAAGGGAGATATTCCACTCGCAGGTATTGTTGAAGTGGCAATTCCCTATATGCCAAGGCAGTCACCTGTCATTGTAATTACCAACCTTGAGGAGGATGACTCCATTAGGAAGGCAGTAGCAATGATGATGATGCTGGAGTTCGATGTGACGATGATATCACCCAACTCGATAGAGTTTGAGATAATGGCCAAACAGAAGAAAGGTGAGAAGATAAATCAGGCCGCCTACGATATTCTCAGACTGGAGAGGGAGATATTAATGCAGGAACTGAGAGGTTATGGTGTTAAGGTCCTTGATTGGAAACCCGCAACGCCATTGACTCAGATCCTGATGGAGGCGAGGAACTATTGAGGTGAGGAAAGTGGCAGAATACCGAGATGATTTGGAAAACCTCGTGCCTTTCGAGATTGGTCTGCAAGCAGGCGAGACCATAATCATGTGGGCACTTGGGACTTTGTTCTGGTTGCTGTCCTTCGTATTCATGGGACTTGCCGTGGGTTGGGATTTTGGTGGGGCCTACGGTCCTATCATGTATATTGCAGGGGGCCTTTTCCTACTTGGATCCCAGTTCGTAACACGTTGGAACCCGATTAGAACGACAAGGATCCCGATAACGGGTATCGTTACCTGGATGTGGATCGTTATTTTCGGTTCTCCCATTCTCTATAAGGGATGGGAGGTATATTCTGATTCCAGCATGGTATGGTTCGTTGTTCTCTATATCGTGCTGGCGGTCCTTATAACTGGAGGTCTAATGGCCTCCAACTTCCTAACATCGCTGAAGATAATGAACTGGATGAGCCAGGATCTACCAACTACCCTTTATGCGGTAGGGATAATCTCGACAATAATCGGGATCTCCATGGTAGGATTCAATAACAATGCTCTTCTTGATATCGAGGAATTGACCTGGGGAGGATGGGAGATTATGTACCTGTTCGCCATGTCCTTCCTCTTTATGCTGGAGCTTCATAATGGTGCTCACAGGTTCAACGATATCATAAAGTATGCCAAGGAGAAGGCATCAGGTGAGTTCAGTTTGACCCCGGTCATTAACAGTTATTATATCATGGGTTTCATCCTTATGGTAATAATCGGGTTCGGATTCCAACTCGTTCTGGTGATCAATTTCTTCTTCAGATGGATCACACCATATCTCAGCGAACAGATGGCCAATTCCATGATGATGAACTCCGTATACTCTGTGGTGTTCACATTGGCATTGATCTTTGTCCCTCTCTGGATCGTTCTGATCCTTTGGATGGAGTTCAAGAATAGGAAAGAGGCCGAAGAGGAAGATGCGATGAGAAGAAAGGTAGAGAGAAATACAAAGCCGAATTATTAGGCTTTTTTTCTCTCTACTTTTTTTTTTATTTTTTTTCATTTTCTCAAAACTTATAATATTATCCGTTATATGTCCCGTGTGCTCTTTTTATCTGATCCAAGGAGGTATCCATTAAGGACATCGATCATTATCATGGCCATAACAGCGTCCATTGCCATGGTCATGATACTTTCAGGTCTTTCCATGGGTGTCCGTTCGAGTTCTAGAAGGTCGATCGAAGAGATAGGGGTGGACCTTTATGTTGTGCCTGAGGACCTTCATCCCCTATTGACTGATCTTCAGAGATTCGATCAAGGTTGGTCTGTGCAAAGAGAATTGGATGGGGCTCCCAATAAACCGGACAGAACATCTCCCAGATTATCGGATGCACTTTTCTTTGAAACCGATGAAACCATAGGAGAGGTACAGGTAATGGGTATCGAGCCTTCTCTCGAATCCGGTTTCCAACAATTCAGATTGGTTGATGGGAACTGGTTCCAGACAGGTGGAGACCCTATCAGAGAAGAATTTATCGAAACTGGATCTGTAAAAGAAACATCCATGACCTTGGAAATCCTGCTTTCCGAAAGATTCCTGAATTCCCTAAAGATAAAAGTGGGAGATACCATATACTTGACGCCTTCCCTGAAGAATAATATAACATTCAATTTCCGTGTGGTAGGGTCCTATATCGATACTCTTTCAAGATTATCACGCTCTGCATTGATCCATCTTGGTGAACTTCAATATCTCAAAGGACTTCTTGAAAAGGATACCCTTTCCGAAATAGTACTGGGTTATGATGATCATACGAGTACTTCGGACCTTGTCAGATGGTCAAGGACCGATGATTTCTCTTTCAAAGATATTGTAGACATTGTCCCTAAGGAAGAGGTCCTCGAAGAGATACAGGATTTCCTTTTGATCATAGATGGTTTTGCAATAATGGTGATAGGAATGACCTTGATAGTTTGTCTTTTCTTCACTTCCGCGATCTTTATGATATCTGCAAAGGAAAGGTCCAGGGATACAGCTATTTTGAGAGCAATTGGGATACCCTCAAGCAAGATATTCAAGTGGATATTGTTGGAATCCGGACTATTCTATATGTTGGGATCTGTTGCAGGAATACTACTCGGTGTATCCTCAATGTTGGTACTGAATACCTTCCTTGAAAATAGATTCAGTTCCCTTCCAGAAGGTTTCCTCCTTTTTAGGGTGGACACCATTATCCTTCTCTCGGTCATTTTAGCAGCATTATTTCTCTCCATGATCTCAGCTTTGATACCAGCTATAAGGACTGTCAGGAGACCACCCATGGAATCCCTAAGAGGTGATATCTCCTGATTTATTCAAGATTCTTCAATAGATGGAAACGTAATCTGCTGACTATCTCGGCTATTGCAATATCTTTCGCAATGGTCCTTTCCCTTGCTTCGGTTACTTATGGTCTCCAGTTGGCATCTCATGAAAGACTGGAGGATTCACCCAGGGATCTTGTGGTTTCTTCCATAGGTCTGGAACCAACGATTGAAAATGCCCACGATCTTTCCTATGAACTGAAATCTGACCCGAGTAATTTTTCCGGTGTAATGCCCATGTTGACCGTAATAGGAAAGATAGCCATACCCCCTTCCGGAAATGGACCATCCTATCCTCCCGGAGGCGGTCCTGCTCCTTCTTCTTCCGATTTTGCAAGGATCGAGGTAGGTCTGGTGGGTTTGGTTCCGGAACTGGCATCTGACCTGATCTCCGGTGAGGAGCTGATTGTGAGATCGGAAAGGATCAGGTTGGACGGATGGTTCAAGGAAGAAGCAGATCCATATTTCATTTCAAAGGACCTATGGACCTCGGAATTGCTACTGGACGACAATATCATGGACGAAATGGATCTTGATGAAGGGGATACCGTATACTATGTAGGTCAGGACGGAACTCTATTAGCATCACTCACGATATCAGGGAGTATCGGGTCCTCTATCATAGGGGGCGGTTTGGCGAGGGAGCTTGTTTCCGGTATGGGGATCCTCCATTTATCTGAGCTCCAGGAATTGACTGGAAATGATAGAAGGTCCACACCATCAGGTAATGTAACAGACCTGGTCAATGCGATATATATTGATCTGGATAAGACGAAAAAGGACCCCTCCTCTCAGCGTGAGATAATAATCTACCTGGAAGGTCTCTTTCCAGGTCTCAAGGTCACATCAAAGGAATCAAGATTGTACCGTCTAGAGGAGGAAGTATTGATCCTACAGGTTTTCTCTTATGGAGTGGGATTGACCACACTTTTCATTGGTTCCTTATTTCTTTCTTCCGTAATGGTACTTGATGTAGAGGATAGGAGGGCAGAGATATCAGTTATGAGGGCGATAGGCATATCGAGAAGGACAATTTATCTTCAGATACTCAAGGATTCACTGATGATCTCTTTATTGGGAGCTCTGTTCGGTCTCTTTCCTGCATATATAATCTCTTTTTTATTGGACAATAGACTAAGGTCCTTTTATGGTGTGGATATGACATTCTCTGTTCTCACTCCAGGTCTGGCAATGCTCTGTTTGGCATTTCTGTTAGGATTTGTATCATTATTCTCCATCTTGCCTGGGATAAGATCTACCACTGTTGGCATAAGGGATGGACTGGCAAGGTTTGGTAATAGATAATTTGATATCAGACACGAACATATGGACAATACCTGGGGAACCTGTTGATGATCACTCTAAAGAAGGTATCCAAGATCTACAACATGGCTTCCGGTCCTGTAAGGGCTCTCAATGATATCGATCTAACTGTCAAGGATGGAGAATTCCTGACCGTCATGGGTCCTTCCGGTTCAGGGAAGACGACCCTCCTTAATATAATCGGAGCTCTTGATATTCCCACAACTGGAAAAGTTCTGATCGACGATGCAGACATTACCTCAATGAGTGAATCGAGACGGTCAAGAATCAGGCTTGAAAAGATAGGATTCGTCTTCCAGCAGTTCTATCTCTTACCTTCCCTAACAGCCATTCAAAATGTCTATTTACCAATCAAAGAAGCAGAAGGTTTTGGTCCAAAGGGGAGGGAAAAGGCACGTAACCTTTTAGATAAAATGGGGATGTTAAACAGGAAGGACCACCTCCCCTCACAGCTTTCCGGAGGAGAGCAGCAACGGGTAGCCATAGCTAGGGCCCTTGCAAACGATCCAAAAATGATCCTGGCAGATGAACCCACCGGGGAGCTGGACAGTGAGAGTACCAGGGTGATCATTGATATACTCCGGGACCTGAACAAAGATATGAGAAAGACAATAATCGTTGTCACACATGATCCGGAGATCTCAAAAAGGTCCAGGAGAAATATTCGAATGAAAGATGGTTTCATCTCCTCATAGTGATTTATTAATGGAAATATTATTATAATAAGGAAATACCATCCCAACACATCCTTATAAGGAAATTGATGAGATTAATCTAATCCAGGTCTATTCATTAGGGTAATATGAATATTGCCTGTTGATTCCTAAGAGGTGAACGCATGGGGAAAATGTCAAAACGTAGTGGTAGGAAGATTCTGTTCCTTTCGATCCTTATGGCCATTCTGATGTCTGTTCCGGTAGTGATAGTAGGTCAGGACAGTGAGGATTCCGTAATGGCCATGGATGAGGAGATATTCGAGCTTCCCGATGTTATTGATTTTCAGGCAGAGAGCCTTGAGCAGTATATAGCAGGGAATTTCGCCTATGATGAACTCGGTTACTCCTCTGCCAGGGGAGATTTCAATGGTGACGGCAATGACGATGTTGTCCTTGGTGCTCCTGGTTACAACGGATCCAGGGGTGGTGTCTTCATCTTTTTCACGGGGTCCAAGAACCGTGTCCTTGGTTATACTGATGCTGATGTCAAGATAGACAATCCCGAAGAGAGGTCCTATTTTGGAATGAAGATCAAGGTGGGGGATGTTGATAATGACGGAAGGGACGATATTCTTGTAGGCGGTTATGCTGATTCCGTTATGGTCCCTGATCTCTGGATAGAGGACCGTTCTCTTGAGGACTATCCCAAGGTGTATCTTTTCCTTGGGAAGAATGGTTGGGACCGTTCCATTTCTTCAGTTGATGCTGATACTGTGTATATAGGCAGCTCCAAGGACCATCTTTTTGGCTGGGATATGGAGCTTGGCGATGTTACCGGTGATGGTTATGATGATGTTGTGATCTCCGAGGTCGATCCATGGACACCACCTGGTGCAGGTGGTGGAGGCGGTGGTGGGGGCCCTATCGACCTTGACACAGATATCGCCTTGGACGCGGTTGCCTCGCATAGCGGAGGAGGATCCGGTGTATGGGGAGCTGCTAATTTGAACAATGGTGATACTACCGGAGCTACCAATGACTGCTGGACAACTAGAGATGGTTGGGTCCAGTTAACATGGGAAGATGAGGTCTGGGTCGGAGCAATGATGGTCTATTATACAAGATACCGAAATCTTGCAGCAAGTTACTGCCTCGATTCCTGTGAGGTCCAGTGGTATGATGGAAAGGAATGGCAGACCGATCAGAGCTATAGTTCCGGTGATGATACCGGTACTAACCATGATAATTATATCGAGTTAACCGAACCACGTAAAACAACCAGTATTCGGCTTTACAAAATGTATTCTGGATCAAATATCATGATCCAGGAATGGGAGGTTTTCCCTGCACAGGCATTCAGTGCTCCTTTTGTTCCAGCACCCACAGGTCGTGTTTATGTTTTCGATGGTTCAGATTCCGTCGAGAACGAATACAATGTATCCCTGGGTGATTATTCCCATGTTGTGGTCAACAGCGTCAATGCTACCGGTTTTGCCAACACGGATCTTTGTTTAGGTGATATAAACGGTGACAGTTACAAAGATATCATAATAGGCTCGGATGGTATCCAATATGAAGGGGTCCTTTCAGGTAGTGTGGAGGTGGTTTTCGGTGGGTCCGGACTTCCGGAGACCATCGACCTTTTCGAATACTCCCATGTAAATATAACCTCGTTCACGAATTTCCGTTTGGGTCGTGTTGCAGTCGCCGATCTGAATGGAGATGGAATAGATGACCTGATAACCTGTTCCCCCATGGGTTTCTTTGATCTGAAAGGTGGAATATTCATCTTCTATGGAGATAACCTATTCCCCACAGGTAAGAGATCGATATTGAACTATGATCTCATGATAAGGGGCCCGTATCCCGAAGTTGACCTTGGTGTCAAGGGTCTTCCTGATCTGAATGGTGACGGTCGTGATGAGCTGATGGTCCATTCCCATAATGGAATTGATAACAGCGGCCAAGGTTGTTACTGGATCATCTATTCGAGTTCCCTCGACGACCTCTACAACAATGTCTATTACATGGGGCTTCAAACAGCTGATGTTAAGGTCATCGGTGGTTTCAAGGAAGCCCTTTTCGCCCACAGTGCTCTTGACAATTTCATGTTCC
>CBDDUX010000035.1:2356-54787 GCA_965234725.1 Thermoplasmatota archaeon | reverse complement strand
GTAATAAGTGAGGACCAGCAGTGACCCTCCCGATCGAATGACAACTTCTATCAATCCGATAGGATTTCGGTAAGGGATGAATGAGAGAAAAGCCGGTCGGAACGGTCCCTCCCGAAAAAGACCCGGACCTCGACCCGGCATGGAACCAGAAAAGGAGAGAGGATCCTTCACAAGCATCCTGGGTCCTTTAAAAGAAGCAGGCCCCATCCACATCTCCATTCTACTGGTGATCCTATTTGCAGGGGCCTTTCTTAGGTTCTCTTCACTTCCAGATTCTACTATCGGGACGGATGAGGCCGAGAAGGTTCTTGCGGTAGAAGAGTTCAGAGAAGGCAGGTTCTGGGTGGACCTTGAACATCCTCCGCTTGAAAAATATTTGATCCTCCTTTCGACCTCTATCTTTGGGAACAGTGACCAGACGATCAAGCTGCCCAATGTTATCATCGGTTCACTGATCCCTTTGGCTCTTTTTCTTGTGGGGATGAGACTGGGCAAGGACCCCTGGATCGGACAGGCAGCAGCTGCGATCGGGGCACTCTCACCAATGCTGATCGGGTACTCACTTGTTGCCAAGGAGGACACTCTTGTCAATTTCCTTTCCCTGTTATCCCTGCTCTTCCTTTCGGTGTCACTCGAAGCGGAACGGGACCCGGGAAGAAGAAGTAACGATGGTCGGATCCGATCGAACCTCGATCTTGCTTCCATTAAAAAGGCCATACATCCTGGGAATCTGGATGGATATGCAATGACGGCTGCATTCCTTTCAGGACTGGCACTTGCATCAAAATACACATTCGTCATCTATGCCATTGCCGTCCTTCCGGTTGTCATCCTGACCAACAAGAGCTGGATATGGAGAAAGGGTCCGGCATTCCTTTTCATAATGATTGTGACATTCTTGATACTATCATGGTATTATCTGAATCCATACTGGCTTGCATTGGGGATAGGGCACTGGATCTGGGAATCCGCAACCGGTCATTCCACCTATTTCCTTGGAAGGACCTATACCTATCCCCCGATCTGGTTCTACAAGATAGTGTTCATCGGGCGTGTCGCCCCGCTGATATCCATTGGAGGCGGGATCGCAGTAATATGGGGATTTCTGGAACTTCCATGGAGAAACAATACCACAGTTGTAAAGGCTGAGGGATGGAAGAAGAGAAAGGATCTGCTCATGGACAGGATCGGCTCTCATATGAGGGAGGATCCTTTGAAATGGATGCTGTTCTGTTGGGTGGTCATCGGCTTCATCATCATGTCCCTCCTGCCATTCAAGGGCATCAGATATGTCCAGTGGATCCTGCTTCCTCTCATCTGTCTCGTCGCATATTATCTGAATCGGTCCCTTCATTTCCTGAAGATCGATATCAGAGGGACGGCAGCGACCTTGATCTGCATCGGCCTGATGATCCCTGCATTATCCCTTGCTAGTCCATATTACCGAGAGGTCACCTATTTTCTGGGAGATGATAGCGGGATGAAGGACCTTGACGGTCAGGGATTCAGTGAGACATTCGATTGGATGGACGATCATCATCTTACGGGAACCGTATCCGTGCGGTGGGAGAAACTTGCATCTTACTACTGGGATGATGTGACCGGCCCGATCACGAACATGTCAGAGGCCAATGAGAATAATGTCGAATATATTCTTCTTTATAGAGCGGATACCAACAGGGATATAGAACCGGATTTCACGGATCTTGCAAGGGAACAAAATGAGATATTCGTTTACAAGCATGGTGGTTATGAACTTGTCTGGTTGTACGAGATGGAATATCCGGAGTGATCGTTATTAGCAGCGAGGGCAATGAGGAGAAGGCTCCATCAAGAGGATGGAGGGAGATGCTGGGATTTTTCATTTTCATATCTCTTTTCGTCTCAACAATATGTGCTGGTATCGGAGTGGTGATGTCGGTACTCTATACTGCCGATTCAACCATCGAATGGCAGTTCATCATTGGTTCGGTCCTCTTCGCAATGATATTGATCCTCACCCAATTCATTACCCATATGAACCACAGCAGACCGATGTTCCCGCTCTATCTTCTCTCCTCTTTCGGACTTGCCGTGTTCTTCTATTCGTTTCTGATATCGATGGTAATTGGGATATTCCTCCTTGCTCTTTTATTGACTGGGATCCCCTTCCATGATCTTGGTGCGGCTACTGTCATAAGAATGCTCCCGATCCTGCTGCTGATATCCCTTGTGTTGTACGGTGCTGTGAACGCCAGGTATCTCAGAAGGAGGAAGGAAAGGCTTCCGGTACTTCATCGCCATGGTGAGGTCAAGGTCGCTCTGATATCGGACCTTCACCTTGGTCTCCTTGTTGGAAAGACAAGGCTCAACGCAATAATGCGGACATTGAAGGAAGAGAGACCCGATATCATAGTGATCGCAGGTGATTTCATAGATACCAATCCAAGACACCTTGGAAGGTTCGGCTCCTTCGTCAGGGAATTGGTATCTTCCGCCCCGGTATATGCTGTCACTGGCAATCACGAATTCTATAACGGGATGGGTGATTCAATGGGGTGGTTGGGGTCATTTGGAGTTAAAATACTGGACAACAGGTCTGTAAAGGACCCAGTGACAGGTATTCGGATGATAGGCATACATGACCCATCCGCATTCAAGGACGGTGATCATTACAAACAGGTCCATTCCCGGCTACTAGAGGATATTAGGGAAGAGGAAACAACAATTCTTGTGAATCACCAGCCGGTTCTATTCCACAAGGCAGCCGAGATGGGGGTGGACCTGCAATTGTCAGGACATACCCATGCAGGCCAGGTCTGGCCATTTGGTCTCGGAACAAAAGCAATGTTCAGGGAAGGGGACAGGGGTCTGCACAGATGGAAGGATTCATTTCTTTACGTATGCCAGGGGACCGGGACCTGGGGCCCACCTATGAGGATCGGTACGACATCCGAAATGATAATTTTGGAATTATTTGAGAAAAAATAAAATTAGGGCCCTCCCCCTCAGAGGGCCCGGTTCCTGTTCTGATCTCAGATACCATCGTTATCAGTATCTTCCACATGACCATCGGTGGAGTTTCCGGAACCTTCCTCCACTCCGTCGACCAGCAGATCATTATCCGTATCCCAGTCGTTGGGATCGAGGCCAAGGGAGAGCTCCATGGGATCGGATAGACCATCACCATCGGTGTCGGGGTTGTATGGATCGGTGCCGATCACGAATTCATCCTTGTCCAGGATTCCGTCCTTGTCCGAATCCTTATTATCTGGGGGCATGGGTGGGCCCGGATTCGGGGCGGGTGGTACGGGGTTTCCATGACCGTTGTTTGGATCGTTGGGGTCATAGGTCCATGGATATGAGTCATCGGGGTCGTATATTCCGTCCCCGTCCGTATCCGGATTGTTGGGGTCCGTTGGGACGTAAACGTTCTCACCTGTCTCCGGATCGATATAAGCTAATCTGTAGAACTCATCGAAGTTGGTATATGGAACGTCTACCTGACTTCCCGTAGCGAACTCCTCGCCACTGAAGTAGTCATTGTCATCTTCCGCATCAAAGGGATCGGTAGGGTTCAGGGAATTGTCCACTTCCCATCCATCGGGAAGGCCGTCCCCATCGGAATCCCACTGGTTGGGATCCGTTCCTGCTGTGAATTCATCTCTGTTGTTCAGGCCATCCCTGTCCGGGTCCTTATTCCAATCATTCCCCTCCAGGGGATTGAGGGCTGAAACCGCTGATGCGATCATCACAAAGCCCAGGAGAGATGCCATGAGTATCATTTTCTTTTTCATTTTTCGTCGCCTCCATTTTTATTGTGAAGGACAATCGATGCAGTAGATATTTAAAGATAATAGTGCAAAAATGAAACAAAATACTATAATATTTTGATATTATTGCACATGTGTACAATAAGCTTAAATAATATTATGGAAAAGCCACATTTTCCTGTATAAGTAGGAAAATTCGGTCTTATTGTTTTATAAACTCATACTAAGAGATCATATTATATAAAGAAAATAGTGCATTCGCTGAACATTGTTAAATGTTGCAGATCTAACATCCACTAACAAGAGAGAGTTTGTCTATCACCGATAAATAACTTATGGGGCAAAGGTTGAACAAATATCATAGAATGGTCTCTACTGCATACTGGGCCAGGAAACCGGATATCGCAGCTGTCCAGAGGAGCAGAGGGAAATGCAGCAACAGGGTTAGTATGTGACCTCCTCTGAATCTCCTGAGAGCATCGGCAGAGAAACCAACGTGGAGAATGATAACGAGGACTATTGCGATCAGCATCACGACCTCGAGACCTGAAACATCCTTAAGGAGGACAAGTGGCTGGAAGCTCTCAATGTTCTCTGAAGCCGTATCAAGTCCACCCAACCTGTCCAGCATCTCCAGGACCACCCGGTAGATCATGAACATTCCTCCGGAGATGAAGATCGTGAGACCATACAAAATGGCACCAAAGTTGTCAGCCATGAGGTACCTTCTCTTTCTCAGGGATGAGAGTGTCGTGAAATGACCCGAGATCAGGCTGGAGACCTCCTTGGGGCTTCCCCCTGCGGCTATTCCTTCCTGATAAGTATTGAGGAACTGTGAGATAAGTTCGGACCTGGTCTCCTTGACGAACAACCTCCAGGCCTTCTCCGAATCGATCCTCATCTTCAACCTGTCGTATAGGTTCCTCACCTGGTCCGTAAGGGCCCCGAAATCATGCCATCTGATCCTTTTCAATCCCATACTGGGAGCTCCTCCCTTTGATTCAGAGGTGGATCCTATGGTTCGAATGAAAGCTCCGAAGGCATCATCCCTTCTGATGATCGTGCCCTCCTCTCTGGCAACTACAAAGCCCGGTATTATCAGGGGTGTGGACACGGCAGCCAGGTAGAGGATCAAGGTGGTCCAGTTGAGGGGAAAGAGAAGCAGGACGATTGCGGTAAGGACCGTCAAAGAGATACCCATTATCAGTGAAAGTCTAAGGCTCCTGTGGAATCTGGAATCAAGGGGTTTGGGGGGTGGATCGTACCAGATATGCTCTCTTGGAAGAACACTGTTCACGGCGATCCACAGAACCATCTCCACCACAATGAAGATGAATATTATCAGGAAGCTCATGAGGTAGTGGTTGATACCCACCAGCATGGACAGGACGACGAGCATGACGTTGAGGAACATGGTGACCGTTACCATGGAGATATAGACCTCTCTGACAACATCGACCCGGTCAAGTGTCGTTGTGTACCTCGATTTGAATTCCTCCATCACCGCTTCCTGTTCGTTCTGGAAGAATACTTTGGGGTCCTCATCACTTTCGATAGCATATGCCATCCTCTCTATGAAATCCCCGAACCTCGACGAGGGTGTCTGTTTGGCAACGATCCTCAGTGCCCTGGGGAGCGAGATGTTCCATTCTTTGGCAAGGGACCTGACCTTTATGATCTCGTTCAGGATGTGCTTGTTGGTCTTTTCCTTGGAGGCTATTTCGAATATGGACGCTCTTGTGGATGATGAGAGTGAAAGGACGGCCACTCTGACAATGAACAGGTGCAGTTCATCATCCATTTCCTGCCTCTTCCTCTCTCTCATTAGGTAGGGCCAAAGGACTGCTGTCATTACAAGGAAGATCACGACAATGAAAAGCAGTAACAGACCGTATCCCGACATGAATATGGATGGAAATAGTATCACGAGGATAATAGCCAGTATAACCGATACCATACCGGCTGGAATGACCCTCTTCAGGGTCCAGACCTTTGGATCTATTCCAAGGTCCCTGTAGGCAAGGACCAGTCCACCTTTCAATATCTCAACCCCTGAGCTCCTTGGGAATGGCTTCCCAGCCTCCCTCGGAATAAAGCCTGAATACCTCGTTCACCTGATCGTAACCCAGGATATTGCTTTCCACCATGGAGCGGATGACCCTCTCCCTCTTGTCGAGTTCCGTGTAGATATCCTTGGAGAACTCCAATCCCATCTTGGGAGCTATCTTGTGCTCCAGGATGTAGGAATTGTACATGCCTGTGAAATAGTGCCTGTCCCTGATGGGATCCCATTCGAAGATCGTCCTTGTCAGGACCCCTCCCTTCTCCTTGGAGTATTTGATGATCTCCTCGATGGCAGAGCATCTTCGTAATATCCTGCCCTCGTGATAGATGATCTCCTGGAAGAGGGCCAGGTTCATGTTGTCTATGAACCTGATGGGAACGTTAATGGGATCTCCAGTGAACCTCTGGATCATCTTTGCAATGGAAGAGGCATGGAAAGTTGAGATCACTGCATGTCCCGTCTGCATTGCCTGGAAGGCAGCGGATCCTTCCTTTCCTCTCACTTCTCCCACAATGATGTAATCAGGTCTTGATCTCAGAGCTGTCTTGACCAGATCGAACAGCTCGACCTTTGCCTCGTCAAAGACCGTCTCCCTGGTGATCAGTCTCTGCCAGACCTCGTGCGGAACAACCACCTCGGGTGTGTCCTCTGCTGAGTATATCTTCTTCCTGAAATTGATGAAAGACAGCATTGCGTTCAGGGTGGTTGTCTTCCCCGATGCTGTCTCTCCGGATACGAATCCGGACATTCCATATTCTAGGCAGAGCCAGAGGTAGGCGGCCATCTTGGCCGAGAAAGTGCCCCATTGGACAAGCTGAGGCATTGTGGGAGGCTTCTCGAAGAATTTCCTTATGGTGAACGAAGGACCCCCCTTGGAAACATCCTCCGAGTAGATGATGTTCATCCTTGACCCATCGGGAAGCGCTCCGTCCACAATGGGTCTGGCATCGGTAACCGGTCTTCCCATTCTCTCCGAGGTTGACCTGATGAACAGGTCGAGTTCCCGTTCGGACCTGAACTTCAGATTGGTCCTGAGCATTCCGAAGACCTTGTGCACAACCGAGATGTTCCTCAGGCCCACCGCATGGATATCTTCCAGATAAGGATCCCTTAGAAGAGGCTCAATGAGACCGCCCCGTGCAAGGTCCCTTTTCAGCATATAGAGCATGATCTTCTTCTCGGACGGTTCTATGGGGATCGATCTACCTCTGATCTTGTCAAACAGGTTCTGTTTGGACCCTTTGGAGTAGGTGACCTTCTCGAAAAGTTCCTCGATCCGATCTTCCATATTCGTATCCTTTTCATCATCAATCTTGTGTGTGGGGGCCAGCTCGAGGAGCTGGTCCCTGAGTATTTCCATTCTATCCATTTGCTCTTCTGTCAATACGGGTTCCACTGCATCGTAGGATCGTCCTCCGTCAGGTCTTTCATAGATATGGATGAAGATAGGATCCCCCACAGGGTAGATGATATTGGCCCTTTTCAGTGTGGACATGGCCTCTGTCAGCCGTTCCTCAAATGAAGGACTGGTCCCACTTTTTAACAACTTCTCGATATAGGACCTGAGATGCGGGTTCTTCTCCATTGCCGATTCAAGGTCCATATCATTTCACCTCATGCAACGGTGGTAATGTCCACGATGAATCCTGCTCTGGGTTCTATCCTGAATCCCACAGCGGTACTTACCGGTCCCTGTGCCTGTGAATATCTTGTAACGTAGAGTATATGCTCCATGGCCCCCTCAATCACCTCAGTTTTTAGTTCTATCAGGATGTCTGCTACGGACCTGAAGGGAGCCATTATGGATTGTGATATATCGGATGGGTCAATGGTAAGGATCACGGATCTGTTCCTTCCGGTTATCTTCTTGAAGAACGAGATCGTCTGCAAAGCGTTGCTCTCATCCAGATCGTTCCTTACAAGAGCAGAGAACGTATCAACGATTATCACCTCATGATCATATAGACCGGGGGTGGACATCAATCTTGAGAGGAAATCAGTTCTCTTCCTTGCTTTTCCGATCAAGGGGAAGACCGGAACGAATCCAAGGGTCCCCTCCATCAGGTTCCTCTTGATGGGATAGTCCAGTGAATCCATCTGGTCCATGAAGCCTTTGGTGGTCAACTCAGTGGAGATGATATTGGCACTGTGGTGATGGAGCATGAAGCCGTATACAAGCCTCTCTATGATGGCAGATTTCCCGCTTCCCACCGAACCGGAGATCACAACGAGTGCTCCTTTTGGGATCCCACCACCCAGGTGCCTGTGCAGGCCGTCCCTTTCGAAATCGAACCTCAGGATATTGGATCTGTTGTTGGTTGGCAATTATCATGCCTCCTCGATCCTGAATACGAAGGAGATGTCCGTGCTCCCCCTCCTTTTTCCCTCGGATGTCAATCCAGAGGTTGTGGCCCATCCGAAATGATCGATATCCTTCCCAAGGTCCTTGACAATGAGATTCGCCTGTATGGTCTTTCCAGGGGACCATCTCGAACCTCCCCCAAGCAGATTTACTGTCAGGTTGCTTCCGGTCCCAATGGTCCTGTTGGCAGATAACACCAGATCATCCGTTGAGAGATCGCCGGTTCCCGTATTCTTCAGGTAGAATGTTATGTTTCCATTGGCTGCATCGTAGGGGACCCGCTGAACATCGTTGACCAGCACCATGTCGGATATCATCTCCCCCCGAAGGACCGATGCCTCGTCCTTGAGGTTGGTGGAATAATCATCAATCACCTCAATTAAAGTGACAGCCACGGCTGATGAGATCATCACCGCCGCGATGAAGAATATCAGTTCCGATACAGCGCTTCCTGCCATTTCATTTACCTCATGTCTCTATCCGGATATCTGTCGTCTGGTCCGATACTCCATACCTTGTGACCACCTTTACCGATAATGGATCGGTAACGCTTGTTAATGTTGCAACCACCTGGCTGGAGGGGTATATGTAATTTTCATTTCCGTAATCAGGAGCGGCCCATGTTCCGTTCAGGAGCAGGTCCAGGTGCCCGATCTCAAGGACCGTTGATCCGGTATTCTCCAGGGTAATGGCCAGTTGACCAGTGGTGTTGTTGAATATTACGGATGTCATCTTTATACGGGTATTTGCCAGGTCCAGCGACTTTTCGGAACTCTCCTTTCTCGTTTCCTTAAGGTCGTCCATCGCCTCCTCGAGTGACGGCTCGGCGAGGATAAGGCCGATAACGACTCCGATCAGGATTATTGCCGCCGCCGCTGCGGTCCCTGTACCAGACATCCAGGTTCAACCTCCGCTCATTTCCCCCTGATGTTCCTGATGAATTCCAGCGTCTTGACGTGGTCTTCAGCGTTCATTCTCCAGCGGACCTTTCCCTCTTCTCTTTTTCTGGGGGGTCCGACCGTTCCTCTTGAGATGTCCATGACCTTATCGATTATTCCCTCGTCGATCCAACCAAGGTCCTTGTAGTAATCAAGGGTCATCTCCAGACCCTCTTTGCCGACCTTGTCTATCAGGAATTGTGTCCATCTGAGGGCCCATTCCTCGGACCTGAGGTCAGATGGATAAGCAGAGGCCTTTTCCTTGGTCTCATCTTCCCCATCATCATCGGTGAATATCTCGGAAAGCTCGGAGAAAGTTGTCTCCCCGCTCCCTCTACCCTCATGGACGACTCCTCTTTGATCGATGATCCTGTCATGGTTCAGTCCGTTCCCGTTGGAGGGCCTGAACGGCTCTATATCGATGAAGGGGTTGACGTTGGCGGAGATCATATCGTAAAGACCCGAAAGCTCGCTTACGGTGGATTCGATATCCTTCATGGTGTTCTTCAGTCCCTCCAGGCTTCTGAGAAGGTAGGATATCCTGTCCATCTCTGCCTTCAGGTCCTTGAAGTCGACCTCCATGACATCTACCGTGTGGCGCAGGTCCTCCACAATATCCCTGGTCTTTCTGAGGTCGTCCTCGATCTTGTAGATCTGCTGGGAACTGCCCCCTGCCTGCATCTGCATACGGGGACCACCTCCCTTTCCTCCAGTTGAACCCATGGATTGGTTGCCTCCACCTTCCACTATGACCGCCTGTTCCTCAGGGGATCTCACAACCTTTGCCTTCCTTCCGCTGATGATGGGCGGTTCGACCCTTACCTCGTATCTCTCCACTTCGCCCCCTTTGATCTCAGAGAAGTCCAGGTCCTCGTCATCATCCTCTGCAAGGATGACCCTGGCCTTTTCCTTGCCGGCCTTGTTCCTGGCCATCAGGTATCCTCCAGACCTCAATCCACCAGGATGACCCATCCGCCCTGCTGGGGAAAAGCGTTGGGGGTTTCCCAGATAGCTGTGGTCCTTCCACCGGAATCGGTGGTAGTGAGCTCGATCCTGAGGGTAGAAGCCGTGGGAAGTGTAACAGCACAGAGTGAAAGATCGACCAACAGTTTCAGCTGTGTCGTCTCTCCCATTACATACCTCGGAGGATTATCTGTCTCATCGAAATGGTCCAACGGATCTGCAACTACCACGATCCCGAATTGAGTTGCAGTAGCTGTATCTACCTGGAGTTCATTCATTACCAGATCGGCCTTTGCCCCTTGGCCATTTCTCTGTGTTGCTATGACATGCATTACCACATTGTTCATATCCACTCCTTCGGAACCGACATAATTTATGTAGATCTCCAGTTCCTGGATCTGGGATGCGGCGTTGACCTGACCCTCGGCCCTTATCATCCTCGGTGTCTGTTTTACGACGTCCTTTGCATCCCCTGCCGCTTCCTGGCTTCTCTCTTCAAGGTCCTCTGCCGTTCCGATTATAACTGCTGCTGCTATGGCAGCCACAAGTATCAGTGCGATGAAAACTATCATCGTACCTATACCAATGGCTCCATCTTCCTTTTTCAGTATTCTTCTTTTCATGCCGTCACCTCATTCATTATTATGATCTTAATCTCCTTTTTACAGGTCCTTTCATGGCTTTTTCAACATCTTCGGGGTACTTGTTGGGGGCCATCTCTATCAGATCGTATTCCTCCTTGATGGGGGTGAAATCATTCGGCCCTTCCTCAACCTCCCCTTCCGAAAGATCGTCAACATCGAATGAGAGCTCCTCGTCATCATCAAAACCCTCGATGTCATCTTCCTCTTCTGTCTCTGTGATCATGAAATCGTTATCTTCATCCAGGACAACTGACTCCTCTTCAATGACAACGACTCTTTCCGCTGCCCTCTCCTTAATCTCCTCTCTGGCACCTCTGTCGAGGATATCGGGGAAGAGATCGAAGGTGACCTGACCGGTTGAGAAGGGGGGAACAGCCTCGATCACTCCCTGAGGGGGTTCTACCGAAAGTCCGCCCGGGGTCTGTGGTGAGACCACCAGGTCCCTGATCACTTGATCGCTGTTGTTCTCTATGATAATAAGGTACCTGGCTTTCCCCTGCTGGGATGAAAGCTTGGTCCTCATTGTCACACCTTCCTCCATCAGGACCTCCCTTCCGACTCCCAGGTTCCAGTCCTTACCTTTCTTCGGTGTAAGATAGAAAGTATACTCCTTGTACTCCCTGGCACCCACAACTCCAAAAGGTTTCTCGGATACTTCATGGAACTCATCTTCCGGAAAGGTGGGTCTGATTATGATCTCTCCAAGGGTTTCATTGGTAGGATTCTCTATCCTGACAGTATAGGAGACCCTACCAGACGAATAGAAGATGGTGGAGATGATATCCACTGTCTTGTTGAAAAGGGGAAATGGCAGGTATGTTGCCCTGTCAAGGGCAGGATTTACCAGATTCAATGTTCTTATGGCCTTATCATAATCCGCCCTGACCGCTCTTTCCTTTGCTTTGTCCATGACCCTCATGGCCTCTGAAATGTCGTATCCCCTGTCCTCCATATCGGATATCTTTGACAGGAAGTTCTTCATTTTCTTCAGGAATTTACGATGGAGGTCCAGGGTCATATCCATGAGCCCTGTGGCGTCCTTCCTGATCTTGTTGGCCTTGAGGAAGTTGCCTCCTGCAAGGGTCAGTTCGGCCATGCGGAGCATCTCATGAGCGTTGTCCGGTCCAAGCGGTTTCACTGGAATCCCTCCTCTATCTCGCTCTTGAGTCTGCTCAATGTGTCCCAGGACCTCCTGATCTTGCCGAAGGCCCTCTTCTTGGTCATCAGGAGGGCTACCTGAAGACCAATTGAGACAAGAGGGACAAGTAGTATCAGTATGATCACGGGGATCCCGCTATCCAGGTTCGTCAATACTTCCAGGATCGTTGAGAGGCCCCCATCCATCTCCGAGGGTATGACCCAGAACAACATCGGGATCGCAACCATGAGGAATCCTCCGGCAAGGGAGATGGTCAGCGGTTTCCATACGGACCTGGTCGATTCCATTCCGACAATGGGCTCATCTCCCCTCCTCTCATTGATCAGGTATAGAATGTGGGCATCCCCTACCCTAGTGAAGAAGTAGATCATTACTGGCATTATGAATAGAAGGTCTATCAGGATTATTGCCAATCCGATCCCGTTGGCAATACCGATGTTCAGTGCATCCTCCAGTGGTACGAAGAACATCATTCCGAACCCTCCAGCAGCTCCTGCGGATAAGGGTAAGAGGAACCAGCTTTCCCTCTTGTTGAGGAAGAAATATCCTATGAATCCTCCGATCATCATGAACAGGAGCAGGAGAAGTGCAAGGACCCATACCGCCAGAGGGGGAACGTAGTTCTTGATGGTGAACTCCGTTTCCATGATGTTGTTTGCCTCTGACAGAGAATTCCCCTGGGGAGAGTTCTCCACTACTTCGTTGTCCGGATCCAGGATGACCTCCAGTTTCATCTCCTTCCCTTTCTCATACCATTTAAGACGCGGAAGGTTGAACCCGAACTCATACAGTATCTGCTGGCTACCCCCGCCTGCAGCAAGACCGGTGTTGTACTCCTGAGGATAGGCGGGACCTGCGTCGAACCTCCCGAGCTCCTTCCCATCCATCATGATTATTACGGGAATCGAACCCTGACCTCTGTTACCGGTTGCTGTTAGTGTGAGGACCGCTATGCCCTCTCCCCCTTCGAAGAGGTTCCTGAACCGAGTCGCCGATACATCGATCGCAATGTCAAAATAAACTGCTCTGAGGAAGGAATCCAGACTCTCCCTCTTTTCCGGTCCGCCTATGACGTCAATATTGATGAATGCGGACTCCGAGCCAGTGACGAAATCGGGGGGTGCCATGATCTGGACCTGGACATCCTGGAGCTGGTATGCGGAAGTGAGGGTGATCTCAATATCCCGGTGTAGGACGGTCCAACCTCTTGAGAAACCGCCTGATTCCAGAGTGCTGTTGATCAGATATGTCCTCTGCATCGGCAGGTCCAGGATCGGTGTGACCCCCGGATCCGGCATGTTGCATATCCTGATCATAACATTACCTGTGGTCCCGAGATCGATGTCAAGGGATTCGGTAATTATTCTGGACATCACCACCTCGGTTATGGTCTGGATCCTCATGTAGGTAAGATTATCCCCTGCGATGGCCTGAACATCCACAGCTATCTCCTCATGAAACAACGGCCTGTCCAGCATCGAGGGTGAAACGGTAATATTGATGAGACGGCTTTCGAACGGTCTCAGTGAGAATGGTCCTTCATCTATCTGTGTCCATGAGAGATGTCTTATGGAATTGATGGGGGAAGAGGGGAGGGCCATAATCCTGTCCGGTCCGTTCCCGCCGTTCTCGAGTATGAACTGATAGGTTACCTTCTCCCCCACAAGTACAACCTTGTCAATTACATCCCCTGGTTTTAACATCAGGGAGGCTCCATATTCTGTTAAAACTCCAACGGTGAGGTTGATCATGGAGGATATCGATGGATATCCCTTTGGATTGGCAGTAAGGATCGAAGATACCTTGTTGGAGGCTTGTATGCCCTTCTCGAAGAGCTCCTCCTCATTGGATACAGATGAAAGAGAGGGGAGGGTTATATTGACCCTAACCTTCTTAGAGCCTCCTCTTTCAAGATTGATCGATGCCCCCATTCCTCTGTTCTCCCCTACTGCGATCTCAGCTTCCCATGCGTTATTTCCAGGGTCAATGACAAGATCGATGGTATCATTACCGTTTCCCCGGTTGAACACCTCCACCAAGTATGTGGCTACCTCTCCGGGATATTTCCATTGAAGTGATGGTGTTTCAAGAAGCTGGATCTCCACCCCACCCCTGTAATTGACCGTAGTGTTCAACCAGACCTCGTCAAAGGCAATGACGGACCTCTGTGATTGGGCCCTTACCTTCAATGCAAGCTCCTGGTCCCTGACGGCATCAAGGCTCGGTGTGATCCTGACAACGACAGGACGTTTCTCCCTGGGGGTGAGATTGTATTCATCCACGTCGAAGGAGATGTTCCAGCCCATCAGGTCCTGGGTCTCGATCCGGAATTTGATGATATCGACGCCATTGCCGATATTGGTCACATTCAATCTGTAAACAAGGGTTTCCCCGGGTTCAGCGGATTTCCTGTTCTCCTCTGGTTCCAGGTCCACTGCGAAACCCTGTATGACGAAAACCTCTATCTCGGCCCACTGATAGCGCGGATCCCCGCCTCTTAGATCTGTCTCGATGAGGGATGAGGCCCCTATCTTGATGATGGCGCTCTCCCCGATGGGGGCTCCATCGGGTATGGTAACAGTAACCCAGACAAGAGTGGAATGCGATGGAGAGTTTGGATCGAATCTATAGGGGATAAGGGTGACAGTCCTTGCAGGGAAGGAGATTTTCCAATCGTTAGGAAGCAGGGTCGAGGGCTGCACAGGGATCGGGCTGCCTGTGGTATTGTATCCGTCCCAACCATTACCGTGGTTTGTGATATTGAACGGCAAGAGAAGGACCTGGCCCGGATAGGCTTCTCTCCAGTCCTCAACCCCATTTCCGTTCTTATCGGTGTTCTCACTGATCTCGGGATCATTGAAGAACTCGGTCCTGGGAGGAACGATCGAGTAGTTCAGGTAACCACCCACATGGACCTCCGCATCCTTTCTGGCGGAGATCGTGAGGCCGTCCCTTCCCTCGATCAGTTCGGGGATGGCCACTATGTTGATGACAGCGGTACCTTGGATCGGGAAGGGCGGAACGATTATCCTGATATGCTGGCCGACACTCCAATCACCTGATCTGAGCTTGACCTTACCTACCGGAGGTGTTGCAGACCACATTGTCGATAGGTTGCTGTCGAACCCCATCTGCCAAATGGGTTTGAATCGTACACCGTTCGGTCCTTCCGGTGTGGTCAGGTTGACATCCATCTTGGCACTGGGGTCGGCCCTGTTGTTGTTGATCGACCTGACCCTGACGCTTATGTTGAGGAACTGAGGTGAATTCTTCGATTCCTCGGTGAAGTTGACCACCAACTTCTTGGGCGAGATCTCCATTTGAACCGTATGGACAAGACCCACATCAACCGTACCTTCCGCTGAATCAGTGACGTTGTTAGGGCTTGTTGCCGTAAGGATAAGTGCCCCTATCTGCCCCTCCTCTGTCCTGTCCTTATCCATGGTGTCATAGTTCAGCGGTGGGACCCAGATCCTGGCATGAACGACGATGTAGTTATCCCGGGAGATGTTTCCTGTCTCCATTGTAGTCATTGATGTGGGCTTGAACTCTGACCTCCATGAGGAGGGTCTTGAACTGACCTTCAGTGAATAGTATGTGGCCCAATCACCTGTGTTCCTTATCCGGAATACGAATTCCGCAGGGGGGCCTCCAGGATAACCCAATTGAGGGTCGGGGGAGGCAACAGTCACCTCCACATCCTCCTTGAGGGGGATGGAGATATTTGCGCTCAGGGAATCCCTTATCGATTCGTTCCTCTGGGATATGGCGGTGAAGACCAAAACATCAAAGGAAAGAGGATCAATATCCCCGGGAACCTCAACATTGACAACTATAAGGTCGTGGGCACCTGGTGCAAGCTCCCGGGTCATGTTATCCCATGGGGTCATTACCCATGCGGAATCTATGGTGATATTGAACGTATCGTTGAAGATCCCGGTGTTCTCCACCTCGAATACAAAAGGTTCGTAACCGTACATCGTGGTATTATCCCCTCTCTTGATCTTCTGGTTGGAAGGACTTCCGGGGGCAAAGGAGACCTTCACACCTTCAATATGGGATAGGAGAACCCTTATCATGATCTGAACGGTATCGTTTTCCGGATTATCATCAAAGGCATTGGAAGATACCCTGATCCTGTAATATCCTTCGGCAGATGGAAGCCATGGAGAGAATTCAACGGTGGTCTCGTTCCCCACTTCTTCGAGGGTCCTTCCGAGGTCCACGGTCTGCTTGTGGACCTCTGTCATGTTCTCAGTTTCGTTTCCTGGAAACATTATGGCGAGGGTAACAGTTACATTTCCCTGGTAGGGATCCGAGCCGGAGTTGGCGACATCAGCTTCGAAAACCTGCTGAAGGAACCCTACGATCTCTCCATTGCTGTGTGAGGTTATCCCTCTTACCTGGATATCGGTTCCTGGACCCCTTGTTGGCCCTCCACCTGTTCCGAGAGGAATTGCAGCCAGGACCTGTACGAGGATCATCGTCAGTAAAAGAAAAGACCTTGCCTTCCCCGCATATCTCCTACATTTCATGATATGTCCTCTGCAACGTTGTTCCCGGTTTTGAATCCAGGATACGGACTTAAATGTTTCCCACACAAGTCCATGTAGGGAATCAGCACATATGAACCTATTTTAGTATTCACACTAGAATTATCACAGATTACCTATTCTTTTCAAAGTAATTTGTCAAAGGGAATGGATGGAATGGATGCAGGACCGCTCACTTTTTATCTGCCCCTGAGATATCGTTGCCCATGATAGTCTCACTTTGCGGGACTCCCGGGGTGGGAAAGACAACCACGGCGGCACTCCTGAGGGACCGTGGGATCGAGGTGATATCGGAGAAGGAAACCATCAAAGAGATGGGACTTTACGAGGAATACGACATCACCAACGACGAGTACATCGTTGATCTCTCAGTTGTGAGGGAAGGTTTGACCCACCTGGTAGGAAGAATCAAGGGAGATGCTGTCATCGAGGGACACCTTTCCTATCTGGCTCCCTCGGACCTGATGATCATCATGAGACTGGACCCTTCCCTTCTGAGTAAAAGATTGAATGAGAGGGGATATTCTGTTGAGAAGGTGAAGGAGAATATCGAGGCAGAGGCTCTGGGATATCTTCTGACAAAGGCTTTGGAAGAGGAGGACAGGGTAAATGGTAATGGTGATCGGACAGGCGTTGGCAAGGTTGGAAGGGTGGTCGTCGAGAGGGATGTCACAGGACTCTCGCCAGAGGATATTGCAGCTTGGATAATTGAAATGATGGAGGCTGAGAGGGAGAAAAGATTAAGCACTATTCTCCATTACAGACCTGGAAAAGTAGATTGGTTGGAGGAATGGGCGAAATGGTTCTAGAAGGCTATAGACAGAGGCTGGACCTTTTCTTCGATCCCCTTGCCAGATTGTTCTTGAGGGTGGACCCCAATTTGATCTCCACAATGTCCTTCCTTTTTGCATTGATCGGAGGATTGATACTGGCCCTCTCAGGGAAGTGGCTGCCGGCTGACAGATGGGACCTGGCTTTGCTGGGGGGACTTGTCTTCATAGGTCTTAATTCCATATCTGACACACTGGATGGGAGGGTTGCCAGACTGGCAGGGACCTCTTCCAAGGTGGGAGATTTCCTGGACCATACATTCGACAGGCTTTCGGATGTGGTCCTCTTGACCGGTATCGCTTTTTCACCCTACTGCGATACCACCTTCGGTCTGATCTCGGTTACAGCGGTCCTGCTCTCATCTTATATGGGGACCCAGGCCCAGGCCGTCGGTGCCGATAGGAACTACAGTGGGGTAATGGGCAGGGCGGACAGGATGGTCCTGATGATGTTCGTACTCCCCTTCCAGTTCGTTCTCGTTGGTTTTTTTAATACCAGAGGTATAGATATCGGATTGGGCAGAGAGCTGATCCCACTGGAACTGGTAATGGTCCTGATGTTGATCGGAGGCCTTCTTACCACATTCACAAGAGGATTTTCCACCTTCGCTTCTCTAAAGGAAAAGGAGGTAGAAGAAATAAGGAAAAATAGTAAACCGGTAAAAAAGGGTCCAGGCAGCAGAAGGAATATATGATGCACTGGAAGAGGTCCTTTTCTCGATTATTCTTGTTTTATACTCATTCCTACGGGAAAGGTAAATATTATATACTTGCCAGACTACTTGATAGTTCCCGACCAGAAGTTGGGAAAAATGGTTCGAGATCCCTCTTTATGGTCGTTGTTTGCCCGGAAAGGGTTAGGAGACTACAGAGTGCATCCCATCCCCTCTGATTTGTTCTTTCTCTAGCCCTTTCACACTTTACCGTCATTTTTGTCCGGGCTACATTTATCAATGTGTCCCTGATTGTTGGACATGGTCTCCAAGACTCCCCCGGTCAAGGGGAAGAGGATCGGAATAAGGAGAAAAGTATTCCATTTACTCCTGGGGACCATCTTCATCCTATCCCTGCTGATCTCGGACGATCTCAGATGGTTCTTCCTTTTTGTTTTGGGGATCGGAGTTGTTCTGAGCATTGTCCAGGAAAGGAAACACCTGCCGATCATCACATGGTTCCTCGATAGGTATGATAAATCGGAGGACGAGGTTCCTGGACAGGGACCCTTGACGTTCTTCCTTGGCTCTGTGGTGGTATGGTTCATTTTCCCGCGGGATATCGCCCTGATATCAATGATCGTGATGACCTTCGGAGACCCTCTTGCATTTCTAGGAGGAGTTGTGTTCAAAGGACCGATTCTTCCCTGGAATCCCGGGAAGACATGGGCTGGGATGTTCACTTTTATGCTCGTCCCCGGGATCCTGATACTCTCCATCATAGGGCCCTGGGCAGCTCTTGCCGGAGTCCTGGTGGGAGGGGTCGTGGAGACCATCTGCCTTCCACATAGGTTCCTCACAGACGATAATTTCCTTGTTCCGGTCTCAACTGCTCTTTTTGTCTGGATCCTCTCTCTTTTCCTCCCCATTCTCTGATATGCCCCTCACCAACCCTACAAGGGATGCCCTGTTGAACATCTCATCAGCTTCTTCTCTGGTCAAATAACCCTTCTCCAGTACAATATCCACCACTGACCTTTTACTTTCCATTGCCTCCTTTGCAACCTCAGCGGCTTTGAGATAACCCAGCTTTCTGTTCAACAAAGTGGCAAGGATAGGATTTGCCATCGCCCTCTTGTTAAGGCTTTCCGCATCCACACTGATCCCGTCTATACACTTTTCACCAAAGATCGGGAGGAAATTCACAAAATATTCTGCTGATCTGAGTATGAGATTTCCCATGATCGGCATCATCACATTGAGCTCTAGCTGGCCCGCACCTGCGGCGGTGGTTATCGCAACGTCGTTTCCCATTACAACGAAGCAGATCATGTTCATGCATTCTGGAAGGACAGGATTGACCTTCCCGGGCATTATGGATGACCCTGGTTGGACGGCCGGGAGTGTGATCTCCGAGAAACCGCTATTTGGCCCTGAGGACAGAAGTCTGAGGTCATTGGAGATCCTTCCCAGTTCGATGGCTAGTTCTTTGTAGGTCGAAGAAACAGATACGATCCTGATAGTGGATTGCATTGCTTCGAAAGATGACGGATTTGCGGTGAGGTCCAGCCCCCATATCCTTGATAGATGCGATATTACCCTCTCACGGTATTCGGGGTGAGTGTTTATGCCGGTCCCTGTGGCTGTCCCTCCCAGTGGCAGATCCAGAAGCATCCTGTTCCTTCGTTCTATCTCGTCTGCCGCCCTATCAAGGGCCGAACCATATGCTTTGAACTCTCCACCGAGGGTGACCGGCATTGCATCCTGGAGGTGTGTCCTTCCAGTTTTGAGGACGTTCTTGAACTCATCTCCCTTTCTATTGAAAGAGATGGCCAGGGACCTCACCTCCGTTATAAGTTCCCCTGTCATCATGTGAACGGATATCTGCATGGCCGTTGGAAAGGTGTCATTGGTAGATTGGGCCATGTTCACATGGTCGTTAGGTGATATGATGCCATAGGATCCCTTCTTCTCGCCTTTCAGTTCAAGAGCTCTGTTGGCTATCACTTCGTTGATGTTCATATTGGTGGAGGTCCCGGCTCCTGCCTGGAACCTATCCACGATGAAATGTTCCCTGAAACCTCCCTGGCGGACCTCTTTCGCAGCTTCCACTATGAGCTTTCCGATCTCCGGGTCGAGCCAACCCACCTCCATGTTTGCCAAGGCCGCAGCTTCCTTGATGGAAGCGTATGCATCGATGAGGTACGGGTGATTCGGGAGGTTCGATACCGGGAAGTTCTCGGATGCTCTGAGGGTCTGTATCCCGTAGAGGACATCCTCGGGAAGGTCCCTTTCGCCCAAAGTGTCCCTTTCCTTCCTTGTTCCTATCTCATCTGCCATGAGGGTGTATCTCATATTGAGGACTTTACGGTTTCCACTCGGTGCGGTTGCGTCCTCCTTTCCATAAACATTATAATAACCACCATCAATGACCTTCCATTCTGGGTGATGGAGGTAATTGCCCAGCCTACACAAGGTGAGAATATGTCTTTTGTCTCCAATAGAACAGCAATCATCGGGACCGTAGCTGCCTTGCTCATCCTCCTGGGATCTGCCATGACGGTCCTTCTCCTACCTGAGAACGAAGGGTATCCCTCGAGAGCACTGCCCTCAAGGGTCAATCTCAGCAGTCAGGTACCTTATCATCCTAGAGCAGGAGATGACCTGACCGGAGAGGCCGGTCTCTCCATGATATTCGACTTCCATGGACCCTACGTGATGCAGCAGGATATCAGGAACATCACAAAAGGCATACTCGGTTCCGGCCCCGCAACTCCGGATGAACTGATGAGGGCGGCACACTATTCCGGAAACTATCCTGTTACCCAGAAGGGATACAAGGAAAGGGTTCTGGGATATGGTGGTTTCACTTACGATTGGAATGATAACGATGACAGGGCTGAGATGAGGTTCGCAGATATCTATCAGGCGATATCCGAGGATCATCCCGTGCTCTGCTACATGTATCTGGACATACCCCCTGAATTGAATCCCAATCCGCAACCCCCTGACCCGAACAACCCCCAGCCACCCGATCCTCAGGTCACTCCCGAGGACCTTGCGGCCCTTGAAAAGGTCTGGAGGTTGGTAGTCGGCTATGATTCGAATCTGGGGAATGGCATGCTGATAGTCCACGATCCTGTACCCAGTGGTATCGGCTACAAAGGTGGCAAGGGTATTCAAATTCCAAGAGGGGATTTTGACAAGATGTGGAACATCTATGAGAGAGGGGGAGGTAATATCGAAACACATCGGGTCGGTGTTTGCGCAGCCCCCTGGACCCTTGATGAACTTGAATTCCCTGATGAGGTGGATGCTGGAAAGGAGTTCGAGGTCTCTGTCAATGTCACCTACTGGGCTCCTTCCGTAATGACAGGTGTGACTGTAAGGAACGCGGTGGCCAGACTTATTGTTCCGGAGGATTACATGATCACTTCCGGTGGGTCCCTCACCGATCTGACCATTACCGGACCAAGGACCTTTGAGGAGGTCTCATGGAAGATCAGATCTCCTGACAGGGAATATCCCGGTCAGGATATCAGCTTCACATTGAACGGGACTGGAAATGTTACCGTCAGTTCACCCGCCCATTTCGACAAGATCGGCGCCTCTTCGAAATTCGAGGTTCGAACTGTGGGGTTCCTCAACCACCCCCCGGTCATAGAGGCCTCCATGATCGACCCGGAAACCGTCCCTGATGACGGATCGGTCCAACCGATCATTGCATCCGTGGTCGAGGACCCCGATGGAAATATTCGTACCGTTGAGGCTGACCTGACCTCGATCGGAAAGACATCCACACAGAAGATGTATGACGATGGGACCAACGGGGATGATATTTCGGGTGATGGAATATTCTCCTACCAGATCAAGGGATCCATCTCCATTGGAGAGTACATCTTCAAGATCACTGCAAAGGACACCAGGGGCGGCCAGGCATTTGACAATGTCACTTTGACCGTTCTTGATTCCGCCCAGTTGACCAAGGCCCCTGAGATCATTGATAAAGGAGCCTACCCCTTTGGTGTTCCCAATGACGGGGTGACGACCTCAGTGATCTGGGCGATAGTCGAGGACCCTGAGGATGATCTGGACAAGGTATACGTGGACCTGACCAACATCGGTGGAGAGGATGAGGTCAGGATGTATGACGACGGAACATCCGGAGATATCTTCGACGGTGATGGGAATTATTCTGTTGAGTTCACGGTCGCCCCATCCGTGGCGATATCCATCTATCAGGTGGAGATCACCGCAGTGGATGATGTAGGACACGAGACAACAGCGAAGACGTGGGTGGATGTCATTATTCCACCGGTTGCCCCAACGATCCTTGGAGTCAGTCCTCTGCCAGATGAGGTAGAGAACGATGGTGAGACCCCTGTAGTTGTGACAGCCAGTGTGGAGGACCTAAACGATGATGTTGATAAGGTTTGGATCGACCTGACACCAGTGAAAGGTCCTTCGTTCCTTTATATGAAGGATGACGGCATCTCCCCGGACACTTCCAGAAATGATGGGACCTGGACCGCCCAATTCACAGTGGGCAGGTCAGTATCCGAAGGTTTGAAGGGAAAGATCGATGTCATCGCCGAGGATTCCACGGGGCTTCAGGGAACCTCTTCCTTCGCTCTGAGAGTGATAAAAGCGAATACCGCTCCCGAGATCATTACCTATAATGTAACAGATGAAAGTGGTCAGGCGACCACCGAATTCTCCGAGGGTAGTAGGGTCAGCATCGATGTGGTTGCATTGGATGAGGACCAGGACGACCTTGATGTCATGGTTGACCTCTCAGAGTTCGATATGGGGGACATCTCCCTTTCTCCCGGTGAAGATGATACCTATTCTGGAGATTTCCTGATCCCTGGCAATCTGACCCCAAGGATATACAATATCACGGTCACTGTTACCGATCCCCGTGATGGTTCGGACAGTGTGAGGATAAAGCTTACGATCACGGTATCCGAAGAGAAGACATCCGATGAGTTCCTCAGCTCACAGGTTGTGCTGGGCATCTCGATTGTGGGATTCCTTGTTCTTCTGGTCCTGGTCATTGCTGTGGTATTGAGGTCCCGTGGTCCTACTCGTCCCCAGGCACCTCCCGGATATAGACCGGGCACAGGCCCTCAACAGGTTCCCATGAGGCCCTACGGCCAGCCCCCGGGAGCTCCATATGGCCCGGGACCCATGAGGTGATCCCATCCGATTCCTCCTCCAAGGGGAGATCGTTGACAGACCCTGCCTCTGGATGGAAGAAGGGAGATTGTGTCTTATCGATCAGAGGAGACTTCCATCCAGAACGGAAGTGATCAGACCTGCGACCCTAGAGGAACAGGTGGATACTATCAAGACCCTTGCGATCAGGGGAGCTCCGGCTATCGGTGTCTTTGGGGCTTTATCACTCGCTCTGGCAATTGGAAGGGGAGAGGATCCAGGGATAAGCTACGGATCATTGGTCAATTCCAGACCAACTGCTGTGGACCTGAGGAACTGCCTGGACATTGTTATGAAAGGTTTCCGTGACGGGGGTAATAGCAAGGCGTTATCCTCCGCTGAGGACCTCATGTCCTCAACAATTGGATCCTGCCGAAGGATCGGTGAGAACGGTAAAGCCCTCATACCCGATGGGGCCAGGGTGATGACGCATTGCAATGCGGGAGCTCTTGCAACCCTTGACTGGGGAACGGCCCTTGCCCCGATAAGGATGAAGGCTCGGGAGGGAGGTCCGCTTTTTGTATGGGTCTCGGAGACACGGCCTCTGCTTCAAGGTTCCCGCCTTACATCATGGGAACTATCCAATGAGGGCATAGATCATCGCATAATCGTTGATGGGGCCTCAGGACATCTGATGTCAAGGGGGGAGGTAGACCTCATTATTGTGGGAGCTGACCGGGTTGCTGCGAATGGTGATATTGCAAACAAGATCGGTACCCTTGAAAAGGCTGTTCTGGCTCGGGAGTTTGGAATACCGTTCTACGTTGCTTTTCCCAAAACAACATATGACCCTCAATGTCCGGATGGTCCGTCCATACCCATAGAGGAGAGGTCGGGAAGTGAGATCACCCAGATCTTCAGGACCCGAACAGCTCCGGAAGGCTCCCTGGGTTTCAATCCTGCCTTCGATGTGACACCTTCCAAATTCATTACGGGATATATTACTGAAAATGGGATACTATCATCCGAAGATCTGAAGGGATATCAAACCGGATGAAATGGCATTCAAGCTATCAGTTCTAAAAATTAAAAGAAGAAGGACCCGCCATAAATTGACGGGTCCAAATTGTTTTCGAGGTTGTTACTACTCTTCAGCTTCCTCTGTCTTTCTTCCCGGAGCCAATATCAATACAATTCCCACAATGATACCGATTCCCGCAAATACATACATGATCGTTGGGATGACCACTGCGAACTTCTCGTACTCGGCATCCTTGTCCTTGGCGATGTCAGCCCAGTACTTTACAGTCCCATCCACATCCACGAATTCCTTTAGGTCCTTGTCCTCATCCACTTTCTTGTAGTAAACATAGAGGACCATGTTCTCCTTGGATGCAAGGAGGTCCTTCAGCATGTGAGCACCTATGAGGGCAGGGAGCTGTTCCAGCTGGGCCACAGTTGCAGTTGCAGTTGCAAGAAGTGTCGCTTTAGTGGTTGCATTGAACCTGAGCTCAAGCTCCATTGCGGGTTCCACTCCATCGGCTATCTTGAATAGCATCGATGTTGCCTTTGCCTTCATGACCGCTGCCTGTGCTTCCATGTCATAAAGCTCCATGGATATATCCAAAACTTTTTTCGGAGTGCCAATGATGGACCACCCCATCACAGCGTTGAACATGGCAGTCTCCACCGGATCGTCCTGAGCAAGGAACGTCGACTCTTGGGTAAAATTCATGGAGTTGTTCTCAAGTAAGATAACCCCCATCACATCCAGAACATACCCCGTGAACTTGTCAACAAGGTAGTTCAGATCCATTGTCATATTGACGTTAACTCCAGGCATTCCGAAAACAGCCGCATCAATTGCTTGAGTGCTAGAAAAATTATAATCTACGGTTGTATCCGTTTCCGCTCCTTTCACAGCGCCTCCTGAAAACATTATCCCTCCGAAATCGTTGATCATTGGATATACTGATTCCGTGGGTGATTTTGGGAAGAGGAAGTAAACCCCCATTCCGGTCCCATTGGGATAAAGAATCTCATGGGAGGTGGTGTTGATGAAAACCTCTGTGGAAGTGGATGGAAGGAAGTCTGAACCGTTGTCATATTTGTATATTGTTGAGACATTGATCAGAGTGGTACCATCTCCTGAATCCATTCCCATCATTGTCTGGGTCACGGTGACGTTCTCCCCCATCATCTCTCCTTTTAACACAGTGGTGGAATCAAGGTTGTCCCACAAATAGTCATAAGTCGGAGGTATGAGTTTGATAGTGACATCTCTTGTGATATCCACAATGGTCCCGGTATCGATATCGACAATGTACTCAAAAACACACTCATAGGTTCCGGTTGCACCCGGAAGTCCCGGGTCCTGTCCGAGGGTTGCAACAACCTGGGCATAGGTCAGATTAATGTTTGGAAGAGCCATCTGATACTTTGCCACATCCAAGCCGTTCATGGTGGTCTCTTCAATGAGAACTGTTGGGAACGACATTCCCAGGTCTGAATTGTACATGGTGAACATCTCTATCACTCCACCAGTATCATTGAGAAGTCCCAGTGGGAATGTGAACTGACCATCCCGGTCCATGGTTGACCAGCTGTCAACGAAGATATAGTCCATGGTGTAAGCATCTACTCCGAACTGGGTCACCATGGGTGGTGCCATCATCGTACCATCCGGCAGATATTTGGTCACGGTCTCGGTGATCTTTGCAACTCCGAATGTATCATTGGTATACCCGGAACAGTTGATCATCTGCTCAACATATATGTCCATGGTGGAATCGCTTCCATCAATAGGATTGTAAGAGGTCACAGTGGTGTTTAGAGTGACAGTCTTGTTGATCATGGAGGTGTCAGTTGGGAGTCTCCTAGCATCCTGAGGTCTCCAGACGGTCATCTTCTTGTTCACATCGAGAACGATACCGGACATTTCCTCTACCCAGTAGGTCATGTCAAGTGTGGCGAATCCTCCAGCAGCATAAGTTCCATTCTCAACATATACATGGTAGATATTTGCCACCAATCCTGGGAATGCTGAAGTTTCCTGCCCGATATATTCGGCATTGACCCCCATCTGGAATCCGTCATCCCAGATCGAGTAGTTCATCTGGCCTGCACCCTGCGGTGAGAAGAGGTAATGACCGCTCCTTCCGGGTCCGGTATGAGTTCCGTCCCTTGCATCGAACATTACCTGGATGCTGGAATCAAGAAGTGCCAGGGATGCACCTTCCGCCGTTGTTACGGTCACAGTTTCGTTTGCTGTCAAATTGTAATCACTTGCCGAAATGACCTCGATGTATCGTTCTGCTTTGATGCCGTTGAAGGTCATGAACGATGCAGTTGCCTGATCGAAGAGAATGAGGTCTCCATCGAATCCGGAAGTTGAGTTTAGATTTGACGGATATTTAATTTCCGGGACACTTGGAAGTTCCGGTAGGTAGAGATATGTATTGATCTCCTTGGCATAATCGATGATCGATCCGGTCAGAGGATGGACCCAAGCCTTCTCCCAGAGGGTTAGCATCATTTTAGAACCTCCCGCTAGGCTTCCAAGCTTAGCAGCAGTGGAGGCAGGGATCGGGATCTCATATTCGATCTCCTCTCCTTTATAAACATAGCAATTGACACCGAACCTCTCCTCTTCTCCGAGGAACTTGGCGTCGGAAAAGTTCAAAATGTTCATGTTGAACACATTGTAGTCCTTATCCTTGTCAACCGGATGAGGGAAGATCCACTGGACATTGTCATCCTCGGTGTACTCCACTATATCTCCCGAAACGAGGTCCTCGTAACGATACAGCTGGATCGAGCTCTCATCTATATTGTAGATGTTGTGCTTTGCCAGCTCAGGTACCGGGACCTGGGTGCCGTTCTCAATTCCAGTGATGGTCTCATCGAGTTTGATCTTTCCACCACTGAGTTCATCGACTGCCTGGATCCGTCTGTCGACGGTAAACTCGACGTGCTCGACCTGGCCTGAGGTCGTGTTCAATCTGTCGAGGAAACCACCGTACAGGTTATGCTCATCAAAATCCGTGGGGAACGTTGCCTCTTCTGCACCATTGGGTGCAATATAGAACATGAAAGCGGCTCCGATACCTGCTATTGCCAGGGAGACCACTATGAGTAGAACTCCCACCATTTTTCCTAAATTACTCATACTGAACACCTCTTGATCGATTGGAACGATTTCTCTATGAAACCCCTACTGGTATCAAAGACGTTCTTATATATAAAATGGCAATGGTATGTAATTGTGAAATTGTATTGTTTTCCTGGCTTATTGTGGTTCTTCACATATTTATTGATATGGATTGACCTGCGGATCACCAAGTTAAATTATGGTCGACCGACGACAAATATATCTATCCATTCATACTTCTGAACGATCATGGCGATAGGGTTCTATCTACTTCCCGAGAGGGTATTCCTTCTACCATTTCTCAGGTGGAGGATGATCAAAAAAGAGACAGGCAGGGAGAACCTTAACAAGGATACACCCTACATCTTTGCTGTAAACCACAATAGCCATCTTGACGAGTTCGCAGTGATGCCCGCTATCGTTATGTCAACACACCGAAAGACCCATTTCTTTGCGGACCGCAAGCACTGGTTCCAGGGAAAGCCACCCTTCAGGTTCCTTGCCTGGAGATTCCAGGCCGTTCCTGTTGACAGAGGTCAGGGGACAGGGGACGAATCGTTAAGACAGGGCGAGGAATACATCAGGAAAGGACATAATCTCATCATCTACCCCGAAGGTACAAGAGGTGATGGATTCCATTTAACAAAAGGGAAGATAGGTGTGGCGAAACTTGCACTTTGGACAGGTGTACCGGTGGTCCCCGTCGGGATCTGGGGAACTCATCTCCTTATGCCCAAAGGAGATCATATGCCAAAGATGAAGAAAATAGTGACGATCAAGATCGGAAAACCTCTTATATTCAAGGATCTCGCAGGGAAAGATGATGACAAGGAGGTTCTACGGGAGGTCACAGACACTATTATGCGAGGAATTGCAGACCTGGTCGATCAGGATTACCCCTATTGACCCCCCCAATCCTCCCACTCATCAAGTTCTTCCAGTTCATCCTTGGTTTCTTTCCCTTTTTCATCTTGACCAGATCTCTTGTTAAGCTTGGGCCCCCTTCCTATCATCTTCTCAACGAATGATGCCTGTCCCAATATGATCAGCATCTTTTTAGCATTGGAATCCTCTGGATCAATGATCAGACCCTTCTGGAAAGAATAGATCGAACCGTCCCTGTCCCCGATCTCCTTCAATGCAATTCCCCTGTTGGTCCAAGCCCTGCCGTATCCCTCATCCGTATCAATTGCAGAATCGAAGTAGGTGAGGGCGGACCTATAATCCTGTTTCAGGATAGAGATCAGTATGCCTTTCAAGGTAAGGGCAGCGGCGGACCTGCCCCCAAGTTCAAGGGACATATCAATTTCCTTTTCCGCTCTGGGATAGTCCTTCATCCTGTACAATATTTCCGATAACAGGAGATGACCATCATGGTCATCCGGTTTCAACCTGCAAGCCCTTTCGACCGCTCTTTTTGCCATGTCCACCTTTCCAAGTTCCATCAGGACCCTGGCCTTGGCTTTCCATAACGAATTGTCTGATAGGTGAAGGACAAGGGCCATGTCGAATTTCTTAGAGGCCTCCTCCAGTTCACCTTCCTTTTCAAGAAGAAGACCCTCGAGAAAAAGGAACCTGGTCCTCGGGACATCCTTCTCGATCCTCTTTAAAATATCAGCTGCTTCGGAAAGGCTTCCTTTCTCTAAGGCTGTAATGAAGCTCTTTTCCATTAAGCCTCCTCCAGTTTCTCACCTATGTATTTTTCTTTCTCAATGGTGAAAACATACCTGGTGGGGATCCTTTTCCTGGTCCCTGTCCAATATGAACATGTCGGACAGGTCTTACCGGTAGTGACCGTCCATCCGTAGAGTGTGCTGTTCTGGATATTCTCCATCGTACTTCCACATACAGGGCAGGTCTTACTTCGATTCACCCGTTCCCCGTCCCTGCAGTGGATTATAAGGTCAACATCATCCATGTCAGCAGCGATCCTTCTCAGCCTCTTTCCTGTCAGTCTGAACTTCCCTCCGTCCATCTCTCGAAGTCTTCCCAGGACCAATCTCTGAAAAAGAACCTGTGATCTGACAGTGAATGCTTCCTTCAAAACTTCCAGGATCGCCGTTTCAACGATCTCCTTGCTGGGTATCCTGTACCCTGGTCCATCGGTTCGGGACCCTTCCATGACAATGGATCGAGGTCTAATTAGAAAAAGGTTCGTTCCGACTGCAAAGAAAATTAAAGTGGACGGGGAAAAAGGGGATTAAACCCCGCCCTCGGTTAGGGATGCATGCGGGAGGCCCGAGAGGGCCTAACCTCATACAGGATGAAGCATTAAAAATGGATTTATAAGCAGAAGTGGGGGAGGTAGCCGAAAGTTCCAGATCTTAGATCTTGTTCTCTAGAACGTGCCTGTATCTTGTAATGTAACCTGCGACCTTGTTCCTGAGGCTCTTTGACTGGAACTCAGCAACCTTTGAAAGGAACATTTTGTTCTCTTCGAAATCATCAGTGAACTGAGCAGGGTATAATTTGAGTATATCGATCGCAGCTCTCTTTATGAACGTAGGTCTGATATTTCCCATGTGGGCACCTCGGGGATAGGCCGATAATTATTCTCTTATTTATAGCTTGGGAATTCTGGGTGCCTCACATCTCATCCTCATCATCCTCAAACTCCTCGAACTCTTCTTCGTCCTCGAAGTCCACAGGGTCATAGAGATAATCACATTTGGGGCATTCTTCTACACCGTTTGGAATCCTTGTTCCACACTCAGGGCAGGACCATCTTCCCTCGAACTTCCGTTGAATGTCCGATTGTTCCTCGTGTCCTCTTCTGGAGATGGTGATGAATATTACTATGGCTATGATCAATATCCCCATGATAATGATTATACCGATCCATATGGTTGGAGGGATATCGCTTCCTATACTACTATCTTCTTCATCATCCAGGACGGTGATATGGATGGTCTTCGAGGTCTCGTCGACGCCATCGGAGACCGTCAGAGTGACTACATAGTTACCCTCCTCAATGTAAATATGGTCAACCTTCTCATCCAGTTCTTCCCTCTGAATTCCGTCCCTGTCGTCAAAGTCCCATGAGAATTTGATATCATTCCCGTCAGGATCATAGCTACCTGATCCATCGAATAGGGCCACATCTCCCGTTCTGATAATAGAGGTGGGTCCTACAATGATGACAACCGGGGGGTTATTTCCGACATTGATGTTGAAATAACCAGACCTGATGATGAAATTCCCATCATCCGCCTCGAAATAATAGGTATGGTCTCCAGGTTCCAGTTCGATATCATCCACGGAGTGGAATGTCCATCTTGTTACTGATGTTGAGAAACCCTCATCGGTCAACTGGTATTCGGTCTTGTTGTCGATCATCAGTATGACTTTGACTGGGAAGTCATTGTCCGCATCCCTGTATTCTACCCTGAACTTGTAATCAGTGGACTCTATCATCCTGTACCTGTAGTCCTCGGTTTCCCTGTGCCTTAGTTCAGGTGCGTTGTTATCCAGGATCCCTATCGCATATTGACCGGTCATGAGAGATGAGAAATTTCCGTATACCTTCTTGTTCAAGGTGTCCACTCCCGATCCCTCGGCCCTCTTCCATTTGCCATTGTCCAGGTAGAAGATACCCATTCTCTCCTCATTCACCCTATCTTTGAACTCCTTGTCACCATATCCGATGGTAATATTGGCCCATTCGAACCTGTATTGAGCATAGACGGGCCATGTTATGAATTCCAGGTTGCAAACGAAGACCGCTCCTGTTCTATCAGGAAGTACGGAGGGTATGGAAACATTAATCAGTCCCCTACCGGAAGACTCCGATATTCCATAGGACATGTGTATATTGATATCATACAGAAAATCCTCGAAGTCAGGCGAGGTGATCCTTTTCAGTACGGTAATGTTCACAGAGGCCTCTCCGTATGCCCTCATGTCGTCATATACCCGGAGAACCAGTGATTTTCTTCCTACACCAGGAAGGGTCACCTCTGTTACGGGATCAGGTCCCTCATACAGAGAAATCGATGTACCTTCGATGGTCCATACATATCTTAGAGGGTCCCCGTCAAGGTCAGTAGAACCGGTTGCATCCAGTGTTACCAATTCATCCGGGAATACCATAATACCCTCCAATGGACCTGATATTACGGCCTGTGGAGGATTGTTATTGGCTCCGATAGCAATAACATCCCCGGACCTAAGGGAGATGTACATATGATTCCCCTCGATCACAAGCTCCCCTCTCGGTTCTGATCCAAGTTCCAGAGTCCAGGTTGGTTCCAGGGCCCCTAACTCATTTGTCATATACGATCTGACGGTCCATGGCGATGTGCCAGTCAAGAGGTAGAATGAATCCCCTCCAGAGACGATCCTGCCTGTCAAGGCCTCGGGAAGGGAGAGATTCACGATCTCTGTACCATTGGAGAGATGGTGGAACCATACCCTTCCCCCCGAAACGACCCCTATCATCATTCCCATCGGGGATACGGCGGGAGGGCAATCCATCTCATGGATGTAGGTGACCTGCCATATGAGGTCCGAATCGGTTGAATTGTCCTTGATGCCTTCATCCACTCCATCTGATGGGTCCAGATCATAGAGTGCTGTAATGTTCCCACCGGTTACAAGCAACCCCGAATCCGTGATCGAAGCTGAAGAGATCGTTGACTCGAAGGGGAGGTCCATTGACATGGTCCTAATTATGGATCCTGTGTTTGGGTCCATTACCTCCACGCTGTCATTACCTACGATGAAGAGCTGGATCATATCAGATACCACTTTGCTCCCATCCGTAATGGGGTTTGACCAGAGGATCTCTCCGGTGTCGTCATCGAGGCTTCTCATTCTGCCATCATTACATATTACTATCAGGTTGCCTCCGCAGAGGGTCAATGGCTCTGAGGGAGCGTAGGGGATATTAGTTCTCCAAACTACATCGCCATCTGAGGAACCGGTTTCAGTCTCGGCTGTAAAGGGTCCATCGTTCGTTCCATCCATGAAGCCAGACCAATCGAAGGACCAGATCGCCCCATCATCTCCGTAGGTGATTATTCGGTTTGGTCCCTGGAATGTTTGTTCTCTGTCTGCGAGAATGACCGGCCTGCCGATCATGGCAACAGAGGAATTCGAGTAACTCCAGAAGAGGTCAGGGCTTCCATCGGTCCCGGGGATGGTATTGTATGCTGATAATTGGCCGTCAGGGTTAGTAAGGTAGATCGCCGCTCCTGATGCCGAGATCGTTCCGTTCCCTGTGAAACTATCATAGAATATAGGTTCAGGTTCTCCTTCCCATGGTTTGGAGAAGCTAAGGTTCCAGAAGCTCCTATTGCTCTCCAGGCTCTCTCCTGCTCCACCCCCCTTTTCAGGTCCCGATCCCGAGGTTGTCCATGCCCCCGTTAGTGGCAATCGTATCACAAGGTCCTCCGAATCGAAATTGTTGAGCAGGTCCTTATCATTTGGAGTGACATCCTTGATAAATACCGCGAAGTAATCGAAACCTCCCTTTACTGTCCAATTGACATTAACGATCGTTCTTTCATTGAACGGGATCGATACATCCTCCACAATTCCGATGATCTCTTGCCTGGAGTTGTTTATGGTGGATGCTGTGAATTCGACCTTGGCCCTGCAATTCACTGTTGCATTGTTCAATATCTCTGCTCCAATGGTGACCCTCTCTCCTTCGTAGGGTGCCATATCTGATATCCAGACCTTGTCTATTCTTGGATCTGGTGATCCCATCGCGAATAATTTACCATATGTCGTAAGCGGTCCTGTGGTGACGAACACCCTTCCATCGGCAACTGCAGGGGTTGATGTGATGGGGAATCCGGTCTTGTTCGTCCATAAAATCCTATCCTCATCTGCAATGTTCTCCTCGGTGGTGGATATGCAGTACAACTTCCTGTTCCTGGAACCAAAGACCAGGGCGCCGTCGACGACTACAGGTGATGATTCAGTGATCATCTGTCCTGTGATATTGAACCTCCATTTCTGGCTGCCTGTGGTTGCATCCAGGCAGTAGACGGATGCACCATCCATGTTGTTGTAATAGTTCCTTGCTGTGATGTAGATCCTGCCGTCATTATAAGACGGGCAAGATTGAAAACCCCTTTCTCCCCGGCCCACCTCCTTTTTCCAGAGAAACGATCCGGTATCTGCATTAAGGCAGTAGAGGTCACCTGTAACGATACCAAAATAGACCTTACCCTCGGCCAACATGGCATCCGTGGATATCGCTATGGGATTCTCCCACTTCCAGATGATATCCGGAGCAGTCATTGAAGTATTGGTTTCTGAAAGGAAAGCGCCATCGTTGCCATCCCAGAAGCCATTCTCGTCGAGACAGAAGAAGGTTCCGTTCCCGTCTCCAATGTAGATCCTTCCGTTCGAATAGGCTGCCGTCTCCTTGAATCCGAAGAAATTCTCTTCCTCCTCCATTATAAGGGACCAGTTAATTGAATCCGTTCCGAGGTCCACGGCATGGAACTTATGATTGTTGAGGGAGGCACCCAGGACTCCAATGTATGCTCTGTCACCAATGACCAGAGGGGAGCTGAAGATCTCTCTCCCATAAAGGTCCACATCGTTGGTCTTTACCTTATCAGCAATCCTGAAACCGTAAAGATGGCCATTGCTTGCCCCGAAATAGATTGTACCGTTGTCAATAGTGGCGGCAGATTGGATCTTATAGGATCCAATGTGAACATTCCAAACTTCCTTGCCAGTGTCGATGTCGAACCCCTTCATATAACCGTCACCGGTCCCGACATAGACCACTCCATCCCAGATGACAGGGGATGTGTAAGCAAGGAGATTATCTATCCTCTGTCCCCAGAGTATATTTGTATCACTCTCAAGGGGGATCTGAGAGGAGGAGTACCCCTGGTGGGTTGTCTCTCCCATATACATGGTCCATTCCGAAGCATTTGCAGACCTTGTCCGTGAAGGAGACCCTGCAAGGTTGATGTCCGCGATCCCATTTGCCTGGATCCCAGCCGGGAAAAGCGGGACGACGAACAGCAATGTAATTGTCAGGGCGACTATTTGTAAAGAAAAACTCGACCGCATATTTCCCACTCCTTGGGGCATTATAATTAGCCAACTCTCAGGTCCTTATATAAGTGTTTTGCAGAGGGCCCTGCACATGTCCAGGTTGATCAGAAATTGTATATGGAATCCACGGTGGGTAGATTGACCGTTGCAAAGCTTTCAATATCCTTTGCAAGAGCCTCACGGTTGTCACCATGGACCAAGATGATCTCCTCTGCTCCGGTCCCTTCGACGAACTTGACAAGTTCATCATGTCCTGCATGGGCAGAGAAATCGAAATGTGCCACCTCGCAGCTCACCTTCTGTATCTCTCCCTCCAGCTCCATGGAGCCGGTTTCCATGAGCATCCTTCCATTGGTATCTTCTACCTGGTATCCAGTGAGGAGGATTGCAGTGTTCCTGTCATCCTTGGACCTGCGAATATATTCCACCACCGGACCTCCATCCAGCATTCCGGAGGTGGTCACAACGAGCGGGGAATCAGCAGCGTTATTTCTTTGGTATGGGGTCCTCACGAACTTGAATTGGTTCATAGCTTTCCTGAGCTCTCCCGGGTTCCTTATCGAATCACCGTGCCTCAGATATATCTGGGAGACCCGTTTTCCCATCCCATCCAGCCATTTCTCCTCATCTATTTTGGCGAGGACCTGTACGACCTCCTGTGTCCTTCCCACCGCGAATGCTGGAACGATCACTTTCCCTCCCCTGTCGATGACCTCTTTCACCTTCTGGGTGAACTCACGTTCAACCTTCTTCCTGTCAGGATGGGGGCGTCCGGAATAGGTGGATTCCATGATGAGGACATCGCACTTCGGAGGTTTAGCCCCAGACTGCAATCTGGTATCTATGGTGTTGACATCACCTGTAAAAACGATCTCTTTTCCATCATTTTCCTGCAATTTGTACATCATGGATCCGGGAATGTGTCCTGCATCCATGGCCTGGATCTTCAGAGGTCCGATATGGGCCCTGTCACCATAACGGATAATAGTGGATTCTTCAACGAACCTTCTAACGTCATGTATGTCATAGGGAATGGACCACCCTTCAAGTTTGGATATCTTTATCGAGTCCTGTAAAAGAACAACAGCAACTTCCAGGGTCACCTCGGATCCCCAAACTGTCGATCCATACTCACCGCAGACATAAGGCGACATACCGATATGGTCAAGATGGGAATGGGTGAGGAACAGTGCATCTATTGGAGGTACCTTCCTTGGATACTTTGGTGGTTTTGCTGGTGTGAGCCCGTAATCGAAGAGGAACCTTTTATCCTGGGTCTCGACAACCATGCCAAGACTTCCAACCGCATCCGTTCCACCGGCAAAACTGAGCTTCATTTGATCACGACTCACCTAGAGTGAACTCGTTAAAAAACTTACCCATTAGTTTTGATAGGCAAGGTTTATAAAGCAAATGATCATAGGGAGATTTCACTCCGAAAGGCGATATTATGATAATCCCCGTCAGATGCTTCACATGCGGCAAGGTCATCGGTCATCTGTACGAGGAATATGCCAGGAGGGTGGCTGCCGGTGAGCACCCGAAGGATGTAATGGATGCTCTTGGACTCGAGAGGTATTGCTGCCGGAGGATGTTCCTCAGCCATGTTGAGCTGATCGATGAGGTAATACCATTTACCTGAACATTTTTCCAATCCTTCGACTAATTCTTCATTTCTCTCTAAATGGCAAGTTTTATAGGGTTCATGTTATTCACCCTACAAAACGGCATGGGGCCGTAGGGTAGCTTGGACCATCCTGGTACCTTGGGGTGGTATCGACTCGAATTCAAATTTCGACGGCCCCACCATCTTTTTAGAACATGGAGTGCTTCAGTCAACTGTAATGAAGGCAGTGAACTACTTTCCCTTGAAGAAGGCTGATGAGATTACCATGGCTTGGATAAGGTCCCTTGACAGGAAAAGGAGCTGGAAGGGGGGATGGGGAAAGACGGCCCTATTGGTCCTGGACATGCAAAGAGCCTTCACTGATCCTTCAAGTCATGCATTCGTCCCATCATCCCTGACCGTTCTAGAGAACATTGGATCGTTGAAGGAACTATACCAGGGACCCGTGATCTTCACCCGCCATTCCAACAGGATTGACGGTAAGAATCTCATGACAGAATGGTGGAAGGACCCAATATCCGGTCCAATGGCAGAGATCGATCCATCCATTGTATCGGATGGACATACTATTCTCGAGAAAGAGCATTATTCCGCCTTCCACGATACGGACCTGGAGATCTTCTTGAAGGATCTGGGGATCGAAACGGTGATAATTTCAGGTGTATTGACGGACCTTTGTTGTGAAACCACCGCAAGGGATGCTTTCATGAGGGGATTCAAGGTCGTATTCCTTGCGGATTGCACAGGAACCGAGACCGAGGAAAGACATCTAAAGACCTTGAATGTGATCTCAAGGGCGTTCGGGGAGGTATTGACATGGAAAGAACTGATGTTGCGATCATAGGCGCCGGCCCCGCAGGTCTTTCCGCAGCTGTCCAACTAATCAAAGAAGGTGTGAAGTTCAAGGTATTCGAACGTGATTCGCCAGGTGGTTTGATCAGGTATGCGAACCGTGTGGATAATCTCCTTGGTCATGGGGGTAAGACCGGTAGGGACCTTGCAGGTCAAATGGTCGAGCATGCGCTGGGAATGGGTGTTCGGCCGACCCTGGAAGCTGTGATCTCAGTTGAGTGGAATGATGGTCAATTCATTGTAAGGACGGACAGATCCAGCTGCTGTTCGGAATACCTGATCCTTGCAACCGGTTCTGTCCCTCGGAAGATCGACCTTGAGGATGTGGTTTACAAATTGGAAGATGAGTATATCCTTCCTGGGGATGACCTTTTGATATTGGGTGGGGGAGACCTTGCTCTGGATAATGCTTTGAGAGCTGCGGATCATGGAGCGAATGTGACGATCCTCTACCGTTCATACCTCAAGGCCAACAAAGGATTGGTTGAAGAGGTAATGAATTCGGGGATCCGAACAATTATGGGTGATCAGGAGGATCTCAGGAAAGATCCCGATGGGTCCTTTGTTCTCAAAGATGAGTTGAAATTCAATAAGGTGGCCGTATTCATAGGGAGATCTCCTGAACGTTATCTGATCGATGGGGTGGAGGTTTTGGGTCCTGTCGACAAGTCATTTTCCACTTCAGTTAAAGGATTATACTTGATCGGAGATGCCGCTTCTGTCGATCATTCCCAAAGCGCATTCGCAATGTCCTCCGGACTTTCATGCGCCATGGATATCGCACGAAGGATGAGATCTGATGAAAGTGGTCCTTGAAAGAGGTCTTGACGGGTTGGCTACCGTCCACGCCGCTCAATATAGGAACGAAAAGGACCTTATCTTGGAATTTGTGGACTCCCTTTCCGGAAGTGGTTCCATAGAGGATAAATGGGTCTTGGTAGTATCATCTCAGTTCGGATGTCCCGTAAACTGCCTGATGTGCGACACATCAGGGTATTACAAGGGAAATCCCACGGCCGAGGAATTATATTCTCAGGTTGACCACATGGTCAGGAAGAGATATCCCAACGGGAATGTACCCTCCAGAAAATTCAAGGTCCAGTTCGCTAGGATGGGCGAACCTGCCCTCAACCCTGCCGTGATCGATGCCATACTCATGGTCAATGACAGGTTGGAAGCACCCGGATTCATGCCCTGTATATCCACCACGGCTCCTTCCGGTACAGACCATTTCTTCGATAGATTGAAGGATATTAACCATCGGATCTTCAGGGGTAATTTCCAGCTGCAGTTCTCTATCCATTCCACAAGTGAAGCCCAGAGGAACAAGATAATCCCTATTGATAAATGGGATCTTGAACGGATCTCGGAATTTGGTGAAGAATTCTACGTGGGTGGAAGGAAGATCGCCCTTAACTTTGCCCTCTCATCCGATAACGAAGTAGACGCCTTGCTTCTTTCGAGGACTTTCTCTCCCGAAACCTTCATGTTCAAGTTCACTCCGGTCAATCCGACATCCCAGGCTCTTTTCCATGGACTTGTAAGAGAGGATCTGGTTGAGAAGGAGGTCCCTCAGATAGCTGAACTGAAGAGGCTGGGTTTCGATGTCATTGTCTCCATAGGTGACCAGAGGGAGAACGGGATCGGTTCAAACTGCGGTCAGCTTGCTGCATTGTGGAAAGATGGACCTTCCGGGCACATAGTTGAACCGATTTGAGTTGAAGACGACATATTGCTTAAAAACAATAATACCATTCATGTCCTGAATGTCTCCATACCATTACTGTCCGCGTTGTTCGGCCTACCTCGGAGGAGGTGATCTGGACACCTGTCCCAGATGCGGATCGGACCTGGGTATGGAAAAAGAGAGAAAGGATAGGATCGAAGCTGAATTGAAAAGGAAGAACGAAACGGTCCAAGGACCTTTCCATCCGGTCCTTGGAAGAGTATGTCCTATCTGCGGAGAGGAGGTGGAGATACTCTCCTCATCGGTCGAGGAGTTCACTGTATATGGGTCGAACTGTGGTAAGGGTCCATTAGGAGAGATGAAAGCCCCCACCCAGGTATTCGTAGGATTCCGGTCATGGAGATGCAGAAAGATGCACAAGCTCTTCTCATCCTTTGAGGTGGAATCAAGAGAGAATTGCCCAAAATGTCTCATTCCCAACAATCTTTATGGCAAACTGGTCCGGTCATGCCCGAAGTGCAGGATGATGGTACCTGTCGATTATTATGTCTACGGGGATCCCGTGGAACTGATGTCCAAGCGGGGGTACAAATACGCCCCGGAGCTCGAATGAGAGGCCATATCTTTTTTATCCTGTTCATTTCTCAATGGGTTCAGGACCGAAGGATGCTTCCAGGAAGGTCTTTGTGTCTATTATTCCTTCGATAGACCTCACTTCATCGATAATATATTTGGCCAGATCGTTCGGGTCATTAGCGGTGACCCTCAAGATAAAATCGAACTCCCCGAACAGGGGGTGTACCTCTTCCACCCACGGGTAACTTTGGAGCTTCTTGAATGCGTTCTGCTCGAACCCCGTTTTACATTGGACCATCACGAAACCGCGTATCATATTGGATTATTGTATTGTCTTGGAATTAATACTTTTCACTAATGTCCGCATGATGGTCCCTTTCATCTTTTTGGAAATGGTTAGAATATGATTCTTCTTCTTCAGTAGATTCAGATCTTGAATGCTTTCGCGTCACAGAGGGGAATTATTATATTTAAGTGCGTAATAGCCCGCCCTGGAGGTCAGATAGGACCTCTTATGGTTTGGAGTTGGGTTTAATGGTCAATGATTCATCAAAGGAACCTGGGATCAACAGATGGCTCATAGTTGTTGGAGCGATCCTGATACAATTGTGCCTGGGAGCAATATACGCATGGTCGGTATTCACACCGCCTCTTGTGGCACCACTGCCTGACAATGATTTCAATGACAACCTGGGAACAGGTATAGTAATGGTTGTCGATGGCGATCTTGCCGTAGGGTCCGAAGAGACCATAATCCTATCATTTTCCGAAGGTGGAGAACCCTACAATGGTTACACCAATGTCTCTGTCTTGTTGGAACTCAAGGACAAGGATGGAAAGGTCGTAAAGAGTGACAAGGTCATACCTTATGTCGGATACGTCTACGAAGAAGGGGACCCCATAACAGCAGGACCTTATGATGCTGTGGTCGATGGCAACACATCGACCTTCGATGTCAAGGTGACCAAGAGCGGATCCTGGCACATGGTGATCACAGCCCAGAATGGCAATGACACTGACACATATGAGGTTTTGAAGAATGTGGGGACTGGTAAGTTCGGTTTCTCACAGACCCAGTCACAGATGATATTCGCCATCGGTCTTTTCACATTTGCAATATTCACCATCTTTGGCGGCAGGCTTTCAAAGAAATACGGACCAAGGAAGATGGCGATAACAGGAGGTATCGTACTTGGTGCAGGTTATATCCTTGCCTCCTTCGTCGGCACCAGTTTCTTCCTCATGCTCCTTAGCATCGGTGTGCTGGGTGGCGCAGGTATAGGTCTGGCATATGTGGTCCCTATCGCCGTTGGAGTGAAATGGTTCCCGGACAAGAAGGGAATGATCTCGGGACTTGCGGTCGCAGGTTTCGGGTTCGGGGCTCTCCTTTGGATAAAGCTCTGCACCGGGTTTGTCTTTGGACCCGTGAAGATAACCGGGGACTGGGGCGGTCTCTATGAATACTTCGATGTCACCCAGGTCTTCTTGATCTATGGTATCGCTTTTGCCGCAGCTGTTGTAACTGGTGGATTTATAATGAGGAATCCACCGGAGGGTTGGCTCCCCAAAGGATGGGTGCCCCCAAGTGTGGATGATAAATCAGCAACCGGTTCAGTGGAGTTCACTTCCTCTGAAATGAGGAAGACCCCCCAATATTGGATGCTCTTCTTCATGTTCATGGTCGGCGCCGGATCCGGTCTGATGGTCATTGGCGTCATCAAATTGTTCGGTATCGATGCACTGCAGGACTCCGGAAGCACGGCAGCGGAAGCATCTGTGATCGCTGGTACTGCAATGGCCCTGTTCTATTCACTTGCAAATGGTGTTGGGCGTATCGTTTGGGGTTTGGTCTCTGATAAGATCGGAAGGAAGATGTCCTTCATTCTGATGTTCAGCATACAGGGAGTGATGATGCTCGCCTTCTTCTTCATAGGTGGTAATGAATACCTCCTCTATGCAGGGGCGGCGATCATTGGATTCAACTTTGGTGGAAACTTTGCCCTCTTCCCTGCTGCAACCGCGGATTTCTTCGGAAACAAATCAGTTGGTCTCAACTATGGCTGGGTCTTCCTGTCATACGGATTCGGAGGTATCATCGGCCCGATCGCGGGAGGTATCATGGGCGATAACTCTGCTTGGATGTGGGCATTCATCCCAGCGGGTATCCTGTTGCTGGTCTGTGCAGGTATTGCTTTCCTTCTGAAACCCCCCGTAAGTAAAGAGTGAGTTCAAAAGAATGATGGGAGGGGGTTCTCCCCCTCCTATTTTATAATTTTTTAAATACCACTTTTACCTTCACTATAATTGCAACTGTTATCATACAGAGGCCGGGGACAGTGGGAAAAAGGCAAGTCGATCCTTCATTTGATGGAGGTTCAAATTTGTATGGATAGTTTTCACTCTGATTATTCATTTTCACTCATTGTAATTCATTATACGGTAGATTTGTTATGGATTGAAAAAGAAAAAATAAATTTTTTATAATAGTATGTGGTTGATGAGATAGGCCTGATGTGCGCATCTTGGTCTGTTATTCGTCAACTGATAGGAAGCAGGTAGCGTCTTTTTTGTTCATCACGCATTCAATCCTCTCTTCTTGATCCTGCTTCCTATCGCCTCTTGGGAGCAGAGATCGTCCATTACTTGTTGATCAGCTTTGGGTATTGGTCCCAAAGAAGGGTCTTGAGATCCTGATGGCGGTTGCAGGAATTAGTTCAACAGGTCTGAAAAGATGCCTCCATGCGGATAGAGGGGGTTGGATCATTCCGGTTTCGATATTACGCTCAACCTTGTATGATCCCTTTTCCAATCCCCCTCTCGATCCGCATATCTTGCACCTCAAGCCTTGACCTTTCCCCATGGATTCCGTTGGTCCTCCGCAGGAAGAACATCTTGGATTTCGGTATTCCACCAGCTCTTTCAATCCTTTGATCTCCACCTTTTCCAGGTTAACACCTGCCCCGAATTCCCCGGATGGTTCCCTTACCGACCCCCAGATCCTGATGACATCCCCGGGAACCAATTTGGATAGCTCTTTTCTGAATCCTCTTGTTGGTTCATATGCCCACGCGGTGATCATCGTATGGTCAGGCCCCTCTGCCATGAAATGCAGGTGACCACCCCCTCCATATTCGGGGTTGGAGGATACCACTGCATCCATCGATATTGATGAAAAGGGTATGATCTCTTTCCCTGCCGATATTTCCTTAATATGTGCATCCGTATGCTGGTTGGTTCTCCATAGAACCCATCTCTCTGCCTCCGGAAGTTCCAGTTCCAATAGTGCTTCTCTTGTATCCCCCGGATCTGTACCTCTGATGCCGAGGATCACGGGGCATGGGGAGTGAGGAATGCAAATGGGATCCCCTTTTTCGTCGATATTGAAGAAGGTTGAGGGGTATTTTCTTGATATCTGTTGCAATTCCGAGTGGTTGACGGTCCTTTCCCGGTCCTTTTTATTCCCTGACCTGTACATTATCGCCTCGTAGGTGAATTCCCTGAGGTCCGCTCCAATGGATGCAAGTGCTCCAATTATTCCCATTCCATTCTTCCAGCCTTTAACGAATGCCTTTGAAATATCAGCGGCGTTCAATGCTTCATCCAAGGTAAGGATCCTCTGAAGTGCATTTTGATAAAGGTCATTGAGGATCTTGGGGACGTCTCCCTCGATCATGGCGAATCCAGGATTGGTCTGGGGGTCTTCCATTACTGCCATTTCATCTATGGTCCTGAAACAGCATTCCTTGATACGATCTCCCAGTCCCGGTTCTCCCTCATACCTCAGACAGACAGCACCGTTCCCCCTCGTCTTCCATGGAACGTTCGGGTTCAGCCTGATCAGCTCCGGATAGGTCGAAAGCTCCATTGGGAGCTCCATTAATCTCTCAAGAAGAATTGCTCCCAGGTAGGTTGTGCACATCCCGATCTCAGCGGAGTCGGTGGAATCCACACCTATGCGATATCTGGTCACTTGGATCCTTCCAGGTCCTGTTTGACGGATGCCATCAGGATCGGGAGAAGTACCGTGGCATCTCCCTCCAGAGTAAGATGCGGGGCGTTCTCCTTCAGCTTTCCCCAGGATATCGCTTCCCTCATCCTGGCACCTGACAGTGATCCGTCCCATTCGACAGCCGTTGTTATGTAGACCGCATAATCAAGGCCATCCCTGAACTGGTTCCACCAGATCACATGATGTTTGGATATGCCTCCTCCAATCATCAAGGCCCCTGTTTCCTTGGCATCAAAGACAATATCGGATAGCTCCTGCTCGTCCTTGAACAGGTCAAGTTTAAGGTCCGGATGGGTCTGCCTCCACATCCAAAGCTGGGACCCGAAGGCCCCGTCCGTAGGTCCCGGGAGGTAGATCGGGATGTTGTTCTTCGCGGCCCAGTATGTAATGGAGGATTCGTCCTCGAGCCTCTTTCCCACCTCATATACGATCTCTCTTGTGGAGAACTCCCTCTGACCTGTTTCCCAAATGTCAGTCATCAGTTCCCTCATCTTGTTCTCCAGTATGATACCGTATGAGTCTATGGGGATCAGAATATTGCCCAACCTATGAATTCCCCTGTGGTAAAGATCCGAATCGTCCATCTCGAAGGAACCGTGATGGTATTTTCTCCAGATCCTGGCAAGGTCATGGTCCAGGGTACCGCATGTTGTGATGATCCCGTCCACCCATTTCCTCTTCACCATTTCCTTGATGACACCCCTGCATCCTGTGGAGATGATGCATGCCGGAAAGGATAGGAACTTGTAGCAATCATCGTTTAAGATCATGTCCCTCATTATTACCGCTGCCTCGGCCAGTTTCTTTGCAGAAAATCCTCCTCCCCTTCCCAGTGCTGAAACGAGTTCGGAAACGGAATCGATCATGTTGAGATCAATATCCTCCACGGGAGGTGTTTCAAGGTTGTCTGTCATGGATATCGCCTGGTAATGGGAGGGGGCTTATTAGAGATTTTGATTTTTTGAGGGGAGCTGTTTTATCGTTCCGTTGTGTATTTCGGCCATGGAGGACCTGAGGCCGGGGTTATTGCTGATCATGGTGGTTGTGTCCATGATCCTCAGGTTCAATGGAGCGATCTTGATCTGGAGTAAAAAAGATGAGTTAAGGGTTCTTCCCGCGATCCTTTTGAACATATTCTCCCCGGTTCTATGCCTTTTGACCGTGTCTTATGCAACTGGTAAGAGCAGATCAAAGGATGCTGATTCTCCTTGGAAAGGGGCTGCGGTCATGATGATGGCCTTACTGTTCTCCCAGTTCATAGCAGGTATGATCTTCGTTGGAGCCTGTTTCATACTTGGGTCTGAGATCCCAACCGGAAGGGCCTTGGGTCCTGGAAGCAGCGGTTCCTCTTTCCAGGCGATCCACATTCTATTAATGGTTGCCCTTTATTCACTCCTTCTTTTTCTGATGCTCTGGCTGTTAAGAAGTGATAGGGACCTTCATTCCATGTTCAAAGGACAAAAGATCCTTTCCACAACGATATTCGGATTTCTGGCCTTGGCACCTCTTGCGGTCGCCGGTATTATGTTTGCCAGTGTTGCAGATAAGATCGGATTTGGTAGAGCTCCCGCTCTGGTTTCGGAATTGAATGGGACAGCGGACCAGCTTTACCTTTTCGTGGCGATCGTTATTGTTGCGCCATTCATCGAGGAACTGCTCTTCAGAGGTTATTTGTACGATCGGATCAGGAAGAGATATGCTTCGTGGGTGGCAATATTGGTGACAGGAGGGCTCTTCTCCATGGCACATTTCACTCCGGTCACCCTTCTCCCGATCTTTATTCTTGGTATCTTCATGGGGATGTTACGGGAGAGGTCCGGGTCTGTGGTCCCCTCCTTGGTGTTCCATTCGGCAAACAATCTCCTCGCATTTATATTGCTGATAATTAGCTGATATCGGACTATTTGGATCGTATTTCTGGGCAAATCTCTAATAAAGCTTTTGTACATCCATGAACGGGTGTTAAATTGGGAAAAATCGGGAGTCTTTTGATAATGATCACGATGTTGACGGCTTCTATGCTGTTCTTCATCGGAAATGACGGTTTTGCGAACAACTTGGCCACACCTTCAAGGGGTGGTCTGGACAAACCTATGATCATCGAATTAAATGATTTCTCCAACACACAGAGGTTCGGGGACATGGAGGAGTTCTACATCAGGACCTACAATGAATACAACGGGTCGAATTACATAGGTCCATGGGTTGGCAATCATTCCGAATTGAAAGATGTCAAATTGACAATGACCGGATTCTTTGATGAGGATGGGTTGCCACTTGCAATGTCACCAGTGAACTGGATGCTTGGCAGTATTTTCAATAACAACGGTGACGGGTATACCATCGGCCAGTATACTAATCGATACTATTATGCCGACTCATTTTCCAACAATCTGAAGATGCAGATAAAGACGGCCGGGGTAGCACCAGGAACCTATCAGATCGGGTTCAGGGCGGATTTCAAGTACATGGTGGATTATGATGGGGGCACCGTTTATACCTGGGCAGATTCATCCTATGAGGTAAAGATAGAATTCAAGATCCAAAGCCACATCCTGGGAAGCGGATACCCGGCATATACAATTCAAGGATTCCAGGAGTCCTACAGTTATGATGATATCTATGCCGGTGCCATGAACAAGCTGGTTGGTCTGACAGGACTCTATGCTGCTGTCCATACCGTGACAGAAGTGACTGCTAACATAGCTTTCCCCGGCAGCGGGATAACCGTACCTGAACCAACAATATTCAGTCCAACTCTACAAAGTGTCATTGCATGGAGGGTAAACATTCCTTCAGATATCGCTCCCGGTAAATATCCCGTGCAGATCACCCTCTCATATACTGTAAACGGCATGGAGGTCTCCGAGGGTATGACCAAGCAGACGGTTATGGTTGAGTATACACCTCTTCTCATGCCTCCGCAATTTGAGGATCTTTCCAACCCGTACATGACCTATTCGAGGTCCAATCTTCCATCCTCCATCGAAGTTCCCATCGAGAATGTTGGGAATGTCAACCTTCAGGATATCATCGTCCGTTTGGACCTGGATAATGCCAGATACATCTTCGGGGCGAACTATTACCTGAACGAGGATTCAAATGGGGGTACCTACAAGGATGGTGTTGAAAAGACCATTGCTAACATCCCGGTCGGTGAGAGTCGGACCGTGACCTTCGATGTTCTGGAATTCCTTCCAAGACTTCCGCCAGGGAAATACAAGATACCCATCGATTATATTGGATCTTACAACGATGACGGATCTACGGGGAATGGTTATGGGTTGAAGACCGTGGGTCACTGGACCGATAAAGGATATTACCAGCACAGGAACATAATGCGGGATAGGGAGTATCCCGAGGACAAGAACTCAGAATATCAACCATTCCTGCTAATTGAGATCCTTGCCGACACGGACGGACCCATGATCTCGGCATATGTCGATAATGGATACAATCAACCCCCGGGAACAATAAACGGGAGGTTCAGACTTTTAATAGAGAACTACGAGATGTACGAATTCAAGAACCTCATGTATACGATCCACACCGATGACGGCTCACCTTTTGAGAGGCCGTTCTCGAACGAGAATGATACAGATAACGGTGCGCTTGAGACTGTTCTAAGGGCGGGATTATCCGAATCCTCAGGTACCTACACACAAACAGATACCTTTTACTTCTATGCAAACCTCAGAAGGGATGCACCTCCGGGTCTGAACTACTTCAAGGTCGATGTCCAGGGTTACACGGAATTCGGGGTTCCCTTCTCGAAGACTTTAATGGCCTATATCCAGATCTCTGCTCTTCAACCCCGGTTCCAGCCGATAACTGTGGAAGTGGCCGACATCCTCGCGGACAGGACAGTTGAGATAACTGTGGATGTACTCAATGCAGGGCTTGGAGGAGCTATTAATTTGACATGTTATTTTGTCTCTTCTAACACTGGTTATGTTTCTACCGATCTACCGGAGGAAATTGGTACCGTAATGCCCGGTGAGATGTTCACATACACCTTCCATGTCAGACCAGAGTCCAATAATAGGTATTTCAATGGAAATTATTACGGGACTGTGTATTTCTCCTATTTCGATGAGATGGGACAGTTCTCCGAGCTAATGACTGGTTCCACAATGCAGGTTCGATATGACATCTACGACAAACTTCCAGATATAAGGATCATGAGCGTGGATGCTCCCCTTGTGGATAGGGGAGACGATTTCGAGGTGACCGTTGTCATTATCAACGTGGGTGGTTCCGAAGCGAGCAACCTGAAGGCGCTTCTTCCCTACAATTCGAATCAGTTCACCATATCGAACGGGGAGCAGGACCTCGCCAACCTGGGGCCGGGAGATACACTTTCCATCACCTTCGATATGGAAGCCATGAAGGAGATATCGGATTCGTCCACATATTCATTCTCCATCCTCTTCTCCTACACAGATATCACCAACAGAGAGAGGACCTTTGCGGAGGCTGAGAGCGAGTCGTTCTCGATCAGGACCAAGGACCGGATCATCCCCTCCGAGCAGAAACAGATCATCCAGGACGATGGGGCCATTGTCTCCGACGGTGCCGGGAATGTGATACTTGGCATTCTGATCCTCTTTGCAGCCATTATCTTTGCAGGTATAATTGCGGGAGTTGTAAGGGAGACCTTCCAGGGAAAGAGAGAACCTGTCAGGAAAGAAGCCCCTGCCAAGCCAGAACGTAAAGCAAAGAAGATAGAGCTCGAGGAGGAAGAGGAAGAAGATGAGGAGGAGGAAGAGGACGACGAGGAAGAAGAGGACGATATGGATTGGTAAAGAATGATATAAGGGCCTCTTAAGAGGCCCTTCTTTTTTTTCATAAAAATCTTATTGATCATTTTCAAAGAGGATCGAGAGATCCTGTTCCTTCTTCTTTTGTTTATACTGGTCGATGTCGCCCAGAGGAAATATTATCATTTCCCTTTCCTCTAAGAGGCTTTCCACATATGCGAGGTTCGATTGGGCCTTGAAGGAGCATGGGTCCTCGTAAAGGGACCTTCTGAAGAAATCAGCGGCACGGATGAGGTCCCCTTCCTTGAGGGAATTTTCTCCCTTCTTGTTCCAGGAGTCGGATGCTTCCTTACAGTCCATTTGGGACCTCCATTGAATGTACCATGTATTATAGGAATATAAAAGTTGAGAGGGGGGATGGAATATAATTCTTCTGAGATCCTCTATTGAAAGGGATATATTATCATTCTAACTGTTAAAACAAAACTGTACTAATCTTCTTATATACTCTCTTTAGCCACTTATTATAACAGATTTGGAGATGTGTAAATGAAAATGGGGGTGAGCTTGGTAATGGTTTTAATGGTGTCCGCAACAATGGTTGCATTGGTGGGCCCCTCTGATCTTGTGAACGCATCAGAAATGTTGACTAATGATATCAACATCGATGGTGATGATGAACTCTTGAACTGCTCATTTATCGATGGAGGGGATGGAACCTATTCATCGCCATTTGTCATAGCGGATCTGGAAATGAGAGAAAACAGTATCAGGATCTCGAACAATACCTACTATGTAACATTCAAGAATATCACTTTTTCTGAAGGAAATGAATACGCATTTCATCTATACTTTGCAAGGGGAATAACATTAGAGAAGATCTCAATAAACGGAAACAGGAAATTCCTTAATGCAGAAAGAACACAGAATACCTATGTGACAGAATCCACTTTCTCGAATATACCTGCAAACACAAGAACAATTGAAAACATTGACTCTCCAAGTACTACACTAGTTAACAATGTTTTCAGCTGCAATGGAAATTCCGAGTTATATTTTAGTAAAGGTTCAGGTCCGGTGATCAGTGAAAATAAATTCGAGGGTATGACCGTTGTTGATACTGAATTTGGCATGTATGATGAGATCAGTTACAATGAATTCAATAACTCCCATTTGAGCATCAAGAACAGCAGTGGATATTCTTCCATTCATCACAATACTTTTAACTCTGCTTTGGGAAATGGTCTAATTCTTGATAACTGCAAAGATATCAATATCCATAACAACAGTTTCACAACTGGGGTGGGAATCTTCTTCGTACCGGTCAATTTCATCAATTATGGAGGGATAACAAGCACAATCAAAGACTGTATATTCGAAAACTGTGGAGTGGGGATCGGTGGAACGGACTTCAAATGGGAATATTCTCGTCCTATTGGATTTGAGATCACAGATAATATATTTCTAAATTCTACTGGTTACGCGATAAACCTTTATGCAGGACAGTACGATAGAATATACAGAAATTCATTTATCAATAACAATAGAGTTGATATAGATCCTTTAAAGTCTCAATGTAGCAATTTGTATGTTGGGGCCGGAGATTGGATCCCAAAATTCGATCATAACGGAGAGGGCAACTATTGGTCGGATCATACAGGTCCTGACGCCGACATGGATGGTGTGGTCGATACAAAATGTGATATTCCCAATTCATGTGTGGATAATTTCCCTTGTACGAATCCATTCTTTGATTTTAGAAAACCTGAAATCGATCTGAAACAACCTACCGAGGATACACAAAAGACTTCTTACCTTGAGATGAGATGGGATGCAAAAGATGAAAAATCAGGTCTTGAGCAACTGACATTGAAAGCAAATGGAGAAGAATATGATGTGTTGAACCTATCCAGCTGCAAGATATTCTTCATAGAGGGAGATCACAAGGTATCCCTTACTGGAAAAGATAAGGCTGGATTAGTTAACACTTCAACTATCAATATTGAAGTGCCAAATACCAGGGAGATCATCAAGATTCTGGATCATGTTTCGGAAGATTTCGTGACCGAAGATACAACTGAGCTTTCATGGGAGGTACAGAAGAACTTCATGGTCTCTGAACAAAAGATAATATTAAATGGTGTTCTTAAAACGATCTCTCCTGAAACTAGATGTTACACACTGGATCTTTTATCCGGAAGGAATGAGATAATCTTGACCGTTGATGATGGAAAATTCGTGGAAGCATCGAAAAAGTTGATCTTATACAAAGATACAATAGCACCTATCATTGACATTGTTTCTCCGGTACCTGGGATGACATATTCAAACAATTACATTTCATCGATCTGGAAGGTCTCCGATAATATGGACCTTGACGCCATCATGTGGAAGATTGATGAGAGTGACTGGTGTGAATCCCCTGATGACATGGAAGGTTATTTTGGAGTTTCTGATGGTAACCATATACTTACCATCAAAGCAGTCGATATTGCCGGCCTCACTACGGAAGTTAAGATCCCCTTCAAAGTGGGGAACGATAATGGTCTTGATATACTGACCCCAAAGGATGGATATGAGACCAATTCGGATCATCTATATCTGAAATTGGATTATGATGGGGATCTCAAATGGGTACGATCAATGTTGAGAATTGGTTATAACTCAGATTTCTTGGAATTTAATGAGGATAATACCGATATCAAGATCAGTGACTATGCCAGGACTGTAACCGATGGAGAATCCACTGTCACAGTCCGGCTATATGATGAACATGGTAATTATATTGAAGATTCCACTATCATCATCATAGATACCAAGGCACCAAGGGTCATGTTCGAGAACATGCCTGGCTTCCCGAATATCGGAACATCCGAGTTCAGTGTCAATTGGATAGGATATGAAGAAAACACACTTACCGGTTACAGGTTGAAGATAGACGATGGAGAATGGGAAGATATTGGAATGGAGACCTCAATGGATTTGACACTTGAAGATGGAGAACATATGATATCAGTTGAAGCAATGGACCTTGCAGGGAACATAGAGATATATTCAATAGAACTGAATGTCGATGCAACCCCTCCAAAGGTAAGTATTCTCTCACCCATGGATGATGAGATCCTGAAAGATGGATTCGTGAACCTGGAATGGACCAGCTCCGATGAAGGAAAGATAACCAAAGCGTTGATCCTCCTCGATGGAATCGAGATCCGTAACACTACAGGTTTTACAAGTAGATCGTTTGTTGTAGAAGAAGATGGAGAACATACCATAACATTGGTGGCATGGGATGAGGGCGGGAACATGGGTTCGGCTATTATTACCGTGTTCGCTGACAATGAACCAGCTTTTGTTGAATGGTCCAATGTCCCTTCAGATGTTTCAAATGAAAAGGACCATGTGATCGAATGGACATATAATGATGCGGTAGGAGTTGAGAGGATCACACTTGCACTTGATGGAAAAGTGCTGGAAATGAATGAACTCGAGACAAGTTTGGATCTCGAATTTGAGGATGGAACACATAGTCTTGAACTCAGAGTCATTGACCTTGTTGGCCATACAACCTATCTCAAACATGAATTCAGGATCGATACAAGTGCTCCAAAGATCACCATCGATGAGATGAAGTCAATTGTTCACGACAATACAATAGATTTGTACTTCGATGTCGATGACATAGGGATCTTGACAATTGAAGTGAAGCTCGATAATGAGGAATATATGGAACTGAAGAACAACAGGGTATTCTCATCTGAGGAATTGGAACCTGGCCCTCATGTGATCACAATAAGGTCCACTGATGATGCTGGGAATGTCGATGAAGAGAATTACAATTTCGAGATCACAGAAGAAGTGGTCGTCAAATCTTCATCCGAGGGAAATGGATCAGCTATGATGATCCTTGCAAGTATTGCAGCTGTGGTATTGATCTCGATCGGAGCTTCCCTTTGGTTCTTCATGAAAAAGAGAAGGTCTGATGGTAAAGAAAAGGCTACAGAGGAAGGTAAACTATCAACTGCAGTAAAGAGACCAGAGGGTCAGATAAGGATCCCCGCTCCTATAATTGCTCCTAAAGATGATAGATTACTCCCACCTTCAGCAGGATATGTTGAAACGGTTGAGGGACTTGTATATCACAGACCGGATCACAAATGATCCATGGTAAATATCGGAGAAGAAGCTGTAAGTTTATTCATTAGCTTCAACTATATTCAGAGATCCTTCCGATCGTAAATATTGATCGGACAGGAGTCAATTTAAATTTCAATAATGAACCTCTCTATCGTGATAACGCGGTATGGATCGATATTCGGAAAGATATAATAATCAAATCAACTTATTGCGGTCGCCTGGTATCCTCGATCAAGGACCAATTCCCAACCATACGTGGGGATGGCTCAGAACCCAATTCCCTTTGGGAATTCCGTTCACGGAGGGTGGTATCTTCGATACCCGACCCGGTATAAGGGTCCACAGGACCCACCGAGCCTCGCCATCCCTGTTCATTCGCAATAATGCCAAACCCACGCGGGGATGGCTCAGCCCGGTACCATCGGAAAATCAGAGATTTTCCTGGCCTCCGAAGGAAACCTTCGAAGGCGGTTCCCGTCCCGAGCCTCGCCATCCCTGTTCATTCGCAATAATGCCAAACCCACGCGGGGATGG
>CBDDUX010000035.1:0-2256 GCA_965234725.1 Thermoplasmatota archaeon | reverse complement strand
CTCAGCCCGGTACGGCGTCGGATTGCTAATCCGATGTTCTTTGAACCCGGGGGTTCGAATCCCCCTCCCCGCGCCTGTCTCGTTTTTGAAAATTATGTTATTATTTTTCAGATTGGTGCGAAATCATGGCCCAACTACATTGAATAGGATTCAAGTTCCGAAGTATTAGTTACTTCATCATTAAGGTATTCGATGATCTTGACATCGATGTTCAGTTCTGGACAGAGATATTTCACCGTATAACTATCATAAAACAGGTTATCGAATCGTATCTCGAAACAGGTAAAGATCCCTATCTTGATTAATCAAAGGTATCCATCAGGTCGCGCTGATCTCAAGGATATCTCCCAATTCTTCGGAGGTCAATTTGAGCATTATGAAATCCTCCCCTACCTCGTTAATTTGCTCAGTTGGGAGTGATATCTTCTTGTCGCTGAATAGACCGTCATCCATTTTCAGCGCCTTCAAAGAATCCTTCTTGACCTTGATTATCAAAGAGGGGATGTTCCATTTCTTGATATCTATCTGGATGTCGATCACCTTGCCGATCAGTTTACCATCAGTTCCCATGACCTCGAGTCCGATCATTCTCTCCGCCTCGTTCTCTTTATCATGGTCCACAAGATGGTCTCCCAATTCCTTCATGGTCTTACTCAATACAACCTTATCTTTCAATCCCTCGATGAGGTCAACATCAGAATCCAACCTCAGGGATGAAAGGAAGGGTTTCTTCCATCCAAGGACCTCTGTATCCTCGCTGTCGATCTTGACGGCAAGAGACTTTACCTTCCATTTCCCTTCAAGCACCATTCCATCAACTTTGCCAAAGATGTTTCCATCCGAACTCAGAACCTCCAACTTAATAAGATCGTCATACAGCATCGGTAATTCCCCCTTTACTTTTACGGGAATTATCATCTGAGTTTTACTATATAAGACCAATCCATAAATCGTGATATTTACCTGATAAAAGGTCTGGGACGATCATTCTCATTGATGCCCTTTCATCTACAATTCATTGTGTATTTGATATATCTCTTGGAGTAAGAAAAAATGGAGGATGCAGGACGATTATTTTATACCAATTGTCTATTCATCCAGATAATAACAGGGAGTGTCAAATGGGTCTGACAAGCAAATGGGGTATGAAAGAAGCCTTTTCCTATTGGAGATTCGAGACCTTGCATATCTTGTGCTATGTATTCTTGGTAATGGCTGTCACATTCCTGATCTCCTTCCATTTCTATACCGGATATTTCGATATCGTTTACATGCCATTCAGCTATCTTGGAGACTCTTTCACCGTTAATGAGGGTAATCCCAATACGATCTCATTGGTATTGTTCTCGATAGGATGCTGTCTTTCCGGAATACTGATGTTCATCTTCGCCAACAGGGTCGGAAATGTACCCGGTTTGAAGTATTCCTACTACCTGAAATTCGTAGCATTCATTTCCGGAATGGGATTCATTCTGATGATAATCCCTGACAATATCGGTTTCTTCATCCATGATCTGGGGGCAATTCTTGGTCTGGGCGGGATATGGACGATAACATCGGTCCTTATTTTTGAGGTCAGGCACAGGACCCCGATCTATCTCATGATCATCATGAACCTGATACTTCATTCCACCATGGCCACATATACGATACTGGCAACCATAGATGTCCCGATCAAGAACTTCTTTCAGAAGGTCGGTCTGATCGGTCTCTTACTGGTAACCTCCTGGGTCATCAGATCAGTGTCTTTGAAGAATGAAAGGGTACTATCAATGCCATCAGAATACTTGGAAGTTGATTATTGAACCCGGTTCTCGATCCTGTTCCACTCATCTATCCAAATTTTTCCAATGATATCTGGGACTATTTATTCAAAAAATTTACTATTTGTCATCTATTCTCTCTTCATAGATTTATTGTCTCTAAGGACCCCTCCCAAGGTCTCCTTAGTCTCCAATCCTCCAACCAATGGTCCGGGATCACGAGAGATATTGCCGCAACATCTCCAAGATATTTCCCCAGACCTGTTGGGAGAATTTCAACATTGCTCGAAAGGAGTGGGAAGGACCTGTAAAATTCTTCCTTTACCATCGGGAGTAGAAGATCCATATTATTGAGAAACACACTTCCACCAATGGTGATCAAAGATGTATCGAGTACCGCATTGAGAGATGCCAGACCCTTTGCTAAATAGGATGTAGCTTTGTACCCCTTTAGGAAGATTGAAAGGGTTAAGAGAGCAAGTTTTAAATAACG
>CBDDUX010000034.1:0-43455 GCA_965234725.1 Thermoplasmatota archaeon | reverse complement strand
TACGATTATGCATTTTTCAATCTGCGTCTACATTCATATTTCTCAGACAGGCTCCCCAATAGAAGAAATTGTTTTCATTTTAGACAAAGCTGAAATCATTTCTCCTGATCAAAATGACAGTCTATATTTTGCTGTTTCAATGCTGACCGGAGCATCATTATGGACGAATGATAAAATGCTTAAGAATCAAGATAAGATAAAGGTATATTCTACAATGGATCTGATTACTCAATTTCCGGATTGAGAAGGTCGAACCTAAATTTAGAGGACTCTCCACCCTTCGGGCCTGAACCTCGATCCTTTTAGTGCCTCATCGATCTCTTGGATCATTTTATCCCTATCTTCAGGCAAGTTCCCTTTGATGGGGACATAGTTCGAAGGATGATTGGACCTGAAAACGCAGTTTGTGACATCCATTTTTTCGATGATGGTCCTGATCTCCTGAAGCGACTGCTCGGGAGTGATGAGGGTCATACTTCCTACTTCGATATCTCTCAGTATCTCCGCTCCCGGTTCGAGAAGGAGGGTCAGTGCTGCCGCGTAATCGGGATCCATGGCGGAGAGGACCTTTGCAGATGCTTCAGCATGTTCCTTCGAAAGCTCCTGCCCACCCAGACCCAGGATCACCATCACAGAGAGTTCGATCCCAGCCTCCCTCACCTTCCTCCCGCCTTCTATCATCATTTCAGGCGTAGCCCCCTTGCATACCCGTTTAAGGACCTCTTCGGATCCGCTCTCCAATCCAAGGTAGATAATGTGAAGGCCCGCTTCCTTCAATCGTTTCAGGTCCTCCACGGTCTTCTTATGGATATCTATAGGTCCTCCGTAGAGTGTGATCCGTTGAAGGTTGTGAAATTTGGAATGGAGATATTCCATGGTGGAGACTATTTCATCGGTATCCATGCACAGAGCATTAGCATCCGCAAGGAATATCCTGTCAATATCTTTGTAGTAAGAATATATCTTCTCGACATCTTTCTTTACATCATCCAGGCACTTTGACCTGAATTCTTTTCCGTCGAAAGCGGTACAGAAGGTGCACCTGTTCCATGAACATCCAATCGTTACCTGAAGGATCAAAGATCTTGCTTCAGAGGGAGGTCTGAAGATGTTACCTTCGTAGATATCATGGAACATTGGAGTATTGTAAAACGGACATTCATATTGAAGTTATTCTACGTTTACAACATGAAAAATATTCTGTTAATCTATATGGATTCATAGTTTGAACACTCATGGCCGGGAAAGATAATTATCAAATGATTCCCCTGAAAGGAGGAAGGATCATGGACTGGAAAAGAGAGGGCCTTCCGCTGATAAATATAATCCTGGGAGGCATTGGAGCTTTGATACTGGGATCCTATCCTGTAATAATTCTGATGGTATTACTCATCGTTGTTCCATTTATAACCCTCCTATTCATAGCATATTCAATCAGCTACCACGTGTTCCCCATCTCATTATACCCAATTGGAGACTTCATCATTTCCATCTTAGCCTCTTTCTTCAATGTCATCGTTATGACATTCCTTCTTTCCTTTTCGGGTGGGACAATGATGGCCAACTCATTCCTTAGAATGGCAGGTTATTCGAAGAAATGGCTGCTGGGTACTTCCGCAATATCACTTACGGCCTCAGCGATCGTTCTATTCATTTTCAATCCGATCATCCAGGTAATTAAAGGTCCTTTTGTGGGAATGGACAATTTGTTTTTCTTCATCATGATCGGATACTTGGTCTTCCAGTCATTATTCCTTCTGTTATATCTGCTGATATCACCTTCGAAGAAGGAAAGTCAAAACTCATCCCAACAATTGATAGATGGAAAGAGAAGATCAGCTACAATGAGTAATTAGAGTTTTTTCATTTCAGCTCCTCATATCTGAAACAACTGACAAGGTGGTCATTGACAATACCGGTAGCCTGAAGATGAGCATATATTATGGTTGAACCAACGAACTTGAATCCCCTTTTCTTCAGGTCCTTGCTTACTTCATCTGAAAGGTCTGTCTTTGCCGGGAGCTCTTTCAATTCCTTCCACTCATTCACGACAGAACTGTCTCCAACGAATCCCCAGATGTATCTATCGAAGGACCCGAACTCCTGCTGTATCTCAAGGAACCTCTTTGCATTGTTGACAACAGCCTCTATCTTCATCCTGTTCCTGATTATGGAAGGGTCCTTTACAAGCTCCTCGATCTTATTATGATCATAACTTGCCACGATCTCAGGATCATAGTCAGCGAATGCTTTTCTGTATCCTTCTCTTCTTTTCAGGATCGTGAGCCAGCTCAGTCCTGCCTGTGCGGATTCCAGAACCAGGAACTCGAAATGTTTTCTGTCATCATGTACCGGAACTCCCCATTCTGTGTCATGATATCTTTCATAGATCTCATTCTCGACACACCAGCCACATCGCTCCATGCCCTCACCTGATAATTTGATATCATCCAAACTGATATCCTCTTTTCTAACAACATTTTTAAAAGTTTATACTAATTAATATAGAGATCATTAATCTGTAATAAATAATTTATCTAAATGTTTCATATATTCATGTTTAAACGCAGATTTCAGAAAATATGTGATCGATGAAAACTTCTGTACTACAATAAGATGTCATTTGATAATTAATTAAATCGGGTGTGGGTGCATCCATCACCACGATAAACCTTATGGTCTCATAACCCATCCCCCTCGACGGAGCATTCCACTTTTCATTGGGCAGTGATATCAATGGGAGAAAGAAAAGAAGAAAGGGAACTTTTAAAAGAGATCGGAGAGGACCGTTTCGCAGAATTGACCTTCATGCATCTAAGAAATATGTGGGCGGTTGACGGACTCTATTTTCTCGGAATTGAAGAACAGTTCGGAACGGAAGCAGCGACACAGATAGATGCCAATGTCTGGAAGATAATGGGGAAGATAGAGGGAAGAAGGCTCAAGAAGTTTTTATCTCTCGGAGAGGACCTTCCTTCAATGATAAAGGGCCTGAAATATTCAGGATGGGCGATGGACCTGGAAGACAAGGTCTGGGAAGAAAGGAAAGACGGGTCCGTTCTCCTGAAGAACGTGGAATGCAGGATACAGAACACCAGGGTAAAGGATGAGCTGGAAGTCTTTCCATGCAAGAGGGTCAGATGGGGTTTTCTGAAAGCTTTTGCAAATGTATTCAATGAAAATATCGAGGTTATATGCAACCAGTGTCCACCGGATGAACTGGAAGAGGGCAGATGGTGCGAATGGATATTCAAGATGAAGGAGGGAGAATAGATGAGAACATCGGATGAGTACAGGGCCTCTCTGAAGGCCATGAGGAAGAACGTTTACAAGTTCGGCGAGCTGATAGAAGATATTACAATACATCCCTCCACCAGAAGATGTATCGAGGGACATGCCCAGATCTTCGACTCGGCCCAGAAAGAGGAATTCAAAGACCTTCTCACAACAACATCACACATTACAGGTGAGACGATCTCCAGATATCTCTCGATAGTTGGCTCCATGGAAGATATGATCAAGAACGTCAGGATGAAGCGCCTGATGTTCAATCTGACAGGAACCTGCACCGGTGGAAGATGTGTAGGCTTCAACGGGATCAATGCAATGTGGGCGACCACATACGACATCGACAAGGAACTCGGAACTGATTATCACCAGAGGTTGAGAACCTGGCTGGAAAATGCTCAGAGGACAGATATCACCCTCGCTGGAGCTCTAACGGACCCCAAGGGAAACAGGTCCCTACCTCCTTCACAGCAGGAGGACCCGGACATGTCCCTCCGCATTGTGGAGCGGAGAGATGACGGCATCGTTGTCAGGGGAGCCAAAGTGATGATAGCGGGTGTTGCTGCCGCAAACGAGATAATCATACTCCCCGGAACGGGTTACAAGGAACCTGATGCGGATTATGCGGTCTCATTCGTGATCCAAAGAGATGCTGAGAACCTGACTGTAATCGAAGCCAGACATCCTTCGGATTCTAGGGATCATGAATGCGGTTTCGATAATCCGGTGGAGTATGGGGGTATAACCCAGGCGTATCTGCTTTTCGACGATGTATTCATCCCAAACGAGAGGGTCTTCATGGCCGGTGAGTGGAAGTACTCCATGAAGGCTGTATTAAACTTCATTGCATCCTACAGGTCGGCCATTGGCGGCTGCGTTGCAGGTCAGGGCGATGTGATAGTGGGTGCATCAGCCTTGATGGCAAGGGCCAATGGCCTTCATGAGAAGGTTTTCAAGGACAAGATAACTCAGATGGTCATCAACAATGAGACCACCTACGGCATGGGGATAGCGGCTTCGGCACTTGGGAAGCTTCACCCCTCCGGCGTATGGATCCCGAATGCAACCCTCTCCAATGTGAACAAGGTCCATGTGGCCACACTTCCATACGATACCAAGAGGATAGCTCAGGATATCTCGGGAGGGATTGCTGAGACCGGATGTGTTCCGTCATGCGAGGACCTCCATTCCCCCGAATACGGTGACCTTTTGAGGAAGTATCTCAAGGGAGCGGTTGACGGAGATACCAGAGCCAGGATCGCAAGGTTGGTAGAATGGCTCACCATCGGGGGAGGTGTCCCGGGATGTATGCATGGAGGCGGCTCACCTGACGGAGCCAAGCTTGTCCTTAACGCTACAACAGATATGGAATGCTACATAGATCTGGCAAGGAACGTAGGAAGGATCCATGAGAAGATCCCCGCCCCAGAGAAGAAGAGATGACCTCCTTGACATCTATACGATAAGGGTTAAGTAATGTTAGAATTTACCCGTACATACGCCCATGTTCTTTTATGAACAGGGACCAGTAGAATGATTTTAACGGCATTTACTGGAGGGATCAAGATGTCACAGCAAAGATGCAGCACTGTTACAGATATGGACTATGATACACTTTACAAGGAGTTCGAATGGGATATTCCGGAGTACTACAATTTCGGATTCGATGTAGTTGATGAATGGGCAAAGGACAGAACAAAGCTGTCCCTTGTATCCTTGCATGGTGACGGTTCAAAATCGAACTATCATACCTTCTACGATCTGAAGGTCCTCTCTGACAAGTTCGCAAATGTCCTTTTAGAACTCGGAGTGAAGAAAGGCGACAGGATACTTGTCATGCTGGAATCGATACCCGAATGGTATGTTACAATGATAGCAATGTTCAAATTAGGTGTCGTTCCCATGCCAGGTACAGTTCTACTCACTTCCAAGGACATCAAGTACAGGATCAACAGAGCGGAGGCCAACATGGTGATAACCGATGTTGCCCATGTTGGAAGGGTCGAAAGAGTTGCGATCGAATGTCCCACACTTGAACACAAGATGGTTGTTGACGGGCCTGTTCTCGAATGGTTGAATTATAAAGATGAGATGGAAAAAGTAAATAGGGACCTGGATATGAAAAAGGTTGAAAGGACCAAGACATCGGATCCCATGCTTCTCTACTTCACTTCAGGTACCACGGGAAATCCGAAGATGGTCCTCCATACACACTCCTATCCTCTGGGACACTACGTTACGGCAAAGTTCGCCCAGTCCCTTACCTCCTGCGACCTGCACTGGACCATCTCGGAAACCGGATGGGCAAAAGCCGCATGGGGAAAACTATTCGGTCAGATGATAGTCGGAGCGGCCATCATCCAGTGGGAAACACCCGGTAGGTTCGATCCGGACGGTCTTCTGAAAGCAATGGCGAAGCAGGGAGTCACCTCCTTTTGCGCACCACCGACAGTATACAGGCTGCTGATCCAGCAGGACCTAACCAAATACGATCTGAAATTAAGGCACTGTATGTCCGCGGGAGAACCTCTAAATCCCGAGGTCATCAAAGTATGGAAGGAGACATTCAACCTTGACATCTACGATTTCTTTGGTCAGACCGAGACAGTCTGTGTTCTTTCCAATTTCCCCTTCATGCCAATAAAATATGGTTCCGTGGGGAAACCAACACCCGGTCATGATGTGAGGATCGTGGATGATGAAGGCAAAGAGCTTCCTCCGGGAGAAGAGGGCAACATTGCGATATACCTCGGTGATGACAGGCCACCCGGCCTGATGAAGGAATACTGGAAGGACCCTGATGCCATGAAAAGGGCCTTCCATCATGACTTCTATTTCACAGGAGACAGGGCCTATCGTGACGAGGATGGATATTTCTGGTTCGTAGGCAGGGATGACGATGTCATAAAATCATCAGGTTACCGGATCGGTCCCTTCGAAGTTGAATCGGCCCTGCAGGAGCATCCGGCAGTTGCGGAATGCGCTGTTGTGGGAGCCCCTGATCCGAAGGGTGTAAGAGGGATCCTCGTCAAAGCCTACATCATTCTGGCCAAGGGATACAAGCCCTCTGATGAACTCACAAAGGATATTCAGGACCATGTTAAGGAGACGACCGCCCCTTACAAGTATCCCAGGATAGTCGAGTATGTCAAGGAGCTTCCCAAGACCATCTCAGGAAAGATCAAGAGAAAGGAACTGAGGGAATCTTCAAGCTGATCAGGTCACCTTCAATGTATCCATTTCCTTCCTGAAATCTTCAGCGGAGATATTTCCGTTCACATAATCATCATAGAGTTGGTGGAATAATCTTTCACCTTGATCAGGTGGAGTTCCCCAACGATCAAAGGTCCTCTTACCATTGACGATTTTTTCTGTCATACCCCAGGTCCTGCCATCTCTGGTATGCTTCATGGAATAATAGCTTGAATGATTTACATCATTGCCCGGAGGGGATCTAATATGGTTATCCATTCTTCTGATGATTGCATCGATGTGGTCAGGTATACCGTTACCATCCTTGTCATCCTCATATATCTCACTAATTACCTGAAAAGGGTCCCTTTCCACCACTTTCCTTTTAGTTCTAACCTTCTTCCAAAGAATGAATATGATGATGAGCAGGAGGGCAATGATCAATGCCATTGCTGATATCATTATGATCAGAGGAAGCTGATCGGTCATATCAACCATCTTCTCATTCATCTGTTTCCGTTGTAGGGGGAAGCTCGGGTTTTTCCTTTTTCCTACCTTTGAGCTCCTTTTTCGATCCTTTCTTAAGGGCCTTCATCCTTCCTTCCCTTTCTCTCATGATCTCGACCTGTTCCTCCCTCTGCTTCCGATCTATCCTGTAATATCCATAGAACATTGCGATAAGGATGATGAAGAGCAGGGCGAAGAAGATCCAAAGCAGAAATTCAGAATCACTGGTCCCATCATTGTTCTTACCTCCATCAAGGCCCGGGTTGAGATCTCCCTCGTTCACGATCCTGACAGTTAGCTTCTTTGTAAAGGAAGAGACTCCATCGATGGATGTTACAGTCACATTGAGGGAGTAGTATCCCTTCTTTGTATTCTCATTGAGGATTATTGTAAGTGTCGTGTTCTTGGAGGATCCGGGAGAGAGTTCGATGATATCTTCAGTTGTATAGATCTGCATATCATCCCTTTCTGTGGCTTCTCCGGTGATATGGACCCTTATGGTATCAAAAGTGAATCCTTTATTGAACACCGTAAGTTCGATCTTCTCACTTTTTGTATCAATCTTGCTCGGGTCCAGATCCTTTGGGGGATATATCACAATGGAGGTCCTCTCGGATTCCACCTCCGGAGAATAGATGCCTATGGACAATATTTGATGTGATATTGTGGAGAAGTCAAACCCGTCCGAGCACATCAGCTGGACATGGTACATTCCCGCTCCAAGTACCCTTGTTATCCGGTATTTCGGTTCATTGAAGGTTGATGTCCAGCCAAGTATGTCTCCACCATTGTAGAAGGATCCTATCCTGATGAAATAGAATACCTCATCACCATCTTGATCAACAGATTCATCCCATCTTAGCGTTGGGGACGGATCGCTTGTAGCCCTGGGGACCAATCCTGAAGGCGAGGATGGAGGCATGTTGGCATCAGTGGATATCAGAAGGGTGGAATTGGTGGCCGTTCCGTTCAATCCGTTTGCTTGGGGAACGATCTCTATGAGATAGGACCTGCTTGGCACAAGTGATATGGATTCATCGGGGTCCCAGTAGGTCAGTCCAGCCCCCAGGTCGGTCCAATTGAATATCGAACTGCCATCGGAAAGGTCGGTAACACTGAACCAATATGTTACAAGATCCCCATCGGGATCGTAGGTTGGTGTCCAAGTAATGTGAGGTCTTACCGATCCCGAGACTGCAGGTTGAATGGATGAAACTGGTTCCGGAGGTCTGTCCTCAACCACCACTTCCTTCTTTTTGATCACTATCTGGAATCCATCGGAGACCCTCTCATTTCCAAGATTGTCCCCTGCCCTGATGCGGAAGAAATTATTGAATCCCAGTGTGAAGGAGAGGTTCATCGTGAGGTAATGGACGTTCTCCTCATACTCATCGTCAGTTATGATCCCTCCTATCTGGCCCATAGATATCCATTCGCCGTAATTATCACTGCCTCCAAGTGAATAGGAGGCGTTTATCGAACCCTTATCCAGACCTGTTCCAAGGTCCCAGATCTTTACAACTACCTCAACGTCTGTGTCGTAAAGGGTCATTCCTTTTTTAGGGGATATCAACTCAAAGAACGGAGGTGTGGGGTCCACCCAAACCTTGAATACCTCACTCACTGAATATCCCAGATCATCATCACCGTTCCCTATCAGGTCCCTTGCCCTGAACCTGACCTGATTGTCAATGCCGTCGAATAGTGTGATGTTCACTTTGTAGGAGATTGTGTGCTCATCGATGCTCTTTACGGTCCCCTTCCTCTGCCAGCTATCCCATTTCTCTGTTGCCAGATTATACCTCTGATAGAAGATGCTCCAGGGGTCGACCGTGGATAGTCCATCTGTAATCTCAAGCTCGAAACTCACGATATTGCTCTTCTGCCAGCTGCCGGGAGCTGGTGATATCAATTCAAAGGAAGGTCCCTCCCAGTCAAGTATCGGACCTCTAACCAATTCTGTCCAGATAGTAGTCCTGTTTCCGGTAAGTGCGGTTACATTGAACCTGTAATACAGCTCCAATTCCCTTTCCGGTATCATGGAGAAGATGTAGTTCTGACCGTTCCTGTAATTCATATCGAATGAATCATCCCTTAGAGCCGACATGTTGAAGGGAGATTCGGGGTAAGGGAATAGTCCACTTCCGGAACGATAGTATAGGTCGACTTTTGGGTAACCCTTTGGAGGATCGTTCTCCTCATCGAAATAGCTGACATAGAAATAGAACTTTTCACCCACCGCTCCGATCTCCGGATTGACCCTTCCAAAGAGAAGTCTGGGAGCCTCTCCCTCCTCTCCTGAGGAGATGGACCTGGAATAATAGATATCCGACTGTCCGCTGTTCCGATAATCGGTCCAGACCATATGTATGGTCCCGTCGATCACCGCCATCGATGGACTGTCCTGGGTGATCCCCGATACGTTGTCATTCGCAGTCTCGATCTCATCAAATGTCCCATTGGAGAGATATCTCGTAACCTGGATATCCGATCTTGATGTATCATCCATTCCAGGGGACGATGTCCAGCAGATGGAGATGTCCCCATTTTCCTCGATGACGACCTCTGGGTCATATTGATGCCCTGACTTGAAGGTAGGGTGGGTGATGAACTCCATCTGGAATGAGCTTCCACCATCATTGGAAATGGTCATGTATACATCAGCTGATGAGCTTCTCGAGTCCTTCCACACAACGACCACAGATGTAGTGTTTGCATCAATGAAAGGTGAATCCTGGTCCGAGGATGAAGGATCCCTGTTCAGTATGAATGAAGAAGAAAATGAAGCTCCCCTGTCATCTGAGGAACTAATCCTTATATCAGTCTCTATGACCCTGTCTTCCGTCCAGACCACATGTAGGTTATTATCATCCGACCAAGCGACGGATGGATCGTTACAGTAATGGTTGATGGACGTATCGGAGATCCTTTTTGCCGATCCCAAAGAAATGCCATCAGAGGAATAGGCCCCGTAGATCTGCTCGTGACCTATGGAATTCCTTGTATCCTCCCACACAATGTATAGATAGCCAGATGGTGAAATGTCCATATGTGGTTTGGTCTGTATCCCGATCGGATTGTCAGCCACCTTGAAGTTGGATTTGAAGGTCTTTCCCCCATCCTCTGATCTTGTTAGGTAAACCATTGACCTTCCATCCCTGTCATCCGACCATGCCACGAATATCTTGCCATCAGGACCCACCGCTATCTCCGGATCCACTTGAGATGTCTGATCATCGGTGAGGGTCGGGGTCGCACTGGTGTCGTCTACCCTGACCTCGTTCGAAAATGTCTTGCCCCTGTCCGATGAGGATCTGAAGAAAATATCCCAGTTACCTCTTCTATTATCCTGCCAGACGACATAGACGTTGTTATTGGAAACAGCCACATCAGAGTTGGCCTGAGAAGCTTCCCCGGAATCCTGGTTCACCTTGATATCGTCCTCGAATGCCAATGCCGCATCCGGACCGTTCATCATTGAGAAGGTAGCTAGGATCATGAACATGACCGAGAGAATGGATACCGATCTTATTCTCATTCTTCCACCTCCCATTCATCTTCTTCCAATTCCTCAATTTCCAACTCCTCAAGTTCTAACTCCTCAACCTCTTCCAGGTCCTCTTCTTCGAGCTCCTCTATCTCAAGCTCATCGGGGGTGTCAGCCATGAATTCCGATTCCAGCTCCACCTCATCCTCATAGGCAGGAGGACCCCAATCCTCAACCATATCACCCTCTTCCTCTTCAGCGGCTTTTAGAGATTCCTTCTTTTTCTTTTTGGATCTCCCTGTCCTGCCCTCGGCCATGTCCTCTTTGTCCTTCTTTGTGAAGATAGAACCACATTTCACACAGTAGTCATCGGACAATCTGGCCTCCTCATCACAATATGGACAGTAAGGAACCACGATGTTATCATCATATACCGCGTCCACAAGCAGGGGCTGCTCCTGCATGGTCTCAGCCTCCCTCCGTCTGATAATTACCAAATAAACGGCTAGAGCGCCAAGTATCAGACCGATCAGAAGGGCAATGATAACGAAGATGATGGCATCTTTCAATTTGTCACAAAGAGTTCTTTGAGTGCTGGTATCCTCATTTTGTTCCTGTTCCACATCCCGGACCCTTATCTTGACCTCATCCGAGGTCACAGTATTCACTCCATCAGTGACAACGACCCATATCTTGTGGACACCAAGTGCTGTCAATGTGACATTGATCTTCATACCCTTGCCTAAAAGTCCGATCCCCGGGAATCCTTCCAGATCGGAATACCATGTATAGTTCAGGGGAGAACCTTCCGGATCGATCGATGGAGAAGCATCCAGTAACAATGATTCGCCCTTGAATATCATATCTGAAACCGGAAGGACGTTGAAAAGGGCGGTAGGGGGCAGATCGATATCCATCAGGTCCACTTCAATGGAGTGTGATCTGGAGATGACCCATCCGTTTCCGGCCCTGTCCTTCACCCTGAACCTGATCAGATTGAATCTACCTTCATCGAGGGTTACGGTCGCAGTTGCGATATAATTATTGTTGAACTCCTCAAGCGATTCCACCGTTGACCAGGGAGAGAAACCTCCGACCCCATACTGGACCCAACCGGAGATCGTTGATACTGAGATCTCAACATCACTAATTGAGAGACCACTACCTTCCTCAATGATGGTTGTGGTCACTTCGACCTTTAACTTGGACTGGATTATAGATGAATTCGGGGTGAAATCCGTAAACTGTGGCAGTGTCCCATCCACAAGGATCGTGATCGGATCGCTTTCCACGGAATTTCCGGCTCTGTCCATCACTCTCCATCTGGCATAACCATACCCTTCGAAACCGGGGACTATGGATATCGATGGAGATGCAGATATCCTGAAACCGTTCAGGTTCAATGATATCCACGGGGTATCTTCCGGAGAACCCGCTCTTTCTAATTGGAATTCTACTGTTGAGAGGTTCAACCATGAAAGGGTATCTTCCATAAAGCATTCGAAGACGATCTCACCTGGTCCCGCTGTCAATGAGGACTTTGATGGTTCAATGATAGGTGGTGAAAGGTCCTTGCTGAATGTGAATGGTTCAGAGACAGTTGTTGACCCGGCCAGGTCGGATATCTTCCATTGAACATAAAGACCGAAAGCTTCCTCATCTGGTATAGGGGCTACCAGGCGCGTCCCATCCTCAAGGGCTTCCAAACCATATACATCCATCCATTCACCCACAACACCCACACTGGAATAATAGACCCGGTATTCAGCGGTTTTCAGGTCCAATCCGGATACGGCATCATCCGCCATGATGGACATATCTTCCTGCTGGTCGTTGAGCCATGAACCATCTGTTGGTCTGGGAGACCAGAAGAAGGGAGCACCAGTATCGGAGATCATTGTCCGATATGTCCTGGGTCCTACATTACGGGCATTGTCCACAGCCCAGAGGCTGAAATGGACTTCACCTTCTGGTATCATGATCAGGTCTCCAGGCCGGACAGAATCATAGGTCGTGTTGTATCCTTCTCCTGTGATCTCAAGGATGTATCTATTGATCCCAGATGGTCCCATGTCATTGATCTCTGACCATCCTATCTCCACGAACCTGTCATCATCCACTGGAACGATCCCTTTCTCCTTTCCATCGGGGAAAACATTGAAATTGGACACCTCTGCCGGAGGTGATGTATCCACATTGAGGTTGAAGGTAAGGTCCCTCTGCCAAATGGATCCCTCAGGAAGGGGGTCATCTGAAAGAGGTGCGATCTTGAAGTTGGCTCCACCACTGTTGATCCCTTCCCCAATTGAAGTGATCCCCACATCCAGTCGACTGTCATTCACGTGGGTCCTTCCGATGAGGATACCATCCGGTCTGTATAGGCCAAGAGGGATGGTTTCAAGAGCTTCTCCTTCGATCCTTTCACCATTGATCACATGAGATAGTGAGATATTACCCACTCCGATATTGCTTGAAGCATTGAGCCATTTTGGTAACTGGCCGCCTGCCTCATCAGTTATCGACAATCCTTCATCCTCGATGTAGACAGTTCTATCGATCCTGAACTCCTTGGTGAGGTAGTTGATGTAAGATGAGGTTCCTCCATTGATATTGGTGGTGATCACATCTGGGTCTGGCATATCCCAATCAACATAGAATGAGAAATCCACATACCAGGATTCAACCTTATCGCTGGTCCCTGATGATGTATTGATGTCTATCCAGATCCTGTCCGCGAAATCACCGGTGCTGAACAGTTCAAATCCTTTTTTCGAGGTGTTGAATACCATTGTGGCGGTTCCAGGTCCATGTAGGGAATCCATTGATATCGAGATCGAACGGACATCATCATATCCGAAAAGGGACCTCCCGGTAACCCTCATTCCGTATGGTCCGGAAAGAGGTGAGAGGTAATGGACCTGTTCCATGATCCCTTCGGGATCGTCGACCGGTTCTGAACCCAGCATCCTGGCGTTGGTCACCTTGATATCCCTAAGATAAACCTCCTCCCCCTCCCAGATGAATGCGCCTCCTTTGACCTCTCCGGTTCCGTATGGATCATATCCCGGGGCTCCCACCAGAAGGTCATCGTTTCCATCATTGGACAGATCTCCCACGCTTATCGATGTCCCGAAAAGGTCCTCTCCTCTTTTTGATGAAATGAGGGGCAATGAGGATGAATTTAACTCTCCACCATCCCTGATCATCCTCGACGGAAGGATCTTAACGGCTCCTGATACGATGCCCGAAACCGGTTCTGTCCAGCCCTTTGATCCGATGGCTACATCATTCTTACCATTGCCATCCAGATCCCCGACCCCCAGGGAAGTACCCAACCTCTCCATTTCGGTCTCGCCGAAAATGGACATGTTGAACTGGTTCCTCAGGCTCAGGTTCATACCTCCAAGGGCAGTCGAAAGATAATTTCCCATCATGACGTAGACATTACCAGCTTCTTTCGTGGTCCTCTGGTAACCATCTCCACTGGTGGAGCCGATCAATAATTCATCCATATCATCTTCATCAAGGTCTCCGAGTGCGAGGGATTCCCCCACCTGATCATAGGGCCATGGGCCGAATATCCTCGAACTTGCTTCCGTTAAGAGATCATAGTCAGGGTTCCAGACATCCCTTCCTGACATGATGTATACGACACCCTGATCGGTGATAGAACCCAGATCCGAGACCGGAGCTCCAATCACGAGTTCATCTCTGCCGTCATTATTGATATCACCGGAAGCGAGGCTTTTCCCGATCTGTTCATTGGGTATCGATCCGGTGATCACAACATCGGCTGAATTTATCCTTGTATTCCCGTTTGGTATGGGCCCGAAGAGGAGGTATACATTCCCTGCATGGTAACGACCAAGAGACTGTGTTGCCATGGTCCCCATGGCTGAAACGGCAAGATCATCAACATTATCGCCGTTGAAATCCCCCACGGAAACTGCAGTCCCGACCATCTCCACACTTTGGCCAAGGACCCTTTTACCGTTCTTCTCCTCCATATAGGTACTGTTCCCTCCCCAGAAAATATTGAACCCTCCGCAGTTATTTAAACCGTCATAATAACTGGGTGATCCGACAATGAGGTCAGGGTAGGTGTCGTCATTAAGGTCTCCCGATGTAAGGGAGGATCCTATGTGGGCCTGGTTACCTTCCAGGTCAACCTTATAGACTATATCGGCATCGAAATCAAGGTTGAGGATCGGTTTCCAACCTGTTGGTCCTCCAAAGAAAAGGAAAACACCCCCATCTTGAGATGAAAATGCCTCAGGGTCACCGATAGCCAGGTCCATGAAACCGTCACTATTGAAATCATCAATGACCGATGTTTTTCCAAAATTACTTGAATCCACTCCTCCATAGATCTTTGACTCATAATCGTTCTTTGCCATGAAAAGTGACAATAGACCCAGTTCGCCTTCATCATCCTCTGAAAGGAAATCCGGGGATGAAACAAGTAGGTCCTGGAAGCCGTCTTCATTGATATCTCCAGAGATGAATGTGGTGAAGGATCCTATCCCTTCCGAAGAACCCATGTATTTTTCATAGGAATCGAAGATCTCCAGGTCTGCTGTTAATGTCCCGTCAAGATCGAACACGTATCCCTCCCCGCATCCGGGAAGCAGGTTCTTCTCACCGTCCGCCCCGGGAGCTCCAATGACCACCTCGTCGTAGCCGTCATTGTCCAGATCGGAACAGATCAAACTTGATCCAAGCAGGTCCGAGGAATCATAACCGTATATTGTTGAAGCGAAGCTGTCTGAAAAAATGGTCTGTCCCTCCGAGTAATTGAATCCCTGAAGAATATATGCCCTTCCTGCATTGGGCATTCTTTCCATTATATCCAGCCCCTCCTGGGATCCGAGTACTAGGTCAAGGTATTGATCTCCGTCCAGGTCCCCTGCTTTCAAGATAGGGGGTTCTATCATCGTTGTATTCAGTTGAATTGTCAGGTCGGGATCAAATGATGGTATGATTATATCGATCGTCGTATTGATGGGAACGTGGGGAAATCCTGGCCCCCCGGTTATGACTTCTATCTGTGTTGACATATGTTCCTCATGGGGTCTAATCTCCGATGGTCCTTCCATCCTGCTCCATGAAAAAATTAGATCTTCGATCCCGTCTCCATTGAAATCGCTGACATCCATTCCTTTTCCGATATGTCTTGCATGGGTGGCGGGCGGGGTCAGAGTGGAGTTCCACGATGAGAAGTATCTGACCATCTTGGGGTCCAGGTCAAGGACGATATTGCCGATAGGAAGACTCTCCCCCTGGATGACCTCTATCTCCCAGGAATCTGGAGCGTTGTTCTCATAACCAGCATGAAATTCCGCTGTTCCTCCGAATCCTCCCGCACCATTGGTACCGATAACAAGTTCGTCCAGACCGTCTCCTGTAAGGTCACCCATTACCATCCTTATTCCGGCCATGTCCATGGGATCCCTACCATAGATATGTCCATACAATGGGGTCTTCCCGATCCATAATTTTGAGGGAAACTCTGATCTTTCCCTTCCTGAAATGATGTAGATCTCGCCTGACATCCTTCTCTGGTCCTTCCATCCGAATGCCTGGTTGGCAGATATTATGAGTTCATTCCTTCCATCACCGTTCATGTCCCCTATGACCAGATTCTGACCGAATCGGTCTCCCGGGTCCTCTCCGAATATTATCACATCCGCATCCTCGAGAGCCCTGAGCGGTGAGATATCGTCAAGGTCCCTGGCGAAATAGATAAGGACCGCTCCAGTTCCACCATTGCCGCTGTATGTGGGGACTCCAACAACAATATCATCTCTTCCATCGCCGTCCATGTCTCCCATTTCGACAACGGAACCGAATCCAATTGAACCGGTCTGTCCGGTTATGGTCATGAACTCATCCCTGCCGATCAGCGTCCAGCCTTCCAGCTCTTCGGGGGACAATGCATCAGTGACAACGGTCCCTGTAATGAACAGGCTGAAGAACGATATTGTGATCAATAATATTGCAGGCAGAATCCTGGAAAAGGATGCTATACGGTACAGATCTCTACCTCCTTGCTTTATGGGGTCTCCATTTCCTCCCGTTCAAAGGGATCCTCACAAGAGGAACCTGGCCTAGAGTACCCAGTGAAATTCAACCTTTATTCCTTATAAATATATTTTGGGTCACATGCGAATCCAATCATCAGGGGATGGGATTATCAATCCAGAAGAAGATAAGGTATTGTGAAGGATGATCAGGAAAGGTCTATACTCAGGTCCAAGATGAGAGTGGAGGATATCGGTCTGAAGATCATCGATGATAGACCTATGCCACTTAGAAAGATATGTCATGGCGATCCTGAGAGGTCCTTATGGATGGGAGGCCATCCGCTCCCACTTTGTTCCCGATGTCTTTTCTTCTATCCTGCCCTGGTCCTTTCGATTCCCCTCGGAATATTAATATTGGTTTTTCTGGACCCTCCAGTAATAACCATGCTATTCTTCACGATAATAATGCTTTCACCCCTTATACTGGACGGGATGACCCAGTTCCATGGATTCAGAACATCCAACAATGTGCTCAGAGCTGTAACAGGTTCTCTGGCAGGTATTGGGTCTGGTATCGCAACCCCATATGTCCTTTGGAGTTTCATCCGGATATTTTTCGGTGGATGATATTTTCAATAGAACGATTTGCATCTCGGGCAGTACCAGGAATTGACTCTTTCTTTAAAGGTCATTCCTATCCCGCATACCGGGCAGGTCTCTCCCTTTTTTGGACCATCATCTTTTACAGTGAAAAGATTGGAAGGTTCACTTCTCTTCCTTACTCCAAGGTCCTCGGGTCTCTTGAAATCGAAATTACTTGAACGTTTAGAGGCTTTAGGCTTGCTTCTCTTCTTTGGGAATGTTTCAAATTCCTCGTCATTGTCTATCTTTTTTTTTTTGGACGACGGGGAGGGAAATCATCGTCATCATCCACGGGTCTTCTTCTCTTCTTTCTTCTGGGAGGTTCGTATTCTTCTTCTTCCTCCTCCTCTTCCTCCTCTTCTTCGGGTGGTGCTTTGATGACACCTTTCCTGCCGCATTCGTCACATTTGAATCTGATAGGAGGTTTTCCACCTTTCACTTTGATCAAGTTTCCGCATTTACAACGGATCTTGATGATCTCCTCTTCCTCCTCTTCTTCTTCGTCCTCGTCATCTTCGTATTCTTCTTCTTCCTCCTCTTCCTCCTCCTCTTCTTCGTCCTCATCATCTTCGTATTCTTCTTCTTCCTCCTCCTCTTCCTCCTCTTCTTCTTCGTCCTCGTCATCTTCGTATTCTTCTTCTTCCTCCTCTTCCTCCTCCTCTTCTTCGTCTTCATCATCTTCGTATTCTTCTTCTTCCTCCTCTTCTTCGTCCTCATAATCTTCTTCCTCTTCATCCACAGGAGGTTTTGGGGCGGATTTGGGTCTGGAGGTCTTTCCTACAACGAAGATCTCCTCTTCGTCATCGTCCAGATTTATCGGGCGGTAGGTCGATCTGACAGCTCTTTCATCCTCTTCAACTTCAAGGTTGAAACCTCTGGTTGGCTTCTTCCTGGCAGGTTTGCTCTTTGTGGATTTCTTTTTCGAAGAGGTGGTCTTCTTCCTGGCAGGTTTGGGTGTATCTTCTTCGACCTCAATTCTCGGTTTCTTTTTTGTCGAGGTGGTCTTCTTTCTTGTTGAGGTCGTCTTTTTCCTTGTGGAAGTTGGCATATCCTCTTCTACCTCCACTCTGGGCCTTTTCTTCTTCAAGGATGAGGTGGTCTTCTTTCTTGTTGAGGACGTCTTTTTCCTTGTGGAGGTTGGTTCATCCTCTTCCACCTCGATCCTGGGTTTCTTCTTGATAGTGGAGGATTTCTTTCGCAATCCAGACCTTGTGGAGGTACTCTTCTTCTTTGTGGTGGAGGTCTTCTTCTTGACCCCATCCTCTTTTTCGTACTTGAGTGCGAACTTCCTTGCTAGGTCAGCATACTTACCTTTCGGGACCCAACCACAGTCCTGGCATTTTTTGAACGGATAATCCATTTCGGTCTTACATTCCTTGCATCGGACTTTCATCTCTCCCACCTCGGTATCCCCCTTAAATCAGGCAATGAAAATTTAAAGTTTTGCCTTTCTATTGTTATAAATAAAAATAATTATATCATGAACGACCCGATCGGAAATCTTCGGGTGAGGCAAGATCTTTCTTTTCAATGTTATTTCATCGGCTATAATGTAGGAGGTTCATTCAAGTTCATTCCATCATCAATATCCGGAATACCTTCCACTTCCATTGTATCTCCTTCTACATCCTTCTTCAGGTCCTCCTCGATGGACGGAGTGATCACCTCATCTTCTCCAATGACAGGATCCTCATCCATGGACCCCTCAAGTATATCATCAGTTTCCGGAGAAGCGATTGTTGCACCGCATTCTGGACAGTAATCAAGTCCTTCTTCGAGTGAGGCACCGCACATGGGGCAATCCCTTCTCATGGACTCCTCTTGTTCACTCCATGTCTGGGGTCCTTCTTCGACTCCTTGTTCCCCTTTCTCTTCAACCTCTGCTTCAGCCTCCTTCTTCCTTGATCTCATCACAAGCAGGATCCCTACAACGATCAAGATCAACACAAGCAGGACTGCAAATATTATTGATATGAGTAGAAGAGTGTTATCCTCGTCTGATGCTGAAGGTTTATCATCGCCATCATTGGGATTTGTCCCTGCCCGGAACTCATCCAGGTTTGTATACGAATCGCCATCCGGATCGGAGAGTGCATCGCTCCTGTCTCTGGGGTTTAATCCGTATTCCACCTCCCAACTGTCTGTCATTCCATCACCATCGGTGTCAGGGGCTGCAGGGTCTGTCCCCTCCTGGTATTCTCTGAGATTGGACAGGCCGTCCCCGTCCTCGTCCTCTTCTGCATCCAAGGGGTTGGATGGACTTAGGAATCCCTTCTGTACCTCGTAATAGTCTGGGATCCCATCACCATCTGAATCGACTCTATCGTCATCGATGGTCCTGAATTCAAATGACAGGTTATTGCCCTGGTTGCCTCTCATGTCCAGTATGGAGGTCAGTGAGAAGGTATAGTTCATCCCTCCTTCAAGTGACCTTGTCAGCTCGTATTCGATCGTCATATTTTCCCTGTCGATACTTGATATCATTCCGATAGGGTCGGAACCACCCCCAAGCGAATATTCAATATTGGCCACAAGGAGGGTCCACTGGATATCTTCACTGAACGAGATCTTGAAAATGGGCGCATGGTCAATATCGATGTTGGAGGTCGGAGCAACAAGTGTTGCCTGAGGATGAATATCATCCGGAACAAGTGAAATTACCTTGAAGGTAGTGGAGTTCTTGTTTCCGGCAAGGTCGGATACGATGAGAGTGATATTCCATTCACCTTCGGAGAAGGTCTTTGATAGCGTTCCATCGGTCTCTTCACTGTTGGAACCATCAGGTCCTTCTATCATCCATGAAATGGAATGGATCCCTCTGTCATCTGTCGCTTTCGATGCTAAAATGAAGAGATCATCACTGTCCACAATGAACCTTCTATTCTCAGGGATCTCTGCTCCTATCAATGGAAGCGTCCTGTCGATGTTGATAGAGACCTCATCGGAGAAGGGCCCCTTATTACCAGCAGGATCAACACTTCTGACCTTGATCGAATGAGCTCCCTCTTCTACTGTTATGAAGAAGAAGAAATTACCCTGGTATGAAGATGGTCTCGGAAGGTCCGGATTAGGGTGGACATAAAGTTCCAGGTCCACGAAAACATCTATGAATGTCCTGTTCTCACCTGTGACGGAACCCTGGAGCGCCATCTGGCTACCATTGTAATAACCTGATCCGCTGATGTAGATCGGTGGATCTATGAAGGCAAGGGAAAGTGTGGGTTTTGGTGGCGAAGTAATATCCCTGGTCCTGAAGCTAATTGGCTTGGTCCAGTTTGAGTTGTTCGGTATCTCACCATCATCGTAGGCAGCCATCTTGATATCGTAATCGGTCTCACTATCAAGGCCGGAGAGGTTGTAGATCTGTGTCTCGTTATTCTCGGTAGGGACAAGGATCAATTCGTTGTTACTATCCCCCCCATTCAGGATAATGCCATAATCGATGATATCATTGGATGAGGACCAGTTCCACTTCACATGGACATATGTCCCTCCGACCTCCAGAAGCTCAACTTCAACAGGTGGTTCTGGATTGGTTATATCAAGTGTCTTGGCCCTTATTGAAACGATCTCGGATGGGTTGCTGCTTCCATCCATGCATAACATCCTGATGTCGTAATCCATTTCCTCGAACAATCCATCCGGGTTAGAATCCTCAACAGTGATGTTCCATTCGCGATTGCTGGGTGAAGGTTCCACCCGGTCCCAATCGCCCTCACCCTCCCAGTATTTTTTATACTCAATTACAAAATTGCTGATCCTGGTATCGTCACCCTCGAAGTCCCAGGATATATGGATCCAATGACCTCCTTTTTCAGTCACCATTAAATTGACAGGTGCCTCGGGAGGAGTGAAATCCAAGTACCAGATGTAATTTATATCATTGGATATCGTCCATTCGTTCTCCTGCTTTCTCCATCGATCGTTCTCTGCAGACATCGTAATTGTCATTTTGATCTTGTTCGTGGAGATCGATCCTTCATGGAGGTACTTCTCAACAGCGATCGGGAATAGATTCCCATCGGGTCCTGTCTTGGGATCTCCTGTTTTTGAATTATAGATATACCAACTACCATCCTGGGGTTTTGTGGCATATATTGTGAGGTCCGCTCCTTCTGTATATGGACCTTCTCCGTTATCTTTCAATGCTGTCAAACTGAACCAGTTTCCTTCATGGACCGTTCCACCAGAAATGGAAACGTTACCTGTGGAAAAGAATGTACAGTTGATGAGCCAGGCCTCTGAACCGGAGGATGAAGTGAAACCGGCGGAATTCGATAGAATGGTGGAGTTGAATATCCTGACCATTGTTCCTGATCCAGAAGATGACATCCCTCTCATTGAATCGATAGTACAGAAGGCAAGATGGGCAATTCCTCCTGATGTGACATTGATCCTGTCGAATCCTCCTGACTCGGATCCCAGGAAGGATATCCTTGCTGGTTTGGTTCCCAATGCTTTGAGAGTTCCGTTGACCCCCAGGAAGGAGTTATCGGCCATATTGACAAGAACACCAGGTTGGATCGTCAAAGTAGCTCCTGAATCAATGGTCAAATTGCCAAGTATATCCACTGGGGAATCGGATAGGGTCCATGTGACATTACCTGTCAAGGTTCCTTCTGGCACCGAAAGACCCCTTGTCTCATCTGCCCCCGTTACGATGATGATGGCTAAAAAAACCAACAGGACTGTCATAAGGATCGATTGGATCCTTATAGACCGAGATCTCGATGCTGACTGATCATCCATTTGAACACCTCTTCTCCCGGAGTATGGCCGGGTATCAGTATAGTAACCGCTGAAAATAATATCTAAACCTTTTGCCCAGTAGTATAGGAACACTCTATTTCAGGGACCAGACCCATCCCTTTTTTTCCTTATCGATCCTGCCTGATACAAGACCTCTGGCTTTTAATCTCATAAGGTGCTTCACGGCACCATCCGGGCAGGATTCTCCTTTTCTAGTGAATTCCGATTCTATCTCTGTGGTAGATAGTTCACCCTTATCTTCAAGCAATCCCATGATCGTCTCTTCTTCCTTCATCAGATCACATCCACTGCGTGGGGATTTCCTTCACCATCCGGGAAGGACCCATAATCAAGAGGTTCTCCGGAATCCCTTTCGATATCTTGATCAATGGAGGATTCCGGATCAAAATCATCCTCAACCAACCGGTCTTGTACCTTTCTGGATATGAAGACGACTCCCAGGATAGCAATGCTCCATTGAGCCATCATTATCAGGAAACCGACTATCCCTCCAAGCCACCATTCATCTCCGGGACTTATGATGGTCTGATAGATGAACCAGACTGACATGACCACCAGTTCCACAGGAATGACATATTTGAACAGAACATCGAACCATTTCCCGATTTTCATATCGGCATATCTGCTGTTGATGAAATTATTCCTGAATTTGGTGATCCCGTACTTCCAAACAAGATAGTAGATGAATGCCCCGGAGACTACAAGACCGAGACCCCAAACGAAATCCTGGTTGTCAAGGAATACCGGCATTGGGGTTCCATTCACCTTCATTACTACAAGTGCGGAAGGCAGACCCAGGAGGACCATCCCTCCTGTTATCACCATGATAGCCTTCTTTCTGGCCCATCCTGCATCCACGAAGTTCTTGACCGCATTCTCGTATGTTGCTATCATTGATGTCAAAGCGGCAAATGCCATTGCAAAGAAGAAGGCAATTGCAATGTATCTTCCCCCCACCATCTGACCAAATAACTGGGGCAGGAATATGAAGGTCAGTCCCGAACCACCTGCCTCGACCGCAGATTCTGCCTGAGTCATTGTCCCTGACATTGCAAAGACCGTTGCGAAGATCATTATACCTGCAACAAGTGCGATGGTGGTATCCCCAAGACCCGTCAATACAGTGTTGAGAGTGGTATCGTCCTTTCTCCGAGTGTAAGCGCCATAGGTTATTGCCATTCCCATTCCAGCACTGCAAGACCAGGCAGATTGGGCAAGCGCTGCTATCCATGTCTTCCCATTGAACAGAGTATCAGCATGAGGGGTGAATATGTATGCGACTCCCCGGAACGCTCCTGGAAGTGTCAGCGCCCAAATCATTGAGAATATTAATAGAGCGGAAAGAGTTGGGATTAACACCTTGTTTACCCTCTCCACCCCCTTTTCTATTCCACGGTAAACTATGAAGGCTGATATAGCGATGGCAATTATTTGGAATACGACTACCAAACCCGGGGATTCCAGAAATCCCTCCCAGGAAGATTGTGAGTCTGATAAGGACACCCCCCCAGTAGAGGAACCCAAGGCATACCTGATGGTCCACCCCATGACCACTGCATAATAGAATCCGATGGCTGTGGATATCCATGCCATCCATGCACCCATCCAGGTCTTATTCTTCCCGAGGATGGAAGCAAAAGAACCCATTGTCCCCTTCCTCGTCTTCTTTCCAAGGTTGAACTCAACGAGTAATATGGGGATCGACCAGGTAAAAAGAAAGATGATGTAGGGTATCATGAACGACCCCCCTCCGTTGTCCGCCACCTCCTTTGGGAACCTCCAGATATTTCCTGTCCCTATGGCAGCCCCCAGTGCTGCCATGAGCAGACCCCACTTGCTGGTGAAGGTCCCTCCTCCTTTAACCATACATGCCCTCCAGTCTCTTCTGGGACCTGATCGATTTCACAACACCAAATGTGAACCCTCCCCATGATACTCCCAGAGTGAAAAGGAGAATGATCAAGGTGTCAAAACCAAAATAGAGTCCGAAAAGAGGGTCCCTTTGGAATTCTATGGTGATGAGTGAGTAAGGAGCATATGCTGGCTCGGTGATCACGTTACCTTTGTCATCTTCCAACTCAAAGTAGATCTCAAGTCGACCATCATCGGTCTCAATTGGAAAACTACCTGTCAGGTTCCCATTATCAAATCCTAAAAGTCCGGATCTCTCCCATGGTCCTCCATTCCACCGGTATACAACATTGAAGGAGTCGTTGCTCATGGGTATCGGATATCCCTCGTCGATGTAGGAAAGTTCCACTCTCATATCGTCTCCCGATCTCCATACCTTCGTGGAATTCTCATCGGTCCGGATATAGGAAATATAGGGGTTTATTGCCGAATAGATCATGTAAAGCGAAGGGTAAAGGTTCCTGTCCGCATTCTCAATAATATCTTCCGCAGGCACCAGATGGGTCGTACCGATCTCTATCGTATATGCATAAGTGCCATACTGTGAGTAGAACCAATCGGTCATGTCACCTGTTACCATGTAGAGATCATATCCCTGCTCCGGAAGGTAACCATTCATTTCAGCCATCCTTTCTCCCAATTGAGCCATGTGGGGGCCATCAGGAGCAACCTCGTCCGTGTAACCCCATGGCCACAAAACGAGTTCCGAGTAAGAGTGATAGGTTATTGCAACCGGGAAATCGAATTCCTCCCCCAGCTTCTTCATGGCAATGGTCTCCGCGGATGTGAAACCACCTGCCGGATCCTCGTCTACCTCTCCGTCACCATCGTTATCTATGCCATCTATGGGATCCTCATCCACACCTTCATCGGGACCTGGGAAGATGCCGTTCCTAATATCGACCTGGACAATTGCATCTCCGTCATCATCCACATTATCAGGAGGCCCTCTGTATGATGACCCGCTTGAAACCAGTGCATTGGATCCCCCCGATAAATGCCACATCCAGCCATAGTTGCGGTTGATGTCTACCCCATAGGATGCTGGAATCAGGTCAGGGTCAAAGTAACTTCCCGGCATCTGGTCGTAAAGATAGTTGGGTTCTCTGTTCTTTCTCCAACCCCTTTCAGTATCATGGGAATACTGGGTCCCATCTGCGTTGAGCATGGGAACAATGAATATCTCCCGATTATCCAGTAGGTAGGTTGCCTCTGTTCCGTTCTGACCTGTTCCACCGTAATTCTCGAGCAGGAAGGTCATCACATACAGTGCTGTCTCGTAAGAGATCCATTCGTTTCCATGATGAGCCCCTACAAGAAGTGCATTCGGTTCGGACCCTGGCACTCCGTCATCGGTGGACCTGGGATTGTCGGAAAGCTTGACGCACCATATCTCCCTTCCCTCGTATGTCTTTCCCAGAGACCACAAATTCATGATATCTCTGAATCTCAATTCTAGCTGTTTCAGGTATTCCGTCATGGATACGTAGTCAAAGAACTGGGTGAAGTTCTCAGTAATGTTAGGTTCCATTGATGTGTTCGAGTAGGGGGATTCCCGGGCAGTCACAAACCCTTTACTGTCGATGGGAACAAAGGAAAGAGATGACACGGCCAGCAGCGAAACCACCAGATAGGTCCATGTCAAAGGTCCAGGACCTTTGGAAGAATACATCCCCCGGTAATCAGAGGAACTTCTTAAATCGTTTTTGGTCAACTCATCAGATAATCGGACCCGTCCTAAATAGGCCCTTGGGGACGTCTCAAAATTTCATCCCCTCAAACCAGTTTTTATACCCCTTACGACCCTATAAAAACCTGCACTGGAAATGGCCCCCAATGTTGAAATAGCATGTCTCTTATCATCGTTTGGTCGGGGGTAAGACCAACCATTTTTGGAGCTTCCACCATGAAAGAATGGAAGGAAGAAAGCATCCGGGGCAGCCTTGGCTTTCAAGGTGCCCTCTCAAGCCAGAACAGCGGTCAGTCACCCGCTGCTGGCTTAAAAGGTAATCTTGGGTCTGTTCTTACACCTGGGTTATTCGATATTGGTCGGGTCCTTGGTGGGGGGGCCACACCATCTATCTGCTCTGATGCCGGTCTTGCACTTTTCGGTTGCGATGACATAGATTCCATCAAAGATGTTCTGAAAAGGACAATGACGGATGTGATGGATTTTGATGTTGGAAGGCTCTCATGGAGACCTCTTGATGTGGACCTTGAGGATACGGGTTCCGAATTCATATCAGATGACCTTCCTGAGTCCTTTGATTTCTCATTGAAGGATAGGATAGTGGTTACAAATGATCCCCTTTGCCTGGAGGGGCCGGTCATCGAATGTGATGATCCTCTCTATCAGGAAGGATGTAAAGGAACTTTCAGGGGGAAGACACCCAATGGTGACCCTATTGTCCTCAATTTGCGATCATCTCTTTCGGTCCCGCTAGAATACAGGGGCGAAAGGATAGGACAACTTACCCTCTTCTCATCTTCTGAAAGGAGAGATGCCAACCAACACATCGGATCACTGGACCCTTTGTGGAAAGCCCTTGGGCATTCACTTGGAAGGGTCCTTGAAATTGAATCCCTACGCAAGGAACGGGACAGGTCCAGGGACCTTCTTGATGGGACGGATGATATTCTGGTGGTTTGGAGGAACAAAGATTCTGAATGGGATATTAACTGCAACAGAAAGGCAGAGGAAATGATCGATATGCAGGGTGTCATCCCTGATATGTTGGACGGACCCTTTTTTATCCCTCCCGGAAGGGAATGGGAGAGAGCAATGAATGTCTGGTCCTCCACTTTCATATCAGGTGATCCCGGTCAGATAGACCTCCAGATCACGGACAGGAACGGATGCGGAAGGTCCTTTCTTTGCAAGTTCAGGGCCATACGCGAAGGAGATCCTGAGGGCCCTATCGTTGGAGTAAGGATGACCGGTGTTGAAATGGAGACCATAGATAGCGGAGTACGTCAGTTAGAAGCCACAAACAGGACATACAGGCTTCTTCTATCGATCCTATCCCATGACCTGAAGAACCCCCTCTCCGCGGTAAGGGGTTATTCAGAACTGATGGATTATGTTGATGAGGAGAAAGTAAAGGATTACATCAGGAAGATAACCTCCCTCACGAGGAGAATGAATGACACGATCACACTGGCAAACACATTTGCCCAGCTTCAGGAAGGAAAGATAACATCTGATTTCGGATCGATAGATGTCAAGGCCATGGTGGACAACTGCCTGGAGATGCTATATCCCAAGACGGAATCCTTTACCATAATATACGAGGCAGGTAAGGGAGACTTCGAGATAAGGGGCCATAGATTCCTGGAACAGGTCGTTCTCAATCTTCTTGATAATGCAATGAAGTACAGCGGACCGGGAACCAAGATAAGGATATCCCTCGGAGCAGACCTTAGCGGTATTGTGTTATCCGTCTCAGATGAAGGAAAGGGAGTTCCGGATAACCATAAGGAATCGATTTTCGAGAGGTTCACCAGGGTCGAGGACGGTTCCGGTACAATGGGCGCAGGACTCGGCCTTGCAATTTCAAAAGGTATCTGTGAGCTTCACAACGGAAGGATCTGGGTTGAGGATAATCCAGGCGGGGGCTCCGTTTTCAGGGTATTTCTCCCCTGGAAACAGTAGGTACTACACCAGGGTCGAGATCCTCGGTCTTTGAATGTGCAGAATATGAAGCGGATGTGAAATGTACCAACCATTTTTCCTTTGCCCTTGATGCCAGGGCAGCTGCCTTTTTCAAATCCATGTGCACTTCTTCATGACCTGAGGGAATGGTGGCAAAGGTTGCCTCAACCAGGGCCAGGTCTGAACCCTCCATGAACCTTTCCAGTTCATTGGATCCGCAGGTGTCACCGGAATAGGAGATCCTTTCCTCCCCTGATCGAATAGAATATGCCATTGCAGGAACCTTGTTTCCCACCGCTCCCGGTCTGCTGTAACGGTGTAATACCGGGATGGTTGAAAGGGTGATCCCATCAAGGTTAATTTCGGTAGGTCCTTCCACCGGGATCAACTCTATCTCGAAAGGGCATTCTTCCCATAGGGTCTCAATGAAATGGTCCACAAGCGTCTCGATCGCTTTGCTACCCCTGGGATAAATGATCTTCAGCACATCCTTTCTCTGTGTCAGATGAAATAGGTTCAGAAGATTCAGAAGACCTGCGTAATGATCAAAATGTTGATGTGAGATCACAACAGCAGGAATGGTATCCAAATAGGTATCTGGATCAGGGCTCCCTCTCTCTTGTTCTAGTATTCTTTTAAGCTCTATCAGGTCCCTGGTGCAACCATCGCCTGCTTCGAATAAAATGGTCCCAACCGAGGTCAAGCAGAAGAAGGATGTGGAGATTCCCGCAACGGAGTAGAAATTGTGAATTGAGATGTTCTTACCATGCCAGGATCGAAGTGTCGGGCCTGGGGGCAGATCTTTAAATGCCATGAAACCAGGATCGCTTAACCCGACTTTATTCCTTTCCTGGATTTTTCGAATAATTCGGATAGGGGAGTCCTCTTCTTTTTCTCTTTTTGATGTTCTTCTTGGTATGCCAAAGCTTCCTTCTTGCAATTATAGTGTCCGTCAGGACTTGGGACATCCGCATCTTGAAACTGGCTTTGACAAGCACACCTGAAACTTTGGCTGAATCAATTAGGTCCGCACCTCGTTGTGTCCTGATATAGGGTGCTCCGAATGAGATATCTGATAGTTCACCCGAGTAATCCGGACATATCATACATCTTGGCCAGACACCGAATTTTTGTATCCCTCTCACGTATTTTGTCAGAGGGATATCCTTTTCCACCATTGACCCGTCGATCTTTTCAACGTGGAATCTGATGGTGTTACCAGATACCTTCTTTGCAGAGAATCGAGAGATATCACTTCCGGAAACATACGTTAACTTCTCAATTATCCTCTTCCAATTCTCCTCATCAAGGTTCGTTGCACCGCAATTAAGGGAAATCAGAACGCTCACTTTTTCCGTCAAGGACCTGGTACCTGGATGTGCCTCCATTTTCCTAAACGCATGGATATGACAGGGAAGGCCTACCAGGGCCACGGTTTCGATCGTCCGGTCATCCTTGATCTTCCTGAGAAGGTTGAGGACCGGGGAGAAGAGGTATTTTGAGGATGAGGCCGATAGGATCTCCTCACGATTCCTGGCAATGACACCTCTTCCGATCGATAGGGCATCTGTCCCTGACCAATCAGATAGCAATGCAGCGTCGATAGTTCCATTATTAAGAGCATGGATCAATAATGCTGACACCCTGCCCCCGAAATATCCCATTTTGAAAACTTCTTTTTCTCCTGCTTCCAGAAATTCTTTCCTGATGTGGATCCCGAGTCTGTCTCCCCATTCGGATCTTCTCTTCTTACCGAAAAGCCTCTTCACGTATGAAGCGAGGTCTATACCACCGCCAGGGCAAATGGATGCGCAGTTACCGCACTCTATGCATTCTCCGGTAAGCTTCACGCCCTCTTTAGTGAAGGAGATCGCTTCAACAGGACAGGAAGCTTGACAACCACCACACCGGGTGCAGAGACCTTTGTCGATAATATTGCTTTGAAGGTAACTGAAAGCACGGACCATTTACATCCCACCAAGGATCATTCTTCCAGGCTATCCTTCTCCCATTGATACAACCTGTCCGCTTCCGCCTTCTCTGTTCTTACCTGATCATCGACCTTATTCCTTCTTAAGACCAGGAATACTATCATCAAGACCGCTATCAAAGCCAATGATATGCCCGTGGTCAAGAAGATCAGATCAAGATCCATACCCTTGTCATCACCATCATCAATGGGTTCCGTCATGGTCACATTGAAGGATAGGTACACGGTGTTGATCCCATCTGTGATCTCCAATGTCACAAGGTTTGTACCTATCCAATTCTCATCCCAGGTAAGGACCAGCTTCCCATCGGATCCAATAACTGCAAAGGAATGGCTTGTACTTACAGTTGGAACGGCCCCTTCTTCATCAACGATCATTAGATCGATGGATCTCACATCATCCTCATCCAATGTAATATCGGATATCGGTTGAATGGAGGGAGGATCGTTCCTCTCACTGACCTCCACCTCCAGGATCACAAGGGTTTCGGCACCGTCCTGATCCTCGACCTTAAGGGTCCATTCCCTTGTTCCAACATCTTCCTGGCCCGGTGTCCATTCGATGGCCCCTGTTGTTCCATTTATACCAAAAGGGGCTCCATCGATGGAGAACAAGAGAGGTGATCCCTCCTTATCCGAAGCTGAGATCACCGAGGAGAAGGGTGTATCCTCCACCATTGTCAGTTTTATTTTTCCATCAATGGTATTCTTGATTATCGGGGGATCATTGACGGGGATCACTGAGAGTTCTATCCATGTAGTAACCTGGCCGAGTCCATCGGAAGCGTTCACAGCAATTGTGGCATTACCCCACCAGTCATCCAAAACAGTGACCTCCAAGTAGGTCTCAAGGTCTTCTCGGATCATTGTCAATGTGATATTCACATCCGTCCAGAATGAATAGATCATATCCGAAGTAGTGTTGTCCGGATCCGAGAACGCATCGTCTACACGTATCCTTCCCGGCCCTGTATCTTCCAGGAAAACGAGGGATAGGTTACCGTTGGACCTTGGAGCATCATTTACCACTATGAGAGATTTGACAGGTCCATCGACCATCTCATCCCTGTATTCTTCCAACGGGTCCATGACAATATATAGAAGTCCGGTTCCGGATGGCGCAGTCAGTTCGATAGTACCATTCAACCAGGAATGTGCCGCAACCAATCCCCTATCTATTGGATCGGTCACCGGAGTACCCCCTTCTTCCGGATTTCCCATAAAGACCTGCAGAACAAGGTGACCCCAGGAAGGTCCTTCATTGTATACGTCGTAATCCAAAGTGATAGGGGACATCGGTCTGACAGTAGAGGATGGCTTGATAAGTCCGGTTCCCATCTCGAAGGACAGGGAGGGTCCTGGTATATTGAATTGAACCGAGACCTGATTATTATCAAGGTCGATCTCATCCGATGATGTTTCCACTTCGAACCTGAACGATTCCTCACCTGCAAGGACTGTAACGATCTTTGAAAAGAGGATCTCATGGCCATTTTCCAGATTCCCGATAATTCTTCTTTCAAGAAGGGTCCAGTTTCCTCCCCCGTCCATTGACCTTTCTATCCTTACAGCAACATCTTCAGCTGTTGTTCCACCAATATTGGCCAGGGTAAAGGAGATGTTCACATCATCCCCATGGTCGAAGGTGGGAGGTGTGATCACAAGTGAATCTGCTTGGATCATCGGGTCCGCGATCTCATCAAGAACATCTACTGTATATGTTGACATCACCATGTTATGGGCAGTGAAAGTGATGTTCAGCAGCCAATCTCCCGATGGATCGAACATCGCATCAATTACACCATTCTCGTCTGCTTTGAATGTGGAGTAGGTTGAATGGGAGAATATGGTCATCATGGCATTTGGGACGGGATCACCATTCCTGTCCTTCACATTGAATTGGAATGAATGATCTCCCTGGTATATGTTCAGCTTACCCTGTATGCTCTGGGGGAATCTTCCTGCCATATCGGTATAGACGTCAACATATGGTTCACCCAGAAGGATGTAAGCGTAGATCATGCCCATTATAGTCTCCTTGATGTCGAAGGAGGGTGTGAACCATTTGTCCTTGTATCTTTCCTTTAAGAGGAACATTGTCCTTCCGGGTTTGGTCTCCTGGGAGTTCAGGAACAGCTTCCAGAACTCCTCGTCCAGATACCAGTTGCCCCATGTCCTGTTCTGCTCCTCTCCTCTGGCAGAAACATTGGTGGATGAGATAAGCCCGATTATCCCGCCATATGAGGATGTCAGCCAGGTTTCCAGGGATTTGTCTTCCCAATAACCTGTCTGGAAGAACTTGGCCGTATCACAAGTGGATGCGTACATTAAGGGCATCATGTCCCCGTTGGTGAATATGGAATGGTCCTGGTAACCCATGGGCTCATTCCAGGTATAGATTGTCCCATCTCCGTATGGTTTCCCATAATCGTTGAGGGCATAAGCATCATACCTTGCCTGGCCAACGAAGTTCAGCATGGAAGCCCCAGCGTTGAACTGTGACAGCATGTTATTGCGGTTCAAGGTGTCCGTATCACTGTACATGCTGTAATTGCCGCCTTCAAGCTGCTGATAATCGTAAAGTTCCTTGTAGTCCAGGTCATCTGGCAGATTTCCTTTGACCCTCTGGCATACCTTGTATGCATTGGATTTGTAGGGGTAATAGCGGTTGACAGTGGTTTCAAGGTTGGGAGGCTCCATCAACGATCCCCAGTTCAGGAACCTGTTCATCCATGTCCCTACTGGAGGATCCGTCTCGTACCTGATAAGTTTGGATATGTAGTTCTTCGCCTGCGTTTCATTGGATGCTGGGACCCTTCCAACATAAAGGTCCCAGTTGAGATCAGCTTCCACAGTGCCATTGTAGTATAATTCTCCGAACTTTCCGTCCCCATCGAGGTCCCAGTCCGAATCCAATCCGGCATAGTATGCATCGCTGAAGTAGTAATCACCGAATGGTTGCCCCCTTGAGAAAGCATAGTGCCATAACTGTCTGGGCATGAGGAACTCCGAATCACCGAGGATCAGCAGCCATTTAAAGGACGGATTGTCATCTTTCAGTTGGGATAGGAAATTATGTACCTTCTCTTGAGGGTCCCTTCCATCCATTGCGTTGTCGATATCCTCAAGGGAGAAGATCATCGTTGGAAGCCCCATCAAAGTCCTATGGACGGCCAATACCGCGGCCTCGTCGCTGAAATCTTCGGGACATAGGATCACATACTGGGGTTCTATCTCCGGGAGATCGAGGCCAAGGGAGTAGGGTTCCAGACCGCCTGGTCCCCTTTGAGACATCTTATGGACAGTATCTGCCTCCGTGCTTCCGATGATCGGGAATAGCGGGAGTAACAAGCAGATGACTATCCAAAAGGACAGCAAACGTTCCTTGGAGGACATCTTATCGCACCGGTTTTGTTATTGAGCGGGATTGTCATATCCTTTTCGGTCCTATGAGCTACCTTCACTTGAGTGGGGGAAGGGTTTCAAGCCTCCAGAGTTCATTTTCACGAAGTTCGGAATGTTCTGGCAGGTAGAACACTCTATACTCTTCCTCATTTTCCAGGAATGGAAGGGTATTGTCCGTATACCTTGCCTTCTGTTTGTAGTATTTTTCAATGAAGTCCACATAACCCTCCATCTCCGAAAGGTGGTAGGTCAATATTACCACCTCCACACCGTAGATGATGGTGGTCTCATTCAACTGATCGTTGGTAACATCGGGATACTTGAGTCTGGCCACGTTCACGACCGGAGGGGGTTGGTGTCTATTGGCGATCACCGGTATCATGGGGTCACCGGAGATCACAAAATCCTCCGGTTCGGTCAAGTCCTCCACCAGGGAAGCTGCCTTGTATTGAGCGGATTCACCCCTCTCTTTTACCAGAAGTGAGAATCCCCCACCTACCACTGCTACAAGAAGCATCAGAATTACCTGTAAGTAGATTATCGTTCTACCAGCTTTTCTGGTCGATATCTTAAGCCTTTCATTCTTCCTTCTGTATCTATCCACCATCCTTCCAAGTCTGATCACTCCAACGCCTGCTGTCAAGGAAAGGCCGGGTGAAAGGAAAACGAAATGGTGGATCCATGTGGCAGCCTGGAACATAAAGTAAAGGAAGAAACCGATCGTGATGATCGCAATGATCCCTTCCGGCTTCTTGTAGAGAGGTTTGAGTCCCAGGAAGAAGAATGGAAAGGCAATACTGTTGAGGAGGACGAAGACACCAAAATACCTCAGTTTCGTTGTAAAGGGGGATACCGGTCTGTGGAGTTGATTCAGGAACATACCCTCAATGACCTCGACGATCCCGAACCTGGCCATAATGAATAGGACGACCAGAGAGAATGAGAGCAGCAGAAGTACCATATGGAGGAACCTTACATTATGGAATTTCCTGTGAGGGAGTAGCTTTTCGGTCTTGATAGAATTCAATATCGGGGTATCAGTATCGTTCACCCAATCAAGTAACATTATCAGTCCCATCAATCCCGCGGCAATCACTGCGAAAAGTTTGATCATCGATCCGATGCCAAGAGAGACCCCCATCATCAGGACCGCCCATTTCTTACCTGATTGTCTGTATTTGATGAAGAAAGCGACAGCTACTACTATCCAAAGTAAGCAGAACATGTCCAGAGATGCAAGCCTCGATTCGTGTAGGAACATCAGGTCCATGGCAGCGAAGGCCCCAGCCGCAACCATAACATGTCTTCCACCCACCCTTCTACCGACCCACATGATACAAACCATGATCACCAATGATGCAATTGTGGAGAAGATCCTGAAGATCACCGGATCCCCTTCGACCACACCGTAAATGGAGAGCATCAACGGGGCCTGAACGGTGTTGATCTGGGTGTAGAAATCATAACCCGCATCCAGCATCCGGCCGGCCATTATCTGGACGCCCTCGTCCACTCCGTTGGGATGAATGTCCCTTGATATGTAGAAGAACCTGGGAAGTGATGCTATCAATAGGAGTATGGCTCCAAGGAAGATATTGCTCCGTTTGGAGTGAAGCAACCTGTCGAATATACTTACTGGCAGGTTGTCAGGAGGTTTTCCCTTTTTTTCTTCCTTATTATCCCCAACCATGACGCATTCTACCAGTTCGGATGAACTTATAAGGTTTATGGTCCTCCATACTTAAAATCTTATGATATTCAACTCAAGTCCGAATGTTGTTCCAGCCGGTATAAATAAGCAGCAAGGGAATACATGTTGTACCTGAAGGGGTGAATGGTTCACCAAGGAGGTAATAATATGAGATATCGAAGTAGCAATATTGATCAAGGAGGGAACGAAAGACTCCTTAAATTATTGATCATAATTTCAGCTGCCCTGCTGGTCATTGTTCCAGCCGCAGCCCTGATAATATCCTTTCAAAATGATGATGGTCAGGATGTCAGATACATCGATGAAACGGGTTCACCCACTGGTGATATGTCGATGGATACCGGATCGAAGGAAGCCTGGGAGCAGTATCTCTCATCAGCACCTACCATTGAGTTCGAATTCGATGGACCTTCATCCAGTATAAGAAGTGAGGTCCCTAACATCGATGATAACCTCCCAAGTCTGAATGATTCGGGAGTAGAATACAAGGAATCCGACCAGGACTCCTATGACAGGTCGGATGACGGTTCAGGTGCTCCCCAGGACCCTGCCTCCAAGAATTCCGATGATGACGATATGTCCCTGGACGACGGAGCCGAAGGTTCCGGGGATGAAAGAGAGGTGGAGGAGTCCGATATTGTGAAGGCAGTTGGAGACAGACTCTATGTTCTGAACAGTTTCAGGGGATTGATGGTGGTAAACCTGGAGGACCCTGAAGCCCCCTTTGTCGAAGGATCGGTCCAGGTCCTCGGATATCCGATCTCGATGTATGTTGTGGATTTCCTGGGTTTCGTCATTGTTTCCGGAGCCCCGACACTTGATGGGACCGGAGAGTACTCCGGTATGATGTATGTCATCGATCTTTTAGACAACTCGGCTCCCAGAATAGTCAAGATGGTGGAGCTTGAGGGATATCCTGTGGACAGCAGAAGGGTTGGAGAGGTGATATACATCATTTCCAACGAGTACGGGTCCTACTATTACTACGGCGATATGCCAATGATGGAAAGAGAGGTAATGGATGATGGGGTCGATATGGTCTATACCGAAGAGGAGAAAGTCGATGAAGGGCCGAAAACCCATGTCACATCCTTTGGTTTCTACGATCCATCTGAGATAGGCCAGAGGGACAAAGTAACGATCGATGGGAATGCAGGACTGGTCTATGCATCATCTTTTGCGATCTACATTCCTCAACTCAATAACGACTACAGCAATCCGAAGACAACATTCACTTATGTGGACATCTCAGACCCCAAGGGCGATATCAACATAAGGGGGCAGGTAACCGTTCCCGGTCTTCTGATGGACAGATATCAGATGGACCACTACAAAGGAACCTTCAGGGTAGTAACACAGAAATGGCCTTCAGACAACCGGTGGGAGGACCTGCCTATGTCCACCCTTTATGTGATCGATGCAAGGAACCCTGACGATCTGAAGAAGGTCTCATCTCTACTCATCGATGATTCCGGCAATCTGATGGCTACTAGATTTGCAGGTGACAGGGCCTATACCATACATCTTCCGAGGACCATTGATCCTCTTGATGTCATAGACCTTTCGAACCCCATGGATCCGAAGCTGACCGATGTACTGGAACTTCCCGGTTGGGTAGAACATATGGAGGTCATCGGGAAGGACATCATCGCTGTTGGAGTGGATGATACCTCAGATGATGGATGGAAGGTGGCTCTTTCTCTTTTCGATGTGACGGACCCATACAACGCGGTACTGGATGACAGGATCACCATCGGAGAAGGATACACATATTCATCCGCGAACTACGATCCCAAAGCCCTGACCATCCTCGAGGACCAGGGTCTGGTCCTGATCCCCTTCGATTCTTACAACTGGAGGACATATAATGGCGATGTTCACGGGGTCCAGGTCGTCTCTTTCGATCTGGATGAGGGAACGCTCGAAGAGATAGGTTCCATTGTGGCAGATGACAGCGTTCTGCGGACCAGGTGGATCAACGACGCAGTTGTCACGATGTCCCAGAGAATGGTCATGACGGTGGACATTGCAGAAGAAGGACCTGTTGTTTTGGGTAGAGTGGAGCTTGCATCCAACATTGCAGATGCGTTCTTCTCCGATGGAATGCTCGTCACACTTCTCGAACCTTATTATGGTGAGGACGGAGCAACCATACGTATATCCGAGCCTGATACTCCTTACATTGCGATCAAGGAGATATCGATAGATGGATTGGAATATGTCCAGATGGACCGTCTCGGTGAGAAGGTATTCTTAAAAGGTATCAGACAGGAAGAAGGGGAGGTCCCTGTTTCAGAGATCCACATGTATGATCTGAGTGATCCGCTTGCCCCTGTCCATTACGGACCTGCAGAGGTCCAGGTACCGGAATCATACTACTCCTACAATTACTATTATGATGAGAAACCCATCCGTGATGATGATAGCGACGTTGAAGAGGTAGAGAAAGTTGAGGAAGGCCAGATCGGTGAGATCTCTATCTGGTATGATCCCTTTGGATGGAAGATCCTGGATGATGGATCGGTTGCGATGTATCTTACCGAATACAGCTATTCCTCTTCAGTTTACAGGTCAAGGACCACCATCCATGTGATGTCATGGGGTGCGACAGGATCTGAAATAGCATCGATCGTTCTGGACCGTGAAGACGATTATATCACGGACATATCAGGGAACGAGGACCGGATCTTTGTTGCTTCCCAGCTATGGTGGCCTCCCTCGACCAGGATCACGGAGATATCCAATGTAGATGGTTCTTTGAGTGTTTCCGGAAGGTTCGAGGTCACTGGGTCCTTCCTTGGAGTCAGTACGGACCTCAAGAGGGTGTACACACAGGCAACCTACTGGGATGATGATGAGGTCCACTACAAGTTGATCATATACGGGCTTTCTGGAGATGGCGTGGTCCTCCTTCAGTCCATGGAGGTCGGAAGTCCCGTCAGCAGTGCTTGGTTCACCGGTGATTCCATTGTTGTGGTCTCACAGAACTGGGATTACTGGTGGGGTCCTTACTATGGATATGGTTACCTCGAGGACGATGTTGATTACGAAGATACTTCCTCCTCTGATGATGGCGAAGATGTCAAGGAAGGATCCGACACTGATGGTGAAATATCTTATGAGGTCCCTTCCGGGGATTCAAAGGATGAATATCCCGGTGGAGAGGAAGTCCCCGAAGGGACCAAGATCATCCTGATCACCCTCGAAGAGGGCCTTTTCGGAGAAACGACATCTCTTCAGCTGGAGACAAATGCCTACGTCTCTCTCTCAACGGATGAGATGATCGTCCTCAACAGTGGTATGACACATACTGTGGTCTCTCTTGAAGGAGACAGCATGAAGGAGCTCGGGACCTGGTTCGGCAACGGCTGGGTATCCGGTGGGGACCTCGATGAGGACCTCTTGGTCCTTGCCATGGGAATGTATGGTATCGAAGTCAAGGACCTCTGAGATAATAGGGAAATCTTTTGTGGGGGGTTTTGAGGACCCCCCCTTTTTTTTTATTATTGCGAATGATTATCCTATAGAATGTTACAATAAATGATAATAAATCTATTACATTTATTGAAAAGATCAACTCTAATATTCTACTTCATCCCTTATGGGAGGTAATGCTTCAACTTCACTGGTTTCGGGAGGTTTCAATTCTTTCTGTATTTTTTGATCAAGGACCTTTTTATCATCGGTTCTGACCTTAAATGATCTTATAACAACGTCTCTGAGATTTTCCATGTGCTGATCAACCGGTTCAGATACAGCATCAAGCCAGTGAACAGCACTTACATAATATTCGAATTCCTCTGAAGGTTCGATGTCAGAGATCCTGAAAATGATGATCGGGATCTTCTTATGTACAGCTCTTTCGATCTCTCTCAACACCTGAACTGATTGATTCGAATCTTCGGAGAACACCATTATCATGAGCCTGCAGCTATTGATACCGCTTATGATCGCCTTTCCCCAGGTTTCTCCGGGGAGAATATCTCTTGGAGCTATCCAGCATTTAAAACCGCTACTTTCAAGAATATCACATATCTTGAAAGCAGTCTCACTATTGTTCTTGGCATAGCTGATGAAAATCTTACTGCCGGTCTCTGGAGCGATTTCTACCGGTTTACCTGTAGAAAGGGGAACCTGTGCAGATCTTCTATACTTCTTTCTGACAAGAACAACCAATAAAATTGCAACTACAATGATTACAATCAAGAGTACAGACATCAGAATCAAAGCAGGATCAACAGATGAATTCTCATCCCCGGCCGTAGAATTGGAATCCGAATTCACAGGCTGGACAGTTGAATTCTTGATGACCGAAATAGTGAAATTCCGGTACATAACATGATATCCATCTGAAACATTGAGAGAAACATACAACACATTCAAAGGCGGAGTGAATTGTTCCAAAGTCGCAGTCCAGGTGATAACTCCAGTGTTCTCATCTATGGTAATACCAGTCTCTGGATTGGAAGATATTCCATATATCAATGTGTCCTCATCCATATCGAAAGCATCAACATCAAATGTGTATTGGAACCTCTCCTCAATTGCCTCGTCAACGGGAATATTTGTCCATACGGGAGGATCATTTTCATTCTTCACGGTTAAGGTGAAATTGTAAGTGGACCAGCCTCCTCTCACATCCTCAACAGATATGTTAGCGAAGAAAGAACCCACATCATCATCTTTTGGTATACCGGTCATTTTCCCTGTACCTGATATCAATCTCAACCATTCTGCGTTGGTATTCAGTGACCATTCAAATAACTCCGGATCATCGATATCTTCCGCTTCAAACTCGAATGTGAACAATTCTCCTCTTTGGACCTCCACATCTTCTGATACATTTATCCAGATGGGAGGATCATTGACATCCACCACTTCTAGTGAGAAATTATGATTGGTCCTGCCACCTCTTATGTCCTCAACTGTAATGTTGACAAAGAAATGACCGATATCATCATTGCCGGGAATTCCGGACAATCTACCTGTATCATTAATCATCGATAACCAATTGGCATTTGTATGGAGATACCATTCGAAATCATCAGGATCATCTTCATCAAATACTCTATAGGTAACATTGTAGAGTTCATTTTGCAGAACAGATATCAAATCGTCTGAAATGATAATTGGAGGATCATTGACATCTAGGACTATCAATTCATATAACGCTGAGTTCATCCCTCCATTTCCATCTGTCAGTGAGATCTCAAGAGTATACGACCCAATATCACTTTCAACTGGTTTTCCTGATAGGATACCGGTTGAGTTGTCAAGGGTCAAAAATGTTGCCTCTTTTTCAACAATTTCCCACGTAAGGATATCTTCCGTAGGGTCTATATCCATGGCCTCGATCTTTACCTTATAATCCATATCTTCGGTAGCATTGGGCAATGATCCTGTGAGGATAATCGGATCATCATTGGTATTTACAACCTCGAATGTGAAATTCTTCTGATCGACGTTCCTTGCCTGGTCCACCACTGTTATTCTAGCCCACCAAGTGCCCACATCATCATTGGTCGGAATGCCCTTAAGAAGTCCATCGGGCGTTATCGACAACCAATGGGCATTTGTATTTGTCGTCATGAAATATTCAGGTGTGTTCTCAATCCCGGGAATATAGCTCAAACTGGAATTCAATTGGTATGAATAGAATTGGTCTTCCAACGCATCCGGTACTTCGGATAGAATGATCGGAGAATGATACTGATCTTGGAAAAATGGATAGGAAGAACCTTCGTGGATCGCCCAAGTATCATCAAAGTCCCAATTCGCATCGGTAAAGGTCTCCTTTTTCATCATTTCCGATGTGTTTTTAGGTGTTCCACCCTCGCTTGTATCTATTCCGGAGCTTTCATAATCCCAGAAACAATCTTGAATATTGTCAACCGGATAACTACAAAAACCTCCAATAGAGGTGCCCTCCTCGATCCCACCCTTGTATAATATTTTACCAGTGGAATAACATCTCTCAACTTTTCCACCATATGCCACCATAGTAAATCCACCAAGATAAATAAATTCTGCGATCTTGTGATTACAAATGACATCTCCCAGGGAGCAACAATTCGAACAATCACCCAGAATTTGTCCTGCAAAACCCCCTCCTACCTGGCAATTCACGTCTCCTTTTGCATAGCATTTCGATACATTTCCACTGGTATTTATATATCCAACAAATCCACCGATAGAATTATAGCCTCTAACATCTCCTGTTGAAAAACAATTTAAAACGACACCATTAGTCCATCCAACCAGACCACCAATATTATCTTCACCTTCGACGTTCCCTTCAGAATAGCAGTCATTAATACTGCCAGAAAAATGGAAACCAACAAGACCACCGACACTATATAAGCCATTGGCAACTCCTGTTGCAAAACAGTTTGTTATCTCTCCTACATTTGTTCCAACCAATCCACCAACTTGAAGAGCTTCCTCCTTAATATTTGATGACGAATGACAGTCCCAGATAAAACCATGGTTCTCACCAACCAGTCCACCAACACTTCTTCTTCCAGACACCTCATTTATCGAATCTGAGTCCTGAATTGAACCAGCATTTCCTCCAACCAATCCACCTACTACAAGAATTCCATATACCTCCGAAGCAGAATGACAGTTCTGGATCAAACCCAAGTTTGTTCCCACCAATCCACCAGTACTCATAAGTCCACCTCTAACCGTGCATATGGAAGAACAGTGTGAAATATTACCACTACAAATCCCAACCAATCCTCCAGTTGCATTTGCGTTGGTTTCCACCTCTCCCGACGAGGAACAGTTTGATATCTCCGTATCTTCGGCTGAACCTACAAGTGCACCAACACGATTACCTGCATAGATTTCAACATCAAACAATGATATATTCGAAAGTATTGCATCTTTGGAATATCCTATCAGACCAACGCGAGTTAGGTCTTTTCTATAGATATACAAGGAACTGATGTTGTATCCGCCTCCATCCAGAGTCCCGGAAAAGGAATTATTATAATCACCTATCGGTTCGAATCCCTTTCCGTCATTCCAGTTCAATGTTTCAGACGCATTTATATGATTGATTATGGAGTAGTTGGCGTTCAGATCCTTCCTGATATCCTGCAACTGTGTTATGTTGGAAATTTGATAGGGATTTGATTCGGTGCCATCCCCTTCTTCGAATAAAGCATCTACATGACCGAAGAGGTTGAAATCACTAAACTCTTGAGATGGAATTGGGAGGTGTATCGAAACTTGCGTCATGACACTTAAGATCAGTGCAAATGCCAGGGCACGCCTACACCACATCATTTCTCTACTCCTCCCTTTGTTCTTCCTTGATTACAGGTTTCTTCATTAAAAGGATGAACATAATGATGATAACCAGTAAGATAATGAGAATCAGTCCTGATAAAATGTAAAGTAATATGTTGGAATCATCCTCGGAACCTTTATCCGGTGATGGTTGAGGTGCTGGAGTTGCCTGTACCAGGCTGATAACAGCTTTTCTGGGTTCAGTTATATACTCCCCATCGGATACCTTGAGAATGACCGTCTTGGTTCCTTCACTCGTATACGTATGGTTTACCTGAATTCCCAATTCGGTCTGACCGTCCCCGAAATCCCAACTGTATATCACTTCATCCATATCGGGATCAGTTGCTTCAATAGCCGAAAAAGCAACAGTCAATCCCTGTAAACCCGGTTCATCTGGATCATCATCAATTATCGTGTAATCAAACATATCAGGAAGCGGTGGTGGCTCATTTACATCTCTCAATGTCAGCTCCACCGTAGCAACATCCGAATCGCCAGCTGAATCGGAAACCTTGAAGGCCAGGGTTATGACAACCTGATCCTTCATGGCTCCTACCTGTTTCCAAATGTTCTGGTTATTTAATCTGAATATCAGCTCCCCTGTCACAGGGCTGAAGATCCAATCATAACCATCTCTCAATTCAGCTTCCGAAAGTACATCTGTTATTGGGTTATATTCACCAATATTTTGATCCATGTTCACATCCAATGTTAATATCTCCCCAGGATCGATATCTGAGAAAGAGGGCATTATGACAATATCTTCGAACTGACTAAAAATCGGTGAGATATCATTTGGGATCTCGATCTCAGGCTCATCATTCGTATTAGTGATTTTCACCAATATCTCAAGATATATCTTTCCACCAAGTTCTCCGTCATTTACAGATACTACCATTAGCGAATTTTGTGCAATCACATCATCATTATCCGGGGTTAATACTATGTTACCACTATTTTCATCAACCGCAAATATACCGTGCCAATCATCCGATCTGCCCCTCTCCTTCTCAAATGTAATACTGGAAAGATCGCCCTCGGGATCATCGGTAATTACTATGATTTCATACTCTTTATCTTCAAGTATCGTAACGTCCTCGCTGATATCTATGAAATATCCATCCGGGCTTATTTCCACGGGTAACTCTTTCTCTTCGACCTTGAGGTACCTGACAATCGGAGGATCGTTTATCGGTAAGACCTCAATGAAGGTTGAAAGTTCAATTGATGAATGATCATCTTCTGCATATAAAGTAATATTCGCCTTCCCATTCTGCCCGGGTTTCGGTGTAATGGCCAGATACCATGATCCTGCTCCATTATTCAGAACATCTATATGCACTAGATCATCGTCGTAACTTTTATCCCATTCTCCTGATGTGACATTCATTATCTTGATATCGGAGATATCATTTTCAGGATCGATTATCGGCCCTTCGTCCAAATGGTTCAAATCCAACAGAAAAGTGGGATCATCCTCGTATAATGGAGGTATCCTCTTATTTTGATGATTTACAGATAGTGGATAGTCATCCCATACAATCAGGGAATCATTTTCATACACATCTTTTGAGAATT
>CBDDUX010000033.1:0-5286 GCA_965234725.1 Thermoplasmatota archaeon | reverse complement strand
CATAAGAAAACCCTTGAGAATGTTAATAAAACCTACATAAATGAATGCCTCTTCTAGGGGGGATTAGGAAAGCAACTCTTCTGGATGCCTTCAAGAGAGATCAAACTGGATTGAAGAAAAGGGCCCGGTTTTCGGGCCCACTCTTTCTATATATTATAAAATCAATTATTTAACAAATAATAATTCGCGATGGAATCTTGTTTATATTAGATATTATATTACTTTTAATTGAAATATTGGGCTGCGATTCACTCATAATGAGAATATCTTCCATCTTTTCATCTGATTGGAGGGGTAATCGAATAGTATGGTCCAGTACGAGTGAGGTGTTGCTATGGCCCTGATAGAGATCAATAACTTAGAAAAGGTTTACAAATCCGGCAAGATGGAATATCAAGCATTGAAGGGAATCGACCTTAAGATCGAAGAAGGGGAGCTGACTGCGATAGTTGGTCCATCTGGATGTGGGAAATCCACCATCTTGAATATGATCACAGGAATCGATTCTCCAACAAAAGGACAGGTTATTGTTGATGGTGAAAGGATCGATAACCTTTCACAAGATAAGCTTGCGAAGTGGAGAGGTCAGCATGTTGGCATTATCTTCCAGTTTTTCCAACTTTTTCCAACCTTGACAGCGCTCGAGAATGCAATGCTTCCAATGGATTTTGCCAAGAAAGGATCTGTAAAACAGAGGATGGAGATCGCCAAGAAGAACCTGAAACTTGTCCATCTTGAGGATAAAATGAACAATCTTCCTTCAGAGCTATCAGGGGGGGAGCAGCAAAGGGTGGCTATCGCAAGATCTCTGGGGAATGATCCAAAACTAATCATAGGGGATGAGCCCACTGGTAACCTGGATTCAAAGACCGAAGCTAAAATGTTCGAACTCTTGATGGAACTGAACAAGAATGGAAAGACCATTCTGTTCGTAACGCACAGTCCAAGGCTGGCAGAACTTGCCAGGAGGAGGATTAGGGTTCTGGATGGAAAGATAGTGAAGGAGTGATCCTGATGATCCCAACGATTACGAAGAAATCCTATCGGGACCTCTCCAAGAGGAAAGCGAGGACCTTCTTCACTATACTGACGATCGCCCTGGGAGTTGCTGGTATCAGCATGTTCGCCATAGTGCCTTTGATGGACCAGGCCATGGAAAACGAGATCGAAAAGGCGAACATCTACAACGTTCAGCTCAACGTCGCGGATGTGGACCTCACCGATGAGAATTTACAGGAAATTGAAGCCATCGAAAATGTGGAATCCTTCGAGGCCAGGACCGTGTTCTTCACCAAGATCTATATTGGAGACAGAAGGAACGACGCATTCTTTGTGGGTGTTGAGGATTTCGAGAACCAGGACCTGGACGTCATAATCAAGGACTCCGGATCAAATCCAGGAACGAATGAGATAATGACCGAAAGCGCAAACATCAGATCCGATGTCTTCACGAAGGGAAGGGGAAAAGATGTCAAGACCATAGTAGCAGATGGATCCGAGAGGGAGCTGGGCATATCCGGTGAGGCGGGAAGTCTACTATACTCCTCCTATCCAACTGTGGGAGTTGCAGTATTCTATGCCGATGTTGAGACCGTGCGATCCCTGGGCAACATCACAGGATACAATCTACTGAGCTTCAGGTTAGAGGATTCGGGTCAGAAGGAGTCCGAAAGGACGGTGGAGGACATCAGGTCCTATCTGACCAACAACACATCGGTAGTCGCCTTTGCAGACCTTCCCGAGATAAGAGAGGAGGGCACCTGGCCCGGGCAGGAGATGTTCTCCGATATTTCGACAATGTTCTATTTCATTACGGTCGTAGCCATCTTCTGTTCCATCTTCCTGATATCCAACACGATGAACACCATCGTGTCTGAGCAGAAGAAGCAGATCGCAGGTATGAAAGCCATAGGTGCCACCAGGTTCCAGGTCTTCAAATCCTATCTGACCACTTCCTTCCTGATGGGGGTGATCGGTGCGGCGATCGGATCCATTCTGGGCATCGTGATAGCTGTGATATTCATCAATTACATTGGTGGGATGTTTGGAATATCGCCTGGTTTCATGATCAACTTTCCAATTGTCGGCCTAAGCCTGATCATCGGCGTTCTGGTGACCATCCTTTCCTCCATTCCAGCTCTTTTGGGCGCTTTGAGGATAACTGTAAGAGAGGGGATGCAGGACCAGGGGATATCTGCCGAGTTCGGAACGGGATTGATCGATAGAACTCTGAAGAAGACCGGATGGCTGCCCAGAACGGTTCAGATGGGCATCAGAAACGTGGGGCGAAACAAGAAAAGGTCGATATCCACGATGATCCAGGTCGCTATCGCGGTGGGAGTTCTACTGGGTATAGTTGCATTCGGATATTCCCTGGTCGACGCGGTTGCTGGAGAGTATGACAACTGGACCTTCGACATAAGGGTTCAGGGCGTTGATGCCGGTGGAAAGACAATTACAACTGACCTTGAAATTTCACTGGAGGGATTATCCGGTGTGAGCGATGCCGAACCATACATCGTCTCCGGAGTTGAGTTCAAAGGGGATACGTACTTTGCGTATGGTTTCCCCCACGATACGGAGGCATTCAACCATGAAAGGACGATGGTCAAGGGGAGCTGGTTCACGGCAGAACAGGAAGGTTTAAGGGATCGGGTCATCATCATTACAGAGGTCCTTAAAACCAGAATGGGTTGGAATATGGGTGACAGCCTGACCCTAATGACGGCAACCGGACCTCATTCATTCGAGGTGGTTGGGATCAACTCCGCCCTCATGATGAACGGCCTTATCTGCTATTTCCCTTTAAAAACCCTCCAAGATGTGCTACAGAAAAATAATTCTGTTACGGGATTTCACGTCATGTCCGAGAGCAAGTCCCATGGAGACATTGATGAACTATCCACCCAGATAGAGGACCTTATGCTTGAGGATGGATATGCGATCCATAATGAGGTATGGTACGTTACAGAGGAGCTGAACAATCAGAGCAATCAGATGATCGAAAATGCCCTCTATGCCATTGGAGGACTTGTGGTGGGCATCACCCTGATCGGCCTCATGAACACCCTCACCATGAACATCCTTGATCGAACAAAGGAGATAGGGATGCTCCGATGTATCGGTGCAAGGGCTATGAACATCAGAAATGTATTTGCATCCGAGGGGATCACACTTGTTTTGATCGGGTGGCTGATCGGGATCCCCATGGGTTTCATTATAGGTAAGCTCATGTGGGCAGGTATGGTAAGTGCTATGGATATTGAGGCCCCTTTCTTCTATCCCGCTCTGAACATACCAATAGTTCTGGCGATTACGGTGGTCGTTGGATTATTAATCATCCAACCTCCTCTGTTTAGAGCAACACACATCAAACCTGGAGACGCAATAAGGTATCAATAACCGTGAAAAAAGAGGAGGCGAAAGTCTCCTCATTTTTTCTTTTTTTTAATCAGCCGATAATAAAAACTACTCCAACTTTAGTATTGCTTTGTATGAGGAAGAAACAGGGATATCAGCCACTCTTTTGTCAAAATTCGAGAGTTGTGTTCAAACCTGTAAAAATGAAAAGTGTCCTACTCCCGAAAAGCGTAAATAATAATTCTTCTATAAAATATGTTTAGGAAAGGATGTTGATGCCAATTACTGATATTTTTTCAAAAAGGACGAAACTGATACCTGAAGAATTTAGTTTAACACCAAGGCCATCTCTTAGTTTTCTCTTTTAATAATAAAATTGATTTTTCTGTTTCGGTATACTTTTATTATCTTGGACTATCATCGAATATTTGTGATATTAATTTTTTTATTTTAAGGATTGATTCTTGATCAATAATATTTTCATTAAAGCATATTGAAAAATGGAGTTCATTGTTGATTGTTAGAACGCTTATATATTTCTCCATTGCGTTAGAAACCGCCATTGGACCGAATAATGTTTTTAATTTAAGCTTCTCTGAATTATCAGCTATTTCTACTCGTCCTAAATTTGCAATAGTAAATGTGAAATTTAATTTATTCATTCCCGCTTTCTTTAGCAATTTTTTAACTCGCTTATCCTCTCTCTGCCCGAATAAATTTAGCATCATTACATCCAAAAATATTGGAGTAAACAGACCGATCAGTTGATTATTAAAAAGATCTTTTTCTAAAAGTCGCTTGATCTTTTTATGGAATATTTGTGCGTTTTCCCAGAAAGTTTTTTTCTCGCTGTATTCCAAAATAGGCTTCAAAGTCGAGATAAAAAAACCCATACTCTCACCGGGCTGAGTTTTAAGATGAGTTCTTAGATTATCGGTAACTATAACTTTGCTTGAATAGTCTTTTTGCCCAAACAGTTGTTTTTCTGCATATAAGAAGGCAGTAACCAGTCCTGTATTAACTGAAACATTATTTTGTTTGCATTGCGAAACAATATTTGCTGTTTCTTCTTTTGAGAATTTAAAAGAGATGATTTGAGGTTTATATTCCTTCCAAAAATTATTATGCACTTCCTGATATTTTTGATTTGAAAAACTAATGGTCTTCTTGTTCCACTTTTTATTGATTGAGCTAATGAAAAATCTTGAAATTGGATTGCCCAGCCTTTGCGGAATATTTTCAGGTTCAAGAAAAACTGGCATTTTTTGTTCTATCTTGATGTTCTTTCCGGATAAAATTCTTGCAATATCTTTAAAAAGATATATGAGAGACATTCCATCGCAAATTGCATGATGACAGTTTATTATTAGGGTCGTTTCTGTTTGGTTAAGTAGTGTAAATCTAATCAAGGGGCCTTTTTCAAAATCAAAACGATGTTTAAGTTCATTTATGAGTATCTCGTTTATGTTTATGGATCTGGGCGTATTAACTTCAGGTAATAATTTTTTATCAATTACATACCATACTTTGTTTTTCTTGTCGGTTTCAATATAACAATTCAAAAGTTTGTGTTTATCAGATAAAAAAAGAACTGTTTTTTCTAAATCATCTTTCGAAACAGTTGTTTCAAATACACCATACAGCACTACATTTGCATTTGGCATTCTTATGTGCATCCTTGGGACGCCTATGATTTCTTTTCTAAACATCGGTTTGAACCCCTTATGATAAAAATTACTTATTGTCATATATATTCTTCTCAACTATGGTTTACCGCCAAGGCCAACTTTTTAAAAATAATAATGCCACCAAATATTCAAGTAATCTATGATAATCCAACAAAATGATATTTCCATTTTTTTGGGGGATTTGGAAGTAGCAGTTAGAGACAGGGATGGTTTTATTCAATTTTTCTTTTTGGATCTC
>CBDDUX010000032.1:0-69646 GCA_965234725.1 Thermoplasmatota archaeon | reverse complement strand
GTATATGATAATAGGTCGATGATGCTTCGTCCAGATTTCCAGATCTGAATTTGAATTCCGTCATGGCAAGTATTGACCTGTATCGGTCCAGGTTTTGATTCGAACTTTTTCCGTTACAATTCTTGATTCCGATACTGGTGATAGAAAGTAAAATTTTCTCAGTGCAATGAATATCCTCATTCACCTTTATCGAAAGGACCTCATCAATAAAGGTCAGATATCTTGATCCTTCCCTCATTGCGTTGTACATCTGAAGAAATTTCAAAACATCAAGGTCCTTTCCCAAATGAGTATGAGAAACGATCGTCAATATCACAAGAGGATCGGATATATAATCGATAATCGATTTGAAAGAGATTACGGATCCGGTTCCATGCCTGTCCGGTGTGAGATAAAAATCGATTGCATCCGGGCGGATTTTATCGTACTTCTCTCTTCCTTTGGAAGTTAAAAAATATCCGACCGATCCCGATCCGGTTATAAGATCCTCGATAATGTTGGAATTCCTCATTTTCCGTATGTATCTCGTCAATGTGGATCTCGAAATACCAATTGCATCAGCAAGTCTCTTCTTAGTTCGTTTTCCATCAACCTTTTTTTCCTGTATGAAACCTATTCCAAATATCAGGATATCCTCAATCCCAAATTCCATTCTCTTCATCCTCAAATGATCAATATCGATGGGTACTTTATTATTATTTCCTACAGTAGTATCATCCATCCAGATACAACAAAATTAGATGAAAAAACCTGAATGAATCAAAGATTACAACATTCTATGAAAAGGTCCTTATTATTCTCATTACCTGCTGAGAAATCAATTGAATAAGGCCATAACCATTTTATCAAGCGATCCTGTGGGCCCTGAAAACATCCCTTATATTGGCCCTGTCAAGGACAACTCTGTAGTATGTGGTCCCGGCAAGCCTGACAGGATCGAACCAGTCCATCTTGATGTACCTCTTAACGAGGTCCCTTCCCCACCAGTGGACCAGATTGATGTAACCCCGGTCTATCTCCAGGGTCGTAATTCCCTTGTTTCCTATAGCAGCTCCGGAATTGAACAGACCAGGAACCCCATCATGGCTACCGAATAGGGGCCTGTGGGTATGACCAACGAAGGTCAGGACATGGTCCATGGTAGCGAACCGCGAAAGTCTGTGCTCCTTCTTTGTCACAGGCTTGTTGTCAAGCGTCAATGCGAAGTTCTTGAACTGAAGAGGATTGATGATATTACGTAAAAGTGCTTTGTTCAAATGATGGAGTTGTTCGAGCCAATGGGAACCTTGATGACCGTGGAGAAAGAACATTTCTCCTCCCATCAGTCTCATCCTGATTGCTTCGAACTGACTCTCTATACGATCATGCATGCTGTTGAAGTAGAACTCCCAGTCATGATTGCCAATTATCTTGAAGAGTCCCGGACCATCCTGGAACCTCTCGAAGAGAGAGTAAACATCCTTCCATTTTTGCATAACTCTCTTCAATCTGAACTTGAGGAGTTCTTCCACATCACCGTTCAAGACCAGCTTGAATCCCTTGTCAAGGTAGAATTTCTCGAATATCGCCTTGAAGATCTCGGATGTCCTCTTGAAATCATCATTGAAACCCCCGTCACCCATATGGAGGTCCGAAACAACCACCATTCTCTCGGAACCCTGAAGATCGAAGACTGGGGACCTCTCCCTGAGAGATCGGACATTGGAATGTATAATTGCTTCGTCGATCTTCATCATCCACACCGGTAGTTGTTTGCCATCGAAAGTGATCCCACCCTCGAATTGTGGATGGTTCTAACCTGGCATCCCATTTAACCATTTCCGAATAAATAATGACAATTGATACCAAGATCATTCCCTGGCATTGATCACCTGATCTTCAGAACTGGAATGGATTGATTGAAAACCTGGACCAACCTATCCATAATTTCCGGGAGAGATAGTTCTGGTCTCTATCTCGCCTTCTGTCTTACCCTTCAACATATGTTGATATGCTGTCATCTGTGCCTTATGTTCCACCCTCTCTCTTCCGGTCTTGTAGTCCACCACCACAAGGGAACCGTCTTCTCTCTCTACAAGCAGGTCCACCCTTCCTTTCAATGGGACCTTTGTCCCATCTTTTGTTGTGAGATGGCCCACGAGTTCGACCTCCCTGTATTGTCTTCCTTTAAACTCAAGCGCCCTCTCTCTCATATCATCAACTAAGATGTTGATCCTGGCCTCGATCTCATCTCCGGCAAAACCGTACTCCCTCATCAATCTCTTCAAGGGAACACCCTCCAAAACCCGGTGCACGATCTCGCCCAGTTCATCAGGAGCAGGTCCATCAGCGGTTACCCCTCTCCTGGGATATATTCCCATATCCGTGTCCATTTTAAGCATTGACAGGACCTCCGTCCCGGTAGGGTTCCGGAACTCAGGACCACCACGTTCTATAGGACCGCAGGATCCGGGTTTGGAAACCTCCTTGATCCCGATCTCTTCCAAGGTCTGCTCCTCTTCTTCTTCTGGCACAGCTTCTTCACCTGGTTTGACACAGAACAATCTGACCTCAACATCTCCAATGGTCTTTGTAGGCTCCTCGAGATCTTCCAGGGAAAGGTCCATTCCCGCTTTCAGAAGTTTCATGAGACCCCTTGGCTCCTGTTCCATGCCGTTCCGATCGACCGGTATTACACCGGACAGGACCAGATGGTCCCTTGCCCTTGTGCATGCAACATAGAACAACCTTTTGCGTTCCTCCATCTCCCTTAGATCATTCTCCTCACCTGCAAAGGACCAGGCCGGGGTCTTCACCATCTCACCGGTTGTCGTATCAAGTACCTTCAGGGCGACCCCATGGTCCGGATGGATCCTATAATTGGACCACTGGTCCCCCCTGCCTTCATGGTTGAGTCCCAGGACCATCACCATTGGCCATTCGAGCCCTTTGGAGGCATGGACCGTTAGGATCGTTACCGAATCATCATCTCTGGAAACGGGAGGTTCTCCCTCCTTGGGGGGTTCCTCCATCATCATCCTCAATTCGTTCCTTATCTCCCACAGGTCCCCACTCTTACGGCTTTCAAGTATCCACTCCAACAATCGGTCAATGTTGCGATACTGTCTTCTGCCTCCGGATGTGGCATGGATACCCGTCATCTCTAAGATCCTCTCAAGGATCAGATAGGGTATCTCCGTTCCCGCCATTTTGAGACCGATCTCAAGGACCATCGATATCTCCATGAATTCACCGCATTCAAGGAGCTTGGTCCATAATGATCGGCCAGAATGGGATGCGATGGTCATCAACTCCTCATCGGAAAGGGAGAAGAAAGGTCCCCTTAGAATTGAGGCCAGTGCGATATCATTGTTCGGATCGGTCAGGAACTCCAACAGTTCAAGAACATCTGCTATCTCCTGTCTTTCGAAGAAACCTCTTCCATTGTAGACATGATATGGTATCGAAGCGTTTCTGAGAGCTTCCTCATACCTTTCGAATCCCCTTCTGGTTGGAATAAGGATCGCTATGTCAGAGAATCTTATCTCCCTCCTTACCCCATCTTCTTCGATATCCCACCCTCTGATCGCCCTGGTAATGATCTCGGATGCCATCCTGCCCTCCCTGGCCTCTGCCCCCTGCTTTCCGACAACTCCCACCACACTAACCGAACCTCCACTGCTCCGGTGAGGGGCCAACGGATCAAAGGGAACCGACCAATCCGTGCTTTCATCCTTGAAGACCTTGGGAAAAACGGAATTCACGAATCCCATCACCTCGGTTTTTGACCTGAAGTTCCTGTCAAGGACCACAACCTTTCCCCGATCGTTCTCCCTCAATAGACCGGTGGCCTTCATGAACAGCCTCACATCGGCTGATCGGAATCCGTAGATCGACTGCTTTGGATCACCTACAACGAAAAGGGTGCAACCATTACCCTGATTCCACAGAAGCTCCGCAAGTCTCCACTGTCTAGGGTCAGTGTCCTGGAACTCATCGAAGAGGACATGTTTGAACTTCTTCCTGAAACGGGTCAGTACATCATTCTCATTCCTCTCTAAGAGACGCATTGCATAGGAGATCTGGTCATCGAAATCCAATCCGTTCGCCTTCCGCTTCTCTATAACATATCTCGAATTGACAGCTCCCACCACCTCAAGGAGATCCGTGATCCTCTCCCTGGTCCTGTCCATCAATCCTTCCTTTTCAACGAATATCAGAATATCCTGGTAAGCATGGACATATGAATAGAGATGGGCCATGGAATCCTTCAGGATCCTGATATCACCTCCCCAGACCCTTGAGTTCCCCAACCGGGAAGAGCTTCTTTCCTTCCCATTCTTTGTTAGCAGGACATCCCTGGATCGGGATAGAGCTGCCATGACATCTCTGCCCTCGGCTCCTTTCCTGACAAGGGAAAGGACCTCGGAGATCCCTGTTATCGCTTTAACACCCGAATCTCCAGGCTCAGCCGGGATATCCAATCTGGATAGATCATGAAGGGATGAGATCATCTCATCCAGATCACTTTCGGCTCTGTCAAGAAGGTACTTGGCGGTCCTTGAATGGAACATCTTTGAGGATCTCATGAGTTCGGGATCGTCAAGATCGAAGGGGAGCCTTGCCCTGTCCCGTATTAACCCCTTTATCATGTTTACAACAGCATATTGGCCGATGTCCACTATGAGCCTCCTCAGGGAATCGGATTCCGGACCTGGAGTGGTGAATGTTCTCTTCAGGACCTCCTTTATCATGAAGGAGGTCTCTGTTTCGGATAGAACGACCACATCGGGATCGAGGCCAAGAGGGATTGGATCGGCCCTGATCATCGATGTACAGAAAGAGTGGATCGTGGAGATATCAGAATCCTCGACATCATCCAATATCTCCTCCCATCTTCCTCCCTCCCTATCAGCAAGATCGGATACTTCGTTCCTTATCCTCTCCTTCATCTCAAGGGAGGCTTTCTCGGTGAATGTGAGGGCCAGGATATTCCCGGGAAGCAGTTCCTCTTCGTTCCTCAGAATGGACATATACCTTTCAACCAGGACCTTGGTCTTCCCCGATCCGGCACCTGCTGTGACGACCAGATGGCTGTTGGTATCAAGTGATTCGATCTGCCTGTCCGTCAAGGTCAAAGGTCTTCACCCCTTCGACATATATCCCTGTAAGGACAGGTTCTGCTCCTGCAGGATGGGTCCGGAGAGAAATCACCCAATCTTATGGAATCTATCATCAACAGAACTGTCTCTATATCCTTGCCGATCCTCTCATTCAAAACATCCAGGTCCTTTCTGGTCCTTTCCCGGTCGAAGTTCTCCATCTCCCATGTGCCTTTACCAAGGACAGGGTCCCTTCTGACCGACCCCTTTCTCCTGAGATAGTAATATCCTCCACCACCGGAGAAAACCCCGGGATGAAGCTTCCTCAAAGCTGCCAGGTAAAGAGGGACCTGAAGGGAGTCCTCGGATACATCGGTCCTTCCGGTCTTGTAATCCCAGATGAAGAACATATCCCCGCTTTCAGAGGATAACCTGTCAACCCGGTCTATGGAGCCCTGCATCCTGAAACGATCAGGACCTCCATCCTGACCCGGAATGGAGATGGATACGGCATCCGCTCCACCAACGGGACCGAATCCCATCTCCACGTCATCAACATTGAACAGACCACTGTAAGATGCTTCCACATCCAGGAACTCATCCAACAGGCCCTCCTCGACTTCTGTCCCGAGGAGCAGGTCCTTCAATGCGTCCCAGTAGGGTCCACAATAGTTATGCTTTGAAAGGACCTCGAAGGAGACCTCCTTCATGACCTCCCGGGCAAGGGGAAGGTCCCCCGGGAGGACCCTTCTGCGTCCTGCCGAAGTCCATTTCTCGTAGAACCTCTCTGCGATGGAATGGAATATCAGTCCCTTCCTTTCGGGAGGCACACCAGGCTCCAGGTCCTCTCTCTCTTTCACACCGATCACATATTTGATGAAGAAAACATAGGGACATTCCCTGTACGTCTCAAGCCGGGAAGCTGACCAGATGTGGTCCGGTCCGAACCTGCTCCTGAGGAGGTTCACATTCTGGTCCTCCATCACAGATCCGTTGAAAGGGTTCTTCCCGGATGATAACCTCATGGACCTGGCGATCAGACCCTTCCTGGTCATCTTTGATCGGTCCTCTCCAAGGATCCCGATCAGGGCCTCGGTATCGTACATCAGCTCATCAACAATCTCCACCCTCTTATCATAGAGATGAAAAGAGGGATCGGAAAGCTCCCCAATTCTCATGGAAACATCCGTCAACGAAAAAAGACCACCCGGGACCTCTAACTCATCTCTTTCAAGTTCCTCGATGAAGGGTGATATCATCACCGGTCTCCCCTTTTCTTCATCATGATAGGAGATCACTGCTTCTTCAGAGGAACAGATCACAGTGCAAAGGTCCTCCAACTGTTTCCTTCTGGTGGTTATCTCACTCATTCCGAGGTCTATCCTTTCCTTTTCGGTGATCATCCTGAATCCTGATGGAGGCGAGGGTATTGATCCTGAATTGAGGCCTCCGATGATGCACAACCTGAAATTCTCTCCGACAGCACCTTCGAGTCCAAGGACCTTGATCCCCCTACCCCTGGGAAGTGTCGATAGCTTCTCTTTCTCGAGCTCCAGGGAGAGGACCTCCATGAAATCATCCATATCCATTATACCCTGGTCAAGAAGAGAGGACCTCCTGATTAAGGACCTCAAACTGATCGAGAACCTGTCAATCCCTTCGGTCTGAACATTTCCCCCATGTTCATCAGTTTCGGGAAGACCCTTTTCTATCCCGAGGAAGGTTATCAGCGAATCCACACCTTTGCATCTTTCCCTGACAGTTACTTTTCCATCACATACCACTTTCAACCTCAATATAAGGTCGGACATCCAGGACGACCAGGCGTTCGCCTGATCCCTGATCGTTCTTTCCTGATCCTCATCCTTTGATACTTCACTCAGTATGTCCACCCAATCGTGAATTGGATCCTTCCCCCCTCCGAGAATATGGAAGGTCCGAGTTATCCTCTCGAGGTCCTTCCAGTCAAGGTCATCTGGAAGATATATCAGACCTGTTGAAAGAGGTTTGAGAATGCCATCCCTTGGATAGTTGTCCAGGTGGCATCTGAGTATGTCTATAATGACCTTGACAGAGGGAACCGAATCCAGACGAAGGTCCTTCCCCATCTGAAGCGGTAATCCGTACCTCTCGAAAAGGACCCTAATCAAATGATCATACTGCCTCCTGGACGGGAACACCACGGAGATCTCCCAGGGTTCAAGGTCTCCTTTCAGGATCCTGTCCTTGATGTACCTGGCGATCGATCCTACCTCCTCCCAGGGGGTAGGAGCCCGGAGGGTCTTTACTCCGGTCTGTGCTTTCAGGACCTGACGCCCTCTTTTTCCCCTGGGTGGTATGGAGATCTGGGAAGGGGCTCCTGTAGTAGAAGCATGATCCACTGAGATCACCTTGTCCATTCTTTTCATCAAGGCTTCAATGATCCTCCTATGGGAGACCGGCTGCTCCCCGAGAATGTACAAGGCCATCCTTTTCCATGGAATATTGCCCCCATTATCGATCCACTCTGCTGCCAGGAATGGGACCTGCTCGGGATCCACAAGTTCCCTGGCCTTGAGCTCTTCAAGATATTTCGAGAGGACCGATCTAAGGTCATCTTTCCTTCCTCCTTTCAACTCCGATGGATCCACATTTCCCTGGATCAGTTCACCTATCTCCTTCGAGATATACCTGGCCATTTTCAATCTCGGAGGTCCCCTTGCCTTGAGTCGGGGGAAATCTTCAGATCCGAGTATCCTCTTTACCAGGATCTCCCTTGCGGATAGGTCAAGAACAGGGAGTTCGGAGCCTGAAAGATCGTAGATCCTTTCCGCCAGTTTCCTGGGAGTAAGGATATTACCGGATATGCCTCCACCCACCTCTAAAAGGTGCACCTTGGCGGAAAGTGAAACACCCTCACCAGGCATCACAAGAAGGTTTTGGTATTGCTCGGATAGGGGACGTGAGAAAAGTTCGAAGACGATCTCTCTTCCTCCGTCACATCTCTCCACCGTCCTCCTATCCACTGAGTTCGAAAGTAACAAGACAGGGTCCTCCTGGGGTGTATCCTGTTCCTGATATTAATAGGAAAAGACCTGAGAGGTGGCCGAACTTAAATAAGGGAGGATAGGTCCTGTGGAACGACTAGTATCGGTGTGTTGCAGTCGCATAGGAGTTCGAAAGTGACCCATTCCGCTATCAACCTATTGGCAGAAGCTCCAACAAGGATCAGGTCGGCACGGTTCTCCTGGGCGAACTTCTTGAGACTCTCCACCAGTTCCCCGCTTGTGTAGAATGCTGTGACCGGTACTCCAGCCTCCCTCCCCTTCTCCTCGAAGACCTTCAAGGCCGCCCAACCCTCGCTTTCCCTGCTGGTCGCTACCAGTATCGTCGGATCCCTTATATGGACCACAAAGACCTCTGCATCCATACGTCTGGCGATCTCAATTATTATATCCCCCCTCTCCTTGGCGGGGAGGTATCCCGAGGTGGGGACAAGTATCCTCTTCTTACTCTCGGCCATCTTTCCTTGTACCTCCTTTTTAAATAATGAACATTTTGGAAGGATCACTTCTGAAACCTGGTCGATTCCCTGAGCTCTCCCAGTGTGGATATCCTTTCAGCAAAAGCATCGTGCTTGTGGATCGACTCTTCCGAAACCGACCTGACATGAAGTGTGGCATCATCAGGCAGGTTCCTGTACCTGTCAAGGAAGGAATCAATGATATCCCTGACAATATCTTCCACGAACTTGGGATTCCTGTGTGCATTAAGAACTATGGAGGCCTCTCCCTTTCTCTTCAATATCTCATATGTGGGAGAGGATAGGTTTGATTCCACCAGGGTTATGAGGTCCTCAGCCTCGATCTCGATCTCTCCTTTCATGCCCACCTCAATGAAAGCTTTGTTCTTCTGATTGTGAGTGGGAACAGGGATCTGGTCCAGAATTGAAATGCTTTCTTTGGAAAAACCCTTGCTTTCAAGTTCCTCTTTCATGATGGCCCTGACATTCTCCATGGCGCAGGGACATGCGCTCATACCTGCCACCTCGACACCGATGGACCTGTATGGCTTGCCCCCTCCCCTTTCGATCCTTGCCTCGGCAAAGATCCTGTAGTTCTCAGTAACGTTCCTACCATCCGGTGAGGTCTTCTTCATGAAGTAATCTGCATTCAGCTTTACATCCGCGTATCTGGCATACTCATGGGAACTTAAAAGTTCTTCAGCTACCCTTTCAACAAGTTTCTCAAGGGAGTCATTCTCCCTGTGGACGACCTCGTCCACGGAACGGTGGATGACCTCAAGGTGTCTCGACATGTGGGAACCTTTCTGATCGGCAGGCAGGTCCACCGAAATATCGAAAGTGGGTATCAGGGTCACTGTCCTGTCCGGCCGTCTTATAGTTACTGGTCTCTTAACGCCTCTGATACCTACCCTGGATAGTATGAAGGAGGATATCATTTCACTCGATTGGACATCGGTGGGATCTGTCAACCTGTCACCCCAGGAGTTCATTGAGATGGTCTGCTATGGGACCGGCGGCCGAGATCTTCATTGTGGGGTTCTCGATGGTGTCCGAGGAAAATAAGCCGTCAAGAACTGGTTCCAATCTCTCTATCCCCCCACCGGTGTATAATCCATGTGCACAGCAAGCATAAACCTTTGATGCACCCTGTTTCCTGAGGGCTTCCTGTGCTCTGAGTATCGTTCCGCCTGTGGCTATGATATCATCAACAATGGCTACAACCTTGCCCTTGACATCCAGCTCCTTCATGGTCATCTTAACTGTCTCACTGTCGATCCTGGTCTTCTCAAGGTGATCGAACATACAACCTGCTGTCCTTGCTGCCTCCTTTGCGTAATTAATGGCGCCTTTGTCCGGAGATAGTATGAAATCAACATCGAGATCTCCCAGGAAGGTCCCTATCTCATTCATAAGGGATAGGTTGACCTTGCTTTTCACTTGATCGAAATGTTCCAGAGTGGAATCCTTGTGCAGGTTCATGCAGACTAAATGGTCCATGGAGAGTTGAAGATGCCTTGCCATGGTCCTGGCGGAGAACGATTCACCTTCATTGAATACCCTATCCTGTCTGGCATATCCGAAATAGGGTATCACACCTGTGACCGTCCTGGCTCCAAGGTCCTTTGCGAGACCAGCAAGTATCAAGGCCTCCAGAGCATTTTCGTCCGGATAGGTTGACTGTAATATGACCACATCCTCTCCATCTATCGGCTCCAGGACCCGAGAATATATCTCACCGTCGGGGAACCTCCTGATATCTGTCATCACCGGTCTTGTCCCCAACCGGTCTGCCAGTGAATTGGCCAGACTGGGATTTGAAGTGCCTTGTAGGACCCTCATTTAAGAACCCCTTGAAGAGAGTTTCTCTTTATAGAAAAACGTTTCCGAGACGTTTGGGAAAGGGATCCTTTCAAAGTTCTTCCTCAATCCTGATGAGCTCGTTCAATTTTGCTATCCTCTCACCGGATACCGCACCGGTCTTGATACAGATCGATGAGAAAGCAACTCCCAAATGTGCAATAGCTGGATCCGTTGTCTCACCTGATCTGTGCGAGATCACCGTCTGATATCCCGCCTCCTGTGCAAGTTTAACAGTATCGATCGTCCCAGTCAGTGTACCTATCTGATTGGGTTTGATCAGGATGGCATTGCATGCTCCAAACTCGATACCTTTTGCAAGCCTCTCCTCGTTGGTAACGAAGATATCATCCCCGATTATCAGGCATTTGTCCCCTATCTGTTCGGTCAGGTCCGCAGTACCCTTGAAGTCCTCCTCGAACATTGCGTCCTCTATCGAAAAGAGATCGAATTTGTCAGCGAGTTCCGCCATGTATGAGATCTGTCCTTGTGTGTCAAGTACCTTGTCAGAATAGTGGTACTTGCCATCCTTGAAAAATGAAGAGGCAGCAACGTCGAGTCCAGGCTGGATCTCGAATCCCACCTCATCTGAGATCTCATTGCATGCTGTGGAAACGATCTCAAGAGCTTCATCATTGGTGACCTTTGCTACCCAGGCCCCTTCATCTCCTTTACCCAGAGCCACTCCAGGGTACTTCTTCCTCAACAGTTCGGATACCCTCTTATGAACAGAAGCTCCCGCGAAAACCGAATCGATGAACGTTTCTCCCTGGGATATCACAAGGAACTCCTGAATATCCGTCCCTCCGATCGCGTGCTTTCCACCTCCAAGCACATTCCCCATAGGATAGGGAAGGTCGGTATGGAGCAAACCACCAAGATACCTGTAATAAGGAAGTCCAAGGACCTCGGAGGCAGCTTTGGATGATGCGATGGAGAGGGCAACGATCAGGTTACCGCCTATCCTGGAAAAGTTATCTGTCCCGTCAAGATCTGTCAACAGGAGATCCAGACTCTCCTGTTCCAGTGTATCCATTCCTATTACCTGAGGGACTATCTCTTCCCTGAATAGATGGATGGCGTGGTCAATACCTTCCTTTGGAAATGCCGTCACCTCATGAATACCGGTACTGGCACCGCTGGGAGCTGAGAACCTTCCACTTCCAGTATCCGTGTATACATCCACCTCAACGGTCGGATTCCCTCTCGAGTCTAGGATCTTCCTTATCACGACGTCCTCGATCAATGTCATGTTATACCTCTGAGGTCCATATGAACGACCCGTAAAAGCCTTTCGCAAGTCAAAGCCATTCCATGTGGAATTTCAAGGACCGCTATGACTTTATCGTGGATCTCCATTTCCCTCATATGGAAGACTGCGACAGTTTCTCCGATCTCATGAAACTGGTGAGGGAATTCATATCAGAACGGGACTGGGACCGATATCACAGACCGAAGGATATCTCCATGGCATTATCGATCGAAGCCGGAGAGTTGATGGAACTCTATCTCTGGGACAGGAAACCGGAAAGGGAGGACCTGGAGGATGAGATCGCTGACATTTTCTTCTTCCTCCTTGACATAGCCGACAGAGAGGAGGTTGACCTCGAAAAAGTACTAATAAAGAAATTAGAAAAGAACAAGGAGAAATATCCCGCAGATATTGTAAGAGGCAAGGATGAAAAGTATACCAGATACCAATAATCAAGATATCCACCCATTGCACCGAGCATATCCTAATTGAGGGGCATGGGTTCGCTCCATGATTCCCTTACCAAAACATTATTCAACATAGACCAGATAGGAAATGGTTGTTCAGCAATGATACTGATAACAGAGGCATCTGAGGTACAGAAAAGCGAGGTCAGAATAATGGATCGTTCCAAGGTTTTGAAAAAGGTCATAAGCAACAATAGATCTGATCAGACAGGTATCGGTTATTGTTCGACACCATGAAACAAGGTGTGGTCCACCAGTCCCCTGACGGTGTGATATTGCATGCCAATAATTCAGCTCGGGAAATACTGGGGATCGATTTCGATAGAATGGGAGGAATGACATCAGAAAATCCACAATGGGATGCCTTAGGAGAAGACGGGTCACCTCTTTCAGGAGAAGAACATCCATCGATGGTCGCCCTCAGGACCGGCAGGGAAGTATTGGATTTTGTCATGACCATCTACAATCCCAAGAAGAATAGAAGGATATGGATCAAGATCGATGCGATTCCTCTTATACGTGAGGGTGAGACTGAACCATATGAGGTCTATACGATATTCGAGGATATTACAGAAAAAAGGGATATTGAAGAAGAGCTAAGTTCGTTATCCATTTCCCTCTTATCAATTAGTATGACCCACCGGTAATACCTTTTTATCTAGTGAGGCTCTACCCTGCTTATAGGATGAGACAAAGGGGATCCCTATGGAAGAAAACAAAGATACTTTCTTGTTGCACAATATTGGAAAGCTTTATACCTTTCCGGGAGAGGGGCCAGTCCCAGGTTCAATGATGGATTCCCCCAATGTTATTGAGAATGCGGCTGTGACCATCAGGAACGGAATTATCTCCATGGTCGGAACCTCCAATGAGATCTGGGAGAAGGCCGATCTATCCGAGGATGCCACCTGCCTGGACTGCAATGGAAAAGCGTTGGTCCCTGGCTTCGTCGATCCTCATACCCATGCCGTTTTCGGAGGCACAAGGGAGTTCGAGCTGAAGATGAAGCTCAAAGGATCCTCCTATCTGGAGATCCTGCAGGCCGGAGGAGGGATCCTGAGGACGGTCAAGGAATCCAGATCGATGACCCGTGAACAGCTTGCTAAAGGTCTTGATGAAAGACTCGAAAGAATGATGACCTACGGAACCACTTCTGTGGAGATCAAATCCGGTTACGGACTGGATGTTCTGACAGAACTAAAGCTTCTCCGAGCAATAAAGGAGTCAAAGAGTCCACTAACAAAAGTGTCCACATTCCTTGGACCGCATGCGGTCCCTCCAGAGTACGAAGGTAGACCTGATGCCTTCATCGATCTGATGATATCCATCCTTCCCACCATAAAAGAAGAGAAATTGGCCACATATGCCGATATCTTCTGCGAGAAGAATGTATTCGATCTTAGCCAATCCTCCAGATTCCTAAAGGCTGCAAGGGATGCCGGTCTGAAATTGAAGATCCACTCGGACGAGATCGAAAATCTCGGAGGAACCTCAATGGCATCTGCTTTAGGGGCCACATCTGCCGATCATCTACTGGTCTCGGAGGATCCTGACCTGGAAGCATTGAAGAGAGGTGGGACCGTTCCGGTTGTACTTCCCGGAACCCTCATGACGATATTCGAAGAAAAGGTTCCCAGGGTCAGAAAGATGATGAAAATGGACCTGCCCCTTGCGATCGCAACAGACCTCAATCCCAACTGCATGGTGGAGAACTTGCAGTTCATTCAAACACTGGCATGTTACCGTCTGAGGATGACCCCCAACGAGATCCTTGCTGCATCCACGGTGAATGCCGCGCACGCGATCGGTCTTGGTTCCAGGAAGGGAAGGATCTCACCCGGTTATGATGCTGACCTTTTGATATTGAAGGACACATCCTTCGATCATGTTGTCTACCATTTCGGGGTCAATCATGTTGATAAGGTAATGATAGGTGGTGGAGTGGTTAGAGAGAACAAGAGGTGGTAGAATTGGACCTGGACATGGTAATGGAGAAAAGGCATTCCGTTAGAAGTTTCACGACCATGGCCCCTCCGGATAGGGACATCGAAAGATTGGTTCTTGCAGCCCAGTTGGCTCCGACTGCAGGCAATCTTCATGCAAGGAAGATCTTCACATTCAAAGGAGGGAAGATCTCGGACGCATTACACCAGGAATGGGCTAGAGAAGCACCTTTTCTAATGATCTTCTGCGCTGACCTAGATGCAATAGATAAGTTCGGCGAAAGGGGAAGGGACCTCTATTGTATACAGGATGCAAGCATTGCCGCAACCTATTCCATGTTGAAGGCTACAGAAATCGGTCTTGGTTCATGCTGGATAGGATCCTTCGACGAGGAAGAGATCAAGACCGCTGCTGGTCTTCCTGATCATTTGAGACCTGTAGTCATCCTTGCTGTAGGTTATGAGAAGTGAGGAAGATGTGGACCTATGTGATAGCCTTTACCGAAGACATGTCACAATTCATGATGGTCAGATCAAAGAAAAGAGGGGGATGGGAGATGCCTGGTGGAGGAGGACTTCCCGGAGAGACACCTCTCCAGACATCACAACGGGAATTCCTTGAAGAGACCGGTCATGAACTGATCTCAAGGAATGACCTTTTCACTCCCCTTGGTACAGGATTCGTTCACTTCGGCATTATCGGCCCAGGATCAACATCTAGAAGGTCCATGCTGGAGATACTTGAGGTTTCTCTCCATTCCCGCCTTCCAGAGGATCTGGCATATCCTTCCGAGGAATACCTGCCACTGATCGAACTTGGTCGCCGTCTTCTTTCATGATCTATCACCTTACCATCGGAATATCCCATCTGTCCGGGCCTCGTGGATGAAGTTCTTTGATAGTACCAGGTTCAGATGGAGGTCTGAAATTCTGGAGCTCAACCTTTCCATCTTCCATACCGGTCACGATCCCAATCAGATCTATGATGTTGGTCCTTGATGGGTCCTCCAGATTACCAACGAATACGGTCTTCTTGGAACCGTCGACCCTCAACATTAGTGCGTCAATGAAAGGCTGGGTCAAGCCTTCCTTTGCTCCTTTGGGAGTGACCAGATTTACCAGGAATCCTTTCCCAGTTTTGGGGTCCCTCTTCAGGAGTCCACAGGAGATGAACTCATCCGCTGCCTGGTCAGGTTCTGCAAGATAGGAGCCTCCCACGAATATGGTCCCTTCATTCCCCTCCTTGAAAACGGATCTGAGATCTGAAATGGATAATGACCGTGGAGTTCTTCCGTAAATTACGTTCGAAAGTGAGATAACGATCCATGATAGAAGGGCATCAAGGGCCTCCATGGTCCTTGATAGAGGCTGATTGCCGTTTATCTCCTGGAACCGGTCCTGATCTATGGTCAGGATATTGAAATTGCGCCTTACCATCCTGTTCTTTGAATGATTGGCAATGGTCCTCTGCATTGATTCCAGCGTGGATGAGGGTATCATTAAAAAATTAATGACGAGGGCCCCAAGGCCCTCGCCCAGGGTTGCTACCACATGGCTCGCCCCGCTGGCTGTCCCCTTGCCTAGCGTTGCAAGCTGAATAATCAACGGGTAACCTTGAAGGTAGGGCTCAAGGTCCCGCTTGGCATCTTCTGCTGATTTCTCGCCAAGTTCGGTTAATCCCATCGCCCCTTTTCCACCGCAAAGCCTCCTTCCTATCAGGAACTTCACATCGGCCCTTGTCTTCTTCAGGTCCGACTCGTCGGTGGTGATGTAGAGGGTGTCAACATGGTCCTCGGATCCATTATGGATGAGCTCTATCATCCTCCTGGCACCGCTTCCGATCCCAATAACCAGGACCTTCCGGGACCTCGGCCTCGAACCCCCTCTATCCAGCATATTATATGCCCCTTACTTGCTCCGATAAATGGTGTGTTCAAGTTCTCCATATCTCTCCTCTATCACATGGAGGGCCTGGGTATACATGGCCATCGCCCGGATGTATTCAGGTGTGTTCTTTGTATTCTCCGCATACGAATTCAGTTGCTCAAGGTAGAGCAAGTCGCTTTTTGCTTTTTCCGTCAGGTCGGTCTCAAAATGCATTCTCCAAATCCCCCTGGTCTTCGTTTGCCCGGAAAGGCTTGATTAAGACCGCCTTCTGCTGTTTTTTGCGGTCGGCTCCTGACACTCCTATGGCCGCGTGCATCCCTAACGTAGCCTGATATCTTCAGCTGGACATGGAATCCTGCTGCATTTCCACAGCTCTTGCATCCAGATCATCCTTCGCGAGCTGAAGGTCCTCTTTTCGGTCCACATCGATCTTCATACGGATCTCTCTCACACCAATATCGACAGCTTCTGAAAGAAGCATCACGAGCGTTGTACCATATCCGTAAGTGACGTGGAGCCTTGAAGCCCTCATCATCGTAGAGGAGGAAATAGGGACCTCAACCTTGTTCTCCCTTCCCACTCCTTTGGTCGTGGAAAGGTTCTCAAGTGCAAGTTGTATTACATCTGTCTTCGAAAGACCCGAATCCCTTTGAACCCTCTCAAGCATACCATAATGCTGAGAGTCCAGTCTTGCAGAGATCGTTGTCTTTTCAGCCATATGTCCCACATTCCCCATTTCACAGCTGGCAAGTATGTATTATACTTGTATTACATCTATTGCCTATTTAGTATATAATTATTTTTGTTTCAGTTTACTCTCTCCGACCCATGGAGGGATGATAAGGTTTTTCTCAGCTGGCAGCCTTTCCCCTTCCATGTACCTCACAAAGGAGGAGGAAGCCATCCTGGAGGGAGAAAAAGGGGAGGCCCCCTCCTTTGCAATGAAGATACTTGTAAACCTGGGTGATCTGGAAGAGGCGGAAGGTTTTGTCCCCATAAGATCAGCCCACATTTCTGGCGTATCATATCACACTGCCGGGGAGGCACTCATCACCCTGCTTAGGAAATTGGAAACCATGGGTGCAAAGGTTCAGGTCCCATCTTCTTTGAACCCGGCCGGCATGGACCTGTTAAAATGGAAGGAACTCGGATACCCCGAGAACTTTGCATCCAAACAGCTTGAGATCATAGATCTCTATGGCAAACTTGGGATCGATCTGACATGCTCTTGCATACCTTATGAGACCCCTCAAAGGATGGAACCGATCGGTCTTGGAGACCATCTGTCCTGGGGCGAGTCCAATGCCGTGATCTATGCAAATTCCATGGTTGGTGCAAGGACCAACAGGGAGGGCGGGATCTCTGCCCTTGCTGCAGCAATTCTGGGAAAGACACCCGATTGGGGAATGCACAGGGAAGAAAATAGATACCCCACCCTGAAAGTGGAAGTGATCGATCATCTGGGACCTTTCCACTTCAATCTTCTTGGGGCCTTCATCGGCAAGAGCTACAATTCCCGGATCCCCTATTTCACAGGGATCGACATACCTACCGTGAAGGCCGATCTCAAACATCTTGGAGCCGCACTTGCGGCAAAAGGAGGGCATGCAATCTTCCATGTGGAAGGGATCACACCCGAGGACCACTACATCAAGAGGTCCGAGGATATGGGGATCATCAAGGATTCGATCTCGATATCCGCAAAGGAACTCGAATCGATGAAAGAAGACCTTTATCCATACATGGACAATCGTCCGGATATCTTCGTCCTAGGCTGCCCTCAGTTCGGGATCACCGAGTTTCGGAGACTGTATATACTTCTTAATGGCAGGAAACTTTCCAAAGAGAAGAGGATCATTGTGTACACGAACAAAGCCCTCCGGGAGATCCTTGACCCAAAGGTCCTCAAAGGGGTCACTGATTCTGGGGTAGAGGTCTATGACGATACCTGCATGGTGGTTACTCCACTTGACAGGATCGGGATCGCCAGGGTAGGAACGGATTCAGCCAAAGCAGCTCATTACATACCAAAAATGAGCCATATTCCAGCCGACCTCATGCCTCTGGAGATGATAGTTGAAATGGCCTGTGAATGATCCATACATGGTTGAATATTGATTATGATAAAAAAGACTCAACTTAATGACACCAGTCATCCTCTAAGAGATGTGAGGTATTACTTCTTCTTCAGGGAAATTCTTTCCGTGACCTTTTTGGGAGCTACTCTGAAGAAGCTCTTGTGATAATTCCTCTTCTTAAAGGACTGGAGGGCTCTTGTCACAAGGTCTCCGTTCGAGAGGTCCTTGTTCTGCGATGCGATAAAATCAAATGATAGATGGGCCAGTCCGCATCTGAGGTAGCTTGTGAGCTTCTCCTGAGATGCCCCTTCCTTGTGTAGGATCATCAACCAATCACGGAGCTTCTCGTTTCCCATGTCGAAGTTCTTCTGGGTCAGGATCTTCCCGGACCTTCTCATGTAACTGTTCAGCATACTGTGAACGAGTTTGTACTCTTTGGAAAAATCTTTGGAGATCACTCCTTGCTCGATCAGCTTCGAGTCCAGAATCTTGACTACCTTTGAATCTGCCATTGTCACAACCCCTATGTTCAACGTTAAATTACATCTATATAATGTAAAACTTTCCTTTGATATTTAAGATAACCTTGGCACAGAACTGTTTATTAAGGATCTGCTTTTGTATCATTGGGAAAAAATGAAATCAATGGAATAATATCCCCCGATCATCACATATGGATCGAATACGATCCATTTGCGATCATGGAGTGATGTTCATGAAGGTAGGAATTATTGTATTCTCCTATACGGGAAATACTGCATCGGCCGCGGAGGAGATCAAAAAGAACCTTTTGAAGAAAGGGCATTCGGTCAAGATCGAGAGGATCGAGACCGACGGCGATGCCCAGAAGATGGGAAATGACATCAAGTTCAAAACAATCCCAAAAACAGGACCATATGATATGTTGATATTCGGTGGCCCGGTGTGGGCCTTCCATCTGAATCCGATCATGAACAGATATCTCAGTGACATGCCTTTTCTGGACGGTAAAAAGGCTGTTGTATTCGTGACAAAGGACCTCAAACCACATTGGACCGGAGGCAACCAATCGGTGAAGAAGATGAAGAAACTGGTTGAAAAGAAGGGTGGTAAGGTCCTGGGATCCGGCGTGATAGTCTGGAAGAAGACAGGACCCACGGAAGACCTATCAAGGGTTGTAAAGAAGATATGTGATGTTTTCTGATCATTCATCAAATGTGATCTGGATGACCATGAAGGAGATCGGCTGCTGCGGGGCCTATTGTCGAACCTGCAAAGCCCTTAAAGAGGGATCCTGCAAAGGATGCAAACTGGGTTATGATAAAGGGGAGAGAGACCTCAGTAAAGCAAGATGCAGGATGAAAATCTGTTGTTTCAAGGAAAGGGGCCTCGAAACATGTGCAGATTGCAAGGACATGGACACATGCGATATCATCCAACCCTGGTTCGAGAAGGGATACAAATACTGGTGTTATAAGGCCCATTTGGAATTCATAAGAGAGAACGGTTACGATAGATTCCTTAGGCAAGCAGATAAATGGAAAGATGCCAGAGGCAATCTTTGATCCGTCTGACCAACATTTAATAACATTGTACATATGGACCTTTCGATAATATGAGGATAGCTTCTCTCATCTACGACAGGTGCCAATCCAGGAAATGCTCCAAGGAATGCTACCATTTCTGTCCCAGGGTCCGTGCCGGGGATGAAATATTCTCATGGGACTCCAAGGACAAACCGATCATAGATGAGGAACTCTGCGTTGGATGCGGTATCTGCGTTCACAAGTGCCCCTTCGATGCGATCAGGATAACCAACCTGCCTGAAGAACTGGATACCGACATCATCCATCAATTTGGTCCCAACGGGTTCAGGATGTTCAGAATCCCCTACCCGCAGGAAGGAAGGGTACTCGGGATACTAGGGTCCAATGGTATCGGGAAATCCACGATAATGAACGTTCTTTCAGGGACGATGATCCCCAATTTCGCCCTGGGTATAGAAGGAAATAAAGATGAAGGGGATGAACCAAAAGCATTCGGTTCAAAGCAATTGGAAGAGGATGAGGTCGAGCTTCCTCCCAAAGACTGGAGCGAGGTAGCGGAGAGATTTGGAGGAACAGGACTTCACGAGCATTTCTCCAACATTGCAAAGAAAGAACTTGTTACAGCTTTCAAACCTCAGTATGTCGACAGTATCCCCAAGATGTTCAACGGAAAGGTCAGGGAGATGCTTTCCAAGATCAATGAAAAGAAACTCCTGGAGGTAGCCACTTCTCTGGAGATCACACATGTACTTGACAGGACTCTGGAGAAGCTTTCTGGAGGGGAGCTGCAGCGTGTTGCAATAGCTGCTACTCTGCTGAAGGATGCAGATTTCCTGTTCTTCGACGAGCCCTCATCCTACCTTGACATCAGACAGAGGTTGAAGATATCCCAGATGATCAAGGACCTCGGAGATGACAAGCAGGTAATGGTGGTGGAGCACGACCTTGCAATCCTGGATTTCCTAGCTGACAATATCTCTTTGATGTACGGCGATCCCGGAGCGTTTGGTGTCGTTACCAAGCCATTGTCCGTCAAACAGGCGATCAATGTCTTCCTTGAAGGGTATCTGAGGGTGGAGAATGTCAGGTTCAGGGACAAACCCGTTGAATTCTACGACCATCCCCCAAAAGCCGAATGGACCGGAGGGGACCTGCTTACATACGCTGCCCTGGAGAAGAAATTCCCATCTTTCCATTTCAAGTCAAAAGCAGGAACCATTCATGTGGGAGAAGTTGTTGGGTGTGTAGGGCCAAATGCGACGGGAAAAACGACCTTCGTCAAGATGCTGGCAGGAGAATTGAAACCTGATTCCGGTTATGTTGAAGCTGATGTCAAGATATCCTACAAACCCCAGTATATAAGGCACGATTTCGACGGTCCGGTCAGGGACTATCTCATTATCGAACTGAAGGAGCATTTCGGGTCTGGATTCTTCCGCGCCGAACTCGAAGGGCCTCTTGGTTTGAAGCATCTGTATGACAAGGAGATGTCCAAGCTCTCCGGTGGAGAACAGCAAAGGGTTGCGGTTGCCAGAGCACTTGCCCAGGAAGCCGACTTGTACTTGCTTGACGAGCCCTCGGCCTACCTTGATGCTAACCAGAGGATGGAGGTTGCTAAGATCATCAGAAGGGTCATCGAAAAGAGAGGGCGTTCCGGCCTGATTGTTGACCACGATGTCTACTTCATTGACCTGGTATCGGACACCCTTATGGTGTTCAAAGGGGAACCATCTATAAATGGAACAGCGGAAGGTCCTCTGGACCTAAGGGATGGAATGAATCTTTTCCTTTCAGACGTCGGGATCACCTTCAGAAGGGATATGGAGACAAAACGACCTCGCATCAATAAACTTGGGTCCAGACTTGATGAAGAGCAGAGGAGAAAAGGGGAGTACTATTACGCCTAGACCGTAAGTGCAGTAAGAAGGTCCGATTCCAACCCCACCTTACTCTTCATTCCGTCTCTCAGGGTCCTTGATGCCGATGAAAGGGAGGCTATTATCTGCATCATTTTTATCCCCTCCAATGTATCGATCCCTTTTGGATATACCAGGAGGTCCTCGTTCTCTGTTCCTGACAGACCTTCATTGTATCCTAGGACAAGGGAATTCCTGTTCTTCTCATACCAAATCGAGGATACGATCGAGGTCAGGAACACGTATCTGAATGGAATATCCCTTTTCCTTACCATTAAGAAGGCGTTGAGGTCCCTCATCATTGAAGTTGAACTCTCCTTTGCCAGATTGTACTCAAGGAAAAGGATATCCAGCATTCCCATGTCCCTTCCCCTGGAAATCCGCTCCATCACCCTGGCTGAGGAAAGAAACCTTGCCTTCTTCAGAGAATTGAGCACAAGGGCAAGGTCTTTGAGCGGAAGGACCTTAGTCACCCTTGGACCTTCTCTGCTATGAAATGTCCAGTCGAACTTTCGAAAGATGGGTTTGAGATCATCCTGGAGTTCAATATTCTCCAGAGAACAATCTAGCCCCGAAGGTACAAGTGGCGATCCCTTGAATTTCCTGAGCAGGGAGAACCTTTCTCTGAGGACTTTATGTTTTTGTGAAAGGGAACCCCTTAGAAGTGAAAGCCCTTTATAGGGATCCTTTTGTGGCAAGGCCCTAACAACACGTTGTTTTCGTCCCGGAGCAACGGTGTGTGTGACAGTCCCGATCTCCTTCATGAGACCTACCTTGAGCTCCTCGATATACCCTGAAACTCGCCCGAGGGAGGAACCGATGTCCTCCATTCCAAGTTGCTCCTTTGTGAACAATCTCAGGATCCGATCCCCTTCAGAATCTCCAAATTCTCGTTTACCATGATCCATGATCAGGCATCCATGAAGTTCCCCGATTGCCCTGCCGATCCTTCTTGAAAGCCCATAGGATGCCCTATCATCTGACCGGGTCAGATCAAGCAGGAATCCCTTGAGTTCATCACTGTGAAGCCTGATGGATGATGATATCAATTTATTGAGGTCTGAAAGGAAAGGAGAGAAACCGGAACTGGTTCCCTCCGGATATCTGATCATCATCAACCAGGGAATATTCCTGCCATCGAACTTCCAGTAGCTCATCCCTAGCAGGTCGACACTGTAACCGAAATTCTTTGCATTCAGCCTGGATAGGATATAGGAAGGGGATGGGTCCCTCATCAGTCGGGCCTGACAGATCATTTCATATCTTGATCCACCGGATGTTATCCTCAATCTCTGACCACTTCCCTCGGGAACCGTTCCAATGGATACATCTTTTCTCTCGAGATCAGCAAATGCCTTCTCATCCCATCTTGGAAATGATTGATAAAGGAGCTCGGAGGAATCCTTTCCACCAATGGATATACAACTAACCTGTTCGAGGGCTGCATCAAGAAGATCCTCTCCTTTCATCGAGAAGACAGGTATCTCCTCCCCATCCTTTAGGACCCTCCAATCATTCTCGAGGTCCCCTGAAACATCGATGAGTCTCAGAACAAATCCATCATCGATGTATCTCTGTATGATCCTTCCGGGGATGCGGGTTCCCTTTCCCGCTGATAAGTTTCCGGCATCATCATCCCCGCTGGAGGTCATAGCATCACCCTTGTTTTGGTCCTTAGACCTATCGGATTACCGGATTGTACGATATATGTAATGACCCTTTCCCCGGGCGCAGGTTTTTTCTAATGCTTTAACCTTGGATGTTCATGGAAGACCTTTTAAGGGATCTGGCTGAAGGTAGGATAGGTGTTGAGACTGCCAGAGAGGAACTAGAAAGAAGGCTTTTCGGTTCAGGTGTATCAAATATCGACCCGCACAGATGGGACAGGACAGGTGTTCCGGAGGTCATATTGGCAGAGGGAAAAACGGACGGTCAGATAGAAGATATTGCCATTGATTTCCTGAAAAGGTGTAGCAGGGCCATCATTTCAAGATTGGAGGAAGAAAGGTCCCACGATCTTATAGATCATATCCGTTCGGGATTTCCGGATATCAATATCAGATATCAACCACTGGCCAGGTTCCTTGTGGCCCATTTGGATGGTTTTGAGATCAAGGCTTCAGGTGGAAAGATCGGGATCCTAACAGCGGGGACCTCCGATGTGGCGGTTTCCCTTGAAGCAAGTCTTATGGCCCAGGAAATGGGTTGTGAGGTGAAAAACTACAATGATGTGGGAGTGGCGGGTGTCCACAGGGTAATGCTTCCCTTGAAGGAATTAGAGAAATGGGGTGCCTCTGTTCTTATCGTTGCTGCAGGAAGAGAGGGTGCTCTCCCCACACTTGTATCGGGTCTCACAAGGATCCCGGTAATTGGTTTGCCCGTATCAACAGGGTATGGGATACATGGAAAAGGAGAAACCGCCCTCTTTGCCATGCTCCAATCCTGCTCTCCTCTGGCCGTTGTAAATATTGATGCAGGGTTCGTCGCAGGGGCAATGGCAGCCAAGATCGCCAACATTACAGGTATTCCAAGGGAATAGTTCAAGTATCAGTTGTCATTTATTGCCTTTCCCTCAAGGGTGGTTTTAAGGATGTCCCCTGACGAAATGCCCGAGGAACTTTTAAAGGATCTGTCCAACTCGGAAAAGAGGCTCACTGCTCTATTTGAGAAAAGAGACCACTTTAACGAGGAAAGCAAGGTTATCCGTGAGATGAGGGATGACCTTCATTTGAAGAGGAAGAGGATCCTGGACCAGCTTGCCGACCTTAGAGATAAGAAGGGGCAACTGCTTGAAGAAATGAAAGCGGCCAAGGCAAGAAGAGACCTCTACAACCAGAAGGCAAGGAACCTTAGGGGTGTCCGAAAAGACCCTGGAAACAAGGAAGCTGTCTTTTATGAGGATATCAACACCATCGATAGGGACCTGAAGAAGCTGGAAGAGGAATATCAGACAAGGTCCCATACCCTTGCGAAAGAAAGAGGGATCGTAAAGACGATCGATGAGAAGAGAAGAAAGCTCAAAGAGCTGAAAGCCAAGGAGCCGGAGTTCAAAGCTGAGAGGGTTCAGGCGGAAACAGCAGACGATGAGATCAAGGAATATCGGAAACTGGCAGACCAGGAACATCAGAAGGTCCAGGAGATCTTCGAGAAGCTGAGGGAAATGAACGATCAGCTGGATGAATACAGACCCAGCCTCGATCATCTAAGGAGCGAGGCTGACAAACGGCACGAGGAATACCTCAAGGTCCGCAAGCAGGCGGATTCTTACCATCTGAAGGCAACCGAATTAAGGGAAAAGGTCCTTCAGCTCAGAGGAGAACGGGATAAGATCAGAAGGGAATCCAAATTAGTGATCGACGAGCAGAATAAGATGGTCTCCCGCAGCCTGGAAGATGAGGAAAAACTTGATGAGGCTGCTGATAAAGCCGTTGAATTGCTCTTGAAGAAGGGAAAGATCTCCCTTTGATAAGGATAATTTCAGATAACTATAAATACCTCAGAAATCAAGAAAATAAGGAACCTATCGAAGAGAAGAGCCAAGGGGTGCATTACCTACGATTATTACCCAGGAGATGAATTAAAGATGAACATAAGGTTCGGCCCAGCCGGCATACCACTATCCTGTAAGGGGAGGACCCTGAAGGATGGAATAGAGGACATTCACGCACTTCAACTGGATGCAATGGAGGTACAGCTTCTTCGCCCCATGAGGGACCTTCCCGAGGACCTCGACCTGATAAGGGAGCTTGGAGAGGAGCTGGATGTCAGCCTGAGTGTCCATGCTCCCTATTACATGGACCTTCTAGGGGACGAGCACTATGTCCAGAGGTCCCTTGATAACGTTCAATGGAGCGGAGAGATCAGCCAGAAGCTCGGTGCGGACCTCTGCGTTCTCCATGTTGGAATGTACCACGATTACAATAAGGACGAAGCCATGGATGAAGCCATTAAAAGAGTGAGATGGCTAAGGGACAAGTTCAAGAAGATGGGATTGGACATAGAACTTGGTCTCGAGACCTCAGGCAGACAGAAGGTCTTCGGTTCGGTGGACGAGATCCTCGAGATCAATAAAAGGGTCCAGAGGACGATACCGGTCCTTAACATCCCCAACATCCATGCAAGGGATGGTGGCTCCCTCAGGGAGATACAGGACTTCGAGGACCTATTCAACAAGGTGGAAGACCAGATGAAGTCCGGAAAGTTCTATCTACACTTCTCCGGGGTCGACCATGCTGATGGTGACAAGATTATGGCCACTCCCATCAAGAAGGGTGACCTAAGATTCGATCCGCTGGCCGAGATGATGCTGGACCATGAAGATTGGGAGTACAGGATCATCTCCGAATCACCTCTTTTGGAGCATGATGCAGTATACATGAAACTTATATTGGACCGGATAATGCAGAGACGTTTGCAGAAAGAGGAGAGGCAGAAAGCCAAGGATGTTCAAAAATAACTTTCACCCAGGGTCCAAAAGATTAAAAAGCCTCTTAAACCAATAAGCTTTACCCAAAGTTAAGGCAGGGCAACCAAAGGTGGGAATGATGGCAAAACCCAAGAAGGATTCCAATATCAAAAAAATTGCGATCATCGTAGCGGTGGTCATCGTTGGTCTTATGGTCCTGGGGATAGGTTGGTCCACCTTTGGAGGCAAGATAATGGCCCTCATTGAACCTGATGATGAGGGTGGAGGCCTGAACAATACGGATGTGAGCAATGACAAACCTCCAGTGGCCATACTCACAGCTGACAAGACCAGAGCGACTCGTGGATCACCAGTATTCTTCGATGGTAACGAATCCTATGATCCGGGCTATTCAGGAAACCTCTCCAATAAAGGCATTAAGTTCTTCATCTGGGATTTCGGTTATACCAACGAGGACGGATCAAGGGAGTTGGTAACGACAACGAATGGCACCATCGATCATTCATTCCCTGAAGCCAGGTCATATATAGTTACACTGACCGTATTGGATGAGATCGAACAGGAGGATTCCGCCCAGATCAATATAACTGTGGTCCCACAAGACCTGCCAATAGGACCTATCAGTCGTGTATTGATACAACAATCCACATTACCAATTCAATTCAATAACATGACAGAGGTGAATTGGACCTTGGAGAAGGGTGCTACCAGCATGAACTTATCCATAACCATCTCCGGTGGAAAATTACTTGATGGGGTGGGACCTTGTAAACTGGAAGTATACCTTGAGGATCCCTACCTGGATATTATGGAAAATGAAACCCTTGAAGTGACCGGACAGAAGAACATAGTTTGGATCTTCGGCCCCTCGGATCTGAGATTGGACGGAATGTACAACCTTGTGGTCAGAGCACTTGATGGATCGGCATATGTCTCGGTTACCGGTTCTGCCAGTTATTTATAGGATGATATGTTCGCACTTATATGGCAGGGAGCTGGAAGCTCAACATAGGTGTGGCCTCCTTCCTGGCTTTTTCTATTTATCTCGGATTCGGGATGATCCTCCCGATATTCCCCAACTATGTTGATCTTCTAGGAGGAGGGGGTCTCGAGGTCGGCCTGCTTCTTGCTTCCTTCATGTTCACCAGGGCTTTCCTTGCAAGGCCTTTCGGGAGACTTTCTGATCGGGTGGGAAGGAAGAAGGTCATCATCACCGGGATGTTCCTCTACGGTCTTCTTGCATTCCTTTTCACCCTTCCCCAGAACTGGTGGGGATTGATACTTGTTCGAGTTCTGCAGGGAACCGCATCAGCAATGGTCTGGCCGGTGGGTGAGGCCCTTGTTGTGGATTCTGCCCCCCCTTCCAAGAGGTCCAGGTCAATATCCGTCTATATCTTTCTGACCAACATTGGAATTGTAGCTGGACCTTTGATCGGAGGTCTGATCCTTTACATTGCCCAGGATGTTGCTGGACTTTCCGAACTTACCTCCATGAGAACTCCATTCTATTTCACCAGCGCTGTCTCCTTCATTGCCGCCTTTTTCGGTCTTGTTTTCCTAAAGGATAAATTGACAGTTGTGAAGGACCAGGTCTCTCAACGGGTGAAAGAAGAAAAAGCAAAAATGGGGATAGGAAAGAGGACCAGGCTCTCTTTGAATATGCTCTATGCCAACTCCTTCTTCGAGGGTTTCTCCTGGTCATTGGGTTCGGTTGTGATGTTCTTCTTCATGGAACAGAACTTCGGTATCGGAGCCAGGGATTTTTCCATACTGTTCGGCGCAGGTATGGGTTTGGGACTTCTGTTCGTCATACCTACGGGATATTTTACCGAAGGACCACACAAGAAACCGGTGATAGTACATGCTTCCATGTGGGGTAGGTATTCAACCATCATCATGTCCCTTACACCGCTCCTTCCCTTCGGGAAGATCCTGTCTCTGATAACCTTCGTTGGCAAGGATATTGGAAGACAGGTCGCACAACCTGCTACGAGGGCCCTTCAGGCAGATATCGTACCTACCAGGATCAGAGGAAGGTTGATAGCCACCATACAGGCGATATCTAATGTAGGAGCTACTATAGGCCCGATTCTTGGAGGGTTAGTATGGGACATGACACACGAAAGAGAATATTCCATATGGTTCATGGAACTCCCTGGTTATTCCATCCCCTTCCTGATATCTGCGTTCATGGGGATCATTGCGGCATTACTGGTCCAGAGGTTCGTCCATGAACCTAAAGGACATTCCATTAAGAGATCAATACGATAGGACCTTTGATCATTAAAAAAAACTCATCGGACCATTTCATCCGATGAGTTCATATGATCCATTTTGATCAAACTTTCTTTATCATACCTTTAACATCATCCTTGGAATAATTATTGTCAGGATGATTATTCTTGACATGGGTCATGGCCATATCTATCAGTTCGCTTTCCTTATGGCTCTGCACAGCGAATCCACACATCGGGTCACAGGTAATTTTCATTAGTTTGTTTTCCATTTTTACACTTCCATGAGTTACTAAAAGCATTAACTTGATTACCATGTATACCCTAATTCAGGAGAATGTAAAAAGACATACATTGATCGATCTTCATTGTTGATCATGGTCACAAATAATTCATGAATTTTAACCTTTTTTCAATACGATCAATATCGAGTCATCCTCTTCCATTTCTGTGTATATCTCCGATCTGATCACCTGAAATCTATCTCCTATCAATTCCTTAAGTCCATCCACAGTGTGGTAAACGAACAAGAGATCATCCATCATTTCTTCTCGATCTCCCTTCCAGAAAGTATGGAACAGTATTCCATTATCATTCAATATCTCCCATTGCCTCTGGAATGATGCTTTCAGATCATCCTTCGAGATGTGTTGAAGGACCTTGTTCGAATAGATACAATCAAATTTCCTTTGGGTTTTCAAGGTTACGGCATCGAGAAGTAAAAGGTCGGCCCCCGGATTCTTCTTTCTATACAGATCTATGAAAACCTTGGATAGATCGGATCCTGTCACCTTGTAATTCTCACTAAGGATATCAAGGTCCTTTCCGGGACCCATCCCAAGTTCGAGTACTGTCGTAGAAGGAGGCAATATTCCTTCAAGTATCGATATCAGCTCCCTCCCATCATACCCTTCCGCAATTTTGATATATTCAAAGACATTCTTTTCAGTATCAAAAAACCCCAATGTACAACACCATAAAAAGAGAGCAAAAGATGTAATAAATTTCTTTTCATTGAAATGATAGTTAGCGAATATCCACTGTTCTGAACATGGAGGAAAGGGTCCCATACAAATTCTATGGTCCTCCAAAAACACTGAATTTTTACCAGTTATTCGCAATCAATAAATACCATCTTGTTTCTGGGTAACATACCATGGCTTCCGTTGAGACGATATTTCTGATCAATTTCATTCTGAACATCGCCATTGCTGTATCAGGCATAATAGTATCAATGCTGATACCAAGCACCAAAAGGATCATGGAAGGTGAAGCGGGAACCTCCATGGGGGCCCCATGGATACCGATTGTCATCGTTATAATGGTCATTGTATCGATCATCGTATTTCCACTGAGCTTTTTAGCACTGGATGGGAATAACCTGATCTTCGCCCTGATCCTGGACGTGATCGCTATCAGCGTTACGGGACTTGCCCTCCGTGAGTTCATAACCGCCAGGAAAGCCTACAGTGAATTGGAACATGATGTGGAAGAAGTTCATGTGGTTGCCACTCCACCATCTCCACAGGCATACCAGCAGCCTATGCAGGTACAGCAATCACATCCATACCATGGTACCCCTATGATAACAGTGGAATGCCCGCAGTGCGGGAACCACCTCCACATTCCCGAAGGATCACATCAGATCACATGCCCGCACTGCGGTCTCTCTGGTACGATCTAAGATATCACCATTTCAGTGGATCCTTACATTCCGGACAGAGGAACCAATCCTTCTGAACCGGTGAACCACAATTCGGACATCTCACATTTTCATCAATATATTCTTCCCTTGCAGGTTGCTGGCCATAAAGAGGAGGAGGAGAACGAGCTCTGACCTCTCTTGATTGAGGCCCTGAGAACCCTTGTGTAGGTACTCCATCTGTCTCAGCAGGCACCTCTGATCTTTTTTTCATTATGATGATCAAAGCGAGTGCAATGATTATGAGAATCAGAAGGACCGCTCCCCCGATCATATAGGGAAGAATGGAGGTTTCTTCTTTCTTTTCCTCCTTTTCCACAGGGATCGTCAAGGTTACGGTCTTTGATCCTTCAGTAGTCATATATTCACCCAAAACAAGTTTCAGTTTGATGTTGTAGGTGAAGACCGTTCCATCACCGGAGGGTGTGAACGTATGCTCGAATTCCCTTCCGGTTATCTTGTTTCCATCACTCAAAGTCCAGCTGTAGACCCAAGTAGGATCATATTTCGGATCGATCTCATCCGCTGTTACCGTGATGGTAAGACCTTGATCACCAGGAGTATCAGGGTCCTCATCCGTCACGGTAAAGGTGAAATCAGGAACCGCCGGTATCCATGGACCATCCTTGATCATGGTGAGGTTCACCACTCTCATATCGGTCCTTCCATCTGAATCAGTAACAAGAACAACAAAAGTCACTGTCACCTCTTCAAGCAGAGAATTTGAAGTTTTCCAGATATTCTCACCCATGGGCGTCAGACTGAGATATCCCGTCACTTCATCGAAGTCATATCTGAGGTCCACTCCAAGCGCTGCTTCGGGAAGTTGATCGGATATGGAGGGGTAATCCGATCCTATCTCATCTTCCAGGTTGATGGAATAGACGAAGGTTTCTCCCTTATCCACATCTTCTGCGGAAAGGTCCATTGTCCACGTAGCTCCCTGCATGACAGTTGGACCTTCGTGAGATATCGAGATCATCGGATCATCCGGAGTGTTAGATACATCCATCCACAATTTTACATCTATCAGATCGAAACCATCAGTGATCCTGAAAGTCATCCACCCATTCTCCCTTACATCGGAGTTCTGTGGAGTATACTTCAAAACTCCGGTGGAGGTATCGATCTGGGGTGAAGAGGACCAGGATCCTTTCCCAACACCGACAAGTGAAAAGGAGATCTGTGTCCGATCCTCTTCCGGATCGCTATCACTTGCGAAAAGATGGATCTCGAACTCCTCCTCTTCCTTGATAACATAGGGTCGAAGATCAACTTCCAGTTCAAGCGGATCGGATCTATCTATGGAAACCTCGTCTCCATTGAATTCCACACTATCCAATACAGGAGGATCGTTGACAGATTGTACCGTCAGGGACAGATTGGCATCGATACGGGAATGCTCATCGTAAGCAAGTATCCCTATCAACTCTTCCCCGTGTTTGTTCTCAAGTGGTGAGATCTCGGCATACCAGCCGTCTCCCTCCCGGTAAATGATCTCGATCCTGACGATATCCTGCTTTGAATCATCGGACCATTCTTCCAGGGATCCATTCCATACCTTGAATCCGACAAAGGATCTCTCAGGATCCTTGAAAGGACCTCCGTTGAACTCTTCAAGAGGTATCATTACAGGACTCTGATCCTCTGACAAGGGATCAATGGAACCGCTTGGTATGTATTCCACTTCCTTATCGTCCCAGACGGAAAGCGTTCCGTTCAGGTAGAGGTTATTCGTGGTAAGTGAGGTCCGAAGAGAAATCATTCCTATCTTATCCGACGCATTGACCATCAAAGAATAGTCCCCATCCTTCTCTCCAATGTCAACACCCACAAGAGTGAGGTAATAGGTCCTACCTGTTTTCAGACTACCTCCATCATCTTCCCCCAGCATGGAATATACTTGTTCATCCTTGGTTCCTGGATCAAGGTAGAGGTCCAGGAATTCAGGTTCGTCCCCATCCGGGTCCAGATATGTAACCTCGAATGAAAAAGTGTCACTTACGTCTCCCTTGCTTCTTTCGAACTCATTATCGGAGGTGACATCCAGGTCCTTCACTTGGGGCCTCCTGTTCACGCTTTCTTCAATTACAGAATAATCTATGGTATAATCAGAGAAGGTTGTCCAGGACGTGTAATAGTAACCGGTGATCTCCGTTCCATCATATCCTGCTGTTATCGGAGTGACATAGGTCCCTATGTAGACTCCCCTATCCGGATGATCGGTCCATGTGTTGTTCAGAGTGAATCCGAAGGTCTGGTTTCCCGATATCGCACCTGGACCTGTTATGAAAAAGGTGAACTTCCACCAGAGATACGACCAGGTGTCATCCTCAGTATCCCAGATCTCATCTACACCAGGTTCAGGTATCATGACAAAGAAGAACTGGTGAGTATCATATATTCTCTGGGAGTTCTCATCTACCTGACCCAGGCCGAGGGTCCTGTTAATGATAAAACTCATCTTCCAGAGCTTTTCCGGATCCGAACCTGCAAACCTGTACCAATCCACCTGATCGAAGGCTGATTGTACCCTTCTTGGTAGGTCCCCCTCGAAAGGTCCTGCATCCTCAATGACGTTAGCTCCGTCATCTGTCACATCCCGGTCATCAGTTTCCACATCGAACTCGTAATTTACTGAGAATCCGCTTCTATCAGGAGCTCCGATCACCGCACCCCAATCCATTGAAAATGAGATATAATACCACCCGACTTCCTCCAATCCACCCTGGAAACCATTGGTGTCCTCAGGTCCAGTGGATGGAACAGGGGTTGAAAACCTGAAGGTCCAGTTCCTAGCATGTTCCCAGGAATCCGATGGGTCCATGTCGTCGTAAAGGAATTCCGTTCCTCCGATATCCACCATTCCCATCCATGGATCGTAGTATCGGACATGGATCCATATATAATCATAATAGTCAGATTCAAGTTCGAATTCTCCGGGTACCGATGATGGCACGATATTGTACTCATAGAGATCATCATGACCATTGTTCCCGTCAAGATAGCTCGTCATGGTGATAGAGATATTATGAGGTCCATTGGTTGCACCGGGAGATGGATCCACATCATCTTCTGATAATTTGTACCAATCTTTAAAATCAGAAACACCAGAAGGATCATATGTCAATGAACCGGATATCTTTTCTCCACTGCTAGTTATCCTTGATCCATTCGCATAATCATGCGCATCCATTTCCCTTTCAGTGTCCGATTCCCTTGATCCGGGGGTAGATGCGAAATGGACATCATCTCCTTGATCACCAACAGATCGATCCTTTGAATTGATAAATGAAAAAGGCTCTCCCAATGACCTCTCACTTTCCATGACATTTAACGGGGCCAACACAGATGGGATGATATTGTCCTCATCTCCGTTCAGGACCTCCGCATTTGGATCGGAATTCGTAAGAATAGTGATCGTCAATGCCATCATGCAGGTCAATATCCACGCAACCATCTTAGATCTCGTCTCGATCCCTCCTCGATCGGGAAGGGACCTGGCAGGTGAGTCCTGCCGGGGGAGGACCTTACCCGATCCAATGGTTATATTGATACAAGGAGTAAATAAGGTCTGGGAAAGAATGGTCCTTCAAGAGGTCATGACAGATGGAGGACGCACAGACGAGCATCCAGATGCCTGTTTTGTCACGAACTGAGTTGGAATGGTCCAAGGATCTCCTATTTTTCTATGACTCAAATAAGACAGAAGGTCACTCTCTAAGATCGAGTTCTTTTTCCATTATGAAGGATCCGACATAATCACATCTCTTGCAGTGGTATACATGTCCCGTCATGAATCCTCCCTCGTAATACAGTTCATCATTACCGCACTCAGGACATATCTGAGCTATCATTCGGCCACCAAGAACGACCGATCTTTTCAGGTCACCTTTTACAGACCTCAGTTCTTCCTTGTTCATAAGCGAATTTCCCTTGGTAACACCCACCCCCTTCAAGGAAGATTTCTCATCCTTGCGCTCCCTATCCTTCATCTTCCTGATCGTCACTTTGGATATGGAGTAATAGAGTTTTCTCAGATCATCGGAAGGACCTCTGAATTCCAGAACACCTGAAGGGTGCTCGATCTGAAGTACCTGCTCCATCCGTGAAAGGGAAAGATAAACAACTGCTGCAAGACCCATACCGGCAGCAACCGAGATGATCGCAATATCCACTCTACCGAAAAGCGACCCGATCACCATTGATGTGATCACTATCCCCATTACAATTATGATAGTATAAAGGATGGGAATCACCCTTTTCGCATCAAGGGAGGCCCTCAGAGGTTTAATGGTCTTCCTCCCTGCTATTTTCAGTTCCTTACCGGTGAAGATGACATCAACGGTCTCATCATCAAGCTTCAACCTCATCTCCATCATTCAACCTCCCAGATACTCAACATATTTGAAAAACCGTTGTACACTCTCTTTCCGGAACCCGCACCTAGGAGTTTTCCTTTAAAGGGTTCTGTATCTCCCTTTTCGGAATGGTCCATCCAGAGCTCCACTATCGCCGATACGGCAGCCACTCCTGTGGGAGTGGCGAGCTCTCCCTCAACTGGTCCTGCCCTGACTGGAATGGACCTGATCATGTGCCTTACCGCAGGAACAGGAACAGGAAGTGTCCCGTGGGATGTTTCCACAGCCCCCATTCCCAGGGAGATCGGTGTGGCCTTCAACCATTCCCCATCCATCTCCAAAAGATCATAGACCAATGATATACCAATGATATCCACAAGAGTGTCGGGACTGCCTGTCTCGTGAAGATGGACCTCTTCCAAGGTTCCGCAACCATGGGCGACCATCTCCGCTTCCAGGATATTATCCAACATCCTATTGGTCTTCCTCACGATCCTGTCATTTGCAGATATCGTTTTCAGACCTGATCCTAAATACTCCTTCATGGCAGTTCCAGGAACACTGTTCATAGGGAGAGGGTCCCAATCAACTGAGATATCCTTCCCTAAGACCCCTGATCGTTCCACTTCCACCATTCTTACCCTTGTCGGGGCCATCACTGATGCGGCCCTCTCGATCCGTTCCAGGACCTTTTCGACATCTCCCTCTCTGGAATAGATATCCATGAAGGCTCCGAGAAGCATATCCCCGGACACACCACATCTCAGGTCCAGGGCGATCGTCATCTTCTCTCACTCCTGTACCTTGTTCTTTTCGGAGGTTCATCGGTATCATCCTTTTCCTTCTTCCCTCCGATCAAACCGAAAGCCATGAAGACCAAGATAATTATTACAAGGGAACCGAAGAGGATTATGATAAGAATGGTCCAATCGAAACCATCCTCCTCTTCTTTTATCGGTTCATATCTGTATTTGGAATATGGTAGGTCCATGGAACAGGTCCTCCCACCGTACCCCAGGTAAAGGAGGACATCCGTATCGATATTATCGACACGCTCTATCGTTAACTTCATCCTCCCTCCCTTCTCACCGTCGAATCTATCCAGGCGGTCCTTGTCGATCTCGATATCGCCTGTGTAGGTCTTCCTGTTCGAATCAGCCTGGCCCAAGATAACGAACGAGTATTCCACATCAAGGTCCGATCCTCTTACCTGCGCGAAAGCCAGGGTAACCTTCAGTCTGAACTCAATATCCGATGCATTATTTGGAAGGATGGCAGAGATGGTGAAATTATAAGCCCCTACAAGGGTTGAATTGTATTCGAACTGGAGGAAATTGCTATCCGGATGGGTTGGGAAGTAGGCTGTAAGCTTGCTGTTCTCCTGACCTTTGGGACCCAGGGAATGTCTGAATTTGGGATCGGATGAAACGGTATCATCGACCTGGATCGGATAGAAGGAGAGTGTGGTCAGGTCCTGGGCGGGTGATCTCTTTAACCATAGATGGAGGGGTTCTCCTACCTGCACTCCGGATGAGGTCTGTCCTGATATTACGGATACAGAAAGGAATGAAAATGCTAACACCATGGATATAAAAAAGATCGATCTTCTATTCTCTAACATCCACTCACCTCACACATTCCATCAACGGGACCGGGCGACCTGCTCTGTCCCTGTGGACCTTTCCGAACTCATCCATCTTATCAAGCATGTCAAGGGTGAAGATCGGACCGTCCATGCAGACCCTTTTACCTGAAACGGAGCAGGAATCACATAACCCTATCCCGCATTTCATGAACCTTTCCAATGAGAACTGACCCTTCACTTCGAATTCATCCAGGACCTCTTTCACAGCTATCAGCATGACCTCCGGACCGCATGAGAAAATAAGGGACTTCTTCATATCGGTCTTCTTCATGGACCCGAGCAGTTCCCTCAATCTTTCTGTAACAAAACCCTTTTTCCCCAATGTTCCATCATCGGTCGTAAGGATCAATTCTTTGGAACATCCTTTCCATCTTTCTTCGAAAAGGAAATTTTTCTTTGACCTTGAACCAACAATGTTCACGGTTCTGAAACCATTTTCAAAGGCCCATTCCATTGGCAGTATGGTGGAGGCTCCACCAACACCTCCGGATACACCTATGATCGTCTTGACCTCCTTCTTCAAGGGAAGCGAAAAACCGTTACCGTAAGGTCCTCTGATAGCGATCCTATCACCTTTCTTGAGGCTGCAAAGGGCTTGTGTGGCTTCACCTATGTTCTGGACTGTGAAACCAAGGACCAAAGGTTCCTCCTTCCTGAGGGAGATCGACATCGGGACCTCATCCACACCAGGGACCCACACCATGAGGAAATTACCAGGGACCATCTCATTCCATCCCAGGTTGTTATCAGGTTCGAATGTTATGGTGAAGATCTCATCCGCCTCCTCCACAACATCCTTAACGATTACGCTCTCCATTTCGGAAGGGGCTCTCACCTTCTCACCTCCAGGGATGCTCCCGTAATTTCCTTCACCGATCCTAACCCTTTTTCCGACATGTATCCGGAAAGGCCTTTTGAGAGGCCCGAGAATATCCCGAGATTGCCCCAGGTGACAGCTGTCCCCACCTGGACAGCGGAAGCTCCCGCAAGCAGGTATTCAACAGCATCCTCCCATTTCGTAATTCCTCCAACACCGATTATTGGTATCTCGATCTCAGGATCAGAGGCAATGGAATGAACACATCTTACACCCACCGGTTTCAAGGCTGGTCCTGAAAGCCCCCCATATACATTGGTCAGGACAGGCATCCTTGAATGTATATCGATCTTCATGGCCTGAAGTGTGTTCACTGCAACCAGACCATGGGCACCAGCCTCCTGTGCGGCCAGCGCTAGAACGTTGATGTTCTGAGTATTGGGGGTCAACTTGAAGAATACAGGTATGGAAGTGGAGCATACCACCTCCCAAACAAGGTCCTTTATGACCTTGGGGTCCTGGCCGAACTGGAGACCCAGACCCTTTGCGTTGGGACATGATGCATTGATCTCCAGACCGTTAACTCCCGTTTTCTGGAGTTTTCTGGCAGCCTCTGCATATTCGGAGATATCCGAACCAAAGAGAGAAGCGATTATCGGGGCCCTCTCTCCAGCTTTTTCAAGGTAGATCTCGATCTCATGGGTATATTCATCTATACCGGGATTGGGGAGACCCATGGCATTGAGCATCCCATAGGGCAGCTCGTATATGCATGGATTGGAATGGCCTTCTCTGGCCTCCAGGCTCAAAGATTTGGTTACAACACCCCCTGCACCGTTGTTCACCGCCTCCACCATTGACAATCCGGTCTCATCAGAGATCCCCGATGCAAGGAGAAAAGGATTGGAAAGTACCATTCCGGAGATATTAACCTCCAAGCCAGGACCCACACCACCTTTTTTACTCATATGCCATTGCGATATATTGAACCGTATTTCTATCTTGTTGTCACGGGTGAATCTATCATGGAAGGGGCCAGATTAAATATCCATCATCAATTGACCTCCTTAAAGAGGCAATATGGATGGAAGGACCGCATCTTTTCGATACCATGGAAGGTAGGAAGAGGGAGATCATCCCCAGAGAAATTCACTCGGATACCCTTAAGGTATTTACCTGCGGACCTTCGATATATTCGAGGCCGCACATAGGAAATTTCAGGACATTTGTGTTCCAGGACCTCCTGGTCAGGTATCTCGTTAGCAAGGGATTCAAAGTTGAGAGGGCGATGAACCTTACCGACGTGGAGGACAATGCGATCCGGATGGCACAGAAGGAAGGACTGACCATCCAGGAGCTGACATCAAGGAATGAAAAGAAGCTCTGGTCCGAATGGGACCGTCTCCTGCTGCTCAGGCCAGACCATGTCCCGAGGTCCTCGGGATCGATCGAACTCTCGATCGAGATCATCAAACTTCTTTTGAAGAAAGGTATTGCATACAAACACGGAAAGGACATCTTCTACGATCCGTTGAAGTTCCAGGGCTTTGGCAGATTGTTTGGACTTGACATGTCCAGATGGCCTGATAAGAAGAGAAGGTTCGCCAGAGACACATATCCAGGCATACAGTGGAACTACGGAGATTTCATCCTCTGGCATGGGTGTGATGACGAGGAGAACGTTTGTTGGGATGAGGTCCTTGGAAGTGGTAGACCTTCCTGGAACGTCCAGGACCCGGCCATGTGCTGGGAAAGCCTCGGTACAGAGATCGATATCTGGTGCGGGGGTTGGGACAATCTTTGGAGACATCACGACTACAATATTGCGGTAATGGAAGGAGCGCATGGAGGAAAACTGGCAAATTACTGGTATCACGGGGGACATCTTTTGCTTCGGGGGAAGAAGATGTCAAAGTCGAAAGGGAATGTCCTATACCTCGATGATCTTGAGGGATCAGGATATTCCGGTCAGGAGATCCGATTCTATTTGGCTTACGGCCCATGGAGAAAGAAGAGGAACATAACAATGGAGGACCTTGAGCTTACTGTTGGAAAGTTAAGAAGGACACGGGTGATTATTCAAAGGCTAAAGGATGCGGACGGTAAAGGTGGAAATGTGTACGTTTCCAGGAATATTGCTGCATTGGAAAAGGATTTCACAGGCTCCATGGATGATGATCTGAACTTCAGGAGAGCATTTGATTCCATATACAGAAGACTGGAGAGATTGTTGATACATCTGGATAAAGGAAGGATCTCCAGCAAGGAAAGCATTTCACTAATTTCCAAGTTGAGAATGATGGATGAGGTGCTCAAGGTCCTTTTATAAGCGTTTCCCGGAAAAGGATTTATGAGGATATGAACAATGGCCTTCCGATATTCGGAACGGAGGTCTTATCATATGAAGGACATAATAAGTTGGACCAGGACAACGATGGTCCTAGGGATTGCATCCATCCTGCCGTTAATATTGATCGCATGGGTGCTTTTCTGGTTATATAATTTCATCATCGACCATGTGAAACCAATTGCAGAGCTGATCACTCTCGGTATGAATATCGATATCATCGTAGCCAGTTTGATCAGCGTGGTCCTGATACTGCTCTTATGCTTCCTGCTGGGATTGACCGTAAGGACAAGGGTCGGCAGTTTCTTTCACAATCAGGTGGAAAGGAGGATCCTGCGAAAGATACCAGGTTACACCGTCACCAAAGAGGTTGTCCTCTCATTTTCCGGTGAACAGGAGGCACCATTTTCATCCGCAGTCCTGTGTAGCCCTTTCGGAAATGATACGTGGATGACAGGGTTCGTTACTGATAGAACCAAGGATAAAGGGGTGATCACAGTATTCGTCCCAACCGGACCCAATCCAACATCAGGTAATATCTATCACCTCCCGCAGAGGAGTATCATTGAGCTTCCCCAGAAAGTGGAGCAGGGAATAAAAACCGTGATCGGATGCGGGGCAGGTTCCAGCGGATTGATTGGACCAACCTCCCTTACCTTCAAGGTGGGAAGAAAAGATGCTTGATGTCCTATACAGGAAAGCCACCCTTGATGACATCGATGTCCTTACAGGTTTCAGGATCAGATTCCTGAACGATTATAAGGGCCATGTTGAAGATGAGGAAACAGAGATCCTCCGCAAGAATATTCGTAACTACTTCCGTAGGGCCATATCCCAGGAGGAGTTCGTGGCCTTCATTGCTGAGGTCAATGGAGAGGTAATTGCTTCAAGCGGTATGGAAGTGAGAGAAGTGGCTCCAAGGTACGGACCTCTACAAAATGGAAGAATGGGATATATCATGAACATGTACACTGTCCCAGATCTGAGAGGAAGAGGGATCGCATCACATTTGCTAGGACTTCTCCAGAAAGAAGCTTCCAGGTTAGGAGTAGGTCTCTTACATCTCCACGCTTCGATCGACGGTTCGGGGATCTATAAGAATGCGGGATTCATCGATGCTGAGCTACCAGAGATGGTCCGAGCTGTTGAAAAATCAACAAAACCTTGAAAAGGGTTTAATATTACACCATATATCTTTTATTGATGGAGAGAGAGCTGCATTGCGAGCTCCAATGTGAGCACTGCAAGGACTGGTTCAGATCACCCTTTCAGTTCGGTTATCCGGAGGCTTTCTTCGATCTTGCCAAGGAAACATGCACCTCGAACTGTCCGAATTGTGGATCAAGGAGCACATACTGCAAGGAAAGGATGAGGTTCTCCAGAAGGAATACAGACGGCTCCTTATCCATCATTGAAGGAAGGTTCATGAACTGATATGGGACCATTCAAGTACTGACCCTTCCATTCTTCTGTTTCTCGTACAGGTCCTCCCTTGCGGACCTGACGATGAAGTTCAATCTGTTGAAGAGGTTGACCTCTGATGAACCAGCATCCATATCGAGATACAGAACGTTGAGGTCAGGGTACTTTGCCTTCAACGCTTTTTCCACCCCTTTACCGATTATGTGATTGGAGATACACCCGAAGGGCTGGACACAAACAACGTTCTGTACACCACTTGCTGCAAAGGCTCCGATCTCGGTTGGTATGAGCCAACCCTCACCGAACTGGTCCACAAGTGTGACCACATCCGAGGAGTGTTTTGAGAGACTGCCGATATAATGTGTTTTCCTGTGGAACCTGAACTTCCTCAACACTTTCTCGTATCGTCTCATATGATATCGGACATACCATTCCTCGGGCCATGTGCTAATGTACTTCCAGGATATACCTTTGGTAGTGCAATCAACGTGGAATCTGGGATTGAGGAACTCCTGTGCGAAGAAGTCGAAGATAGGAGGTACTATCACCTCTATCCTGTTATCCACCATCCAATCGACAACGTGGAAATTACCGAATGGATTGTATTTGACATATATCTCACCCACATAACCAACAGTTGGGATCTCGTCCTCAATGATATCGATCGAATTGAACTCTTTAACAGCCCTTTCGAGAGCATCCGCAAGCTCCATTTCCCTCCCGTACCTGACAGCTTCGGCTCCAAGGGCTATATATCTATCAGATATCTCCCGGGAGGTACCCCTAACCTTCTCTCTTGGAGCTGTAGCATAATAGAGTTCCATGATCGAGTCTGAAAAGAGAAGCCCCTGAACACCTCTTCTTAAAAGCTTTCCTTTATCCAACTTCAGGCCTGGCTGATCATTCAGCTTCTGGTTTGAAAGAGTTACAGTTACAACCGGAATATCCTCGAATCCGGATGTCTGGAGGGCTTTCTGCAGAAGTGACAGGTAGCTTGATGCTCTGCACTGACCACCCGTCTGGGTAATACCCACTGCTACCTTTTTTAGATCATACTTTCCTGACTGCAACGCTTTGATAAGGTCCCCGATAACGATGATTGCAGGATAGCATATCTCGTTGTTACAGTATTTCAGACCCACTTCAACGGACTCCCTATCCGGTTCTGGAAGGGTCTCTATTTTGTATCCCATCGATTTGAAGGCAGCCACTATGTATGGAGAGAAGAACCTGGAAAAGAATGGGACGATCATCGTCCTTTCGCGGTCCGAGACAGTATATGGAGGGGTTTTCTTCCTTGGTATGGGTTCATATCTCGATCCCAATCCTTTCCTCTCAAGGGATTCCATCATGGACCTGAGCCTTAACCGTATGGATCCTGGTGAGGAGACCTCGTCTATTCTGATCAACGTATGGTTCTTGCCAGCCGATGCAAGGATGGCCCGGGATTCATCACACACTATGGCATCAGGACCGCATCCGAACGAATTGAGCTGGACGACCTCCACGTTGTCCTGGTCCTTGGCCCACTTCACTGCATTATAGACCCTGTTGGGATATTCCCACTGTGTCAATACCTGGACATCGTCCATGCCTCCTCTGGCATCCGGAACGGAATCCTCGGTGATCACATCAGCTCCCAGTGCTGATATCATCTCTGTTATCCTGTGATTTATCAACTGATCGATGTGATATGGTCTCCCCACAAGCAGTACAACGACCCTTTTCTCCGATCGCGCTTTTTGAAGGATCAAGGATGCTTCTTTCCTGACGGTCTCCTTGTAATTCTTCTGAGCGTCAATTGCGCTGTTCAGGGCTCTTTCAAATAAATGTTTTTCAACTTTCAGTTCCTTGAGATATTTCCAGATACCAGCCTTCATGATCTTCTTGTTCCTGAAGGAAACAGTAGGAGAATCAAAGGGTATGCCTGCCGATCTTTCAGGTGCAACAGCGGACCTGACAACGTCTGGATAACCCGAGACGATCGGACAGTTGAAAGTGTTCAGGGAACCCTCGAACTCGGCTTCTTCGAATATCACCATCGGGTAGAATATCCTGTCAACTCCCATTGAGATGAGTTCCTTGATATGCCCGTTCACTATCTTCGCCGGGAAGCAGATGTTCTCGGACATCACCGTCCTGGAACCAAGCTCTGCTATCCGATTGGTGGAAGGTGGGGAAAGGACAACATCGAAACCGCATTCCTTAAGAAGTGTATCCCAGAAGGGAAAGTTATCGTAGATGTTCAGGACCCGGGGTATCCCTATCCTGCCTTTGAGTTCTCCCTTCACAGGAGTTCTCCCCTCAAAGAGCAATTGAAGCTTCCTTTCTGTAAGGTCTATTCCCTTTCTCGTGTCTCTACCTATGTTGGTGAATATCCTTTCGCATTTGTTCCCGGTGTAGAACACCTTCCCATTGCCGAAGGTCATCTTTGTGACTGTGCAATGGTTGTGGCATCCTTTGCATTTGATATACTCATTCTTCAGATCGACTGCCTTTTCAAGGGAATCTAGACCTATAAAACTGCTGGATCGGTTGTTCCACCTCTCTGCCGCTGTCAACGCTGACCCATATGCTCCCATCAATTCTGGCATATCCGAACATACGACCTTCTTTCCAAGGATCAGTTCCAGTGCCCTGTGGACTGCTGGATTCCTGAAGGTCCCCCCTTGAATAACGATATTGTCACCAAGGATATCCGTATCCTTGATCTTCAGTACCTTGTAGAGACAGTTCTTCACCACTGAGAAGGCGAGACCGGCCGAGATATCTCCCACGGTGGCCCCTTCCCTAAGAGCCTGCTTCACCTTGGAGTTCATGAAAACTGTACATCTGGTCCCAAGATCGTAAGGGGCCGTGGAATGGCAGGCCTCTTCGGCGAAATCCTGGACCTTCAATCCCAGTGTTCTTGCAAATGTCTCCAGGAAGGACCCGCATCCCGATGAGCAGGCCTCATTGATCTCTATGTCGTTGATGATCCCCTTGTGGATGAAGACCGCTTTCATATCCTGTCCGCCAATGTCCAGGATGAAGCTCACATCTTCCAGGAACTCGGTTGCGGCCCTAAAATGTGCAAGTGTTTCGACCATTCCAACATCCATTCCGAAGGCGGCACCTATCAGGTCCTCTCCGTATCCGGTGACAGCAGTATAGGCGATGTCAGGGTTTATTTTGGACCTCTTGGCTTCTTTTTTAAGGACCTTCAATCCTTCACCCACTGCTGTAATTGGATCTCCCTTGTTACCAGCGTAATAATGGAAGGCTATGTTCCCCTTGTCATCTGTTAGGACCACCTTGGTGGTCGTTGAACCCGAATCAACACCAAGGAAGCATTTCTTCCCCTTCAATTCCTTGAGGGAAGATGCCCTGCCTATCGGTCTCATCCTGCTTGAGGACCATTCCTCGTACTCATCATCATCTCTGAAGAGCGGATCCAGTCTATTACCAATGAATTCATCGTTCAGGGGGCCCTTTTCCAATTTGACGAGGAGTCCGGAAATGGTGGTCTCAAGCCGGTTCATATCATCGTAAAGAGCTGTTCCAATTGCCGGGACCATCTCCGGTTCAGCCGGTACCTCCATATCATGAGGTCCGATCTCCAGGACCTCCATGAAATGGTCCTTGAGGGATGGAATGAACGTGAAAGGGCCACCGCAGAACAATACTTTGGGTCTCGGATCATATCCACGGGAAAGTGTTGAAGTTGTCTGGAGGGCCACTGCATGGAATATAGATGATACGATATCCTCCTTGGATATCTTCCTGGCAAGCAGGTTCTGTACATCGGTCTTGGCGAAGACACCGCATCTGGAGGCAATTGTATGGACCTGAGAGGACCGTTTTGAGTATTCTTCAAGACTGGAGAGTTCAAGGTCCAGAAGTGTCGCCATCTGGTCTATGAAGGCTCCGGTACCTCCGGCGCAATTGCCGTTCATCCTGATGTCAACCCTCATACGATCATCGAAGAATATCATCTTCGAATCCTCTCCCCCGACATCTATAAGGGTCCTGACATCGGGATGGAGGGTCCTGACCGTCTCTGCTGCGGCTATTACTTCCTGAACGAAAGGAATATCATACCTTTCGGAAAGACCAAGGCCTGCGGAACCGGTAACCGCTGCCGAGATATCGATATCGCCAAGGTCTGACTCAGCTTTCCTCATCATCTCTATCAGGGTATCCGCTACCCGTGCATTGTGTCTTCTGTAATCTTTGAAGACGATCTTGCCTCTTTCATCCACAACCACCATCTTTGCGGTGGTGGACCCCAGGTCTATTCCCAATCTCATGTTTACCTCACCCTATCCGCCAGTGGTGAGTTCTTCAGCTATCTTTCCCGATTCATTCTTACCCTTTATTGTTTTCTAACGGTGGAAGATACTATCTGGCCTCAACCTCTCCATTTAGGGAGCAAGTGTAAATCATCTTTTTCGATATGTTAGCCATGGGAGGCGAAGGAAAGGCCAGATTGACCGAGGGCAGTGTTAGAACAACATTGCTCAAAATGACCGGACCAATGATGTTCGCTCTGGTCTCCATGATAGCATTCAATCTGGTGGATACGATCTATATCGGGAGGCTGGGTGCCAAGGAACTTGCGGCTGTAAGCTTCACTTTCGCTCCGATCTTCTTCCTATCCTCGATCGCGATCGGGATCGGAACAGGAGCCACCTCGGTGATCTCCAGATCGATCGGGGAAGGCGGAGGCAAGATAGTTAGAAGATTGACCTCGGATACGATAATACTCGGTGTTATTGTTTCAATAATTTCCTCTATCATCGGTATACTTACAATTGGTCCTACTTTCGATCTCTTAGGAGCGGATGAAAGTCTGATCCCTTTGGTCAGGTCCTACATGATCATCTGGTACATCGGACTCCCTTTCGTGATGGTGCCCATTCTTGGTAATTCGATCATCAGGTCCACAGGGGACATGAAGACCCCTATGTATGTGATGTTGATAGCCGTAACCATCAATCTGGTCCTTGATCCAATACTGATCTTCGGACCGGGTCCAATTCCTGCAATGGGAATTGAGGGAGCTGCATGGGCAACAGCCATCGCCAGAGCCTTCACACTTCCTGCCTCCGTTTATATCCTGAGACATCGTGAAAAGATGCTTATATTCGGAAAGATCACGATATCCAGACTTCTGAGGTCCTGGAAGGAGATCATGAGGATTGGATTCCCGGCCGCGTTAGTGAACATGATGGCTCCGGTCAACACAGGAATTATCACTGCAATCATCGCCTCCGAGGGAGATCTGGCAGTAGGCGGTTTCGGAGCAGCTTCAAGAGTGGAAGCATTGGTGATCATGCCCGTTATTGCCCTTGGTATCGCGGTGGTCCCGTTCATCGGACAGAACCTTGGTGCAAAAAGGATGGACCGCGTAAAAGAAGCGGTTGATTTCTCTCTGAAGGCCATAACGGTATACGGTCTGATTGCTTGGGGTCTTATGGCTTTAACCGCCGGTTTTACCGCTCCAATATTCAACAATGATCCCGCAGTAGTGTCGTCCTTTGTGGCCTATATCAGGATCGGGGACATCGGATTCTTCATGCTGGGGATCGCTCTCTTCACAGCATCGGCCTTCAACGGTCTGAACAGACCTTTACCATCTGCTGTCCTCTATTTCATCAGACTGCTTGTACTCATGGTCCCGATGGTTCTCATCGGGTCCTATTTCTGGGGACTTGAAGGTGTATATCTCGGCATGTCGATTGCTAATATCATTGCAGGATCGATGTCATATATCTGGTTGAGAAGAGCGGTCAGGCACCCGAAGAAGGAATCATTGAAGAATATCCCGAAGATAGACTGCGAGACCGATGCCATCTGGAACCGAATGATCGGAAGGCCCAGGGAGTGTACTTGATAATATTCTCTCCACACAAATAATAATAAGTTTAATATTTAATTGGATCATTCAAATATCGAGCGGATTGTATTGACAAATGATCTGACAAGAACTCACCTGCTGATATTTACTTTGAATTCGATAATCGACCTGGGAGAAGTACCGGATAGAGATAGGATTGCAAGAATAATGAAGATCGAGAAAACCACCCTGGATAAGAATCTGAGGGAAATAAAACAAAAGAATTTGATTAGATCCAATAAAAATGAAATTGAGAGAATAGTCTCATTCCAGATCACCTCTTCCGGTATTGAACTATTGGATCGGATCAATGCGATCATATCAGAGACCGTTCTTGATCCGGAATCCAGCGGTCTTTCCAGGAAAGTATCCCTTCAAACCGTCCTGGATCATCTCAATGATCCATATGAAAAACTTGAATTTCTGGAAAGATTTCTTTTCAGAAAACAGAAAGATGCGACGTTCATTCTTGAGGCTATAAAGGACCAGAGACCGGATTCAAGACTTTCCAAGTATATTCAAGAGGTCCTCTCAATAAATGGTGATAGCGATATCGGAACACTCGAGGGTATGCTCAGATCCTCGAGCATATACCGTTCGGTTTTTTCTTATCAAAATATAGATGAGGTTTTGTCTGGTTCGGATGTAGACCAGTTAATACTCGAAGCGGAGATCCTTCGAAGAAAAGGATCAGAGGAAGAGGCCATATGCATCTATAACGGTCTGCTCAAAAGAAGCACTTGCCTTGAATCCAACAGATGGATATTGTGTTTGACAGGTCTTATCCAGTGCATTGCATACATGAACAGGGAAGTCGAAGGTATTGAACTTCTGGAAAAGATGAGGATATCCATCACCAATCCGGTTGAGAAGGGATTTCTGAACAAGGTCAAGGCGGATATCCTGCAGGACCTGGAAAGGTTTGAGGAGGCATCTGATTTGTACAAGTCCTGTCTCGGCGTTTTTCAGGAGAGCGATCATCCGCTGATAAGGGTCACAATACTCAATAATCTGGGAGTTCAATACTTCAGGAACGGCAAGGTCAAGATAGCGACGGATCTCTGGGAGGAAGCTCTGAAGATATCAAGCAGAATTGATCTTCCCTACTTAGTCTCCATTATTTCCATCAATCTTGCAGATGTTTATGCACTGGACAAGCGATTCTACAAGGCAGAGGAGCTACTCAGGAATGCAAGAAAGATTCTCGAATCATCCGGAGACCTTGAAGGTCTCTCAGGGGTGGATTTCAACAGATCCCTTGTATATGTCGAGAAAGAAGAAAAGGAGAAGGCCCTGAAATACTACAATAAAGCCATGTCCTTTCCTCTCACATACAAGAGAAAAAGGGAGGAAAGGAAGAAGGTATTCGAGGGGCGGATGAGGGCGAAGGGATTCCTCTGATGGCACTTTCCTTAAAAACCCCCCCCTCAAAAAATCCGCTAGTCGGGAAATCCTTATATGCTCCATTCCGATATTTTTGGTTTCGATGAAGATGAGAACCATTTACGGAATAATTCCCCTTATCGGTGCTATCTTACTTTCTGTAATGATTGCGGAAAGGACCGAAGGGATCACAACAATGCCAAGATGCGCGATCATAATCGTATCGGACCTCGACGGATTCGATACCTATGAATTGGAGAAGGCAGATCAATTCTACCAATACCTGCTGGATCAGGATTACACCGACGAGGATATCTATTTCCTCACTGAAGATGGTAGGACCGGATGCGATGATGATCCGACAGTTTCCAACATCCAGGTAGCCTTCTCATGGCTGGAAAACACTTCACAACCTTCGAGTCAGCCCGTGATCTATATCCAGGACCATGAAAAACTCATTTCAGGAATTGTTAACTTTCAATTCTCGGATGGCAACGTATCAGCCAATACGATAGATGGTTGGCTCGATTCAACCCAATATCAGGACCTCACAATGATCCTGAATGGAAACAGATCAGCCCTTGCAGGACCTGTTCTGTCGTCTTCTTCTCGAGACATTTTCTGTTCCATGAGATACAATCAAGAATTCGATCAGGACCTCTTCAACATCACGAGAGGATTGAACGATCCCACAACGGATACAGATTACGACGGAGAGATCAGCTATCACGAGGCTTTCATGAAGGAGTGCTACACCCTCAGATTCGAGGATCAAAGTCCCATTTCATACACGGGATAGGAGGGAAAAGAAATGAAATCAAAAAGAAGAATTGGATTGATAGGATCAATAGGAGCATTGATAATCGTATCCTTGTTTCTATTCGGTCAAACACATAAACCCATAATATTATTATAATGTATCCTCTAATAAAAACAAAGTAACTGAAGGGAAATTTATGAATAAAAATATACTTCAAATTGCGGTAACATTACTCTTCATATATTCTTTCTGTAATTTATCATCATATAATTCTTTCCCAACTTTAAATAATAATACTGATGTAAACAATGGATTATTTCCGATTTCTAATTCAAGTTCAATTTTCAAAGAACCATGTTTAATTAATGATATGTTTGCAGATAGTTTTATAGTTCACGATTATGATAATAATGGATTTCCTGATATCATCCATTTTGACGGTAAATACAATGAGGAACCAAAGGGAGTTTTTCACATTCAATTGAATGAATCGAATGAATGGAATAAATCTAAGATTAATAATTTACCTTATATAGAAGCATATATAAACCTGACAGGTGACAAAATTCCTGATTTTCTTCATCATATTAACAATGATTTAGCCATATCAGAAATGCATTATGATGGCACAGTTGTAAAAACAACTGTTTATGATACAAATTACGGTTTTTCAAATCTTATTATTGAAGATATTGATGGTGATGGAGATTATGATGTGATTTTTGGGTATACATCAGCATACGTTCAAGTATACCAGAATCTAGGAGATGGAGTTTTCAATGTTGATTGGGATATTGGAATCCCCGATAAAATAAAGGATCAGACACTTCCAAACATGTTCACAAATCAAGTAAAAGTTGGAGATACAAATTGTGATGGATTACCAGATATCTGTACTGCAATGAAATCCAGTGGTGGTTTTGGGACTCCATCTGGAGCAAGATATTTCAACTGGAAAAATAATGGTAATGGAACCTGGACTGACTCTTCAAAGGAGTTCCCACGTGGAACGGAAATCCTATTTATTGACCTGGGAGACCTCGACAATGACGGGGACCTTGATTACGGAATCCTGGGTCAAGATGAAGGATGGATCTACGAGAATATTGATGGAAAGAAATGGAACGTAAGATCCTTTCCCAACTTCCATTCGGACTTCTCATACTTCACAATAGAAGATATTGATCTTGATGGTTTTCAGGATATTCTTACCGTTGATAAAAATTATCTACAAGATAATACGCTTATCACAGAGGTAAACATATCTTTCGGAATGGGTAATTTTTCTTGGAATACTGTCAACCAATTGAATTTGATAAACAGGACTTTCCAAGAACCTGTGTTCGAGGATTTCGATAGGGATGGAGATAAAGATATTGTAATGAGGTCTTCAAAAGATGTATATTTTTGGGAGAATAATATCTCAAAACAAAACAATATGAGCTTCATCAAAACACCATCCTCCACACATTTCAGATCTGGGTATCTAACTGAATTTTCCTGGACTATGAAGGATGCATACAGGATCTGCAATCAGACAAAGGACCTCGAATTCAATCTGAGCATATCATACACGGGACCGGAAGGTCCTTTCTTTCACCTGAAAACCGTGACGGGTCAGTGGTGGACGGACCTGATAATTCCTGACATGCCTTCCAACAATGTCTATTTCAGGATCAATTTCTCGGAATATTCAACATTATCAGGACCTTATACCATTCACGATTCCGAAGGATTGGGATCGCTCATAGAACTGACAGATCCGGAATACGATTCATATATGATCGGAGGTGAAGATGTCGATGTTACACTGAGAACGAGCAGGCATCTTCAATCCGGAACATATCCCCTCTATCTTGCAACTAAAGAAAACAAATCCTACCTCGGGTCATTTTATCTTCAGAATGATTACAACAACAGCATCAGCATCACCATTCCCCACGAATTCTACTCGACATACAGCCATATAGAGGTCACCATCCCGTGGTACGAAGATCAGAGAGATGTGGATACCGTATCGAGGTTCCAGGTTATACCAACGGATATGATCCCGGATCATTTCGATACAAGTGATCATCATGTCCCGGCTGGTTATGATACAAACATAACCGTTCCTGTTTTCTCGATCAACGGGACGGATATCTCATCGGATTGTGAATACGAGATACTTGGAATATCAAAGGGAATACAAGCCTACCCCTACAAGGACGGGATCATCAACATCACATGCTCGGATGTTGGGACATTCAACTTCACCGTTGGGACCACGAAATACACCAGATCCGTTGAGGCGAACATTGTGGTCATATCCCATCCGAACCTTCATTCCATATCCCTCATCACTGCCGAAACCGATCCTAGAGTGGGAAGACCTGTCAACATAATGTTCCGCGGATTCGGACTCGAAGGTGAACGCCTCCAGATAGATGATAGATTCATAGAATGGAAGGTTGAAGGGGACTGTGGGTATTCGATCGTGAGCGGTGCTCTGACGGTGATTCCCCATTCTTCGGGAATTATCAATATTACTGCAAAAGCAGACGTTGGTTTCGGACCGATCCTGGGAAATATCTCGATTATATCGGGATATACTCTTGAAAGGGCAAGGATAACACCAGCTCAAGAAGAGATGATGAACGGAACGGAACAGAACCTGAACCTCAGAATATGGACCTACGAAAATGAAGATATTTCAGGTTATCATGTCACCTGGACCACCAGTGAAAATGCAATGATCGTTGAAAGTTCGAACGATGATGCAATCATCAGGGCTATAGAAGAAGGAATGATAACCGTCCAGGCAACCGTCAACTACTACAACGAATCCATCTCAGCTTCGATCACAATCGACGGAACCCCGGCTCCCGGAAGAATGATGATAGATAGGGAAATAGTCCAGGAGTTAGAAAAGATGGTGGATTATGAACTAGAAATACAGACATCTTCCGGTGGCCCCTATAATGGTGATTATTTCATAACACCGGAGATTAAGGATCCCGACATCGCATCCATCTCGATAGAGGAAAACGTTCTCACGGTGATTGGTGACAAGGAAGGAGATACTGAAATTGTCCTCAAACTGTCAACCATGGAAGGGATATCATTCGAACAATCGTTTCAGATCTCTATCAGGTCCATCCCCGATCATATTGTTCTTGATGATCATCCCACCTATCCCAGGATAGGAGAGGCCTTCAGGGTTGACTTGATGGTTTACAATTACAGGGATGATCTAGTAACAAATTATATTTTAAGGATCACATCCAACAGATCCGATATCGAGATATTGGATGACACCAGTTTCATCGTTACACCAGAGGAAGCCGGATACGATGAGATATTCATCTCGGTTGAGAAATTCGGCACCAAGATCGTTTCCGGGATGAATTTCCAGATAGTCATTCCTGTAGCCAGCACCTATGTTGAGATGGATTCACTCGAAGTTCCCATCGATACAGAAAAGGAATTTCAGATCCATTTACTTGACCCTGAGGGGAAGACGGTTCCATGGAGTGATTTCCAATTCAACAAACATAAAGATATCGATATTCATGAATCCGAAAACGGGTTCATCCTGAATGGCTCCAGAACCGGGACCTATGAGATATTCTACTCCACCGAATACTTCGGTAGGACCCTGGAAGGGTCCTTCAATGTTACATTCTACGAGATATCCGTCCTTTCCGAGATCCAGCTGACCTATGATGAAAACAATAGGATCGTCGAGGTCCTGTGCCTCGATCAGAATTCGAAAAATATCACATCCAAATGTATTATTGAATGGTCCGGTGATTTCGATACTGTAACGGAATACAAGGTTGCATCCGGATCAGGGAATATTTCGGTTGCAGCAACATATAACGGAACCACCCTGAAAGGTGAGATCGATACACCGTTCAAAGGTGGTGGTAAGGTCGAAAACAATCATACCTTCATAGTTATCTCCATTATTCTTATCATTCTTATCATAATAGCTGTTACCTCCTATTTTGTTCTATTAAAAAGAAAAAATAATGAGGTACCATTGGAAAAGTCCGAAGACCAGGAATGATGAAAAAGTTCCGGTTTCAGGTCTTATTTTTCTTCTTCTTATTCCTAACCTTCACCACGGTAAAAACAATCACCGCCACTATCAATCCAATGATTACTGCTCCGATCCCGATCCTAAGGATATTACCCCCGATATCATCCGGTTCGACCATCAAGGAAGGCTTGTCAGGGTCCGGTGTTGAACTATCCTTGACATCTCCCGCGCCTGATCCGATGTAATCAACCACCATCTCGATCTCCAGTTCATAGATATCATCCATCATAAGGAGGTCCGGATCCAGATCCAGGAGCTGCACGAAGACCTCGAAATCCGCGTCAAGTCCAAATTCCATGAGATCCGAGACCGAACCTACTGCTGAAATTGAGTTTCCGTTCCTCACCAATTCAACCGGCCAGTATCCTCCCTTTGCATAGATATCATTGGAGGCAAGGACCTTATTGGGTTCATATTCAAGGAATGTGGCATCCTCTAGGTCTTCTTGGTATATATTGCCCTGTTTGTTTGAATCATCCGGGAGGATGTAAACCATCATCACCGTCCAACCCTCCACCTGAGCCCCGGTCATGACCTTGATATGGAGTTCATCATTCTCCCTCCAGACGTTCATCGATCTTGCATCCACCTGGGGCCTCGATCCTATCTCATACTCGTAGCTGTAGATCGATCCAAGGATGAAGATATCATCACCTACATCGTCCTCATAATGCCTCTCACAGCAGCTGGAATCCAGGAGTTGCACATCGTTGGCATCATTATCCACTTCATCATCTGATACGGGTTGTTTCGTTGGAATATCACCATCGTCATATGGATCTGTTTGGGTTTGTTTGGTCTGAACGATCTCCACAACGACATTGTATATGTCCAATTCTCTTCCAGACTCAGTATCGACCAGGATAATATCCACCTCTGTGATAGTGCCAAGTTTGATGTCATTGACACTTACTTTGATCATGAAGTTGAGAAGGTAATTTCCAACATCAACTTCTTCTCCCATCTCAAGGGTGAACTCTATCCCCCTATCCAATGCTCTCTCTTCACCATCGATCCTGATATCGAGCAAAGGATCGAATACATTTCCATTGATGATGATCGGGTTCGTCTGGGTGGCTTCCCCATAACTTTCAAGATCAAAATGATCATCGTTGGAATTAAAATGAGCGGAAACAACAGGAGCGACGTGGAGCGGTGTCCTTGTTGTAAGGGGTATCTCTCCACCCATCATTCCCGGTTGATTTTGCCATGATCCACTTATCTCTATCTCATTGTATTCAGCCGGAACACTCTGATCCAGAAGAACATGGAGTGTGAAATTCTGCGATTGGGTCTCACCTGGCATGAGGTTTGTAAATGTCATTATATCAGGATCGAAGAACATTTCAACATCCACGTCTCCGAATTCCTCGGATATCATTTTTGACGTAAGAGTAACCAGGATCTGCTGTAGGACATGAGTATACTTGGATGTTATCTCGTACTCCCCACGAATCTCTATCCAGCGAGGATCTATGGGATCGTTCTGCCCATCATACCCATAGAAACCTGTGGAAAGATCCACAGGATCGGACGCATTCCAGCCGGGATAGTCCATGGTCATCTTAATACCAAAGGTTACTATCCCCCCAACACCATCGGATTCATGAGTTAATACGATCGATCCGAATATCGCTATAACAATCGATAGGATAACAAGGATCTCCCTCTTCAATTTCAACCCCAAAAGTGTAGAGTGATCCTCGGTAATTAATTTTACCAGATATCAGAAGGTCTATTCGAATGAAAAAATAAAAGAGAACCAGAAAATATCTACTGGTTCTCTTCCTTTTCAAGGACCCTTACTGAGTCACCCTTTATGGTTACAGGTATGGATACCATGGCCTCGAAGAGTTCGACTGTGATCTCTTCCTTGGATGTATCTATCTGCTTGACCCTGGCCTTCTCTCCCTTGAAAGGACCGTTGATGATCTCAACGATATCGCCTTCAGTGATATCTGCCACGATCGGCTTTGGAGCAAGGTAATGTTCTATCTCATTGAGTGAGATATCATGATCTCCACCGACAAGGCCCCTGACATACTGCATTCCTTTCAGGATCTCCTCGATGGCCTTCTCGTTCTTCACTCCCTCTATGAGAACATAACCTCTGAGCTTTTGGGGAGCAATGATACAATAGATATGGCCTCCCTTCCTCTTTGCCTTCTGCCCCAGGTTCTCTGCAACGGTCTTTTCGTGGCCAAGAGCTGTCTTTATCGCGAATATCGTATGTGGAAATTCCACTTCACCGAGTTCGCCTCCCCCCGATTCATCATCTACCAAAGGATCACCTACCGATCATTATATCCCGAGAGCCCAACTCACGAAGTCTGGAAAATAATCCCAAAGGAGAACGATGCCAAAACCGATCGCTCCGATTAGAAGGACCCCTATTCCGGTAATGATAAGGGTTTTGGAGTACTCCTCGCTCGTGGGCTTTCTGGCCATCTTCAGGACCCTTCCGTATCGGCCCTTTCCGGTGGTCTTTATCTTGAACTCAAGCCACCTCTGTCCCTTCTGGCTCCTGTCCCAGGTCCAGGTCCATGTCTTCTTTAGAAGGTCCATTTTGTGATCACCTGATGAAATCTATACCGAAGCGAGCCTCACCCGACTTCTTCAGGGACTTTCCGAATATCTGCTTGGATTTGACACCGGTTATGACCAACATAACCCTGATGGTGTCCCTGAGCTCCGGATCTATCTGGGCTCCCCAGATTATCCTGGCCATCGGATTGACCCTCTTATGTATCTCAGAAGCTACAAGTTCTGCTTCGGAGACGGTCATGGACTCTCCTCCGCTAACATTTATGAGTGCTCCTGTGGCATCCTGAATATCGACCTCCAGAAGTGGTGAGTCAAGTGCTGCGTTGATGGCTTTCATGGCCCGATCATCATCATCGGACTCCCCTATGCCGATCATCGCGACCCCGCCTCCCTTCATGATGGTCTTCAGATCTGCGAAATCCAGGTTAACAAGACCCACCTTGGTGATTATCTCCGTGATCCCCTTTATTGACCTCATCAGGATCTCGTCCGCCACCTTGAAAGCAGCGTTAAGGGGAAGTCTTGGCACGATCTCAAGGAGTTTGTCATTGGGTATGACTATGACCGTGTCGGTATTCTCCTGGAGCTTGTCAAGGCCGTATTCTGCATTCTGCATCCTGACAACACCTTCGGCCGTGAATGGCTGGGTGACGATGGCGATGGTCAATGCTCCTAGCTCCTTTGCGATCCTTGCAACTTCAGGAGCGGAACCTGTTCCAGTACCTCCTCCCAGACCGCATGTAATGAAGACAATGTCGGAACTCATGAGACCTGACCTGATCTCATCCTCAGCTTCCCTTGCGGCCTCGCCGCCTATCTGGGGAACAGAGCCTGCTCCAAGTCCTCTTGTGGACCTGCGGCCTATAAGGATCTTATGAGGTGCATGAACGGTAAGAAGATGTTGGGCATCGGTGTTCAAAGCGAATATATCTGCCCCCACGATCCCCTCTTCGACTATCCTGTTGATAGTGTTACATCCCGCCCCGCCGCATCCTACGATCTTGATATTTGTCCTAAGTGATGCCAGGACCCTCCTAAGTTCATCATCTTCCGGGTTTGCCCCCTGCTGCATAGAATCGACAGGAACCCTCTCTGTAGTCTTCACAGGGGCTTCCCTCTGGAGCCTGGAAGCGAATCCTCCCTGTGAGGACCTCTCCGGAGCCTGTTCTGGCAGCTCTCCTTTTATTCTTTTCTCTTCGCGTTCAAGGACACCCTTGATTATGGATTTCATCTTGCTTCCCCCACGTTAGGTTCGGACTCACTGGCGTTTATATATGAATAACCTTCTCCTAAAACGAATATCCGTATAAAAAGGTTCTCAGGTCATTCAATTTTTCTGCCATTTACATCCGTCACCTGTAAATGTTCGAATCACTCCTCCCCCTTGAGAGCCAGAATGTCCGAGTTACCGGGTTCCAGGACTCCAAGGGTGGAAATTGCAAAGGGTTTGCCACTTGCGGCTCCGAGCTCCGCATTCGTGCCCTTGTATGTGTAGACGGGCACTTTGAAACCCTTGACGGCTTCTAAATCGTTCTCTGGACTGTTCTTGGAGACTATCACTAGTTTGACCTTCTTCTTCTTCAATTGCTTGATCGTCTCCTTGATTCCAACGGTGACCTTACCGCTTTCCTGCACGTTTCTCAACGCTCTTTTAATATCCAAAGGATCCCTCCTATTCCTTCTTAAGGACAACCGGTCTGTAGATCAATTCCACAGCTCCGGTTCCCAATGTTATCGGCTGTCCGACGATAATGTTCTCTGCAACTCCATCCAGAGGCTCTACTTCTCCGGTTATTCCTGCTGTCAGCAGATGGTTGGCTGTGATCTCAAAAGCTGCCCTGGCAAGCACAGATGATTTCTCTCCGGATACTCCATGTCTGCCTATGGCCCTGATGGATCCCCCAACGGACATTACATCTGCCACAAGCATAAGGTGCCTGGCATCTACGGTAAGTCCCTGCTCTGAAAGCGTCCTTAGGGCTTCTTCGAAAATAGACCTTCTTGACGCTTCCACTCCAAGAACATTGGAGATCTCAATTATGCTATTGGTGGTGGTCCTGGCGGTGTCAACTTCCGGAAGCTCGAGGATCTTCTTCATGGATGAACCTTCGGTATAAAGCACATATTCTTCTCCTTCGTGCCTTATGATGGCCCTCATTATTTCGTCAATACCCTTGATCTTGGATTTCTTGATGGATTCCCACATGTTCAAAAGGGTTTTGAAGTTCATCTTCTTCTGACCCATGAAATTGATCACAATGAGATCATCCATCTTCTCCATCTGGCTATCCTTGATCTTCTTGTTGGTCTCTTTGATCCTCTTAATTAGTTGTTCCATATCCAGGTCCTTTTTGGCCATGGTCTTTTCTCTGGGTCTGATAGTGATGGTCATTCTGGCCAGGTCGACCTCAGTATCGGTAACGTCCGAAACCAGTGTAAGCTCAATGTTGTTATTAACGAACTTCTTGATATCATCTATTGTCCTTTTAGTACCTCGTGTGAGGTGGATCTCCATCATAGGAGTTGATGGCAGTTTCCTGGCATCTACTATCTCAATTAGCCTTGGGAGACCCAGTGTCACGTTTATCTCGGCCACGCCGGCATAATGGAACGTCCTCATGGTCATCTGGGTTCCAGGTTCTCCAATGGATTGAGCTGCAACGATCCCTACCGATTCATGGGGATCCACCAGATTCTTATGAAAATGCTCAAGGGTCATCTCGCAGATCCTGTCAAGGTACCTGTCCTCGACCTTCATCGACTGGATCTTCTCACCCATATCATAAATCATCTTGGGAGGAAGCTTGTAAGGGTCTCCTTTTGTGACCTCATTGAACTTGATGAAGAGTTTATACATGGTCCTAACGGTTCTGTCTATCTGGTCAGCATCCCATTCTTCCCTCTGGGCTCTCTCCGCAAGGAAATATATGTATTCATCAGGTAGGATACCATCGATGCTCTTCATTTTCTCCAAAATTACTTCTTCCCTGAGGGGTTTGAACTGATCGACATCTTCCTCCTCAATTATCTTCTTCTTTGGTTTCTCCTCTTTCTTGGATTCCACAGGAGATGGCTCTTCCTCTTTTTTAAGGAGGTCATCGAATTCTTCGACCCATATCAGGGTATATTGCCTGGCGCTTTTGACCGAGGTGTTGTTTACGGTTGTAAATACACCAAGGGGAAGACCCTGGGGAAGAGGTTCTAAAGATTCCAATGTAAGGTAGGCAAGGGCAGTTCCCTGGGGAACAGCCTCCGAGAGTCCTGCGGGTACAAGTGAACTGTCCTCTGGACCCTCCAAAGGTTCCTTGTCGGTCACAATATGCGTGATCTTTGCTTTGAACCCGACTGAATCCGATTTGATATAGATGAATCCCTCGATGGGAAGGTTGAACCTTTTGAGGTTCACATAGAATTTACAGGGCCATAGCATCTTCCCCTTCTCTTTGATGATATCAATTGCCTGGGTGACGGATTCTCGGACAGGAGCTGTCCATATGAAACCCATTTCCTTATTGTCGTTATTTACGGATTTCTTTACCTTTACAACGACATCGTCATCCTTAACAGGTCTGATATCCTCCTGTTCCTCATTTCCTTCAGGAACAGGTTCGTCGTTCAACCTTATCCATGCAAAGGCTCTCTTGAACCTTTTTCCTGAGATGCCAGTTGTCCTCTGAAGTTGAGTGGGTCCCATCGATAGGATCTCCTCAAGGGTCTGCTCGGATCCCTCTCCCAGGAGTTTCAAAACGCCTTCTTCCTCCATACCTCTGGATATGAGGAAATCCTTGAGCTCCTCCTTGGTCTTGATCAAAACGTTCTTCTCTACCATCACTCCACCTCCCTCATGGCGGTCCTGATGATATCCTCATAATCCACCGGGTCCGACCTTGCGGATCGGGTGGGGTCTATCCCATCCTCCCCGTACTTGAACTGAATGATAATACCAGAGGTGTTCCTGACGGTCCTGTCCGGTAGGACCTTAAGGTCCTCCAGTGCGTTGATCAATCTCCTCTGCATGTAACCAGACCTGGATGTCCTGACCGCAGTATCGACAAGACCTTCCCTTCCTCCCATGGAATGGAAGAAGTATTCGGTGGGTGACAGACCGCTCTTGTAGCAGGATTTCACAAACCCCTTTGCAGCTGCACCCAAGTCCCTCTGTTTGAAATGAGGAAGGGTCCTTCCCTGATAACCTCTCTGTATCCTTTCTCCTCTGACGGCCTGTTGTCCAATGGATCCCGACATCTGAGATAGATTGAGCATGGAACCTCTTGCTCCGGACCTGGCCATTATAACCGCGGAATTCTTCAGACCCAGATACCTTGATGCTATCTGACCTGCCTGGTCCCTGGCCCTTCCAAGAGTTCTCATTGCTTCCACCTCCAGGGTCTCTTTGAGGGACCTTCCAGGAAGCGGTTCAAGGTAACCCGAATTGAACTTCTTTACGTAATCGTCCACCTTGGCCTCGGCTTCTTCAAGGGTCTCCTGTATCCTCATCTTTGCCTCATCCGGAATATCTTCTTCATCAATTCCAGTTGAGAATCCCATTAAGGTGATAGCTGTGATCCCGATCCTTGTAGCGTCATCAAGGAATTCTCTCCCAGCTTCGGAACCATAATCCCTTACGATCTTTTCCAGAAGTTTTCCTTTGAAAGCTCCTATCGACTTCTCATCGATGGGACCGGACACCAGTCTGGACCTTCCACTCTCATCTGGAACTATCTTTACCAAACTATCATTCTTCTCAGGATCATCCTCCCCGGAAAAGATCGCAGAGGGATATTCCATGTGAAGATCATTGGGAAGGATCTGAGCAAATATTGTCTTTCCACCCCAATAGGGAACACCATTATCATCAACCATATCCGGTTCGGGTAATCCACCAAGGAATGAGGTCCTGGAAAGTATATGGTAGGCCTCTTCCTTCGTAAACATGGGATTATGGTGGGTAAGCATGAAGTTACCTGATATATGGTCATGAATGGCCCCTATGACAGGTCCTCCGAACCTGGGTGAAAGGATGTGTTCCTGTACCCTCATTATTATCTTCGCTTCTGCCCTGGCCTCCTCTCCCTGGAGACAGTGCAGATTCATCTCGTCACCATCGAAATCCGCATTGTAAGGCGGACAATCCGGTAGGTTCAACCTGAAGGTCCTTCCAGGCATGACCCTTACTTCATGGGCCATCATGGACATACGATGGAGTGAGGGCTGCCTGTTGAAGAGAACGATATCCCCATCCATGAGATGCCTTTCTACAATGAAACCCACCTGAAGTTTCTCCAAGAGGGTCTCCTTGTTCCTGTCTGTCAATCTGAGCCTTTGTCCATCTGGTCTAATGATGTAATTTGCTCCAGGATGGATCTCTGGACCTCTTTCTACGAATCCCTTAGCCATATCGAAATTGAACTCGTTCACCCTCATCGGGACTGTAAGTTCTACTGCTATGGCCATTGGAACTCCAACCTCGTTGATGGAGATGTAAGGATCAGGTGATATCACGGTCCTTGCAGAGAAATTGACCCTCTTTCCTGAAAGATTCGATCTGAATCGGCCTTCCTTCCCTTTCAACCTCTGTGCAAGGGTCTTTAGAGGTCTCCCCGACCTGTGTCTTGCAGGGGGTATCCCTGACGTCTGGTTGTCGAAATACGTCGTAACATGGTATTGTAGAAGCTCCCAGAGATCTTCCACGATCAATTGAGGTGCTCCTGAATCCCTGTTCTCCTGCAGCCTTTGATTGATCCTGAGCACATCAACAAGCTTGTGGGTCAGGTCATCCTCTGAACGATCACCTGATTCCAGGGTGATCGAAGGTCTGACCGTCACCGGTGGTACCGGCAGTGATGTGAGGATCATCCATTCAGGTCTGGCGACATCTGAGTTCAACCCTAAAAAAATCAGCTGGTCGGATGGAACCTTCTCCAATCGTTCCCTGATCTCCTTGGGAGTGAGCTTGTGTCCCTCCTCGCGGAATGTGGTGGGTTTGTCAAGGGTAATTTTCTTCGACATATCTCCGCAGTCCGGATGTGGGCACTGGTTTATACCTATGGCCTCACTTCTGATCGAACTGGATATGGAGAGATACTGGAAGGGTTTCGAGGTAATATCGTCGATCTCATCAATTTTTTCCCTATAGTACTTCACCCTTTCAGAAGGAAGCTTGATCCTTCCGCAAGCCCTGCATGTGGCGGAAAGCAGCTCCTTGATCAATTTGGTATATCCTTCGTGGATAACTGGCATAGCAAGGTCGATATGACCAAAATGTCCTGGACACTCATCCACTTTCTTTCCGCAGGTCTTACACTTAAGGCCAGGTTCTATCACACCCAACCTTGGGTCCATCAGACCCATATCTATTGGAAAACCATCATCATCGTAGGTGTCGGCGGTAATGATCTTCGTGGCAGACATCTTTCTTATCTCCTCTGGGGAGAGAAGGGCGAACTGGATCTTGCCGATCTTCTTTGGTATGTATTGGTAACTGACCATCTTGACACCTCCTCAGCGTAGATCCTCCAGATTGAGACGCATTGCAACACACATGGATTTCAATTCATCCATAAGGAGTTTGAAAGCATAGCTGGTCTGAACAGGGTGAATATTGCCGGTCTCACCACAAACGGGACACCTCAGCGCCCCTCTCTTATCCAGCATTGCTACGTTCCCGCACTTCGGATTCCCGCAAACATACTCTATAGTTCCATCAGACTCATCAAGGAGACGGTCCTTGATAACCATGGATACACCATGGGCTATCAGACAGTCCCTCTCCATCTCTCCGAACCTCAGACCTCCCTGTCTGGAACGTCCTTCCGTAGGCTGTCTGGTAAGGATCTGGACAGGTCCTCTTGACCTGACATGCATCTTTCCAGAAACCATGTGATGGAGCTTCTGATAGTAGATCACTCCCTTGAATACGTCTACTCGCAATCTCTGGCCGGTGAAAGGATCGTACATCGTCTCCTTTCCAGTGTGTTTGAATCCGGCTTCCAAGAGCTCCCTCCTAAGCTTTTCCTCCTTTTCGCCAGAAAAGGCGGTCCCATCCACGAACCTCCCGTTCATGGACCCTACTTTGCCACCTATCATCTCAAGAACATGGGCTACTGTCATACGAGACGGGATAGCGTGAGGATTGGTAACGAGATCAGGAATTATTCCTGTTTCGTTGAAAGGCAGATCCTCTGGATTCGCTATGTAACCAATAACACCCTTCTGACCATGTCTGGATGCGAACTTGTCCCCTATCTCGGGTATTTTCTCGGATCTGACCGTAACCTTCACAAGCCTTAGACCGTTCTCTGATTCTGTTATCATAACAGTGTCGATGTATCCAGCCTCTCTTGGTCTGACGGTCAATGAGGTCTCCCTTCTCCTTCTCGGGGTAAGGAAATCTGTATGCTCCTCAAGGAACCTTGGCGGAGATGTCCTTCCTATGAGGACATCCTTTCCTTGAACCTCGAATTCCGGTGAGATTATTCCGTCCTCATCGAGGTTAGTGTAGGCCTCCTCTGTCCTCGCCCCCATTACTTCAGGATCCGGGATCTCTATCCTATCTTCCTGACCACCCGGATACCTTCTCTCCTCTACAGGATATGACCGGATGAAGGTAGACCTTCCCAAACCCCTCTCGATGGAGGCCCTGTTGAAGATCAATGCATCCTCCATGTTGTAGCCCTGAAATGACATCACGGCAACGACTAAGTTCTGACCGCCTGGTCTCTTGTTGAAATTCACGAAATCCATGGTCTTGGTCTGAAGAAGAGGTTTCTGGGGATAATGGAGCAGATGCCCCCTGGTATCACATCTGATCCTGAAATTTGAGGAACCAAGTCCCAGCGACTGTTTTGCCATCCCTGAACCCATGGTTATCCTGGGGGATGAATTATGATGTGGATAACATACAAGACCTGAACAGGTTCCGAGAATTACCATAGGATCGATCTCCATATGGGTCATCTCCGGATCTATTCCAGATTCGTCCACAGCGATCCATAGGTCCTCCTCCTCCTCAGCGTCGATCCATTCGATGATACCCTGCTGGACAAGGTCCTCCCAGGTTATCTTTCCCTCATTAAGGGACACCTTCATTCTCTCTGTCAGCTTATGCTGTCCTTTTTCGAGAACGAACAAGGGTCTTCTTACCCTTCCATCATCGCAGTTGATGATAACCGAATTGACCTGTGTGTTGTACCTGACGTTGATCTCATGTGATTTCTCCTGAGGCATTGCAAGGAATCCCTGTCTTCTTCTCTTTCTGATCTGGTCCACAAGACCCTCGGGATCATGGTGGATGCCGATCAGATTGCCGTTGAGATATACCCTTGCTTCATCTGTCAGTTCCTTCTCTATACGCCTTACACCCATGTCAAAAAGAGTGGACTCCAGTTTTCTATCGTCATAACCCTCGGAAATATCAACGATCAGGGCCAGGTTCTTCACCAGACCACAGTTCTGACCCTCAGGTGTCTCATTGGGACAGAGCCTACCCCACTGGGTCGGATGAAGGTCCCTTGCCTCGAAATGGGGTTGGGACCTTGTGAGAGGGGAAGTGATCCTTCTCAAATGGGATATCGTTGACATGTTGCAGGTCCTATCCAGCAGCTGGGATACTCCATCCCTTCCACCAACCCAGTTTCCGGTTGCCAAGGCGTGGATGATCCTCTGGGATAGAACATCCGGTCTTATGGATGAGCTTACCCTGAGCTTTCTCTTCCTGCTGATGGTCCTCTCCAATTGATATTTGAGGTCCTTCATCAATGATGTAAAGGCTACCCTGAAAAGGTCCTCCATCAGGTCTCCTGCAAGTGATATCCTCTTGTTTGCATAATGGTCCTTATCATCGGGATCTCTCTGGCCCAATTTGAGTTCAAGAACAGACCTGGCGATCCTTCCCAGGTATATCGACTTCTTGATCCTCTGGTCCCTGTGATCTCCCAGATGGGGAAGGAGGGACTTGTCGATAATGGACTCGACCTTCTTCTCCCTGAACTCCTTTGCCTGTCCGGTTGCAAATTTCTTCTCCAGATAATTCAGGGCGTCCTCGATGGTATTCACATTATGGGTGGTCGCGCATTCTTCAAGGTTAGCGAATATTATATTGTTCATTCTCTCATCGGATACAACTGCCTTAGCAATGTCCTCATCAGCATCCATCCCGAGAGCCTTCATGAGAACGATCAATGGGATCTGGGTGGGAGCTGCCGGGACGGATACCATCAATATACCATCCTTCTTCAGCTCGACCGATGTTAGAGCTCTGAAACCCTCTCTTTGAGAGAATACCTTGGCGACTGCCATAGGGGTGCCGTATTTTTCCTCCCATTCCACGAGCACCCTATTGGGGGATAGGTCCTCCAGTGATATCAGAGACCTCTCTGTTCCATTTATTATGAAATAGCCACCTGGATCAAGTGGATCTTCTCTCATGTCCTGGAGCCTGATATAATACTGCTCTTCGGTCAGGTTCCTGTCCTGGCTCAACATCTCCTTGTGGAGGTTGCACCTCTTTGACTTGATCATTATCGGGAGGTCGCCAATCTTGACCTTTTCCGGTTCCCTGTCGATTCCATTCTCGATTATTGTGAATTCCAGAAAAATGGGTGCGGAATATGTCAGGTCCCTGAGCCTGGCCTCCATGGGAGTTAGCTCATGGGTGGCTCCATTGGCCTCCTTTACTATTGGGGTTCCAACTGTGATCCTACCAAGCTTGATATCAATGGAATCCTCATCAAGCTTGTCAACATCCAGCCTGATTATCCCCCTCTCGTTCTCGACCTCTCCTATCCGGATCGAATCTATGATCCTCTGCATCCTGGATTTGGGATTATCATGAGTAGGGAGAAAATCATTGAAAGAGGCCAGTTGATGGTTGATCACATCTCTGCTCCTGAAGAAAGCTTCTACTACCTCTTTCATTCCGTCACCTCCGATATGGCATATGCTCCTATTGTGTAATGTGTCATATTGTTCAATCCCCTCAGAATCCGGTCCTCTCTTCAACGACCAGCCTGTAGTAATACGACGTTCCTGCCGTAGGACTCTCCCTTTCTATCTTGAGAACCTGGTTCGGTTGGGCTCCAACCGCTCTGGCACATGGATCCATCATCAGTATCTGCGGAAGTTTCTCCCTAATGATACCGAATTTCTCTAGCAACTCCTGAACCTCTTCCTCACTCATGATCGTGTGTCTGGGTACCAGAAAGTTTTCCATTACATTGAACCTGGGCATGTTACTATCCTCCGGCGGGGGCGGGTTGGCGGTTCACCGTAAAGGAGGGATTGGCGGGTCCGAGGGGATTCGAACCCCCGGCCATCTGGTTAAAAGCCAGACGCTCTTTCTAGGGAAGACGGCCACTGAGCGGACCGAACAACCTACCTAGCTGAGCTACGGACCCAGAAATACCATTCCCGCTACCCGATACGGTCAAGACGTTGACGGGGATAAGGCATTTATTATATAAGGATTTTGATACCGAGACACAAATTGGATACAAATTGACATGTCGGAACGTATCTGTGGCTGTCAGCTTCGGTATAACACACTTGGGGACGTAACTATTAAATGTGTGTGTATGGAATGGTTGTTTGCGCTCTCGATAGGTCAAGACAATGCGGGTTGAGAGGATATGGGCATTGGCAGTTTTCGTGTTAGTTTTATTTATTCATGTAACTTTACATAGCTTATTAGCCTTTATATTTGATATATTTCACACATAGCCCTCAAAATTGAGACCTGTGCCGGGCAGGTTAACACCCGTACCCTCCGTGACCATCCCAATGACCATGCCCCCAACCGGTCCAAGTGTCTCCATTGCCAGATCAAGGATCTCATCCCTTACGATGACAACCATTCCCAGGCCCATGTTGAAGGTCTGGTACATCTCCTCCTCTTCTACCCTTCCAAGGATCTGGACCAACCTGAACACAGGCGGGACGGGCATCATGTTATCCAATTGATAACTGACCCTTCCCTTGATCCTGTTAAGGTTCCTCATACCCCCTCCTGTGATATTGGCCATACCGGTCACTGTTCCCTTCGGAACCTTTCTCAGAAGGTCAAGTATCTCCTTGACATAGATACGAGTAGGTGTTAGGAGAATATCTCCAAGGACACGCGGACCCTGGGAAGAGACCCAATTTTCCACTTCTACCATATATTCCGGATACAATGTCCTCATCTTCCAATCTGAAGAGGATATCACCTCTTCAAGCGGCGCTATCAGGGACAGATCATTATCCTCCACCACTCTCCTTACAAGTGTGAAACCGTTGGAATGAAGGCCAGATGAAGGAAGTCCGATGATAATATCCCCGACCCGGACATCATTTCCGGTTATCACTGCATCTTTTTCAACCATGCCCAGGCAGGTTCCGGCCAGGTCCAACCCATTGACGATCTCAGGAAGGGTTGCCGTTTCACCTCCGATGATGGATAGATCGGATTGGCTGGCACCTTCGTTCAAACCTTTTCCGATCTCTGTAAGGACAGCAGGGTCCGGATGGTCAACTGCGATGTAATCAACGAATGCAAGCGGTTCTGCACCTATGCAGATCATGTCATTGACGTTCATTGCCATACAGTCAATACCGACTGTATCCCACTTCTGCAACGCCTCAGCTATCTTTATCTTAGATCCCACACCATCGGTACACAATGAAAGATATCGATCGCCGATATCAATGAGTCCAGTGAAATGCCCCCCAATTTCAACAGGTGCCCCGATCCCCGTTTTTCGATATTTGAGAGAGGATATCAGGCCCCTTATGGCCTTTCCCTCTCCCCTGATGTCAACACCGGCATGGGCATATGTCATTCTTCCTTCCGTCTCATCTGTCATATTATTACCTCAGATGGTCAGGACCTTGCATCCACGGTCCGTGACATAAAGTGTGTGTTCCCATTGAGCCACCATCCCTCCTGATGTCTCCCTCAGAATTGGATAGGAATAGACGGATCCGGCCTTTACGAGTCCTTTCAGGGGTTTTTCGGGTTTATCTATCTTCCGTGCCAGCCACCTCTCCGAAAACGGAAGGCCCCCGGATGTCTCCTGAAGTACCTCCATGGCCTTCTGCTGGTCCTCCTTCAGCTTCCCCCTGGGTCTCACGAACCGGTATATATTGGACCTTTTCCATGATTGGACCTCACCCACACCCGTCGTGGAAAAAGGCTCGATCGCAAGGATGGTCCCGGAAGGTACGTAATCCTTTGACCTGTCATCATAATTTGGGACCGAAAGTCCTGCATGAAGGTTGAACCTCTCAATGGAATGGCCTGTCAGGTTCACTATCGGTTTGAATCCCATGGAATTCATGGTCCTCTCCACGATGGATCCGATAGTGGACAGTGTAATTCCCCCTCTAACAACTTCTATCGCAGATTCCAGGGAACGCTTTGAGGCAAGGATCAGGTCCTCATAAGTATTCGATCCTACCTCAACGGTCTTTGCCGTATCTCCTATCCTTCCATCGATCTGAGCCCCAACATCCACTTTCACAAGGTCTCCGTACTGGAACCTTGTCTTTTCCCCCGGTCTTGGTGTATAGTGGGCAGCTATCTCGTTGATAGCGATATTCACCGGGAAGGCCACGGTCCCTCCTTCTGCTCTTATGAAATCCTCAACCGTATCAGCTACTTCCAGGTAGGTGACACCTTCCTCGACCATCTTTGCACCCAGGTCCCTGCCTTTGCCTGCAATATGACCTGCCAACTTCCACTTGGAGAGCTCTTCCTCATCCATCTTGGTCCCTCTGATGTTCAGCTTCGAATCGTCTTCTATCTCTTACAACCATCGGTTCACTACCTGTAAGATCGATGATGGTCGAATGTTGGTCGAACACACGTGACCTGTCCAATATCATCAAAAGGTCCACCTGTCCGAATTGGTCCATTGCTTCTTCAATGGTAGAGACGGATCGCCTACCATGAAGATTGGCACTGGTAAGTGCCATAGGTCCTATTTTCTTACAAAGAATAGGGAACAATGGATGATCTGGAACCCTCACTGCCACACTACCGTTCCGTGTGACCGAAGATGGAAGGGAAGGATTTGCTGGGAGGATGAAGGAGTATGGTCCAGGGAGCCTTTCCATCAGAATACCGATCGAGGATCTGTCTGGTATCGCAACATTATGAATATCTTCAACCTCACCGACAGCGACGGGAAGTGTGATACCTTCAGGCCTGGATTTCAGATCGAATATCCTTTTCAAACCACTCTTGTTCGATAATGGACATGCAAGACCGTACAAAGTATCAGTTGGGATGATAACAGGCTTACCCATTGCGAACTCGGAGATGATCTCATCGACAACAGGATCAGGATTCCCATGATCCCATTCCAGGGTCCTCACGCTGAAGGCATATCTGAATATCTTATTTATATGTGGGGTTTTCACTTATGTTTATCATCCATGAAAAGGAGCCCGTCCCCCTCCTTTAATTTGAGATCGTCCATTCTCTCGAGGGAGAGGACCTTCTTGTTCCTAACAACACCTAAAACCACGATACTTTTCAGAGAACGTGGATCCTTTCCGATCTCGGATCCCTTTATCCCTCTCTGGCTCAGATACATCCCTTTCTCGGATGTCATCACGTCCTCCAGAAGGTTCACGACATAAGGCTGGGTCGTTGCGGTGGCCATAAGTGAACCCGCTGTTACTCCAGGGGCAATGATCGTCTCGACCCCGGACTTTCTCAGAAGCTTTGTATTCTCCAGGTCTGTGACCTGGGATATGACCTTGACATCGGGATTGAGGTCCTTGGCAGTGAGAGATATCAGAACATTGGTATCATCCCTCCTGGTGGCAATGACAACAGCTCTGGCCTTAAGGATCATCGCGTCTTTGAGATTCTTCTCCTTGGAAGCATCTCCCAGAATTGAAATATAACCCAATTCCGCGGCATCCTGTGAATCCGAGGGATCACTTGTGATCACCACAATCTGTCCCTTTTTCATTCCCTTAGCCTGGAGTTCCCTAGCAGCGGATCGCCCAGCTGTGGAGAACCCCACGATTATTACGTGATCCGACAGCCTATTCTGGATGGCCTTCATAAGATATGCCTCCCTGTACCTCTCGAAAACGAATTGATATGCGGTTCCAACGATAACGAACCATAGTGCAGCCCTTCCGATCGTTATGAATACCGTATCTATGATCCTTGCATCCTGTTTGACCGGAACAATGTCACCGTAACCTGTTGTAGTTATGGAGACGACCGTGAAATAGATCGCATCCAGTTCTGAGATCTCTCCGTCCTGTGAATCGTAATAGCTATCCCTATCGAAGTAGACGATCCCGGAGATGATCGATATCAGAAGGAAGAGGGCTATGAATCGAAAGAGGACCGTTGTGAGAGTCGCCCTCCTTCTCTTGTAGACGAAATCAGCTTTTTCCTTTTTAGGTCCCCTCAAGGAAAGCCCCCTATCCTGGATACGGGATACGGATATTGATTAAAAAGAGTATTGAATGAACTTGTACCTATCTGGAAAGGCTCACAACATCGTTTACCTTTTCATTTTGATGTTTTTGGC
>CBDDUX010000031.1:0-54411 GCA_965234725.1 Thermoplasmatota archaeon | reverse complement strand
TTTAAAACTTGCTCTCTTAACCCTTTCAATCTTCCTAAAGGGGTACAAAAAAAGGGGGAGAGGAATATTTAGAAATATTCAAAGAGGATCAAATTCCCCATATCGAGGACCGATTGTATGATCAAATTATCGTATATATGGGAGATAAAGAGACCGAGAGAACCGGGAAAAAGGAGGACATCTTGGATATTGCCATCTTGGCATTTCTAATATGGATGAGAAAGCAAGTGTAACCATTAATTTTCACGCTGTGTTGCAGAATTATTGATCATCATCTATTTCACTTTTTTATATACATTATCAGATGTATCTCTCTTTCCAATTTCTTCATGGAACATTCCATGACAAAGAACCACATTCCTTTTTCAGGGATCTCATGTTCCAAAAGATATTTTGATTTTCCTTTCTTACTGATCTCTTTTCGGAAATACTTGCTTTTCAAATAGATATTATAATTCTCCTCATTTAACAGATAGAAATTGAAAGCCCGTTTATTCTTCTCTATCATCGATATTCTGATCTTATCCCCCTGTTTCAGGATAGTGTTTCTGATCTCATGGGATTTGGGCTCGACAACAACTCTTTCATCAAATGTGATCTTTGCATTCTTCTGTAATTTTTTTGATGGTAATCTGTCATCAATATCATCATCAAATTCATATTCCAATCTCCTTTGATTTCTCTTTGACCTCCATATTATATACAAAACGATAATGATGAGGCCAATGATCCCAATAATAGAGGCAAGGATAGCTCCAATCACAGTAGAATCGAAGTCCATTTTTTACCACCCACAACAGTCTGTTAAAGTTATCGAAAGTAGATATTATTATCGATTTTTATTAACCGATTCAGAGTTGATAATGAATGATTTTGATCTTCTCTATAAGGTCCTTATTATCGATACCTTCCATCAATCATCAATTACTCATTCATTCCAATAAATTTGGAAGTCAACTAAAGGTCCCACTATGAGATCCTATGTCGAGACAATTTATCGATGGATGTGAAGCTTTCATGGCATTAAAACACACATTCTATGGAGACCTGGCGGGTCATTTTCTCACACCAGTAATCTTTGTTCGATAGTGTAGATTTCAATTCTATGGTCCTTTATATATTGATATTGAGATTAATGGTCAATTCAATCAAATTAGATTGGAGGTGGAATTCATGAAGAGAGAATCATGTAAATTTGAAAATATCAAAAAAGAATATGTTTTTTGTTTGATTATTTCCATTTCATTGATCTCGATACCAATGATCTCAGGTCAAATGGAATCTGCATCTTCTGATGATCCATTAGCTGGGTCCAATACCTTAATGTCTGAAAACCTTATAATTGAGGGGGACGAGGATTTCGAAAATTATTCATTTATCACCGGTAATGGTTCGAGAAATAACCCATATGTCATATCCGGTCTCGATATGTTCATATATTGTATCCAGATCAGTAACACTACATCATTTTTTACGATCACTGACATCGAATGGGGCACTTCAGCGGAATATCGTATGATATTCAGAAATAATGATCACATCAATTTAGAGAACTTGGCATTGGATTCATCATATTTCTTTAAAAGCATTGATTGTTTGGATCTTAAGATGAATAATTGTTCCTTTTCAACAACATTGAAATATGAATCTTCAATATTGTGTAAAAATTTATCATCATTGAATGTTGAGAACTCGAATTTCATGTTTATTTGGTCATCCCAGAATATTCCTTCATATTTCAATTTTTCAGGAAATTCTGGTATGTTTCATATATCAAATTCAACATTTTCTCAGATCTTTGTTGAATCATTTATACATGGCACACAAATAATTGAACATTCCACCTTTATGAATGCGGGTCTATCTCCAAAGGGGATGTCAGCATCAAGTTCAATAAGAAATTGTAGTTTCACAGGAAATGGAGCTGGAGGTTATCATGGATTAAGGTTTGACTCTACAGCTCCATCAGAATGTAATAATGGTGCTGTATACAATAATACATTCACAAACTGTAATATGGGTATGGAATTGAAAGGCACTAATCCAAACGCTGCACGTGTTCAAATCTTCAATAATACCTTTGATTATTGTAAAAGGGGATTAATCGCAACTTCTTGGAATGCTGACATTTTCGACAATGTATTCTCTAATAATAGGTTTTTTGCTATCACTTTTGAGTGGGATTCCATGGAGGGGTGGAACAATACCATTTGGATGAATCTATTCCAAAATAATAATAAATATTACCCAAATAATGGTGCTCAAAGTGATGGGGGACCCACAGGTAATTTTAATATTTATGACAATGGGATTATAGGTAATTACTGGGATGATCATCTTTCTCCAGATGAGGATCGAAATGGAATAGTGGATATTCCATATTCTCTCTCTGGAACTGGAAAAAACTCTGATAAGTTACCAGTTGCAAATATCAATTTTGATGTGGACCAGCCTGATGCTTCTTTCACCACCAACACATTTAATTTCATTGACAGATCGTACCATCGGATCGGATGGGAAACGGGTGATGAATGGGGCATCCAGAAGGTGGAATTGAACGGAACCGATGGAAAATGGACCAATGTGACAGAGATAAATTCAACAACTGTGTTCCTTGAAAAAGGACCTTATAATTTTTCTCTAAAAGCGACTGATAATAATGGATTAGCTAGGATCTTAGATCTGGGCATAGAATTGAATCAAACCGTCCCAGTGCTGAATATTTCAAGTCCTTCAAATGGATGCTTTATTGAAAACGATCCAGTGACAGCAGAATGGAAAGTTGTGGAATATTTCCCGGTATATGAGCTCAATTTCTCGGTAGATGGAGAATGGACACTTTTGGATACTGCTATCCGTTCCCTTAACCTTGATTTAGAGGAAGGTCCTCACTCAATTTCAATCTCAGTTTTAGATGATCATGATTTGTTATTAACAGAAAATATTGAATTTACAGTTGACCGATTCGCTCCTCAGATCTCATTACACGGTCCTTCTCCCGGTTCAATAATCTCAAGTCAAAGCGTCAACTTCGATTACTCTGTTTTTGATATTACTGGGATTAAAACAATCAGATATCGATTCAATGAGGAAGACTGGACCATGGCAGATGTGGATGGTTCGATAACGGTAGTTCTAAATGAGGGTGAACACCTTTTTGAGATCGAGGCAATGGATAATGCTGGTCATTTGACCGTAGTAAAGGTTCCATTCGAGATCTCGAATGATAATGAAGTTGACATAATATCTCCAGTGAATGGAACCGTTTTCTCTTCGAGTATTTATTCCATGCAATGGGATTATGATGGGGTTTTCGAATGGTCATCAGCCCTTATAAGGGTTGGAATTCAAAATGATTTCATATCAATTGGTGAGTCACATGAATACGAGATGACCTTTCCTGAAGATGGAGAGTACCTCATTTCAATAAAACTAGTGGATGATAGTGGAAATTATGTGCAAAGCGATATCTGGGTGATCAAGGATTCAAAATCACCATTGGTGGGATTCCTTGGTATCGACGAAGGAGATTTCCTAAGGTTCGGGAATATTAGCCTGAAATGGAATGCAGTTGACAATATCGGGATCCGGGGTTATCAATTATGTATCGATGATGATGCATGGAAAGATATGGAAATTGAAACTTCATTGGATTTGGACCTTGAAGAGGGGGAGCACCTTGCAAAGATAAGGGCCATCGATCTCGCGGGAAACATTCACCAGGCGCAAATCCGGTTTATTGTGGACACAACTGCACCTCTATTATCATTTATTGAAATGGGGACATTGATCCAAACATCAAGGGATATCAAAGTCGAATGGGAGTCGGAGGATATCAATGGAATTGTGGGAATGGACCTTACCATCGAAGGAGAAAAAAGCAGGGATGTTCTGGGGAAGGATCATTTGTCGATAATTCTCACGGAGGATGGTCACTACAAGGTTACTCTCAACGCTTCGGATGTGGCTGGTAACAATGCGTCCATCTCAATGATCATAACTGTGGATCTTACAGAGCCCAAAGCGTACTGGGTTGGAGAAACTGTATCTGTTTCATCACAGAAGGATCTCTTAATTCAATGGGAGATCGAAGAAGAAATGGGAATTAGCGAAATTTTCCTTGAAGTTGATGGAGAGAAAATCGCCCTGGACATCAATGATACTGTTTACACCTTAGAATTATTAGAAGGAACACATACCATATCACTTACAGTGATCGACAAAGCAAAATGGATCTACAAACTAGATTACCCAAACCAGGTAATCATAGATCCAACGGAGCCCATCTTAACTATAGATGAGAGTAGAAATGTTCAAAACGGGATTGCAGCCTTGTCATGGACGGCTAGTGATGGTACCTCGAATATTGAAAACGTATCGATATCACTTGACGGTGGAGAGTTCATAGAAGTAGAGGGAGATTCCTATTCAACAGAAATACTCCCTCCGGGAGATCATACTCTGGTAGTCAGGGCAATTGATTCTGCTGGAAATGTTGTAGAGGAAACGTGGACCTTCACAGTATTAGCTGACCAGATAGGTGAAACTGATGACGGGGGTGGTTCCTCGATCTTATTGATTGTATTCATTGTCGTAATCCTGTTAGCTATTGCAGGTGGAATACTATTTGTTGTTTTCAGAAGGTCTAGAACTGGGAAAGTTGAAGAAGAGAAGGATCAGGTGAAGGGTGCTGAACAAAGTTCAGTTCCAGTAGGTCCGACAATTGGAACGAAGAACTTCATTAGCGCCCCTCCTCATACAAATGGACCTCAACTTTCAAGTTTGACCCAGAACTCTCTCCCACCCGCACAACATTCTCAGGAAGTTCACAATGAACCAGTGATTGATGATCCTTCAATGGGGAGTGCAACTTCCGATTCTCAAATTGTAAAATGATTTCTGAACAATATTCCACCAATTCGTTAGCATCATGAATTTGCAAGGTCCTCATTAGTACAGAATCCCAGATCACTTCTATATTACAACGTCCATTTATACTCGATACCACCGGCGATCATGAGATGCAGATCACAGGTCCCCTGCAGACCGATGACTATTCCCACCTCTCCACCGGAGCTGGGTATGGATCCCATGCCGTTCTCGGTGGTGCCGGGATCATAGGTTTTCCTGAGTACTGCATTGGTCGAATGGTCCCTGATGGTAAGAAGGCCATTGGACTGGGAACCGACCTCCACCTCGTAATAATAGATCAGACTGTCGAACGGACCCCATTTTGCATGACCTCTGTCTATGAAGGAATCGTAGATATCGATCACCGGGGAACCGGTTGAAGAGCTGTATACCTCATCATAGAGGTCTACCCCTCTGAAGAAGAAGACCTCCCCGGTGAAACCGGTTCCATGTGAGACCATGACCATGCTCAATTCCTCTTCCCCTTGTGCATTTGTAAGGACCATAGACCGCAGCCAGCCAACATCGGAACCATAAACGTAACTGAGGACATCCCCGCTGCTGGTCTTGGCTTCGATGTTGACATTGACTGCTTTCCCATCATCGATCAATGTGTTCCTCACAATGGAGGTGACCTTTGCTTCCCACTCCTCACGTCCCAGGAAAGAGAATTTCCAGGTCTCTCCTTTCTCAAGTGGAAATTTTAAAATCGGCTGGACAATACCATTCTCATATACTCCCAGGGTTTCGGTCGTGATCCTTCCCAGCATTGGATTGTAATTAAGCACTGCATGCTTCTGAGCATCCAATCTGTTCTCAATACCCAGCTGGTAATTTGTATCATTACTGGTAGCCACCACGACCCTTGCCATTGTAGGTTTGATATCCGGCGTTTCGAACGCATAGTGCCAAAACTGTCCGTTCATCCATGTCGGACATTGGACCTCATCGGGACTGCTCCGGTCAGATGAGAACAGGTTAACGGAACCTTGATAGGAACCTACCAGGAACCCTCCTATTGCGAGGATCGCCCCTGCTATTACCGCTATGATTACGACAGCCTTCTTCATTTCCATCTACCTTCTGGAAATAGGGATCCGATCCGGATCAACCGTTAACCGAATCCAACGTTTATCCATCTGAAATCAATATGTTCCAGACTATTAAATCTAACCGCCCGTAATTAGTTATTCAAGGTGTTTAACATGCTATTCTTTGGAATGATAACCAATAGATTCCATATTGGTTGATCTTCATAACAATTGATCCATTGTTGCAGGCCTTTACTATCTGAATAATACGAATGATCATATCGATCAATATATCACAGGATAAATACAATAATACCATGGAAGCGTCACTCTTAAATAGAGTCCTGAACAATGATATAATATGGATGAGAAAAAGGAACTCGAAAAGAACCTGAGGTCCGTTCTCAAGAATACGCACTTCAAGGAGCGTGGAGGTCCTGAAGGGTCCTTGTTAGAGATCGAAAGGACCCACGTGGAGAAGAAGAGGAAGGACCTCATTGATGAGGCCAGGGAATAACACCCTCCGATCCATTTCTATTGAAACTTTTATATCGCTCATTCAACTCCACTCCTCATGTTCCTTTCTGACCTCATGAACAAGGAATTCCTCGAAGGGGAACACATCGTAATAGAGGAACGGAACGGTCTCGTCGAGGCCCTCCACAGGACCCACGTTGCAGTGGTGGATAAAAAAGGGAACTTGAGATATTCATCTGGTGACCCTCATCATTTTACTTTCACAAGGTCCTGCATCAAACCGATCCAGGCCCTCCCTGTTCTTTACCTCGGAGCTGCAAAAGAATACCTATTCACCGAAGAGGAGATCGCCATGTGTTCGGCCTCGCATTCGGGAGAAGAAGCCCATATCGGTTTAGTCAAGAAGATGATGGAAAAGATAGGCATAGATGTCTCTTCACTGAAGTGTGGAGGTCATCCTCCGTTCCACAAGGGAACTGTAAAACAGCTCCATGGAGAATACAGCAAACTTCATGACAACTGCTCAGGAAAACACACTGGGGCAATAGCAACATGCAAGCATATGGGGTGGGACATTCAAGACTACACAGACCTCAATCATCCCCTAACAAAAGAGATAGTAAACCTGATCTCAAGACTTACAGACATGAAAAAAGAAGATGTCTTTCTCGGTGTGGACGGCTGCGATATTCCCAACTTCGGCCTTCCAATAAATAAAATGGCACAGCTGTTTGCAATCCTGGCAGACCCCGAAGAGAGAAAATACCAGACAGCTCTAAAAACAATGAGGGATGCATTCATCAACCACCCTTATCTTATAGCTGGGACAGACAGGTTCGATACAATAATGATGATGGACCATAAGAACAAATTGATCTCAAAGGCAGGAGCAGTGGGTCTGCAAACCATGGCAGCGAACATCAATGGAGAATGGCTGGGGATATCGGTGAAGATCGAGGACGGGGCCTACCCTGCATGCGAGGCATTATCATTCCATATCCTGAAGGAGCTTGGTCTTTTCAACGAAGAGGGTGCAGGAATGAAATATCATCCCAGCATAATTAAGACCAGATCGGAGCAACTAGTCGGATCGATAAGGTCATTCGGTAGGTTGAAAGTAAATCTAAGAAAAATGGATAGAAATGCAGAATGATTTTAATAAGGCTAATATCGATTACCAAAAAGGGTGAGGCAGCATGATAATGGAGTTCACCTACTACCCATACGTCGAGAAGAACGTTGAGAAGGTCGAAAAGAGGTGGGGAGTATACAAACTGGCGGGGGCATCAAAGAGGATACTTTTCATAGGTAGGGGCAACATCAAGAAGCATTTGCCAAAACATCTTCCCGACGGTCCTTCACCTGCAGATGATGTGGAATTCTTCTCCATTGAATATTACGAGACCGGGGAGGAAGCAAAAAAGGCCTGGGATGAGGCAATGGAGGAGTTCTACGAGAGGAATGGAAAATATCCCAAATATAACAAACCCTCAAAGTGACCTACGTCTAGTATTAATGGAACCTCCACATTTACGTTGATCGATAAGATGAACCGAATTGGGATCAGGCGGGAAAGCAAGAATAGATGGGAGAGAAGAGCCCCCCTAACTCCGGACCATGTCCAGAGGCTTGTAAACGACCATGAGGTAAAGTTCACTGTACAGCCTTCTGATCTCAGGGCATTCCTTACCGAGGACTATGAGACTGCCGGAGCTAGGATTGATGAAGAGCTGAACGAGGTGGATATCACCCTGGGAATTAAGGAAGTACCTATCCACGAGCTCATCCCGAAGATGTGTTACATGTTCTTCTCACATACCATCAAGGGACAGAAGCACAACATGAGGATGCTCAAGAAGATGATGGACATTCACTGCACCTTGATCGATTATGAGAAGATCGTCGATGAGCAGGGTAGACGTCTGATATTCTTCGGATGGCATGCCGGCGTTGCAGGTATGGTGGACACACTTTGGACCGTCGGCCGGAGACTGGAATGGGAAGGGGTCAGAAATCCATTCAGTTCGATAATGAAGGCGCACGAGTACGGTAACCTCCCCAATATCAGGGAACATATCTCGGCAGTTGGAAGGATGATCACAACCTACGGGATCCCCTATTCCATCAGACCGTTTGTCATCGGGATCGCGGGTTCCGGTAACGTATCCAAGGGGGCACAAGAGATACTGGATCTTCTCCCGGTAAAAGAGGTCAGCCCGGCAGAGCTAAAGGATCTGAACAAGAGGAAGGATTCCGGGACCAATATCTACAAAGTAATATTCAACGAATGGGACATGGTCGAACCAATCGATCCCGAGGGAAAGTTCGATCTTCAGGACTATTACAACAACCCTGAACGTTACAGGTCCAAGTTCAATCGGTATATTCCTTATCTCTCAGTCCTGATGAACTGCATCTACTGGGAAGAGAAATATCCCAGACTTCTTACAAAGGAACAGATCAAAGAGCTTTACCAGGACCACCGATCCCCGAAGCTCCGTGTCATCGGGGATATATCTTGCGATATTAACGGGGCCATCCAGTCAACGATCAAGGCCACATCCCCTGAGGATCCTCTATATGTATATGATCCATGGGAAGATTCTGCCATACCTGGCTGGAAAGGAACCGGTCCCGTTATGATGACGGTGGACAATCTTCCATGCGAGATCCCGAAGGAATCATCCGATTATTTTGGAGACAAGCTCAAGGAGTTCCTTCCAGCTCTTGCAAATGCGGACCTCACGGTCTCATTCGAAGATCTTAAGGTCCCCAAACCCATCAGAAAAGCCATAATCATCTACAAGGGAGAACTAACAGAAGGTTACAGATATCTTGAAAAGGCACTTCAGGAGATATAATATGAAAAGCGTACTTGTTTTAGGAGCGGGGCTTGTAGCCAGACCGCTGGTCGATCACCTCGTGGGAGCGGGGTTCAAAGTCACCGTTGCCAGCAGGACCTTGGAAAAGGCGGAAAGGATCACAAAAAGCTCGGGAGGAGGGCAACCTCTCCGATTTGATATAAACCGGGATAACAACCTGGATAAGCTGGTGGATGAGAACGATGTCTCTGTCTCACTATTACCTTACACCTGTCATCATCTCGTAGCTGAAGCCTGTTTAAGGAAAGGCAGGTCCATGGTCACCACATCCTACGTCTCTGAGAAGATGAAGGGATATGACAAAGCAGCAAAGGACGCTGGAATCCTCATAATGAACGAGATGGGTTTGGACCCCGGGATCGATCACATGGAAGCTCAAAGGGTGATCGACCTGGTACACAAAGATGGAGGTAAAGTCCTAGAATTCATCTCCTACTGCGGAGGTCTCCCAGCTCCTGATGCAAATACTAATCCATGGGGTTACAAGTTCTCCTGGAGTCCAAGGGGGGTCGTTCTGGCCTCAAAGAACAATGCAAGGTTCAAGAGAGATGGAAAGGTCCTAGATGTTCCAGGAAAGGAGCTTTTCGGAACCTATGAGATGATAGACATACCGGGCATGGGAAAATTCGAAGGTTATCCCAACAGGGATTCGGTACCCTACGGGGATATCTACGGGATCCCTGAGTCCAGGACCGTCCTTAGGGGAACACTAAGGAACAAAGGGTGGTGCGATACCTGGAAAGGACTTCATGATATCGGGATCCTGGAAGAAGCCCCCACAACAGCAGCAACTTTCCACCAGCTAATGGAGGGCCTCATCCCCGGAGAGGGAAACCTTAAGGAAAGGGCTCTATCCAGCATAAACACTAAGAACAACATGACAGCCATAAGCAATTGGGATTGGCTCGGCCTGTTCTCGGATGAACCATTGAGCAGTACCGAGAGTATGATGGACTCATTTTCGGACCTTCTGAACAAGAAGTTGACCTACCAGCCGGGTGAAAAGGATATGATCATCCTTCAACACAAATTCAGGGTAGAAAGAAATGGAACTGAAAAGGTCCTGACCTCGACAATGATCGATCAAGGAATCCCGGGAGGGGATTCTGCAATGTCCAGGACTGTTGGGCTCCCGGCTGCGATCGGAGTGGAAATGATCTTGAAGGGAGAAATGAAAGGTTTCACTGGGGTTCAGATCCCCACACATCACAAGGTATACACTACGGCCCTGGAAAGGTTGAAACAAAAAGGTATCAAGTTCGTTGAAAATTAAAAAAAACCCTCAAGAGTTAAATGCTCACAACATAGGATGAAAATGTTAAGCGGGTTTTTTCGTAAGTCACTCCTTTTTCAAAGGAGCTCGTAAATTCCTTTCGTCAATTCGATATGATGCGGAATTTCGATCCATAGCAACAATAGAGCGTCAATTGAAAGCACTATTGTGCATGCCTTGAAATTCAGAGAGATTGGATAGGGTTCAGCAATTTCAAGGTCTCGTCAATCAAATAAGTTATGTGACTTCGAAATCATTGCAGAAAACAGCCTTCGGCTTCGGTTTTATGCTGACCTTGCCATCGATGATGTCAAGACCCGATTATTAAAATAGGAATGTCGTAAATTACTCGCGTCAAATGTATTAATAACTCGTAATTTCGACACACAGCAGCAATGGATCGTCACTGACATACACCATTGTGCGTGCCTTGAAATTAGATAATGTTGAGATCATCTCAGTAATTCCAAGGTCAAAACAGATCGTCAATTAGAGACACTGCTTTGCGGGTGTATGAAAAAGGATTACAACCCGCTTTCATGAATTTTCATACAAAATGCCGGAGGTCCAATTCGGACCATCCGGCATAAAATCGATGTTCAAACTGCGCCGTTCCTGTATTCAGGACCTGTTCCGCCGTTGTCCTGGTCCCTGTCCCTGTCGTGCTGCTGAATGCCGGACCTATCCTTTGATTCGTCCCCGGCATCACTTGTGGATGATATGAAAACAACCTCATCTTCCGAGGCGTCATCGTCACAGGAACCGTCTTTCAACTGCTCCCTTTCACGGGTCTGTTCCGCATCCTCGGGTGCATCTGAACCTTCGGACTTCTGCTGGGACTGCTCCTGCTTCATCTCACCTGAGCCGTCCTCTGAAGGACCGTCACCACAGCTGCCATCCTGGAGCTTCTCCTGCTCACGTGCCTGATCTGCATCCTCGGGTGCATCTGAACCTTCGGACTTCTGCTGAGATTGCTCCTGCTTCATCTCACCTGAGCCGTCCTCTGAAGGACCGTCACCACAGCTGCCATCCTGGAGCTTCTCCTGCTCACGTGCCTGCTCTGCGTCTTCAGGGTCACATTCTCCATCCATGGCACGTTCGACCTCACCTTTTCCATTGTCCATACCCTTGCGAAGCATGTCTCCAAGGGCTGTTTCTCCCAACATCGTGCCATCATTGGTCTCGGTAGCGGCCGCAAAGAATGCGACCCCTATGAGAAGGGCCAGAGCAGCTGAGCCACCGAAGATCATCGTTCTTGTATTCATTTTTGTTACCTCCATTGGTGGGCCTTTTACGCGCCACAAATAACCAACCTACCGGGTATTTAACCTCATTCTGGAACGCATCTCTAGATGTGGAACAAACCTCTAGATATGCATCCCCATAATATTTTTCACAAAGTGTACATAAGGAGAAAATCATCTAGAGCAGTGTTCCAAATCCGACTTATATACACCATGCCAATGAACCCTCATGAAAGGAACCATGATCACATTGATGGCAATCCTAACAGCATCCGTTCTGTTCCTTTCCACCCCGGCATTGGGACAGAAAATGGTGGGAATGGGTCCTGGAAATGGTATGGAAGGACCCGGTCCCATGAACGGTCAGGATTCCAAAAAAGGACCTCTGGATAAAGAGGTCTCCTACAGGTACGGGAATGAAAGACCAGCTGCTTCGATAGAGAATGAAGGAGGTGATTCCGGGATCATGATCTCCATCGGCAAGATCCGTCATGATAATAATGGGACTTCCTGCGAGATCGATCCGGGATCATCTGAATGGACGGTCGATCAAGATGATGACACATCCGGTACTACCATAGGATACCAGGGTCAGGTAGAATGGAAGGATAAGAACAATGTCTCTTGTGATACATCACAGATCTCGATCTCATTTCGATATAGATGGGAAGGGGACAAGAAGAACCTTGAAGTTAGTATAGATATCGAGGACCCGCCAGGAAAAGGAAATATCACCATTGACCTGGAACTCTCCTCCATCGGTCTGGATGAAGGATGCTGCTGGAAAGATCAAACCAATGGTCACCGGTTCCAGTATCAGAACAACAAAGGAACGGACCTCGGTGAACTCATGATCGATAAGGACGCGAATATCAGCACATCAGAAGGGCAAAAGAGAGTGGAAACAGATGTCTTGCTGGAATCGGAAGAGGAAACAGGGACCCTGTCCATCTCCTCGACGATCGGAGAGGACATAGATTCCTATTCCGTATCGGGAAGCTTCCTTGTTCTGGAAGGTCTGATCGAAGCCCTGGATCAAGCGACTGAAGACACTGTATCCTTCATTTTGGACCATATAGTCTCATTCGCAATAGGTACAGCCTTCGTCATCTTTGTTCTGATACTCTCCATCGCATACGTTTCAAGGAAAAATATTGGAACGAACGGCAGGGAACTGATGCTGGAGAATAACCGTTTCTACAAGAAGGATTAGGAGATACCATCTACAATGGTATCCAGAAGGGTGGTCTTGTACATTACAAGGAGCATCTCTATCAGATCATGATCATTTAAAGAGTAGAAACGTTCCCTGCCCACCTGTGAGACATTCAGTATCCCCGCTTTTTCCAATCTTTTCAGATGATAGGAGAGGGTTGCGTGGGTGAAGCTAAAAGAATCAAGGATCTCATGGGGAGTGGCCTGGCCATGTTCCAGGAGAAAGATGACGATACCTCTAGGGATCTCTCTCCTCAGTATTGACATCGATCTTCTCTCATCCTTTGTGAACCTGTCCCTTACATAATATCTGGCATTCGCAGTAGAGGAATCCTTCACGATGACCTCGCCCTTCACAAGTGCGTTCAGATGAAAGTCCAGCTGGCCGATGGCCAGTTCAAGGTCACGAGAGATCTGCCTGAAATGGACACCAGGATTCCTTCTGATGTATTCTGTCATCCGTTTTCTGAGGGGGAGGTCCAAAGGGTCGGTCATTCCCTTCTCCTCCACCGGAAGATGGAGAACACGGTTCCGGCCAACCAAATGATGATCGGGACCCAGATCAATATCGTATCGATCTCAACAACTTCTACCTGGTCCAGGATATGAAAGACTGGGCCCATAACTCCTATCAAAGCGGAAACAAGAAGGATGATCGGTCCTTTTTCCCTCCTGCCAATGAATATGTAGGACCCTGCAAGGATGCAGAGCAGCATCAATGAGAGGAGGAGCCCCATGAGGAGGTCCACTGGAAAGACCTTCATTCGTATGAGAAACGAAGTCACGGATATCTATATTTCCCATTGAATTACTTTGAATGGACCTTATTCCTCCATCTTCCTTTCAAGGTCTTCAACATATCTTTCCATTGAGTGTTTGGAATCCTCCAGGTCACCGATGTCTCTCTGATAAAGTGCGTTCTTGTAATCCGGTTCCAGATCATCAATGGCAATGCCCCTTTTCGAAGCGATACCTCTGAGCCCTTCCGCTTTTTCGTAGACGCCAATGCTCTCCTTTGGACCTCTGGACCTTCTTGATAAAATGAAGATCACTATTATCACCACGATGAGGATCACTACTACAAGTATTGCAACGATCAGGACCCATGATCCCGATCCGCCCTCATCTTTTTCTTCTCCCGGGGTCTCATCAAGCGGTTCCATGGTGATCTGACCAAGGTCCGTTGTCTTGCCAGCGCTTACAACAGCCTTTACCACTTTCTCCTGGTAATTATTCCCCCGGATAACAAGATTGTAGGTCCCGTAGGTGATATTGAAATTGAAATACCCGTTTTCATTGGAAAGGGCCTTTTCATCATCATCAAGGAATATCTGGACCCCAACCAATGGGGAACCTTGGGGGGAGAGCAGTTGACCTCTGACTGATCCATTCCCATCGGTTTCGAACGACCATTCCAGAGAGACCATGTTGCCTGCCAGGTCCATTCCCGAAATGGAGATCTGGTAGGTCCTGCCGTACTGCAGTGGAGAGGGTTGATCATAACGGATCGTCAGACCCTCCCTCTCGAAGGCGACAGGTACACCCGTCACCATGAGGGAAACGGAATTCCAGTTCAGCACTTCGTTGAAAAGAATGAATATGTTTGATGCCACATCGACATTGACACCAACAGGACCGTATTCGACGATCTCCGGTTGTATGGTATCAACATGGACCAAAACGGTAATCTGTTTGACGTTACCGGCCATGTCAACTGCCTTGATGGTTATGTTATGATCCCCATCTTCCAGGTCCTCAACATAGAATTCCTCCATCTCAAGGTCTTCGTCGTTCAGGACATCATCAACAAAGAGACTGACCCTTTGGATCCCGAACAGATCATCGCTCGCGGTCCAGTTGACGAGTATCCTATTGAGCTTGTGATAGGACCCGTTGGTGGGGGATCTCAATGTCAATGTAGGCGGAGTGAAGTCTATGGAGATCGATATGGAAGAGGTATTGAAATTTCCAGCCATATCGATGGCCATTATGCTCAGCTGATAGAACCCCTCGGATAGATCCGAAAGGATCATGCTGGTATTGGTTCCCACCTCCGTCCATGGACCGCTATCGATCCTGACGGAATAATTGCTTACAGCTGTGGTCGGATCGGAACCGTTCCAGCTGATCATAAAGGATCTGGTATTGAGGAGGGATCCGTTCAAAGGACTGGAAATCTCGACAAATGGATCGTCCAGGTCCACAATGAACGAGGCTGAAACCGTTATTCCATTTCCAACGTTATCCATGGCCTCGATCGTGATCTCGTGTTCCCCTCCGGTGAGGTTCATTACATCCAGGGAACTCAGGTCCGTTACATCCTGCGGCGATCCTCCATCCATGGTAAAAGTTACGAACTTCAATCCTGATCCTATAATTGTGTCCCTGGCATCCCATTCCACCTTGATGGAATCTATATTGAAAATGGAACCATCCAACGGGTTCAAGATCTCCAGGAAGGGAGGTGTTCCATCTGGAGTGGCCGTAAAGGGGCCTGTGAGCTCACCTGATCCAAAGACAGTGACTGCCTGGACATGGTAAGTATAGGTAACATCGTTCAGAACATCCGTATCGTTGAATATATACTCCATCCCCGAAACAGTTGAGACGATCTCGTCTTCCGATGTGCCGTTGTTCCTGTATATGTTGTAGGACATTACAGGCATTCCTCTGGTCTCTTCAGGTTCTCTCCAGCCAACATGTACGTATCCCTTGAATCCCACTGCACCCGGATGAGTGGGAGCTGTCGCAATCGTTAGATGAAGCTCTGCTATTGGGAAATCATCAGTAAGATCATCTGCAATGATGTAAGGAATGTCAACTGTTCCATCGGAGTCGGAATCGGGTTCTCTTAGATCATACCAGTGATTTCCGATGCCATTGGGATGGAACCATCTTCCCCCTTTGTTCTCATCGAGTACCTGGGGTTTGCCATCAACATAGGTCTCACCCGTTCCGTTGTTCAAGATGAATGCGTTGTTGTAGACCTTGTCATTGTATGAAGTGGGATCCAGATGAATGGCAGGACCTGAGCATCCTTTGATCAGATTGAAGGTCAACACATTGTTGTTGCAGCGATCGATCTCATGGATGCCAACTCCGCATGAATAGAAAGTGCTCTCGGTTATCCTGTTGTTACTATTCCTGAACATCAGGATCCCCGCACCAGCACAATCAATGAAGAGGTCCTTCTTCATGGAATAATTGTTGCAGTTATCCAACAAGCACCCGAATTTACAATCCTTGAAGAGGTTCCCCTCCGTGTAAAATCCTTTGTACCCTCTGACCTTCAATCCCACACCGTTTATAGATGTGAAATTATTGAAATCGACATACACTGTCTTGGATTGTGACATTTGCCCGTTGACAAGGGCTACTCCGTTCTCACTCCTGGTGAAATTATTTCCCAGGATAGTTGTGACAGATGGCTGGAATATGTGGATCCCACCTTCCCCACAGTCATTGAAACTGCAATCCGAGATCACAAGGTTATTTGCTCTTGAAGCGACAATGGGATAGGACACGTTGTCGAAACTTATACCCTCCACCTTCAGATTTGAGCAGCCGTCAATAACGGCCTGACCCGTATTCTCCGGTACGCTCCAGGTCTCTCCATTCCCAATGTAATAATAAACAGGCATTGAATTCACTGTGTTGTTGGATGGGATAGTGTTACCATAACCTACACCTGAGTATCGATAGAGCATGAAGCCGGATCCTTCCATCTGATTTTCATAAAAATTATTCTGATCCGAATCGTTGAGAAGTATGGAGTATGAACCGGAACCCGAGATGATATTGTCAACAACATTTAGGTTGATACAGTTATACAGCTCCATCCCGCCAACTTTGGATCCCGTGATCTCGTTTCCTATGATAACATTTGAAAGCTGTACACTATCAGCCAGTATCCCTGTATCCCAACTGTCAATTATCCTGTTTCGGGAGATCCTATTCCCTGAAAGATCATACTCAAGCAGACAGATCCCGACATCATTCAATCTAAGAATATTCTCTTCTATCAGGGAGTTGTATATCCTAGAATAGATCAAGATCCCATATCGGGTGGAATTGAATACATTATTATTCAGGACCCTGTTTGAACTGCATTGCCAGTTCATGAAAATGCCGATCTCTGCACCATCAATGGTATTTCCCTTTATCAGTGAATTGCTGGTCCTTTGTATCGACAATCCATAGTTAAGGGAATCGACCACTGTGCTGTCAGCGATCTCCAGGTCCCGGCATTCAAATACCGTTATCCCGTTTATCGAATTGGAAAGGTAGACATTGTCTATCCAAATGTTGTTTGAGTAGGAGATGATCATAGGATAACCGGCTCGGCCAAGGTTCAGATTCGAGATGATCACGTTCGATACATTTCCTAGAATATATTGACCATATCCTGTAGCAAGCGAGCCACCCATATAGTCTGTGTCATGGGCATAAAAGATAGGTAGACCGTTCACAGTGTTATTGGATGAGATCTCGATCTCATTGAAATAACCCAGACCTCCGGTAAAAAATATAGATTGGTTGAAGAAATCATTCTCCCATATCCTCGAAGTTATTGGTTCGCCAATATTTAGATTGGAGTCCCTTAGGGTATTTCCAATAATATTGGAGAATCTGCATGAATTCAAAGATATGGGAGCATCCACGAAATTGCAGTTTCTTATGGTAAGATTATCAACAGCTGACATAGAGTAAGTGCCCGGTGAGCCGAAGTCACAACCGTCAAGGACCGAATTATTGGTCATCCTGATATCAAGTGTGAATGAGGATCTGTTCATAACACAATGGGAAAAAGCGATCTTCTCAGAACTGGTTATTACAGCACCATAATAACTATCTGAGGAATTGCACAATAGAAATGATACATTTTCTGAATAATTCGAATATATATTGGATTGTGAATTGTTAAAAAATGTGCAATTCTTACAACTGATGTTCGTTGATCCCATGATCATTATACCCTGCCTGTTATCTTTGATGGTGCAATTGATTACAGATACATTTCCGCATGAATTTAGATAAATGCCGTAACCTCCGGACCAGCTAGTTGCATTCATGAAAACGGAATCGGTGATGTTCAGATGGAGATTTGTATTAGTGATCCTCACACATTGAGAGCCACCCTGTGCATCGATCTCCATACCATCGGCAATGATAGGATCGGAGCTGGTTCCGGCACCCTCCCATCCCATTTCAGTTGCTTTTTGCTCCAACTCAAGATCACCATCTATGGTAAAGGCAGCATCTCCCGCAATTGGCGATGAATGATCCATATGAATACCATCACCTGAGAAGTCATCATCTGCAAGTAATAAAACAGAAGCAGATGGCAACAATAACATGGCTCCAAAAACCAGAATTAACCCTTTGACTCTCATCAGAACTCTCCCTCCGTTGTTCCGATTGTAATGATCCGATTGTCAAAATAAAACTATCCCTCTCATGTGGTGAAAACAAGGGCCCTTAAGGAACTCTTTCGTCGATCTTCAGGACCTTTGGGCCTTTCAGAACAAAGTAGATCGAAGCACTTACGAGAATAATGGAAGCGATCCTGGCAGGGGAGGGTTCCTCCCCAAGAAACATCCACGCAAGAGACCCGGCGATTAGGGGTTTCACATACATCAAAGAATTTCCCTTTGCAGCACCCGTTCTCTCCAACCCGAAGAAGTAGAAAAGATATGCCAATCCTACGGCAGCAAATGCAAGCCATCCGAGATGAACATATCCCAGAGTGTCAGTGGTTCTGAAGAGGGGAGCGCCGTCGATCAGTGTGATGGGTGCTGTAAATATCCCCCCGATTAGAAGAGTGAAGGGGGTGGTGACCCTTGCGGTCATCTTTTGATTCAATCTCTTCATCAACACAGCATATATCGAGAAGCAGGTAATGGAAAGGACCATCAAACCAACTCCTTGTACAGACCACCAGTTGGGTTCCTCCGAAAGGTAGATGAGTCCTACCCCAAAAGTTCCCAGTACCAATCCGACAAGTTGTATCCACCCGATCTTCTCTTTTAGAAAAATGAAAGCTGCGGGAGCAACGAAGATCGGCACCATTGATACCAGTGTTGCAACCGAGGAAGCTGAGATCCAGTCCAGGGCTTTATGATATAATGAGAATGTAAGCGTGATCCCGAGTATTGAAAGGAGGATGAGGGAGATCCAATCCTTGAGGTCGGCCTTACGGGCATTTCCTTTAAGAAGTCCGCTTATCCCGATCGGAAGAAGGAACAATCCACCAAAGGTGAATCTGAGGAATGAGATCGTCATGGAAGGAATGTCGTGGTGGACGAGTTTGGTCACGACCTCGATGGTAGACCATAGGATAACAGTCACCAAGATCAGCAACATACCAGTTCGTTCCCGTTCCATCTACCCCAGCATCCAGACAGGCATATCACATCATCTTAGATTAATTAACTTACTATCTTAAAACGATACAAAATAGGCTTTCAGGAAATAACAAATCTCTTTAAATAAGACATGAAGATATCCGATGGAGTCCCATGCCATCGCTATTCAAGAGATTCCCATCGGTTTTCTGGATCGTTCAGATCTTCGAATTGATGGAGAGAGGTGCCTATTATTCCATGATGCCGATCCTGGCTGTCCACTTCATCTACAATGTGGGGATCCCTATCTGGCTAGGATTGATCCTAACAGTGTTCATGTATCCATTCCAATATGGCATGCCGATCTTCAGCAGCGCATTAGCTGAAAAGGTGGGATACAAAAAGCAGATGATCGTAGGATTCACCGTTCTCACCTTTGCCTACATATTCCTTGCGCTGGCCAATAATTCGATCATGGCAGTAATTGGTGTAATGCTGCTGGGATTTGGAATTGGGACATACAAACCCCTCGTCTCCTCCACTATCGCCAAGGCTACACCTCAAAAGGATAGGAATGTGGCGTACTCAATTTACTACTGGACCGTCAATCTTGCCGCTTTCGGATTTGCAATGATCTGGACGGGTCTCATTGTATTCGGGGTCCTCACCCAGGACATGTATGCGTGGGTTTTCGGAATATCTTCAATTTACTTTGTAATAAACATTCTTGTTGCAATATTCATTTTCAAAGAGGTCCCAAGGTCCGGCGAGGTCAAGACCGTTAAGGATGTCCTGTTCAATATCAAGACCGCGTTCAAGGACAAGAAATTCGTTATCATGATGCTATTAATGGCTGGTTTCTGGGCCCTATATTCTGCATCTCTGGCCCCGTTCCAGACAATAATGTACGGATTCCATTTCCTTCCTGAAAGTTTCCCGGTTATCCTTCTGGGTGTTTTCAATCCCGGAACCATAATCCTGCTCGGAATACCTCTTGCAAAGTTCGTCGAACGATTGGAATCATTGAAGGTATTGATGCTTGGTGTGATCGTCTACTTGATCGGATTGGCATGGGTCTCTTTCACCATGCAGAACCCTGCAATTGCAATTATAGGGATAGTGATCTACTCAATTGGGGAGTTCATGGTCGCTCCAGGTTACCTTGCCTTCGTATCCAAATTGGCACCAAAGGAAAAGATCTCAGCATATATCGGGTGCAATTTCCTTGCATCCTTCACCGGGATCTTCTTCGGAGCCCTGATCTTCGGCATTCTCACCAATATCATTGCTGTAGGGTTCGAGCGGCCTCATTTCTTCTATGGGATCATTATCTCCATAGGTCTAATGGTCCTGGTCGGATTCATGTTCTACTATAGGGCCTGGGGGAAGGAGATCATAGAGAGAGCCGCCAAGATCAAATCAGAAGAAGAGGGCATTCACATTGATGAGGCAAGGGAGATACATCATGAGCCGTTCTATCTGAAATTCTTCGACAAGAGAAGATCAGTGATCGTTCCACTGACCATTATTCCCATAATTCTCTTCGCAACATTCTCGATCGGTCAGAGCACCTTCTTCCCTCCAGAAGAAATCGATGGGACTGCAGATGAGATAATTTACGTGGAGAATTCAACCCAGATCGGGAGCACAGGAACTACCAATGAAAGGAGTTCCGAGTCTATAATCCTTGAAACACAAGGGACGCTGACATGGATCAACATCACCTTCAACTGGCAGGACGAACCTGCCCCCAGACTTCAGACCAATGCTCCGGATGAATTCGAGATCGAACTCAGATCACCCAACGGAACTGTCATGACAGATGGACCTGGATCGGGTGGTTCTCTGCGTATCAACTACGAGGTAAATGAGACCGAAAAGATCGGAGGAGCCGATTGGACCCTTGTGGTAACCTGTAACAATGCAGGTGATTTCATCGGTCCGTTCGGAGTGATAGTAAGGTCAAATGATCCTGGTAACGATTGGTCTGCCACAATAAAGATCTCCTATCTGGAAGAATTGAAATAGGCTGTGTATAAGTGGACCATCTCGAATATCCACGGTCCCTTAGAATATTACATCCCTTAGACTTAAAACGAAGAAAAGGGAAAAGCCAATCATCAGAAGGACACCCTCTTTCCTTCCCAATTTCCTTGTTGTCAGGAGAAGTGCCAGAGCAGTGAGGAGCAACATTCCCGGTATCAGAGCCTGTCCAATAAGTGGGCTGATATCCAGAGGATGAATCATTGCTGCTATACCCGGAATCAATAGAATATTGAAAAGGTTCGATCCCAAGACATTACCGACCGCAATACCTTCATGACCCTTGATCGCTGCCGTAATTGTTGCCATTAGTTCGGGAAGTGAGGTCCCCGCCGCTATCAAGGTGACAGCGATTACAGAATCTTCAATTCCCCATACTCTGGACAACCTCTCGGCGGAACCAACAAGGATCGGTGAACCGATGAAGAGGAATAATGTTCCTACCAGTATCATAAATACCATGGTCAATGTGGACCTATCTCCCACCTCAACCTCCCCTGACATCTTTGTTGTCCTGATAAGGTAGAACACATAGATGACGTAAAGGAAGAAGAGGATCAGAGCCTCGATCCTTCCGATACCCCTACCGGTTATCACCGAGAAGATCGCAAAGATACATGTTGCAACCAGCACGATCAATCCGTCCCTTGTTGCGGACCGATCAGGGAGAATGGGGATGATCAAAGCCCCAACTGCCAGGACAATCCCGATATTGAATGCATTTGAACCAACCACATTACCGATTGCAATACCATGACTGTTCGAGATCGTTGCTGTAATGGCAGTGGCCAGTTCGGGCAGGGATGTGGCGGTGGCAACCAGGGTCAAACCTATTACATGCCCGCTTATCCCTTTCTTCTTGGCTAGACCAGCGGACCCATCAATGAGTAGGTTTGAACCCCAGATCAGGATAAAAAGACCCAGTATCGTTCCGCCCAGACCTAACCACACAACCGCACCTCACAGATCCTTTCCCAAATGCCTATCATTCACTCAGGAGGTTTCCATTTTTTATAATTATGTCCCAGAAAGGCGGCAATTGGGATATCCCCGGGATATCCCATAAACCCTCGAATGATGCATATCATTATCAAATGATCTCAACGATCCTTCCACCGATCTTTCGATCCTTCAAGAGAGTGATGACCGCTCTCGCAATATCGGTCCGTGAAACCAGATCCCCCGAAGGAGATATCCTTCTCATCCTTTCCCTCCAATCATCATCCCTTTCAGGATCATCCACCAAACCTGGAGAAACAAGGTCCACAGATATATCCTCATCTTCCAGCTCCCTTCCAAGTGACATTGAAAGGACCGCTAGGGCCGTCTTTGCAGATGCATGGGCGGCGACGTCAATGTACCCTTTGACATCTTGGGTCCCGGCCATTCCTATGTTGATTATCGAGCCCCCTACGTTTCTCCTCATATCCTTTACAGCTTCATTTATCGAGTAGAAGGAAGAATATACGCAGCTTTCGAAAGCTTGTCTGAATTCATGAGGGTCCATACCGATCAGAGGACCTCTGGGGAACGATGAGACATTGTTCACAAGGACCGATACGAAAACACCTCTGGACCTGAGATTCGAGAAGAGATCCTTTACGTCCTCCTCCTTCGACATATCTGCGTGGAGGACCTCAAAACCAATTTCCTCGGATGCTTTCAGAGCGATGTCAGGATCGGACCTGTATGTTGCGATAACATTATACCCCATGTCTTTGAGGGCCTTTGAGATCTCCAGGCCTATCTTCTTGTAGCCTCCTGTTACCAGTGCAACCTTTTTCGAAGAAGGATCTGGTAGATCATCCATGAGGGAGTATATGATCTTTGGAACAAATGAGTTTCTCCCCCCAAACCCCATTTCACTTCCTTCAAACCCCTCACGTCAATCCAAGCACCATTACATAGATTAAAGAAAAATTTGAAGTAATGGTGCGGGTGCCGGGAGGGGTAGAACTGTCTTGAAATTAACGATATCTAAGTTCTACCCCTGAGACAAAAAACGGATGAAATCTTTCTCAATCATTTTTTGTCGTGTGTAATCATTTTTGAGCACCATTTTTCGTTTCGATGTATAATTGACGAAAGAAAAATGGTGCGGGTGCCGGGATTTGAACCCGAGTAACTAGCTTGGCAAGCTAGAATGATACCAGGCTACATCACACCCGCGGCTGGTGGGAAAGGGGGATATAGTTCCTATTTTTAAAACCTTTCACTCAAGTTTCCTGACCTTTCCTCTGGCCACAGCCTTCAATTTCTTCATGCCGTCTTCAGGACCTCTGACGAAAATTATATCTCCTTTAAGGATAACATCATGCTCTTCGGGACCATAGATCCATCTTACGTTCCTCTTTATTGCGAACAGCCACATTCCCGTTTCTGTAGCAAGCCTTAGATCACCGATCTTCTTCCCGGCAAGGATCGACTTCGGATTAACTTCTAACCTGAAGATCGACACATCAGATTCCTTAATGGACTGCTTTATCACAGGATGGGGTTCTATATCCCTTAGAACAACATCGGCAATTGACATTGCCGCATCTGCGATGGAAGTGATATAAGTACAAAGCTTGAGGACCATTATTGTTGCATCCGGGGACCTCTGTGACACCTCAGTTATTGCCAGCCTCTTGAGATGCCCGGCCATCTCATCGATCTGACCATTTAGGTGCTCCACCTCCGATGCTATTTCATCGTTATCGTAGAGTAGTGAGGAATAGGCAAGGTCCACCATCAGTTCAGAGGTGTCCTTCATCTCGAGGAACATATCCATGACCCTAGTCATGGGATCCTCTACCTCTTGTAATTCCCCCATTTCACCTCACCTTTTGCATATGCGATCAGTTCCTTCAAACCATCCTCCACCCCTCTGGCTATAAGGACATCGGAACCTTTCAATCTCTTATCCGGTTCTATATCATAGATCCATTTAGGACCCCTCTTGATAGCGATTATCCTGCAGCCGGTCTCTGATTCTATCTGCAATTCATTGATCTGCCGATTTACGACATCCGAATCTTCGGAGATCCGTATAGCCCAGATCTTCTCATCACCATCCTTCAAGAAGAACGGAGCAAAAGGTCTGAACTCGACACCTTCGGAGAAGAGCATCATGAGTTCCTGAGAAGCATCTCCTATCCTCTCGGCTGCAGATGCCACCTGGAGGATGCCCGTCAATTGCTCAGCATCCTCTCGATTTCTGGCTGCAAGCATCAAACCTATTCGGACATTGTAAAGGAGCTTATCCAGTCTTTCCTCGAGTTCATCGACCTGGGACGCGATATCCGAACTGTCGAATAAAATAGCAGAATAAGAAAGATCGATTATCTGTTCGGACAGGTCCTTCATCTCGACCAAACTGTCCTTGACACCTATGTTGTCATATTCCATTTTCTCGGGTTTTTTTTTCTTCAACCATCTCATTATCTATCTGCTCCCTTAAACCAACATCTCTGTTTATGAATGAACACATTGTAGATAAAAATGTAAGGTAAAAATGTTACCATGGGATCAATAGTCTCCAATATTGAACTCATATCTGCTCCAAGGCCTTCTTGATATTAAATCTGGTATCCCTTAGTGTCGGTCTTAGAGATCTGGCAAGGGAAATCGTCTCCTCCTCTAAGGTGGCACTTAGAATAGACTCCTCGAAATAGGGCCCTTTCGAGATGACGGATCCCCTTGGAGATACCACCTGGGACCCACCCCAAAAATCCATTCTGGAATCATATCCAACCAGATTGGAATAGATGAAATAGATGGTATCTTCAATGGCCCTCGCCTTTATTACAGCCTCGAAAAAGGGCCTCGTCACTGAAGGGGATGCAGAAATACAGATGACAGCGTCCGCACCTTTCAGAGCATAATGCTTTGTAAGCTCTGGGAAGAAGATATCATAGCAGATGATCAGACCGAATCGATAACCGTTGATCTCGAACATGAAAGGAGCGTTTCCAGGAGTGAAATATGAATATTCCTCAAAAGGTCCGAAATTGACAAGGTGCATTTTTCTGTAGGAACCCATTATCCCATTTGGTCCTATCAACATTGCAGAATTAAAGATCTGGCCCTTGATCTTTTCAGACCGTTCAGGATAACCGAATATCAGATGTTTATTCTCAGCAGAGGCCGTATCCACCAATGAACCAAATATGGGGTCATCCCTCGATAAGGACAGGTTCCTTACCTCATCGCCAATATTGTAACCGGTAATGAACATCTCCGGAAATACAACCAGATCGGAATTGGACCCTTCCAAGGCCTTATTGATCATCTTCATATTACCTTGGATATCAAACCTTTTGTGAAGCTTCTGAACAACCTCCACTTTGATAGATGAAAGGGCCATATTATCGATCTACAACATTGTTCGCATCATATATAGAGGTTCCAAGACCTGTGGACAGCATTCGCTGTTAAGTTCATACCAAAAGTATCTAATACATGGCATAGAGTTGTGTTTTTTAACTAGTAACGATCCAGTTTCGGTGGATACTCAAAGGTGAGAAATTGACACAGGCCAAGGGGAAGAAGGAGGCTAAGGCCGATGATGAAAAGGTCCTGGAATCCATAGAGGACCTTAGATCAGAGGTAAGGGAGCTTCGAAACATGGTAAACCTTCTTGTGGATATGATAGTTAACATAGAAACCACTGATGATATGGATTTCGATCCAGATGGGAACATGATGGGGTTTGATCCTCTCCTTAAAAATGGCAAATATTGTATGTAGCATTCAGATTCATCAGAACGAAGCAGCCCCCAATAACTGGGGGCATATGATACACACCCTAATTTTTCCCCTTTGGGATATTCCCCTAATCTCTTGTTCCATCCATCCCGTAGATATGGGAACAACGGACAGACCCCACTCCCCGCCCATTGTGAAGGCTTATGGTTAAAGAAATTATATAAGGTTTATCAATTGAAAAGGTTCGTATCTTTAACAAATTTTAAATAAAACCCGTTTGGTTCACCCCCACCCCTGGAGTTAATTCCATGAAGTCCGAGAATATTGAGGCCCATGACAGAAAGATCCTGAGCAATTCCACATGGATCTTTTACAGTAGCGCCCTTTTCGCAATAATAATAGTTCCTCTTTTTACGGGAGCATTCTACATGCTAAGGGTCTCTCAGATATTATTCAATGAAAAATTGGAATACAGTGTGGTTGCTGGAATGATCTTCGGGATCATCGTCTCCATCGCTGCTGGAGTATTCTATTCTAACATGGCAAGAAAACATGTTGAATGATATTCATGACCTGGTGACCTATTTTCCGATAATTTATCTCGAGTATAGTTTTATTCAGAGACCGAATCATATAATAACTCATAGATATTCTTGTGTCTGCCAACATCCAGACGGCAGGTGTACGGTTGACCTCAGATCCAAACAAGGATGAGCCGAAAAGGCGTCCAAGGAGTTCCCTTTTCAAGAAGGATACAGACCGCATCTATTCCAGGGAGACCGCCAAAGAGGTTGATGAGACCATTGACAAGATGGTATCCCAATTGGGTGATAGGACACCTGAATATACAAGGAAAGCGAAAGGTATATTCAAAGAGACCCAGAAACGGTTAAAGGACCTTGATGAAAAGAGTGAATCCTATACTCAGAGGATGTTCAAGTCCAAACCCCTGGACACTGTAATGGAAGGTATCCTGAAATACAGGAAGACCGTCTTTGCCCTGACAGTTATCTTTTCACTATTGATAGCATATTGGGGAGTCATCGGACCCGGGTGGGTAAAGGATAGCTTTCTGGGTGATTCCAACGAAAAGACAAGGCTCCAGGGGAAGATAAGGGGAGACTTCGAGGCGTATCTTCCAGGAGGTTCCGATGTAGATAAGGTCCTGGGGGAGATGAAACAGAACTGGTCAACTGACCTTGCAACAGTATTCATCGAGACAAACAACAAGTTCGATCCCACGGATGAGACCAACATCACCGATTATGAAGTCCTAAAAGAGATATCAGATATAGAGGAATACCTCAATTATGATAAGAAGGACAAGGGAAAGAACGACGGAATAATCTATTGTTTTTCCATATCCACATTGATCAAGACACTCCACAACATGACCAATTCCATAGAGGAGGCTTTCCTGAACGAGCTTAAAGGGGACTATATCAACTTCTCTGTTCCGGATCAGTTCAAGGGGAACTATACTATCCCCGAGGACCAGAGGCTGATAGATGAGTTCTTCAATCGGGTAGGCCCCGACCAGATCTCATCTCTCGTTGCTGATATCAATGGTGACGGGATCTACGATTCCGCTCTCCTTCTCATTGGTCTTTCCAAGTCAGTGGACACTGACCTGCTGGTGAACTCGATCGAAGACAAGATCTCGCTTTACTATGTCGACACTGGCATCAGACCGGGTTCAGTGGATACCACCGATGAATGGTTGGAAAGGTACGAAGATGGTGAGGTCCACTGTAGAATGACATTGACAGGACCGACACCCCTGGCGAGGATGATATCTAAGAGGACTATGAGCGAGATGGCTGTGGTCCTCCCATGGGCAATTGCCATGGTCGCTGCTTCTCTCCTGATATTCCACAGGACCTGGAAGATCTGGTTGATTACATTGGTCCCCGTTATTTTCTCTTTACTGATATCATTTGGTTTGATGGGGTGGTTCCTGCCCATCCTGACTCCGCAGGTGGTGCTGGTTGCACCCATCCTCATCGCGCTCGGTGTAGCTTACGGCTTGTACATCGCGAACAGATATGCAGAGGAAACATCCATAAAGGACAAGGAAAAGAGGATCAGGTATGCCCTAAGGACAACGGGGAAGGCAATATTCCTCTCTGCAATGACAACCGCCTTCGGGTTTGGAGCCATGTTAACAGTGAACATGCCTACCATGCAGGTGCTGGGTTTCGGTCTTTCAACAGGAATACTGGCCTGCTATGTTACAACCATCCTCATGACCCCTTCCCTTGTCATCTGGCTTGATTACAAGAAGATGTCCAAGAACGAAGGAAAGAGCTCTGCCGGTTCAAGAAAGATCGCAGAGATCCCAATGAAACATTCGAGAAAGATCTTGCTGGGTGGTTTGATCCTGGCGGTTATCTCGGTATCTCTTTCCCCGGTTTCGGAACTTCCATTCATAGGTGTCGAGGTAGGAGGGATGGGCATTGTCAAGGCGAATATGGATTACATTTCCCTCTCACCCGCAGATGAACCGGTGGTCCAGAAGCTTTCGGAACAGTCCGCCACATTTGGTTCCGGCCAGATAGAGATGATGATATACCGTGGGGATAGGACCTATGACGATGACAATGACGGAAGGGATGACCGTATCCCGGGAAGTATAAAGGACATCGAAACACTCAACGATATTGACAATTTGATTTTTGATATAAACGGCGACCCCAACAATGAGAACGATCAAGGGATCAAAAATGCCCAAGCCATATCCATAGTAGATATCATGAAAATGGTCCAGATACCGGATTTCAGGAATTCAACAGCATACAAAAACTTCCTGGAACAATTAGGACGGGTCGGTTCAATAGGAGGAATCCCCGATCCTGCAGAGATAGTAGATGATTGGGTGGAGAACAATCTGATAGGAAGGAGCTTTTGGACCGTTATGCAGGACCCGCCTGATCTACCCAGCACACTATCAAATGTTTTGATCGGCCAGGGTGAATCCATCGAAGAGTTCATAATGAACATCTTCTACAACGCCATGGGCCAGGAGATCAGAGGGATGCTAGTAAACGATGACTACTCCAAGACCATCGTCTACATCACCCTCCCCAACATGGACATTATTGGATCAGAGAAGGCAGTTAAGGAACTGGATGCAGCCATAGATGACCATTTCGAGATGAGCGTAAAGGACCGAATAGATACTGCCTCACCAACTTCCGGGTTCGCCAAGGTCCTTGTGACCATTAATGATGTGATCGTCATGAATGCGAACCAGTCCACCCTCACCGCGCTTCTCATGGTATTCATCCTCCTTTTCCTTGTGATGAAATCCTGGAGAATATCATTGATCACACTTCTTCCGGTGGTAATGGTGGTCATGTGGCAGTATTTTGCCATATGGGGCGTAGGGGCTGTTGGAGATATCGTATGGGGAAGTAAGAACGTATTCTCGGGAGAGTTGAACCTTTTCTCAGCACTTATAGGTTCCATAATCATAGGTATCGGAGTAGATTTCTCCATCCATATCACGGAGAGGGTGAGGGAGAAGAACTTCGCATTGGAAGGTGTCCTTCACGCCGGTGAGACATCGGGCTGGTCCTTCATCGAATCGACCACAACGATGATCATGGGACTTACGGCCGTTTTCCTTGTTAACATTCCCTCCATAAGGGAGTTCATACTTCTGATCATCATATTACTTGCATTTTCAGCTTACGGAGCGATCTTCATATTGACCGCAGCATACAGACTTTACCTCCCGCGTTTCAACCGGCTCAGAACAGTCAAGAAAATGAGCTGAATATATGATCCAAGCTTTATGTTGATTTTTTTATCGTGTTGATGGAATTAAGACCCTATCATTTTAATAGGTACAAGTAAATGAGACGGTTGATCAGGTTAAAAACCTTCTCTTAAAGGGAAAAGGGATCGCTCTGGAGGAGTTAAATGTCTGTTAAAAAAGGATTTTTTAGTGTACCGATCTTCCTGCCGATAGCAGTGGGGATCCTGTTGCTTGGTGCAGTCCTGCTGCTCAGCGAACGGGGCGATGTTGAGGTTGAGGCCGCGAAGTTCTATGAGGTCAAAGATATCTCCGCACAGAAGGTATCGGGCCTCCATCTTGGTCCGGTCACAAATGATACTGCTGTTACTATCAATGACATCATCAACATCACCGCCGTGAACAAATCCATTCCCACATCGTCAGAAGATAAACTTATCATCGATCTGAATCTGACCGATAGTAATGGACATATTGCTTTCAATACTACCATTGAACTTTCCTACAGCGGTTCAAATAGTGATTTCTACGGTAATATCACCTTGAAGAAGAACCTTGGTCAGAACTTCAAAGTAGTATCAGGAGGCATCGAACTCGATGTCGCGGACGGTACCACCGTGTATATCAAAAACCATCTTACAGGTATGACATACCTCAGGCTGAATATAGACAACATGGCCCCCTTGATCGAAACGATCGAGGATCCCTCCATGATATATGTGGCCGATGGAAAGACCTATGCCACCAATTCATCCTCGATCGAACTTGACTTTTCGGATAATGATACCTTATCTACTCGAGCCTGGGCCATTGCCAATCAGAAGGTCAATTACACATGGGATTCAGGAACCCAACAGAACTGGGCCGGATCGGCTATTCCCATACCATCCACCATTGCAAAGCATGACCTTAAGGTCGATGCAACAGACAGATTCGACCAGAAGAAGACCTACACTTTCAGTTACTTCGTAACGGAAACACTCTCGGGGTCTTTGAACAAATCAATGACCTATGAGAATCAGACCATCCTTTCGGGGCCTGTCAGGATAGAGGCGGGAGGATCCCTTGATCTTATCAACTCAACATTCATATTGATGGATTCTGGAGATGATGTGATCGTGGAGGCGGGAGGATATCTGAATATCACTGGACCAATGAATGTTAGCTCTGGCAACCAGTCAGTGTTCAAATGTTCATCCGATGGAATGTCGATAGTCGCCCTTCCCGGATCACACCTTCTTATCGAGGATACTCTCATACTGGATTCCACATCCTCTTCTAAGAAGGCCACCGTTCAGCTTTACGAGGGGACCATGGAAAGGTGCCATATCGAAGGACCCAATGTGGGTATATGGATCAGGTCCCATGACATCATGATTAAGGATTCGGTGATCCAAGGCCTTGATGCAAGGTACGGCATCTTCGTGGATGCGGACCACACCTGGTCCGAAGATCCGATAGAGATATCGAACGTGACCTTCGAGGGGACCTTCGATGTACCACTAAGGATCGCGAATAATTCCGTCTGGAAACCCATAGATGTTCCCAGTGCCTATTATCTGGAGAACCAGAACGTCTCGTTCAGTTTCAAAATGGTAGATTCATCCTATGTGGATCCCTATCTTTATTTCCCGCACTTCTTTGATTCCAGGTCCTCGGAGGCTACCTTGACAGCATGGTATAACAATAGCGGATCATGGGAACTGCTGCCTCCATTCCCTCTGGCGGATGAGATCATGGACAACTGGACCAATGGAGAAGATGCGAAGATCGATCTCTCATCCGTACCAAACGAAGCGGAAGTGATGTTCATTTTCAATGCCACTGGTGGAAACAATGCGGTGATCTATGTTGGAGATCCCTATCTTGGTTCTTCAAGCAAACCAAAGGTTCCTCTTGGTACACTATCCCTTGAGTTCAATAACCTCTGGAAGAAAACCGAGGTAACTGATAACTCACTGATATTGGAGGATATAATGGTATCCGGCGCTGATGATAACTTCATCGAGGTCTTCTCCTCTGGAATGACGGAGATATCCCATCTCAATATTTCATCCCCGACCATTAACAACACATCCACAGCGGAGTGGGCAATAATGATCGAAAAGGGATCCCTTGACCTTTTTGATTCCAATATCCTCGGGTACCAGAACCTTTCGGGATTCATTTATAACGATTTCGAAGGAAATAATGACTGGCCCATGTCCAAGATCGATAACATCACGATCGAAGCAGACGTACCTGAAGTTGGCTATGGAATAATGGCGAGATCTGTAAGATATGACATCAGGAACACAACGATCTGGAACGTCACGACCGGAATAGGATCGACCGATGCGATCATCGACCTCTTCGAGGTAGATATAACCGCTGGCGAATATGGAATAGAGATGAAACTCCCTTCGGTCTATCCGAAAGATATCATCGATATCTCACTTGAGGGTATCATGGTAAGGGGAGAACTGGAATATTCAGGATTGAGTATCGATGGCAGTTTGATGAGCAAGGCAAACATCAAGGTTACCGATCTGGACATTCAATCCGCTTATAACGGAACCTATGACAGGGATGATGGTTACGGTGCTATCATCCTGGATGTGACCTCGACCATGGAGGCCAATGTCCTATTCGATAATGTAATTGCATCAACTGGTTCTGGCCATGGTGTTGCGATCCTTAACTGGCCTGACAATGGTAGAATAACCTTGGAGGATGCAACCCTAACAGACCAGGGACTGGATGGGGTCTGGATGGATGACAAGGTCAATCTCCTGTTAAAAAGATGCGATATCAGCCTCAATGACGGATGGGGCATATACGGATATGAGGGGTCGCAGATAACTATCCAAAGCGATCCCCTTGAAAATAAATGCGATATCAGATCAAATGAACTTGGTGGGTTGAAGATAATGGATGATACAACCCTCACAATATCGCACACAGTGATCAATAAAAATAAAGGCCTGGCAGTTGACATGGGACATGATGTCACTGCATCATTTGATAACTCTGACATTAAAGATAATGTTATGGGAGTGAAGGGTCTAAGCGGTTGCGACATCTCATTCATAAAAATAATTGTAGAGGGAACCCTCAATGGACCTGGTGTGGAGATCACCTCATCCGACCTTACTATTGGGGCCGCTTCAACACCGAAATCCATGTTTAACTCCAATACAATGGAAGGATTGAAGATGGTAGGGGGCAACCTTTCCATTCAAAGTGGTCAGTTCAAAAGTAATTACGGGAACGGGATCTACCTTGAAGATGTGCAGATCCTGAACTTCCAAAATGTGAACTCGTCACTGAATAAGGGTTCAGGTATCTATATCAAGATCGACGACAACGACCTTCTGGACTCCCAGGGAAAATATGGTATTATCAAGGAATCCTGGTTCTCCGAGAATGGGGTCATGGGTCTTACTGTCGAAGCCGGTAGTTCCATTCCTGGTATTGTTGAGGTGGAACTCAACGGTTTCATATCCTATGGAAATGAGGAAGGGGACCTGATAGCAGATGATGATATCCATTTTACCTGGAATTGTACCAGTGGAAAGGATAAGCTTGGAAATTCTGAATTCACCGGGATCACTAAAGCCAATCTGGATATCACTGTTGAGAACAATGGGTTGCAGATATTCAATGAAGAGATACGATTCCTGAACGATGGGGCAGTTATCTCCCTCGGACAATCACACACCCTTGAGATGGTCAACGCTTACATCAGGCCCGATGATACAGATCATAGATGGTATATCAGTACCACGGGAAGCAGCAAGGTGAGCATTCAAGGATGCTACTTTGGATACATGGGAAGCTTTGAGGCGGAAAGTGTGGCCTCCTTCCAGATGGACGAAACCCTGGTGGTCCATGGAGAAGGTGGCATCCAATTGATGGACACCAAGCTAATAACAATAGAATCGTGTCGGTTCATGTATATTGAGGGATCCGCTCTGAGGATCGAAGATTCCCAAGGTAAGGTGACGGATTCTGAGTTCAAGGGCAATGGCAGGGGAATCATAATTGACGGCCTTTCCGACGACTTGACCATTACAGGATGTGTGTTCACCAATAACGATTGGGGGATCTATGTGTTCAAGGGAGGGTATCAAACCGATATCATGGTTGAGGATTCCTCCTTTGCAGGTAACGTTGTTGCTCCCATCTGGCTTTCCAGGAACAACATGACCCTCGAGGATACCGATATCGATCCTAACAGGATCATCGTTAAGGAGATCACTAAAAGGGTCTCGATCTTCTACACTTTGGAAGTGATCGTCAAGGATGAAGATGAACATGATCAGGTATTCAATGCCGAACTGAAATTCGGAGACTCCGCTTCATCTATCAAGGTCACGGATAAAGTTGGCAGGTGGCAGGACATTTACAAGATATACGAAGTGACCCCAAATGGTTACAGTAAAGACAGGGAGCATGTAAAGCTCACCATCTCATACCTGGAATCCACTGGATCGAAGAGGGTATGGGCTTATATCAACGATGATTTCACACTGACCACCAGAACAACGAAGGCCTACACCGGATACAAAGCTCCATTCACAGAGGAATATCCCACAATAATCCAGGGCACGGAAGATAAAGGACTGAATGAGGGATCCGTTGATATCTCAAAATGGTTCTCGGACATAGGGACAGATGAGGGGAATCTCAGCTTCAAGGTTGAATCCTTGAGTCCATACCTTCACCCCAAACTCATAGGATCCATGATGTCCGTTGATCTTGAAAAGGATTGGAACGGTGAAGGGAATATCCTTGTCACAGCGACAGATCCACATGGAAAGTCACTGACAGTGAATATCACAATATTCATTATCGGGTCTAACGATGTGCCGATAATAACAGAACCCAGGATCATTTCGATAACCGGAACCGATACCATACCACGAACCGGTTCCACCATCACAGCTCAATGGAACTGGTATGATATCGACGATGGGGACACGGAACCCTCAACCAAATATGTCCGATGGTTCCTCAATGGTACACCCATTCAAAGGTATGGTACCAACACCGTGGACAATGTAACCACAGTAAACGGTGTCAAGGAGGGGCAGATATGGAGTTTCAAGGTTTGGCCAATGGATGTGGAATCCATTTATTCAAAAAAATTCGGAGAACCGGTAATGTCCCCCGAGATAAAGGTCCTTGGCCAGGCACCGAGGTTCAAATCCGATCTGACATACAATACGAACAAACCCAAGACCGATCAGGACATCATCATCACACCCGGAACCTACGAGGATGCGGATTCCAATGTGGTAACCTTCAACTATCAATGGGAGGTCTTAAACAGGAATGACAAATGGGTCCCGATCGGAGCACCAAACTCCCCTATCCTTGACAGCAGGTTTACAGAAAAGGGCATGGACATCAGGGTCCTTGCATGGATCTCCGATGGAACTTCCCAATCCGGCATCAAGACCGCAAATTTCGAGGTGGTGAACTCAGCTCCCATCGTCATATCAGGAAAACTTACCCCTGAGATCCTCATCGAGACCGATGACCTAGTCACTATTAAGGATCTGAATTCTTTCGACGCCGACGGAGACCGGGTAACATATTACTTCAACTGGTCCGTGGGTGGAACCTCACTTGGAGTGAACTACGAGGTGCCTCAGCTTCCCTGGTCATTTGGCGGATGGTCATACCCGGGCAGAGCGACCATTACTGTGAACATCACTCCCATTGATTCGGATAACAGGCAAGGAGAGAGTATCTCACTGTCAGCGATACTTATCCCAACGGATACCGACGGGGACGGTTACTTCGATGATATAAATGGAAATGGAGAGAACGATCCGGGTGACGATACCGATGATGACAACGATGGATACCTGGACCACTGGGAGATCGAACTCGGGACCGATCCCAAGAACAGGTTATCGTTCCCGATGGACCTGGACCACGATGGTGCTCCGGACGGAACACCCGGGAATCCGTTCAACTGGATGGATACGGATGATGACGATGATGGGATCCTGGACAGCGAGGATAGCTATCCCAATAACGGAGCACTTCCAGGAGACTTTGACGGTGACGGCATCGGAGATGATGTGGACAATGACATAGACGGGGATGGAAGGGAGAATATTAAGGACTATGATCCCTACAATGACCAGGTCCAGTCAGCTCCCAAGATGGCAGGGCAATCCCTCATAGAGGTCTTCATCTTCATACTGGTCCTGATCATAGTTGCTGTCATTGCAGCCGTGGCCTATGCCATTTACACTGGAAAGATACATCTTCCCACCAGTGCCCCTCCCACGATCATGGGAGAGGGTGGTGCAGAAGCGATCTTCGAAGAGGACCTCGATGGACATTCAAAGGCGGATGATATGGAGGAGATGGAAGAACTGGAGAACATGAGTGTCTGCTCTGTCTGTGGTGAACTGGTTTCAATGAACCTTGAGACCTGCCCCGACTGTGGAGCTGAGTTCGAGGAACCGGAAGAAGAGGAATTCATGGAAGAGGATTAGGGATCCACAGAGGGATCGGACACCATCTCCTGTCCCTCTTCCTCTCCATATAGTTGATATTCTCTCAACCTCCTCCTCCAGGCCCTCTTGGCCCGCCACCTTAGGAGAAAATATACCAAAAGGACGATCGCTATCAGAACCGCTGCGCCGGTGAGATAGATCATATATGGGCTCTTCGAGAAGAATCCCTGTATGGTACCCAAATATGGATCGCTCACATCCACAACGATCACTGCATTGGATTCCTCCTTGCTGTCAGGCCCGTTGATCTCGGACCAGACCTCGATCCGGACAATATAGGAACCACGTGTTGTCCTATCACCGGTCTTGATGGTTACATCTATCTCTTTCTTCTCACCTTCTTGGAGGAAAACATCCTTCTCCTCGAAATCGATTGAAATATCCTTCCCCTTCAATTCATCGCGGTTCGCCCAGTTCAGGATGTATGTCTCACCTGCATTTCCCCGGTTCTCAATAAGAAGCTGAAAGGTCTTGCTCTTTGTCCTCTCGATACTTCCGGAACCTTCTTTGAAGGCGATCTCGGCGGTGTAGAAAGGGAGTACAATGACCGTAGCCGAATCTTCAGCTATTCCCCCCTTGGTTCCAGAAGGCTGTGCATTGGCCGTTCCATCAATGGTGATCACGGGTCTTTCTGAGGAAGAGGTTCCTGGATTGACCGTTACATTTGCCAGGAATTGAAATGTCGGATCTTCCGGTGTAAGTGTGAACTCATAATCTGTAAGGGCTATAGAGATCTCGGGTGGGAAATTGACATCGAGGAACACATCGACCGATTCCACGAAGATGCCCAGGTTGAGCAGTAGTGTCGCACTGCAATGAAGCTCACCTTCGAATGATCCGTTGAATGAGATATCGATGGAGATCGCTGTCTCTTCGATCTCAACGGAGACGAAGTTCAAAGCCTGCTCTGCGGCGGATGGTGAAACAGGATCCGCATCCGTCAATGGAAGATGAATTATTAACAGCAAGACCGGCAGGGACCGTATAAGCATCCTTCCAAACACAATTCAAAATCATTCGCAAGTGACTTTAAACTTTTGGATGGAAGCTATTTCCGAAATGCCCAAAAGCGGGATCCTATGTAATTTATAACGGTCACTATCAGTATGACCGTGAAGGTCAACATCTGGTAATAGGGTGGTTCCTGGATCTTCAGAACATCCACACCGAAATATGATAGAGCGGAACGTATAATGAAAGCACCCAATGCAACTGTCAGGAACTTGAGATACTGGGACCTCATTGATACCTTCCTTGAATCGAATGTCCAAAGCCTGTTCCAGAAGAAGTTCCAGGTAACTGCTGCCATGAAAGAAACGGACTGTGATATCATATATTCGGTCTTACCTGTCCCTAATATATAGAGCATCATTGTAAGGAGGCTTAGGTCTATCACCATCCCTGTACCCCCTACAAATAGGAATTTGAAGAATGATGCAGAACCCGGGAAGAGATACAACTTTAAGAGATGTTGAAGGTAATTGAAGATCACCTTGGATCCCAATTTCGATTCACCAAGCTCCCTGTCCTTGAAGGTGATCGGGACCTCTGTTACCTTATTATAATTACCCTTGACCAGGACCTCCAGTAGTATCTTGTACCCTTTTGCCCGAAGAGGAGCTTCCCTGATCACCGAGGGTCTGACAGCAAAGAAACCCGACATAGGATCCGAACAACCGGTCAATGGTCTCGCCATCAATGCGGCACCCCAGGAGATTATCTTCCTCTTCAGAGGCCAGTTCTCAACCCCCCCTCCCTTAACATGCCTGCTTCCCACAGATATATCGGCTCCGTCCCTTGAGATCGCATAATACATATCAGGTACGACCTCAACAGGATGTGAGAGATCAGCATCCATCACAAGAAGGATGTCCCCTGTGGCCTTGGCATATCCTTCGATAACAGCAGGGGAGAGGCCGCGATCGGTCTTTCTTACGATACATCTGGATTCGGGATGGTCCTTTGATATCTGCTCAAATGCATTGGAGGTACCATCAGGAGAGTCATCATCCATAACGATGATCTCGAAAGGTATTCCTTTGCCCCTGAGTACCCCGGAGAGTAATGGTATGATAACGGGAATGTTCTCCCGTTCATTGTAGGTGGGGATTATTACGGATAGTATATCCTTTTCCTGGCTCAAATGGACCATCTCTCAATGTAACAATCACGGACATTTATATAGTATTTCGGCTGCAATTGGTAGGTACGGATATAGAGAGCCCTTCAGGCCTTTTTCACCCTATAGCTTTCACTTCTCAGGAACAGGGGGAACCGGGGGCACCTTCGGTGGTTGTGCCGGAACCGGGGGAACCACAGGAGCCGGTGGAACACTTGGTGTGGGTGGAACGACCGGAGGCTGCACCGGTTGAGGAACCTTTGGTGGTTGAGCCGGTGCAGGAGGTTGCTGGGTTTGAGGTGGTTTTGGAGTCGATATCGGTGCAGGTGATTGCTGGACCGGGACCTGCTTGGGTGGCTGAGGAGTACCAGGTTGCTGCATTGCAGGGGGCTTTGCAGGAGTTCCCTGCGGTTTACCAGGGACAGGGGTCTGGACAGGCCCGGAGGCTACAGGATCCTTTGCCCGGGCAGCCTCAAGCTCCTTTGCGAACTCATCCTTTCCTTTGGTTACGCCGGTTGCTTCCAGGTACTTCTGGGAGGTCTTCATGTACGTCCCCGAGATCTCGTCATCGATTGACGTATCCTTCTTCTTATCCTGATCATCCTTCCTCTTCTTCTCTACGAGTTCCATCTTCTTCTTCCTCTCCGAATTATATTTGAACGACATGAAGAAGAGGAGGCCCAGGTAAAGGCCGACCATGATCAGGAAAAGGATCGGGTTGATAACGGACATGATATCCGATTCAATGAGGTCGAGCGCCTCAATGCCTGTCAGATCGGACAGGATCGAATGTCTCTCTTCAGGAGAATTATGGGTTACACGGATCATATACCGGACCTCGTCCTTCAACCCATCCTTATCCGTAACCTCTATCCAGACATCGAAGTTACCCGTGGTGCCTTCTTCCACATCCTTCACATTGAACTGATATTCAACCGTGGGAACAGATGCCTTTGAATCCAGAATGGTCTTTTCCGCCTCTCCGGATCCTTGCCTTTTGACCCTGACCGTGAAGTTCAGGTCCTGCCAAGAAAGTCCAGAACCGAATTTGGGGCTATCCTGGTCCGTGCACCTTGTAAGATTGAATCTCACTTCTGCAGTATGGCTCTTCTCGGTGTCTATGAAGAAAGCCTCGTAATCCACTATCTGGTCCACACCAGGAACCTTATCAGTACTGAGCCTCTTTCCATCCACAACATCAATGAATGAATAGGCATTGGGATAATAATCAAAGAAAAGTTCGAAGAGGATGAACTGGGACTCTTTCCAGTACCCTGCATCATCCTTGATGTCCATCTCGACCCTGTAGAGACCGTCATCCAATGCTTCGGATGTTCCTGGTTTCTTTGAGGAATCTATCTGGAAATTGAATTTGGATCCACCGGATTCGTTCACGGTCTGGAAATCGTCGATGAACCTGGTCAAGATCACCGCGCCTGAGGAAACATAAACAAGCCTGACATCCGCGGATACCAGTTCCTTGCCTTCGTCAATTATATCCGATCGATAATCAACATCGAAGATCCTGGCCTCAAAATCTATCAGCTTATCGTTCTGATTGACATGGACATCTGTCGATTCTCCTGGTAGTACCGAATATATTCCAATCGGATCCGTAACAATGCAAGCAACCATAAGCGGAGGGTGTGGAACGGCGGTCTGATTTACCTCGATTCTCTGGGTCAATGTGGCAGAGTAGGAGTTGTCAAAGGCTATGAAGCTGAAACTGTAGATTCCGTCCGGCACAGTTTCGGAATTCCAGACGAACTCCCAGCTGGAAAATGCCAGACCTCCCTGGGGTGCCGTGCTCTTTGCCTCCCCAAGGACCTCATCTTCCCTGTAGATGACGACCCTGTTGACCACATTGCTTTCCCCGCCCGATACGGCGGTCCCCTGGAACCTTACCTCATCCCCTCCGATCCGCTTGCCAGGAGGGGGGGAGACCCTCTGGATATTGATCGTTGTAAGGTTGATGTATACGTCAAGGTTCGAGTTGGAGTTGAACCTGACCCTGTCGGATGATGCGGAAGCACCACCTAAATCCTCAGCCCTGAATGTGTAGAATAAATACAGGTTGTCCTTGAAGGACTCCACCTCGAGCCAAACCTTTCCTTCAGTATCAGTAAAGGCAGGTCCGTCTTTGGGATAGAGTGTTGATATGTCAGAGGGTTCGTAATACCTGATAGCAACATTCTCCATGGGGGTCTTGGTATTGTCGTTGACTATGACCTGCGCCCACCAGAATAGGGAAAGATGGGTTCCGGAAAGTGAGGCCGGGGGTGAATCTCCCACATCTACCTCATACAGGAAAGCATCATCGATGGCTTCGGTCTGAAGATTGTCAGCTTTCCAGCTTGAAAGTGACTGTAAGCGATCATTCCCTGTCTTTCCCTCATCCCAGAGCAATGCACCAGAAAGTGCTGTGAGTTTGATCTGGGACAATACCACTGATGTACTTGAGGATGTTCCGGCTTCAGCTTCCAGATCGCTTTTGGATAAGTATAGGTCGGTTGAGATCGATTCAATGAACATCTGGCAGTTTCCAGCGGTCTTACCAAAGGATTGGGCGCCTGCGGCGCCAGCACTTCCGGATTTGGCATAGAGACTTGAACCCCTGATATTGATCCCTCTGCCCTCGATGTTACATAACACCTGTCCTCCGGTCCCTGAACCCCATCCAGGCGAGAATGTGTCTCCACCTTTTCCTCCCTGGATGTAGATATCCGAATCCGATATCCTCACATCATGATTTCCAAGTGCCCTAAGTGTGAAGAAGGACTTTCCGCCGTTTCCACCGTTGGTGTTTGCACCGCTTGCTCCGGGTTGACCGGATACGCTGATGGAAGTATCGTTGATGACCAGATCGGATCGCCTGGATATCATCGAGAAAGAACTCTCTTTTCCATTTTCTCCATTGTCCAGGATACCGGATTCATTGGTCACAGAGATCGTGGATCCCTGAATGGAAATATCATCTGCTTTGAGGTTGAGGACACCGCTCTGGACCGTTAATTTGGCAGGCCACTCCCCGTCGTTTATCATCTGGAATGAGGTGTTATCGAAATCTGCCCTGCAGATGATCTCCTGGGTGATGACAAGGTCGCCCTTGATTATCAGCTTCCCGTCATCCCTGAATACGATCTTGTCCCATTTCTTCATCTCCGCATCTGATGCTCTGTCGATGGTAATGGTTCCATTCTCAACGTAGAGGGTCTGACCCACATTCCTCGTTCCAGGATCGGTGGCGACCGTCTCCATCTGCGAACCTGCCAGAAGCAGGGAGGAAGCAAGCAGTACCAATGTTACAATGACCGTTGAAAGAGTGTAAGTTCTTCTCATTGTTGACCCCCCTAAAGCCTCCTTCTCATGGATATGTCAGACGCCTTGCTCCTGTTGGATTCATATCTTCTGTCGAACAAGATCATCAAAACGAAGAACACCACACCACCTAAAAAGAAAAGTACAGCTATGATAGGATTGATAATAGCCTCATCAAATGTTACCGTTACCAGAACCGGGAGAGCGAGGATGAAGCTGGCGATCATGAAGACCGTGGAGATGGTCTTCCATTTCTTGGAGATCTCCATATTGGTCCTCAGGTCGACGATCATCTTCCTTCTGATGTAATCCTCATCTTCCTGGACAACATCCTCTCGAGTGAATATATTACCGCAGTAACGGCATGTCACCCTTTCCTGTTTTGTATCCTCGAGCTGTTTTCCGCAGCTTGGACAATCTAAAAGGCGAGTTCTCTGAGCCATGGATATCATCGCGCAAACATAGTTACATGATATATATCTTTCTGAGAAGGGACTCGACCCAGCATCATTCAATATTCATCCATATCAAAGGGTGAAAAGCTGAAATATCATGCCAATCCTAGACGCTTATGGTCGTTGGATATCCATGAGGGAATGAACAACGACCAATATAACAGACCAGGAGGGAGTAAATACGGAATTCAGAGACCTTATTGAGAAGGTCGGAGTGATCGAGAAAGGAGAGCTCGATCCCCGTCTGGAAGGATCCTCTTTGAGCAAGGACCATCCTCGATCCGCCTGGATCTCCCGGGTAAAGGGAAATGATGATTGGCGAATGGCCGGGAATGTATACTCTGACAGGGCAACCTTGGCCATGGCACTTGGAACGGACCTTAGAGGAATAACCGATGTCTTAATGTCCGGAACCAGACATCCCGTTCCATTCCAAGTGGCGGACATCCCAAACCACTACATCAAGATCAAGGTCGATGATATCCCGATACCAACTTATTTCAAGGGCGATGGAGGGCCCTATATCACTTCCGCCATATTCCATGCAGGATACGAAGGTAAAAGGAACCTTTCGTTCCACAGGATGATGTATCTTGGAGATGACAGGTTCGCAGTGAGAGTGGTACCAAGGCACCTCAAGACCCTCATCTCAAATGCAAGGGAAAAGGGAAATGACCTCCCAGCAGTGGTATCGATAGGAGCCGATCCTTACAGTCTCCTGGCTGGTTCGACATCACTTGGGTTCGGAGAAGATGAGTTGGAGGTGGCATCCGCCCTTCACAGGTCCGCAAAGGGAGAACCTTTGAAGGTTTTCTCACCGGGAGGGGATGATCTCCTCTCACCTGTCGGGACAGAGATCGTTCTTGTTGGAAGGTTCATTGATGAGAAGGTTGCGGAAGGTCCCTTCGTCGATATCACTTCCACATATGATCACGCGGGATTGGATCCCGGCGAACCTGTATTTGTTGTGGACAAAGCAATGACACGAAAGGATCCGATCTTCCATTTTCTGCTTCCCGGAGGCTATGAGCATTATCAGTTGATGGGGCTTCCAAAGGAACCCTCAATAAAGAATGCTGTTAGCATGGTGGTCCCCAAGGTCCACGGGGTCCGGTTGACAGAAGGTGGATGCTGCTGGCTTCATGGTGTTGTGTCAATTACACCCCAAAAACAGGGGGATGCAAAGAATGCCATTATGGCTGCTTTTACAGGACATCCTTCTATGAAACGTGTGATCGTCGTCAATAAAGACATCGACATCTTTGATGATACCCAGGTCGAATGGGCACTGGCCACCAGGTTCCAGGGAGACAGGGACACGATCCTGATAGAAGGGGCCAGAGGTTCTACTCTCGATCCTTCTTCAACCTCACCGGATAAGACCACAGTTAAAATGGGATTTGATGCCACTTTCCCGTTGGGAAAGGAGAGTGAGTTCCGTATGGTAGAGTGATCCACCGAAAGAATTGAATCCCTTATGGTGGTTTGCAGTTATGTTGATGCAAAGAAGAGCAATCCTCATCCTGATGGTCCTGGCGGCCACTTCCGCAATGACGTTCACATCCGGATGTTTCCATACGGGAAGCTCCCGTGACCTCCTGTTCCCGTCAGAGGACTCCGTTATCGAATTCAGCAGTCGGACCATTGCACAGGTCAGGCATAATTTCACCGGGGCTTTCACGGACACCTCGATCCCCCTGGGTTCTGAGGAGAAACAGAGGACAATAGACAATTTCTATATCGGTGAGGGGGGAGCTGACATCTACATCTATGCCCAGGTCCATTTCGGACCTGATGCCCAGGCCACCATGGATTTCAAAAGATGGGTCCATGTCATGCTCATCTATGAACCGGGAACCAACAAGGAAAGGCTAGTCGCTCAAAATCGGTATGAGGCACCAGGTAACACCAGGTATGACAGGGCCGAGTTCATGGCCACTGTCAACAGTACCAAGCCGGGGTTGTATTCCCTGAAGGCTGAAGGTGTAGGCACAGCGGTCCAGAATGCGGATGTCCCCACCTATGACTGGTACTGGTTCACTGTCAACGGAAGGATCTCAGAAGGTTCCTACAACCACAATGCTCCAAACTCTAACTGAAAACTTTATATCTGTTTCTTAAGGAGATAGGTTGCCCATTTCCCGGGGATCGTTCCCCCCTGGATGTGGGGGGCGAGTATTTTTCTGTGCAGTGTCTCCCATCATATGCACGACACGCTGGGGGAACGGGATCTCGATACCTTCCTTGGCGAACCTGTGGAATATCTCGTTTCTCAGATCGCTTGCAATGGCCCACTGGTCATTGTAATCCTTCACGAAGAAAGTAACGGACCAGTTCAGGGCGGAGTCCCCGAACTCATTGAACCTTACAATAATGGGGTGCTCCTCATCCTTTTCAACACCCGGATGGGCGGAAACTATCTCGTGAACGATGATCTTCATCTTCTCGATATCCGTGTTGTAGGAGACACCGAACTTGACGGTCCTCCTTCCGAACGAGTCCGGTTCCGAGAGATTGGAGAACATATAATTGGATATCTTGCTGTTGGGAAGGGTGACCACCTGCTGGTTCCATGAGCTGAAAAGTCTTGTTGATCTCATCCCAATATGCTTGACCTGGTATACCGAATCATCCAATATGATCCAGTCATCCTCCTTGAATGGACGATCGAGGAGTATCATTATCCCTGCGAAGAAGTTGGAAAGGGTGTCCTGTGCCGCGAAGGCTATGACAAGGCCGGCTATCCCCAAAGCACCGAGGAACACGGTGATATTCACACCGAAATTGTTCATGAACATGACAAAGGCGAATATCCAGATGACAACGGCAACGATCTTGCCGATCACAGGGACCAATACATCATCCGCCTGGGTTTCGGTCTTCTTGGAGATCATCTTGAGGTATACCAATATGACCTTCTTGAACAGCTTGATCGCAATGATAGCACATAGAATGATCACGCCTGCCCGGAAAAAGAGGGCCAGACCGCTCAGGATCTCATCTGGCAATTTTAACTGAGATAGAGAGACCAACAGTCCATAGACGAAAAGGATCAGGAAAAAAGGGATCCGGACGATCTGGACGATCGCTGTATCCATATTGGTCTTGGTCTTCTTGGTGAAAAGGAGTAAAAGCCTGAAGATGTACCAGATTATGATTATGGCAACGGTCCATATAGCCAATGCCAGGCCGAACCTCGCCCAGTCGGATTGAAGGGATCCTGGAAGGTTATCCTTTTTTATTACAAACCCAAGCACTTCTATCTTATCCTTGTGAAGGATCTTTTCTTCGGTCTCTCCTTCCTCGATTATCTTGATCCCGCCTCCGTATGCCTCGATCTCCTGGTAGGTCCTGTTGCCATCCTTCTTCTCCAGGATGATCACGGTGAACTCGACCTCAGCTCCCCTGAGTAATCTGTAGGTCTCATCTCCCGGGAACTGGAGCCTGGGGGCGTCCACTGATGCCTTTGTGGATTCGAGCCAGACAGTGGTAACTCCGAAATCCTCATCCTTCATCTCGTGGTAATCAGAAATTGAGACACTGTCCCTGAACGTGACCTCCTCCATATCGGAGAGACCTGAAAAGGTCTCCAAGGAAGGGTCATATAGGTCCAGCAAAGCGTTGTAATCTTCAACTTCCTTTGCCTGCACTCCGGAAGGGATCCCCAGGGAACCCACCATGATCCATAGAAGAAGGAATATCCCAAGGAACCTTAGAAGCTTCAAGAACGAACCCCATGTGGAAATCCAGCTTTTCATTATTATTGTTTTGCCTGGTTAGGCCCCGTTAGAGGTAGAGGGTACCGTTCCACGGAATGCTCCCCTGGGGATCTTTCAAGGATCTGAAGCACTCTGGATATCGAAAAAGGCGTCCCCACGGCTATGACATCCAGACCACGTATCAGAGGTTCGATCACACCTTCAGGAGGAGGCATTTCCATGTCGAATTCGATATTCGACCTCCTGAAGAGGGCGAGGGATTCCAGGTCCAGGACCGCTACCCTGAAATTCGCAGGTCCCGTATTGCACATCTTGAAAAGATCAGGACCAGTTATCGAACCTCTTCCCCCTCCGGCCCTTGCAGGTGATATCTCCACAAGTTTCAAGGTTCCGCTTTTTAACTCCATTAAACCTGATAAGGACGATATCGGGACCATATCGCCCGGTTCGGCGTCCCGATCAGCGATCCCTGAGGATCCAGATCCCTTCTCAGTCGCACACAACAATCCATCCTCAATGACGAGAAATACCCTGTCACCTTTCCTGATGGATGTCAGGGCCATTGCGTCAGTGGACCGGATAATGTCCAGTTTACCGATGGAATTGTCTATGAAATCCTTTATCGACAGCAGATCTCGATGGAGGACCTCAACACCCTTAACAGTGGCCTTTGGACCTTCGAGGCCCGTTGTCACCAATCCCTCATCCCTCATCTTTGAGAGATAATCCGATACCGCTTGAGGAGTGATATCCACTGGCTCTGCAAGTGATCTCTGGTCTCCGGGTGCTCCCGTGACTATCTCCAAAAGTAGGAGCAATCGTGTCATCATGCCTTTGTTCTTCAGGACACCAAGCATTTCCATCCCTCAAAAGAAATAAATATCATCTGGTGACTGTCATGTAAACTTACATTGATATAAATAAAGTTCGCTTTACATGAGATAAAATGGGGATGATTTCAGATGAACAAAAGGAAAAGGAAAGACCTGTCAACTCTCCTTATCGGTTTGCTGATTTTGGGAGCCGGGATCCTTGCAGGGTGCATTGAGTCGAACGAGGGAGGTGGAGAAAGGACCATCACGGATCAAACAGGGAACCAGTTGAAAGTTCGGGGAATTCCGGAGAGGATCGTGACCCTGACACCGGCCCTGACGGAGATCGTGGTGGAACTGGGAGCCGGTAACCTTCTGGTGGGAGGAGATTCTGTTTCAGCCGGAGAATTTTCCGATCTTTCCCTGGAGACCGTATCCACCTGGGAAGGTCTGGACAGCGAGAAACTGATAGCTTTGGACCCTGACCTGGTTATCATGGACAAGACCCTTGACATCACTGAAGCGAACTACAACACCATAACCTTACTCTCGGTTCCGGTTTATAGAGCGTTTCCCTTGGACTTTGATACCGTACTGGACCTCATAGGAGATATGGGCAAGATCCTCGATCTGGAGGAGAGGGCGGCAAATATAACAGATAATATGAAAGAACGGAGAGGCACCGTGATGGAGAAGGTATCCAATATGTCCATTGATGACAGACCCAAAGTGCTCTATGTCACATACTACGATGGGACCTCCGATCCGTGGGTGGGATCATCTTCCACATTCTCAGGGAACCTTATAGAAATGGCAGGGGGAAAGAACTCCATAGATAACAATGTGGGAGTTGTCGTCCAGGTATCCATAGAGACGATAATCGACAGTGATCCGGATGTCATAATAACATCCCAATCAACAACATGGCCCACACCATCCCGGTCAACTATCCTGGATGAAGATACCTGGAGGGACATCTCCGCAGTTGCAAATGGTAGAGTGATCGATATTGACGGTGATCTGATCGACAGGACAGGTCCTCATTTGATAGAAGGATTGGAAGCGGTACATGGGGCTCTGTATCCGGAAGGAACGTGATAACATCGGTATTTCCAAAGGTCTCTTTATAGTCCTCTTGATGGCCATCTTGGTCATTTCCATAATATTAGGACTATCAATTGGACCTGCCGATATTCCCCTGGAAGCGGTTATTAGGATATTTTTATCAACCCTGTTCGGGATCGGATCCGGAGAGTCCTATCCTTCTGGCTGGGAGACCATCATATTCCGGATCAGGTTCCCCATCGTCCTGATGGCCCTTCTTGTTGGAGCGGCTCTTTCGACCTCTGGGGCCTCCCTTCAGGGATTGTTCAGAAATCCCCTGGTAGATCCATTCATCATTGGAATATCCGCAGGAGGTGCCATTGGATGGATGGTGGCACTTGTCCTGACTATGGGAGAATCGGGAACATGGGTGGGTTGGTTCAGGGCGCTTCTCAGTTTTCTGGGAGCTTTGGGGGCCGTTTCCTGCGCTTACCTTGTGGCAAGGACTGGAAGCCGTATTCCCATGACCAATCTTCTGCTTGCCGGAGTGGCCATTTCAGCATCCCTTACCGCTGCCACGCAGTTCATCATCTACTACTTCATCGAAAATCCCAGATCGGTCATGGTGTCACTCCTGGGTTCATGTTCGAATTCGACCTGGAGTGAACTTGCGATCGTCGGCCCCGTGGTTCTCCTTTCCATACCCTTCCTGATGGCATTCTCAAAGGACCTGAACGCTTTTTCAATGGGAGAGGAGGATGCCAGGGGATTGGGTGTTGATGTTGAGAGGTCCAAGATATTGATACTCGGTGCTGCTTCCCTTCTTGCAGCTGTTACCGTTCCTTTTTGCGGAATGATCGGATTCGTTGGTCTCATGATCCCCCATCTGGTCAGGAGGATGATAGGACCTGACCACAGGTACCTGATTCCCTGCTCCGCCCTCATGGGAGCTTCATTTCTGATCCTGTGCGATATGTTCTCAAGAACGATCTTGGACCAGATTGTACCTCTTGGGATAGTCACAGGTTTCCTTGGAGGGATCTTCTTCCTCTACCTCATGGGAAGAAGGAGGGGGTTAGGATGATCAGGGCTCGTGATATTCACGCCTCTTACAATGGTAAAGAGGTCCTGAGGGGAATTGACATTGAGGTTGCCGAAGGAGATTTCCTTGGACTGCTGGGACCAAATGGTTCTGGCAAGACCACACTGCTCAGATGTCTTACAGGTTCGCTCAGACCCAGATCAGGCACCATAGAGCTCTTCGGAAAGAATTCCACAAGTTGGAGGCCAAAGGAACTGGCCAGGAAAATGGCACTGCTGCCTCAGGATTACAACCCTGGTTTCGATTTCAAGGTCTCAGAGATCGTCTCAATGGGCAGGTACCCCCACATGGGAAGGTTCTCCATGACAGACAGGAACGGAGGAAAGGCGGTTGAAAAGGCCCTCACATGGTGCGGTCTAACAGGAATGGAAGAAAAAGGCATTAACGAGCTTTCCGGAGGAGAGAGGCAGAGGGTCTTCATAGCAAGATCCCTTGCCCAGGAGCCAAGGATCCTGCTCCTGGACGAACCCACCAAGAACCTGGATATCAGGCATTCGATCGACATTCTATCCATTGTAAAAAGGTTGAACAGGAAGGAAGGGACCACTGTCATCGCTGTCCTCCATGATATCGACCTTGCAGCCAGGTTCTGTGACGAAGTGGCCCTTATCAAGGACGGCAGACTTGTGGTCAAAGGACCTACTGTGGATGTAATAGAGGAGAAATGGATAGGAGATGTGTTCGATATCGATTGCAGGATCCATAAGGGCAGGAGACTGCATGTGGAGATAATGGATTGATTCGCCTAGCTCCCCCTGCCGACATAATTATATCATGTTCGGTGATGGCGATTGGCATCGGAGATGGAAAATGGAAAATTTTTGCAAGGTGTGCGGATCCATTCTCAGATGGGATTTCTCCACCGGAGATCGGGCAAGGATATGTTCCAGATGTGGAAGGGTGGACCTGCTGGAAGAACCTGATGATCAAAAGGAGGTCCCACAACCTGATCACTCTGGTAATAAGGGATCACAAAGCAAGTTCAAGGTGAGAAAAGGGGTCTCACCCAGGAGTTCCAAATACGCTTCCAGGTCCCTTTTTAATTCTGAAACGGCCACCATAAGTACAAAGGACCTCTCATCAATGAAGGAGCTATCAAAGGGTGGAAGGAAGGGAAAAACGACCCAAAAGGATTGGACAGAAGCCGGAAGGATGTTTCCCTTCGACAGGATCAGACCCGGACAGGATGATTTCCAGAACGATGTTAAGAATACCATATCCAACGGTGGATTTCTGCTGGCCAATGTACCTACCGGTATCGGAAAGACCGCGGCCGCCCTTTCACCCGCGATCGAACATGCCCTGGAAAGGGGGACCATGGTCCTGTTCTTGACTTCGAAACAGTCCCAGCATGCAATAGCCATTGATACCATCAAGAAGCTAACAAGGAGGTCGGGCTCCAGGATCAAAGCTGTTGATATCATCTCCAAGCAGTCCATGTGTCCGAGGGATATCTCAAAACTTCCGCATTCCACTTTTTCTTTCATGTGCAAACAGCAGTCAAAGGACGGCTCCTGTCCTCTTTACAGGCAGCCTCCGCCAACTCTCGTGAGAGAGATCCTAGAAGATGTGAACGATGTGGCCAGGATCGTTGAACTCTCGCTCCAGAGGAAGATATGCCCTCACCGTGCAGCCCTGGAAGCAGCCAAGGAAACCAATGTCCTGATATGCGATTTTAACTACCTCTTCTCCGATCTGAAAGATACCATACTATCGGGATTGTCCAAGGACATATCCGAGATCACCATCATCGTGGATGAGGCACACAATCTCCCTGACAGGATCAGAGCGCATCAGTCCAGTGAACTACCTGTCAGGATCCTGGATGAGGCTGTTGACATCTGCACCGGTAGGAAACATCTCAAACACCACCTGAGGATGATAAGGGACCATATTATCTCGATGGCAAAGAGGGAACTAGGTGACCAGGGAGAGATCGAGCTGGATAAGAGACTGTTCGTTTCAGAGATAAGGGCCATCTTCCAGGAGAGCACGATAGATCGGTCCATGGACCTGGATATGTTCATCGAGATGCTGGAGGACCTGTCGAAGAAAAGAGGGAACACCGAAGAGGATGACCCGATCATGATGGTGGCCGATTTCCTTGAGGGATTGATGTCCCTCAAAGGGTCGCATATACTCTATCTATCCATTCCTGACGGGAAAGGTATAGATTCCCTTCGGATATCCTTCAGGAACCTTGATCCGGGTGAGATATCGGGACCCATCTTCAAGGGTTGCGATTCCGCTATACTCATGAGTGGAACCCTGTCGCCCCCATCGATGTTCGGAGATATTCTCGGTATGGCCAGAGATAGAAGGATGGAGAAGGAATACCCCTCACCTTTTCCGACCAGGAACAGGCTCGTCCTACTGGATGACAGCGTAACCACCGCATACAAGAGTAGAAGTGAAAGCATGTACAGGGCCATTGGAGAAAAGATCGTCTCGATCTCGGGAAGGATCCCCGGAAATGTGGCGGTCTTCTTCCCATCCTACAGCATCCTTCATGATGTCAAGGGGTACCTCTGGGGTTGTCCCAAACCGCTCATCGTTGAGGAGAGGTCCATGTCCCGGTCCGACAAGGAGAGGGTGATATCCGATCTGAGGAGCGCAAGGGGACGAACCGGTGCTATCCTGATGGCGGTCATGGGTGGTTCACTGTCGGAAGGTGTTGACTACAACGACAATCTGCTTTCGGGTGTTCTTGTTGTGGGCCTCCCTTTCGCCCCTCCATCACTGGAGGTCCAGGCACTGAGGGCCTATTTCAGGACAAAGTTCGGATATAATCTGGGCGAGGAATACGCATATATCTATCCCGCTATGAACAAGATCCTTCAGGCATCTGGTAGGTCCATAAGGTCTGAAAACGATAGAGCAGTCACCGTTCTGATGGAAGAAAGATTGAAACAACCAAGATATCTCAAGTTCCTTCCTGATGAACTGAGACCCGTCAGGGTCCAGAACATGACCCTGGAACAGGCAGTGGGTTCATTCTTCTAGTTCCCAAGGACCATCGAGGTTCCTGTCCTCCATGGCCTTTATCAATCGTACCATTGTAAGGTTCAAAGGAGCCTTCATCCCCTGAGCTTCGGCCTTTTGATGAATAGCGCCGTTGATGGATTCTACCTCGGTCCTCCTGTTCCTCTGAAGGTCCTGAAGCATGGAGGACCTGTTCCTCGCAGTCCTTTCAGCGACAAGGAAGGTCCTTTCCCTCATCTCTTCAAAGGTCAGGTCCTTACCGTATCCGTTGGCAATGGATACACCCTCCCGGATCAGGTCCTCCGCAGTGGATCGGACACTTGGATTGGAAATTATCACTCCATTCCGGCCCTGAACAATGGCTGTGAGCGGGTTGATCGCAGAATTGATGATGGTCTTTGCCCAGATCTCCCTCTCGATACAGGTTGAGGTCTCCATCTCGAACCCTGCATCCCTGAAAGCCTGAGCAATATCGTCAACAGTGGAACATCCCTCTTCACCACCGCCGAAATGACCGATCATTGAATCACCAATTCCAGCATGCTTGATGACGCCGGGGCCTTTATAGGTCACACCATGGCAGGTGATCCCCCCTATCACTTCGGAATCCAGTGAATTGTCGTTGATGAAACGGAGTATCCTCTCCTCATTGTCAAGCCCGTTCTGGAGAGAGAGTATCCTTGTTCCCTTCTTCAAGATGGGCATAAGGGGATCCAGGGTCATGTCCGTATTGTATGATTTGACACAGAGGATGATAAGGTCGAACTCCTCGTTCCTTGGAACACCAGTCAATGCCTTGGGCCTGAACTCTCCTTTTGTTATCCCATCAATTCTCAGACCCTTCCTTTTCAGGACCCAGACCTGCTCGGACCTACCGATGATTGTTACATCATGTTCCTTCGAAAGAAGGCCTCCGACGAGACTTCCAAGGGCTCCCGCCCCTACCACTAAAACCTTCATATCTCATTCCTTCATGGATTCGAGGAATTGCAGGATCTCATCGGATATCTCATCGATAGACCTGTTACCATCGATATCTTTCAGGATCCCTTCCTTTCTGTAATAAGCAGCCAAGGGTTCTGTCTGGGATCTGTAAACCTCTATCCTGTTCCTGACCGTTTCCTCTCGATCATCATCCCTCTGATACAACCCTTTGCCGCATTTATCGCAAACACCCTCCACATTAGGAGGAGCGAAGTCCACATGATAGGTCGCACCACACCCGCACATCCTTCTTCCGGTGATCCTTCTTACAAGGGATTCCTCGTTCACAACAATATTTACAACAGCATCCAGTTCAATGATCTCTTTCAAAGCTTCTGCCTGTGACAGGGACCTGGGGAAGCCGTCAAGTATGAAACCATTGCGGCAGTCCTCTAGCCCTATCCTATCTTTGAGCATGCCGATCACAACCTCGTCCGGAACGAGGGCTCCTCTGTCCATGAATTCCTTGGCCTTCTTTCCAAGTTCAGTACCACCTCTCACCTGGGCCCTTAAAAGGTCTCCAGTGGATATCTGCGGTAACTGGAATCTCTCCACTATGAATCTGGCCTGTGTTCCTTTTCCGGCTCCGGGAGGGCCGAAGAGTGATATCTTCATGGGGGGACCATGAAATAATGGGTTTAAAAAAGTGATGGCTTGAAAAATTGTCCTGTACAATAAAATTTAAAAAAAAAGGGGAGTCCTCTTAAGGACTCCCCGTTGGTATCCTTCCACGATCTTCACTGCTGTGGCTGGAAGGGCTGTGGCTGTGGAGCAGGTTGTGGTTGAGGTGTGGGCTGAGGCTGAACGGGCGGAGGAGTTGCTTCTCCCTGCTGCTGTTCAGCTATCTCCTGCTTCTCTACCGCTTCCTTATCTCCTGGTGGCAGGGCCGTTGACGGGTCTACATCTGTAGGTGTTGCCGACGGAAGTGCAGGTCCGGAAGCAGCCGCAAGAGCTGCACCCTGGACATATGGTGCCATGTATGCAGTGGTGGTGATCTGATCCCAGGACACAGATGGCATGATCTTCCGCATATTGCGGACACTTCTAATCCTCTTCACCTGCTTGTCCTTCTTGTTCTTCATCACGGCCATCGTTACGACCACGACAAGGATCAAAAGAACAAGTATGCCCCAAAGAGGTAGCATGGAATCCGAGAAAGGACCCTTGTCCTCTGCCTTTTCCTCCTTAAAGATCTGGGTGGGATGGCTGCGGGGATCCTTCGGATTGGTCAGGTTCTGAGCATACCACTTGCCATTGCCGAACTCCTCGTAATTCGTGTAACCATCACCATCGGGATCTTCACCAGCATCCTTCACAAGAGGATTAAGCTTATACTTGATCTCGAACCAGTCCTTCATACCGTCAAGATCGGTATCGATCGTGGGGTTGACAGTTCCTAGCTCGTCCTCTTCGCTGATCCTCTTCTCAACAGTGATGACGAAGTTCTTCTGAACCTCGTTGTCCATACGGTCCTTCACTACAAGGGTGATCG
>CBDDUX010000030.1:0-20133 GCA_965234725.1 Thermoplasmatota archaeon | reverse complement strand
TTAGGATGGGCCCGCCCGGATTTGAACCGGAGTTCATGGCTCCCAAAGCCACGAGGATAACCAAGCTACCCCACAGGCCCATGTTCTTTTACGCATGGATGGCGAATGAAACGGGGCTAATATGAACAAGTGTTTAAGCCTTTTGTTTCCAAATATAAAGGTAGCAATACTTATCAAAATCAATTTATACCTTTTTGAACAACACCCTGGTGAGGTAATCTACTGAATAGCTCCATACACATTACCAAATGCACTCAGTATGATCCCGGGATGGTATCAAAGCAGGTAAATGAACATCTGGACCAATATCCAAATTTCAAGGACCTTTCGGGAAAGAAGGTCCTAATTAAGGTCAATCTGCTTTCGGCATCCACCCCGGAAAAGATGATTACCACCCATCCCGTATTCGTGAAAGCACTGGTTGAAGAGGTTCGATCGAGAGGGGGCAGCGTGATCATTGGTGACTCACCGGGAGGCCTTTTCAACGAAGATTCATTGAAGAAATGTTACAGGGAATCAGGCCTTCAACAGGTATCGGATGATACCGGAGCCTTACTGAATCTAAACACCAAATCTCATAAGGAGCAGTATCTCCAGGGAAGTTTCACGAAAGCGTTCCAGATCAGTGACTACATAAGGGATTGCGACCTGATAATCGCAGCACCGAAGATCAAGACCCACATGTTCTGTGGTCTAACATGCGCATCCAAGATAATGTTCGGAGCAATTCCTGGAACAGAGAAGGTAAGATATCATACAAGATTTCCTGATGCAGTGGCCTTTTCAAAGATGCTGCTGGACCTTACTGACATGTGCAAAGTTGATCTCTTCATGGTAGATGGTATAGTAGGCATGGATGGGAACGGTCCTGCAGGAGGTAATCCAAGAGACATTGGTTTGATCATATCCGGGAAGGATCATCTGGGGTTAGATCTTCATGTTTGTAGATTGACCGGACTTGATCCCGAAAGGATGCCGATCATGTATGCCGCTCGAGAGTCGAACCTCCTGGATTTCAATGATACTATAAACATAACCGGACCAGGAAAGACCTTCAAACTTTCACATCCATTTGAACATTCTTCCAAAGGAGGTGTTATCGGGAATCTTCCCAAACCTTTGAAAAGACTTTCCGTCAGCCTGACCACAGCCAAACCGATCATAAATAGAAGATCATGTGTGGGATGTGGAGTATGCAGGGATAATTGTGCGGGAAGTGCGATCATGATCGTCAAAGAGAAGGCCTATATAGACTACAGTAAATGCATCAGGTGTTTCTGCTGCCACGAACTATGCCCCCATAATTCGGTCGATCTCAGATCGAAGGATCCCAAATTGCTCCGTAAGCTCATTCGAATAGCAGGAAAACTCATCCCCAGAAGAAAATAGATGATTCCGGGGACATCCCCTGACCAGTTTTTATATCGACCTTCCACCATTGGCAATGGGTGACAACTGATGGATGTCGACGACCACCGCTGGATTCCGACACTAAAGGATATCCAGGTCGCACATTATAGGATAGAATCACATATCAACAGGACCCCTGTGATCACATCGAGGACCCTTGATTCAATATCGGGAGGAAATCTTTTCTTCAAATGCGAGAACCTTCAGAAAGTGGGTGCTTTCAAGTTCAGGGGAGCAACAAATGCTGTGTTGTCACTATCCAATGAGGAAGCGATCCATGGAGTTGCAACCCATTCCTCGGGAAACCATGCCCAGGCACTTGCCTTGGCGGCCAGGAACAGGGGGATCCCGGCATATATCGTAATGCCAAGGACCGCTCCAAAGGTCAAAGTGGAAGCTGTTAAGGGATATGGGGCCAGGATAACATTCTGCGATCCAACTTTAAGTTCCAGAGAGTCAACACTAAGGTCAGTTATCGAAATGACCCAAGCCAACTTTATTCATCCATACGATGACGGAAGGATCATCTCAGGACAGGCAACGGCAGCCGTTGAGCTACTTGATGATGTCAAGGACCTTGATATTGTAATGATCCCGGTGGGTGGGGGTGGTCTGCTTTCAGGGACCTCGCTTGCAGTCAGATATATCTCCCCCGAAACAAAGGTCATTGCGGCAGAACCAATGAACGCAGACGATGCATTTCGATCATTCAGATCAGGAGAGTTGGTTCCTTCAAAGGACCCTCATACCATGGCCGATGGTCTTCTAACTTCTCTGAGTGAACTTACTTTCTCTATAATCAAAAAGAACGTCAATGACATCGTCACTGTCAGCGAAGATGGAATATGTAATGCAATGAGGCTCTTCTGGGAAAGGACAAAGCTGATAATCGAGCCTTCAGCTGCAGTTCCATTAGGAGCTATCCTTGAAAATAAACTGGACATCAAGGATCTGAGGATTGGGATCATCTTATCCGGGGGCAATGTGGACCTTGACCATCTACCTTGGAATAATTGATCAGGTCAAGCTGGCATATCCGGAATACATCCGAAGCATTCCTTGATCTGGTCCGTTAATGTGTCGATCTCATCTTCCACCAGGGGTTTTCCGCATTGGAAGCATTCCTCATCAGCCTTGTTTGGAAGGTCTATCATAATATGGGGAAGGTTTTCCCCAACGTTGAGATTTCCTTCCTTCAGGCTACCGTCAATGCTCCTCATGACCGACATTACCCTTTCTATGAGTCTTGCATGGTTCACAAAAACGATCAGGGCAGTGGCCGCTTTTCTGGGATCATAATCGGGGAACCTAAGGAAAACCTCATCCTCTTTGTATCTGATCCTGATCATGGGATGGTCCATTCCTACCATGTTGTGGATGTTGATCTCACTTACCTTTGAAACATCGAGGTCCCAAAAATCATTGAACTTGCTGGAATGTGAGAGGAATTTGGGAGTGTCCTTTGCTCTATAGAGCAACCTCTTGTTGGTTATTGTGAGGTCCCCAAAAACAACCCCTCCTTTCATGATCATATGACAAGGCTCATTCCAAACCAGTATTTCGTCCGTTCCAAGTTCCATTTTCATACCTTCTTCTTCTTTATGACCATACCTATCACTTCCCTATTATTACCCTTAATGCCTAGAAAATGAAAAATGGAATAAAAGGATTATTTTCAGTTAATAAATTTGACAACAATACTCTTTCCGTTGTTAGTGGAACTTTCGAACCAAAGTCATATAGGGAAATATATTTAGTCTTAAGGTGGGCTTTAGATTCATGTTCGGTAGAGTCTCCCTTCCCTTGAAATACGACTCTGATAGGAATTCCATCAGGATCGTCAAATTCAAAGGCGGGATCCTCTATCACAGGACAACGGGTTTAAAAGAGATAGACAAGAGGATTTACAGCACTAAGGCAAATCTCTGGATGTCCCCTGTCAAACCTTTCAACTGCCCCAAGATGATAACATCATCTCTGATGATCGAACTGGGTAAGACACTGGTGGTCCCCCCTAAGCAGGTCAAGGTAATTTTTCTCAGGTTCCCGGTTGAGATCGCTGTGATCACATCCAGAGAGGGAAAGGACAAGGTCATTGATGTTTTCACTGACAATCCACCGAAATATGCAATGTACGGTGACATCAAAGAAGGGATCATGTGCAGGTACTACAAGTCCGATGTCTATGTACATCCCCCAAGGACGGATCCTTCGAGGGAAGGTCTTTTGGAGGTCAAGGTAAAGAACTCGACATCTGATTGGCGAGAGGTATCAAAGCTCGTTTTCGAGGGACTCCTGATGAAGATATTCTACTCAAAATCCCTGGTTTCGGGAAGGGCAGTTGCGAATATCATAGATGATGAGAAGGTCGAATCAAAGTTCAGCAACACACCATTGAGAAAGGATCAGGAGAAAGCCTTTGAGATGTTGACACATAAGTCCTTCATGCGTCTTATGACCAAATTTACCATGGAGGGAGGTTATTGAATTTTGATGATATCGGGATCGGGGGCCTGAACCTTGAGAATATCCTTCTGGTCACCGTGATCCTGATAGCTGCCATCCTCTTGGGAAAAGCATTGAGCATGTATGTTACCCGGTTCCTTAAAAAGAGGATGTCACTTGACCATGTCAAGATAATCACCAAGGGCGTATACGTGGTGATCTTCTTCATCGCATTTCTGATGGTCCTTCCCATCGTAGGTCTCGATGTGTCAGGACTCGCTGTCGCCGGAGGGATATTTGCCATCGTTCTTGGGTTCGCTGCCCAGGGTATTGTTGGGAATCTCATATCGGGTATCTTCTTGGTCTTTGAAAGACCTGTTAAAGTTGGAGATGTTGTCAATATCGATTCAACAGTAGGTCAGGTAGAGGATATCAGGATCATAAGTACAACGATAAGGACCTTTGACGGATATTTCGTTAGGATACCAAATCTAACGGTATTCAACGCAAAGATAATCAATTACTTTATTAACAAGGCCAGGAGATTCGAGTACACCGTGGGGATCAGATACAGAGATGATGCTGAGAAAGCCGTAGCAATAATAAAGGAAACTATAGACGAGAATCCCTTTGCATTGAAATATCCGGAACCGGTGATCTTCGTTGATACTCTGGGGAATTCCTCCGTCGATATCAATGTTAAGATATGGGCACCGTTCACAGAATGGTATGATGTGAGGAAGGACCTCCTCTGGAAGATAAAGACAAGGCTCGAAAAGAATGGAATTTTCGTTCCTTTCCCTCAGAGGGAGCTATGGTTCAACAATGAACTCAGGACCGGTAAGACTGAGGATATTGTGAATTGAATTAATGGATCAACCGAATTATACCGGCATAGAAAGGATGCAATTAAAAAGGCATTGGAAGCTCTCTAAAGTAGATAATAGATAATTGTAAGTATCAATCCTTCCAATATAACAACGCAGGATCCAATAGATCTTGTTCATCTGTTATCTCTGGTGGGATTGGACATGAGAGAGAAAATTTGCATACTCTTGGTTTTGAGCTTGATCATTGGTGGAGCCCTGTTCATACCGGATCATGATGTAGATGGAGAGAAGACAAGATTGATGATCGACGACTCAGCTTATAGATTGATCCCTTTGGATGACCTGAGAGTTACCATTGAGGATGGTGAGTACGATTCCAGATTCTATTCCATTATGGGGGGTCTAACAGTCAATTCATTCACAACGGATGCTGACTGGTTGACATGGGAATATTCTGCACCTCTTGATATTAACCTGACGGACAATGAGGGTTACTGGAGCTTCGATAAGGGAGACGCAACAGACGGATCGGGTAACGGTAATGATGGAACACTGCATGGACCGACCTCAGTTGGAGGCATCTCATCTTTTGGTCAGGCCCTCTCCTTTAATGGGAATGAATATGTCGATATCCCTCCTGATGCAAGCCTCAATATAACCGATGAGATCACCGTTGAAGCCTGGATCTACCCGACATTCGATGATATGGGGGAACATATGATAATAAGCAAAGGTGGAAGCTGGAGTGATGAGGACCCACAATGCTATGAGCTGACATTTGACGAGGGGTTGCCACTCTTTCAGATGAAACTACCGAATTCAGAGGATTGGTACGGTATTGCCCCTGCTGAACCGATCACCAGGAACACATGGCACCATGTTGCAGGTGTATATGATGGTGCTAGATTCTACATCTACATCGATGGTGTGAACCAGACAAAGATATACACCGGATGGGGAGGGACCTACATGGGAGAGGTTTACTCTGGAGGCCTCCCTACAGGGGATTTCAATATCTCCATTGGGAGGAGGGCCCCGGCATCCTGGGGTTCTCTTTTCTATGAAGGATATATCGATGAAGTCAGGATATGGGATAGAGCAATACCAGGCTGGGAGATCATGCAGCATGCGGTGATCCCAGGTACATCAAGTCTGAACCTGAAAGGGACACCTGATAATGGCGATGTCGGGGAATATAATGTTCTCATCAATGTTACGGATGGAGACAACAGATTCACAGAACACCAATACGATCTGACCGTTGAAAACCTACTTCCTAACATACTTACGGATCCAATCGTTGAAATATATCAGGATGAGGAGTACAGCGTCCAATATACCAGTGATGAAGGATCCGGAGACCTGAGCTGGGGCTTGATAACGGATGCCGGTTGGTTGTCTATGGATCCCGATTCCGGCCTTTTATCAGGAACGCCCACCAATGATGATGTGGGGGTCCAGGAGGTGACTGTAAGGTTCAGCGACGGTAATGGAGGGATGGATTCGAAGACATTCAACCTTGATGTGCTGGACATCAATGATCCACCTTTAATAACTACAGAAAACGTGATTGAAGCCATTGAGGACCAATATTTCCAGGTGGATTATGATCACATCGATATTGATGGTGAAGATGTGACCTGGTCCATGGTTACTGATGCTGATTGGCTATCCCTTGATCCTATCCTGGGCATTCTGAACGGAACACCCTCAAATGATGATGTTGGAAGCTATGATGTAAACATTAAGGCGGAGGACCCAAGAGGTCTATTCAATTCCACAGAGTTCCAGATCACTGTGTTGAATGTCAATGATAAACCTGTTTGGACAGATGTTCCCGGGAATATCTCCGTCGATGAAGCAAGTATTTACATTTTCGATCTCAATGCTTCGGATATAGATGTGGGAGATGAGCTTACATACAGTATATCTTCCGATCCTGCGGCAAATATCACCATCAATGGAACAACAGGTGTTCTCGAATGGACCGTGAGCAGGTTCGATTTCATTGATGAGATCGATATCGAAAGTGTGAACGAGGTCCGGTTGGACCTGTTGGCCGAGGCAACAGATGGTGAAGAGGTGATATCCCACATTTTCCATCTTGATGTGATCTTTAATCCTTCACCAATGACAACATTATCAGCTCCCTTGAACGGATCGACCATAGGAGGTCCTGTCATCCTTGAATGGGAGGGATCTGATGATGGAGAGATCCCTCTAACATATGATATCTATCTCTATGATACCAAGTCCGATGTGCTTTCCATGAATGAATGGTCAATGATCGCGGAAGGTATCAATGAGACGGAATTCCAGGTTAATGATCTTGAAGTTGGCAATACCTATTTCTGGACCGTCATCCCGCATGATCAATACTCAATGGGAATCTGTATCGATGAGGCTTACAGCTTTTATCTGAACTCACCACCAGGGACGACCCTTTTATCCCCCAAGGATGGAGCTGTTGTATCTTACCAAGGATTGGTTCTGAAATGCAGTGGAACTGATGCCGAACTGGATACAATAGAATACCATTTCTACATCAGCATGGAAATCGGCGATCTGGAGAACTTGACCGAAAATGCCCATTTCATTGGAAGCTCTTCTTTCACTCCGCTGGATATCCAGCCGGGAGCAACCTATTACTGGACCGTTATCGGAAAGGACCAATATGAATTCGGGGAGTGTCAGAGCGGGATCTTCAGCTTCATGGTCAATAATCCTCCGACATTCGATCCTGTGGATGACCAGGTGATCAATGCTGGTATGGAACTGGTTGTTGATATCAATGGATCTGATGATAATGGGGATGATCTGGAATTCAGTATTCTGGATGGTCCATCCGGATTGGTTATTATACCGACAACAGGGATCATATCATGGACCCCCAAACTTGAAGATATCGGACAGTACACTGTTAAAGTACAGGTCTCTGATGGACTCGATACAAACAACGTATCCTTTGTGATCGATGTGAAGGAAGCTAATGTGATCGAGGATGAGGATGGAGATAAGGATGAGTCTTCCTCGATCCCGATAGTGATCGCAGTGATCGCTGTTGTTGTGATCCTGATCATCATCGTTTTGATCATATTCCTGCTGATGAGGAAGAAGAAAGAAGATCAAACTGAAGAACAGATCCCCGACCAGGGAGATCAGGAAAACATTCCTGATTACTTGCTGGGTGAGGGTGAAATTGCCCAGCAAGAGGACCTCTACACCGATCCTCTTGCCAATGGCAGAAAGGATGCTGTTGAAGAGGACCACTCGGGTGATAGTTACCAGTCAATTGTGCCCGAGGCACTCTCAGAAGAGGAGGATATCAGTCGGGCAGCTTCTTTCGAGTCCAATGAAGAGCCCTTATCCTCGGAAGAAATCCCTTCTACTGGATCCGAAATCGGTATGGATCCCCCTGGACCTGAGACTGTGGAGGACCCAATTAAAGAACCGGTCCAACCTGGAGAAGAGGTATAGGACCCTTTCGAATCGAGGACCTGATTTTTAAAGGTCTTCTAAGCAAATAATGACCAATCATTCTTTCAGGCCCTTGTAGGTCTTGATCATGATGAGATGGATGGTCACTCCTATGGCTATGATCATCAGCAGTATCCTGATCCAGGTGATATCAATAAGAACAAAGGCTGAAAACAATATTGTGATCCATAGCAATGAGATCGTGAAGATCTTTACAGCCAATGGAATGCCTTTCTTCTCAATGTAATTCCTTAAATACCCTCCGAAAATCCTGTTGGTAAGCAACCAATTGTACAATCTATCCGAACTTCTGAGATAACAGGCAGCAGCCAGAAGAAGAAATGGGGTTGTGGGAAGGATGGGGAGGAATATTCCGATCAATCCGATCGCAGTGAAAATAGTACCTAAAATTATTAGAATAATCCGGATCGGCCTGCTCAGGGCCTTCCTTTCTGCCCCATCAATAGTCACAATCCATCGGAGAAATTTCAAGTTAATAAATTCTACTGCTTCAGGTTAATATGGTGGAACACTTCCGGAGGGTGGACAAGGATTGCGGAGATGGTGTTGCCACGGGGTTGGGTATTTGAACCTGAATTAATGAATAACTCCTTCAATATCCTTACCGGTCAAGAAATATTAAGGGATCTGCCAGATCCAATATCATTGAGATCGAGATATTCCTTTCTTTGCCAAATATAAAAGATCCGTTTCACTCCCTTTATAAACTTCCAATGTAATATCATTCCCCATGGAGGGGGACCTAAATGAATGAGAGAGCCAAGAAAATAATAATATGTCTAATGGCAGTCCTATTTTTGGTTCCTTTCATTCCTCCAGTGCTCGGGGATGGAATGCCTTGAATGAACTTAAGTGGGTTAATTCATCCCATCCAATTCCACGATTATCCCTTACCAATCAGGGACCAACACCTTATCCATGTATCATTTACTTGATTATGGTGAATTGAGATGATGAAGAACATGGGATCGATCGATAGATCGATCAGGGCCCTTGTGGGTGTTGTGCTTATCGTTATTGGTGTGGTTACAGGTTTATGGTGGTTGTATATCCTTGCGGCAATAATGCTACTGACCTCTGCAATTGGTATCTGCCCCCTTTACCTGCCCTTCGGGTTCAAGTCCTTCACAAAGAAGGAACGTGAAAATAATTAACGATCCAGATTGAAGTTAACAACGCATTCATGATAGGATCAATCGATCTAACCTAATATCCACTCTTTGGAATGACATGATTGAAGTTTGAAACCTTCATTATCAATTTCAATCGTAGTCAAGTCTTGTTCGTTCATTGGTCAGGATTGATTGTATCATCTCTTTCCATTCAGGTGAGGTCCAGGTTCCCATTTTCGAATGGACCTTGAAATATTTTTGTGGTATGGGATGGGTTCCGATCACAACTTCCACCCGGTATCTTTCCTTGATGAAGTCCCGGAAATGTTCAATATGGGGGCAAGGCGGATATCCGACCACCATGCCGGTTGCCAGATGAATGACATTGGCACCATTTTTGATCATTTCCTCCGGTGCATATTCAATATTCCCCCCGGGGCAACCTCCACAACCGGTATAACCAACCATTTCAACATCCATATTCTCACCATATATGCTGAAGGCTCCTTCCCTTTTGCGGAGGGATCGCAGACATTTTCCACCGGCGCATGTGTGGTATCTATCACAAATTATTATCCCAATTTTGGTTGTCTCAACCATAATAATCACCTTCCATTTCATCGATCTGTTGAGATCCATTCCGGATCAAAGAAAATCATTTGAAATATTTTTCCATTCGGTCAAATGCTTTATCGATCTCTGCTTCAGGGACGCAGAATGACATCCTGGCATGCCCCTCTCCATTGGGACCAAAAGCAATGCCCGGAGTGGTGGATACCTTTGCATCTTTCAGTAATGACTTGCAGAATTTCGTGGAATCTGCGGCATCGTTCGTTAATATCTTGGGGAACATCAGATAGGATCCCTTCGGCTTCTGGTATTCGAAGATCTGATCCAACCCGTCCAATCGTCTGCACATCAGGTCACGGGCCGATCGGTAATGGTCCCTGAAATCTTTTACACAATCCTGGGGTCCTTCAAGTGCTGCCAGGGCAGCATACTGTGAGACAACAGGTGCACAGATCGCCAAGGGGATATGTGCTTTATTGATCTGAGGTATCAATGCGGCATCAGCATGTAAATATCCGATACGCCAGCCTGTCATAGCATAGGTTTTTGTGAATGTGAAACTGCTCAAAGTCCTCTCTTTCATTTCAGGAATGGAGGCAATGCTGAAGTGCTTATGTCCATCATATGTGAAATATTCATACGCCTCATCCGTTATTATGAAAAGATCGTTCTGAATGGCAATATCAGCCAACCCTCTCAGTTGTTTTTCAGAGTATACTGAACCGGTTGGATTGTTGGGGGAACAATACATAATAGCTCTTGTCTTTGGAGAGATCGCCTTTTCTATGACATCAAGTTCAAGGTCATATCCATTCTCTTCATCGGTCGGAACGAACACAGGATTCCCGGAGGCCAGCTGTACCTGTCTGATATGAGTCGAATATGTGGGGATCGGGAATATCACCTCATCACCAGGGTCAATGACGGCCATGACGGAAGCTGCCAATCCTTCGATCGCACCTATTGTAACGATTATCTCATCCTCTGTTGAATCTATATGGTTGGTCCTGTGAAGCTTCTCCGAGATCGATCTTCTCAGTTCCAAAATGCCGGCACTTGAGGAATACCCGCCTACTTTGCCATCCTCGATCGCTTTGATGGCAGCTGATTTTATATGGTCAGGTGTATCTGCCGTTGGTTTTGCCCAGGATAGGAAAGATACATCCTCAATTTGCCTGGAAAGTCTGGTCATCTCGTGAATTGCGGAGGACCGAATATTTCGAACCCGTTTAGAACCCTTTTCATCTTCAATAATGATCTCATCTCCTTTCGAACTTTCTCCTGTAGAAATTAATTCCCTGATAACTGGTCACCATAAGCTTCCCCGAACCAACGAGTTCCTCCACGACATCCCACTCATCACCGGACCTGTGAAGCATCTCTTTCACGCTGTCTTCCCTCATCGGGTGAACGGATGTTATCGCAAGGATGTCGCTTTTCACATCACCGGTGTATGTGAAATCGCCGTATTCTTTATCGGTCAGAGGAACCGTTCTGATCTTCCTGGATGTAAACTCCCTGATGATCTTCAAAATGGTGTCTTCGGGCGGTATCTCAACCCAATTCTCGGAGGGGGGCCTTATGGGAACGGTGATGTAAGCGATCCGGGGATGGATCTCCCTGATAAAATCAGCCGTTTCCTTAACTGATTCAGCGACGTCGTTTATCCCTTTCATAAGCATGGTCTCCGTTATCAATGAACCCTTAAACCGATCAGAGAGTTCATTCAAACCCTCCAGTATACCTTTAAGGCCCAGAGAACCATGAGGCCTGTTTACCTTCTTCCATACGCTCTCAATTACGGAATCAACCTTGACCGACACAAGATCGGCCATGGATATATCCTCCCTCACGGCCTCATCCCCCAGGAGGGAAGAATTCGTTATAACTGCCACCGGGTAACCGAGCTCTCTGACCATCTCTATCTCCTTTCCCAGATCGATATCGAGCGTGGGTTCCCCGTCAGGGACAAATGTAAGATGATCGATCCGATCACCCATTTCCTCCACCGAGGCCACCTGTTCTTCGACATCTCGGAATATCTTGTCCGGACCGTAGAATCTCTTTCTCTCGATCTGAAGGTCATTGGTCCTACCGAGTTGGCAGTAAATACATGAATAACTGCAGAACTTGGGGGGGATGTTGTTGATCCCAAGGCTCCTGCCGAACCTTCTTGATGGTACCGGTCCGTATGCTATCTTTTCCGTTGATGTAATCTTTCATTCCCCCATTTTTACCTTAAAGGTGCTTTTTAATCATGGATCCCAGGATCTCCCTAGATATTGCACCGATCTGCTGATCTGCCATTTCCCCATTTTTAAAGATGTATATTGTCGGTATGCTCAAGATCCCGTATTTTCTAGCAATCTGCTGTTCTCTGTCCACGTTCATTTTGCCAAAAACAACCTTTCCACGATAGTCCTTAGCCAGCTCTTCGATGACAGGACCTACCATTTTGCATGGCATACACCAGGGTGCCCAGAAATCAACGACCAACAACGGAAATTTTTTCACGATTTCATTGAAGTTATGATCGGTAAGGTCCACCGGCACTTGAGGCCATTTTAGATCGCTCTGTGTCTCATCATCCTTTGCCTGTTCAATATGGCCCTCTTTTTCTTTCACCAGGATCCCTCCAGTTTCGCAAAAAATTTAATTTTTTCTTTTTTCAATATTTTCCCCCCTTAAAGTTCATCATCATTACTAAATTGGAAACTATGCCCTGCTCCACAGGCCATGACCTTTTCCGGGAATCGTTCCATGATCTCTTTTTTACGCTCTGTGCAATGGCATGGGACTATCAGGGCAAGGTCATCTAATCGCTCAAGTCTATCAAAACCGTGAAATCCGCCCATCACTCCGGTAACTTTGCCAAGTTTTCCAGCAGCTCTCAATATCACATCCAGACCAGGATGAGCACAGCCTGTGATCACCAGAAGACCTTTTCCAGTATCAACAACCAGTGATTGCTCCTTTATACCCATTCCCAGCTCACCGGTAAGATGCATTCCTTCCATGATCTCAAACGGTCCGCTGACCTCCTGAACCGTAGCCTTCTTTGCAATTTCATTCTTGAGACGCTTCGAGAAAGATATTGGAAGATAGACGTTCACTTCAGGGTGGATCACCTGAGCAAGACCTCCAATATGGTCCCAGTGGTTGTGGGAGAGAACGATCATGTCTATGGATTCCTTTTTCACTCCGATCTTCTCCATGTTATGGAGAAGTTCATTGCCATCCCAGCCTGTGTCGAATAGGATCCTGTGGCCGTGATGTTCGATCAGGCAGGAAAATCCCCAGCCGCTCTTGAACCCTTCCTCTGCTTCGTTATCATATACAATTGTTATCTTCATTCCTGCTCGCCACCGAATCTTCTTTTCAGATAATAATTGGAATATATGGCACCCAGCGGATTGTGCGCCAGCACCCTGTCCTTGACAGCTATAGTGGTAACGGGAGCATTCGAATGTTGTGTGAAGAGAATGTCATGACCCATGCACAGACCGAGGATGACGTTCAACTGGGTCTTCTCATTATTCAGTACCATGGCCTGCCCTATGGGGTTGCACATGGCCTCCACTCCGTCCTTGCTGTGAAGTCTTTCCAGCTCGAATCTATCCTTGTCGATACCGCAGACCTTGCAGCAGACCGAATGGACCTCGAAATCCTTCTCAAGTATCTTGTGTATGATCCTGGCCTCCTTCTCCATTCCAATGCAGAAGGCCATTCCGATCTTCTCATAATCCATGCCCTTGGCATATAGTATCAGTTCTTCAAGACGTGTCTTTTCCATGTAATACCTGGACTCAATGCCGGTGGAAACCTTCATGGACCTCAGGTCATCTTCGACATAGCGTTTCTCTACCTCTTCCTTCAGCTTCACACAGTCCTTTCCGGTGTAGCAATCCTTGCTATCGCAAAATGCGCATTTCATCTGGTCATCGCTCCCTTTTCGGATAATTTTCGATGGCTTTGTGAAGGGTGTCAGCTGCAAGTCTTGTGCAGTGCCGATTTTCCTCGGGCAAACCGTCCAGTTCGTTCAATATGTCATGGTCAGTTATTTTGCTGGCCTCTACCATGGTCCTGCCTTTAACCATCCTTGTTGTGATACTTCCGCTTGCAATGGAAGAACCGCATCCATCCGTCATGAAACGGATATCCGATATCCGGCCGTCCTCAACGGTCAAAGAGAATTCCATCGTGTCTCCGCAAGGTCCTGTTATTGATGCTTGGCAATCGGGTTCTTCGATCTTTCCCACATTATGGGGGTTCCCTGCTTCCTTCAGGACCTTTTCGGAAAACCTTTTCTTTTCATCTTTCCTTATTCTCTCTTCCAGCTCATCCACTATCCCGTAAAAATCACTCTTGTTCATATCAATGCCTTCTCGACCTTCCTCCAGATATCCTTAACGGACCTCGCCAGATCCCCGTCTGAGAATTCCACCACTGTCTTTTCTTCTATCATCGCCTTGGTGGCAGTTTCGTCGTATGGAAGCTTTCCGACAACCTCTATTCCCTCCACCTTGCAGAAATCCAGTATGCTCTGTGTGTTCTCCATGTTGATATCGTACTTGTTAATACAGACGACAGAGGGTATGCTGAAATGATCTGCGACCTCGATTATTCTCTTGGAATCATGTATGCCGGAAAGTGTGGGTTCTACAACCACAAGCACCAGGTCCACACCCGTGATGGAGGATATCACTGTACAACCTGTTCCCGGAGGGCCGTCTATAATGATCAGGTCCTTTTTCTGATCTTCCGCTACCTCTCTGGCCCTTTTTCTAACTAGTGCTACAAGTTTGCCTGATGCTTCCTCACCCGCATGCAATCTTGCATGGACAAGGGGGCCGAACCTTGTTTCGGAGATATATGCTTCACCGGCTTCTCTCTCTACCATTTCGATGGCACCAACGGGGCAAACGAGCTCGCATACGGCGCATCCCTCACATTTTTCGGGATGCAGTGTGTTGTCAGGATCGAAGGCACCATATCTGCAGTTCTCGTAGCATTTACCACAGTTGATGCAGAGGTCATCGCTCTTTTTTGCGATGTTCAGACCATGGAATGTCTCCCTCTTTTTGATCTCCGGATCCAACAGGATGTGCATGTCCGCTGCGTCCACATCCGCGTCCGCGGTCACATGGTTCCTCGCAAGTGCCGAGAATGATGCGGCGATGGTCGTTTTTCCACAACCGCCCTTTCCGCTGATGATGGTGATCTCCTTTACCATCAGACCATCTCCTTGATCTTCTCGAACATCTGAGTGAACAGTCTCCTGTATTTTGGAAGACCGATCACCATGGGAATCCCGTCCGAGTAAAGTTTTGCAATTTCCAGTTTGTTGGGTATTTTGGAGATGAGCGGAATATTCTCTTTTTCACAATACCGGTCAACTCTGTCATCCCCTATACCGTCCCTGTTGACCACGACTCCAAAAGGCGTTCCTATCTCTCTTATCACTTCAACGGTCAGTGTCAGATCGTGGAGACCGAATGGTGTTGGTTCGGTTACAAGTATACAGAAATCCACATCCCTCATCGTCTCAACCGCTGGGCAAGCAGTACCCGGGGGAGAGTCGAATATTGTGATCTTGGAATCATCTGCGAATTCCTTCAGTTCTCTTATGATCGGTACACTAAATGGTTCACTGATGTTGAGCAGTCCATGATAGAGTGTGAGGTCCTTATCTCCTCCTTTCTCTATGATGCCGATATTATGTTCTACCTCTGAGATAGCCTTTACCGGACAGACGATCTTGCATCCACCACAACCATGACAAAGTTCCTTGAAAAATAGCAGTTTTTCTCCGACAACTGATATTGCATTATATTGGCAGAATTTAGCGCATTTTCCACATAATGTGCATGTTTCAAGGTCGAACTTGGGAGCTGGTATGCTCACATCCTTCAACTTTACCATTGGTTCCTTGAAGAATATATGGCTGTTCGGGCCCTCAACATCACAGTCGATCAGCATTGAATTTTCCAGACTGATAGCCAAATTGACCGCAATAGTTGTTTTTCCTGTTCCACCTTTGCCACTGGCTACAGTGATCTTCATCTCAAGACCTCATATACCTCTGAAAACTCATTTAATGATGGTGATGCCCATGTCCATCGCCATGACCCTCACCAATCCCATCTCCCCTGTAAGCGTGTTGTGCACAAGCATTTTCGTCCGTTGCAGCTTGCAGTTTTCCTGCCTTCCACATCTCTATTGCTTCCTTGACGGTACCATTGGCTCCGACAAACACCATGACACCGGCTCCTTCGAACATTGAGATCGCCCTTCTGCCCAACCCACCACATAGCATGGTGTTTATGCCAGCTTTGGCGAGGATCTCGGCAGGATATCCTGATCCGCCCATGTGTTCGCTTGTATTATCCAGAATTTTCACTTCTTCGGTTTCTGTGTCAAAGACCGTATATGCAGGGACGCGACCGAAATGCTCCCCCACAGTCTCATTCAGACCGTTCTTTCCCATTGATGGAATGCAAAGTTTCATTTTTTCACCTCACTTTCTATTACTTCATACCCGCATGTGAACCTACTGTAGGGGAAGTTGAACTCGAGAGTTCTCCCCTCTTATATTTCTGGACCATTTCACTGACCTTCCCATTCGATCCTGTGATGATCTTTATCCCCGCCGCTTCCAGGGTTCGATGAGCATTCGGCCCTACATTTCCCGTAATCACAACCTTTGCACCCATCTTGGAAATTGCATTTGCGGCTTGAGGACCAGCTCCACCACTGGCCATGGCACTTTCGTTGATTATCGATTCGAACTCCATGGTTTCCGTATCCACTATTACGAAATACCGGCATCTGCCGAACCTTGGATCTATTTCGGAATTCAGTTCCTCTCCCTTTGCTGTTATCGCTATTTTCATTGAACGTCTCCTTGTTGTTTCATATGATCCGCTGACCCTGAAAAATATTTTTTTAAATTCTAACTATCCCTCTCTAACCAGTGACTTCTTGCATTTAGGACATTTTAGCTCAAAGCATGGGGTTCCTCTCGTATGAGATTCCTTGTATCCGCAATCCGGGCAAATACAGTATCCACCCACGCCCATTCCAACCCTGTTTCCCTGCCCTGATCCTCTATTAGTATTCATATTCTGCAATTTACACAACCTCCATTATGGTACCATCTTTTTTCAAACGAGCATCTGTCCATTTTCGGTTCAAAACCTTGATCTCCCATGATCTTTGATCCGTCCCGTGCAATCTGACCTATTGAAAGAAACATCACTTTTCCTTTGTCAATTCCTTGATCCTTTTCTTCATATCCTCAAGTTCCGCTTCCATTCCATTTACCTGATCTTCGAGATAAGCCTTCTCCTCCTCGGGTGAAGGTTCACTGAAAGTCCTGGGCATTCTGTGATGGTAAGGTATGTCCATTCGATCGTTTTCCGAAGGGAAGTAACCCGGTTCATAATATCCAAATCCACCTCTCAAACCTCGCCCCATACCTCTACCGCGTCCTCCACCAAAACCACTTACGGGCTCTCCCATGTCGTAGCCACGTCCCATTCCCCTGCCGAATCCCATTCCTCTTCTATCAAGCCCACTGGCAAACCCAGGGGCGTTGAAACCTGCACAGTAGCCTGCTCCCCGGCCTGTCATCGGACCTCTTCCCCAGGGCCCGCTTTCATCTCCTCCGGGCATGTTACCACCTCCCTCTTCCGAAACCTCGACCCATAAATCTTCCCCCTCTTCCAAAGACCCTTCCGAAGAACCCCAAACCTCTTCCATATCCTCCCCGGGCATATCCACGTCCCATTCCCCTTCCGTATCCCATTCCATAATATCCTCTGGTAAATCCGGGGGTGTTGTAACCTGAACAATAACCCAGTGCTCTTCCTGTTCTCGGACCATATCCTTCCGGCCCCATTCTATCTCCTCTAGGCATAATTATCATTTCTCCGTATCTTTTTCCGTGTTTTTGGATAGACGAACATTCCCACCGATTATCTGTATGGCACATCCATTTGATAGGGCATAAGCGATCTTTTTCCTTGCTGTCATTAGATCGTTCCAGAAACTTCTTCTTGATATGCCCATTTTCTGTGCCGCTTTTTCTTGGGTCAATCCTTCATAGTCGGCAAGTCTGATAGCTTCGATCTCTACAATGGATATCTCAACGATCTCCATGTCTCTCAAAGGGACCCCCGCTGGTTTATACAGTATGACCTCCGGGATGTTTTCTACCCATCTTGCGCACCTGTGGTTGCCGTTTCTCCATCGCACAACTACTCATATGAGAAGTCATATATAAAATAATTGCACATATTGGCAATAATGTAAGAATAGGTTTATATTCACAACGAATTATTTTTCACCAATTCCTGCCGGATGGTCTGATCCTCTCCACGGAGTGAACTAACAACATTATTATCGAATTTATCTGGATTTGAACTGAAAATAGAGTGGGCTAACCCGAGTCCATCAAATCCTATAGCATCCCAATATCCTCTTTCTCGGAGAATTTCAGTAAATCAGCCAAAGGTATTGCTTTAATTGCCCCAAGATTATCCTCATACGACCTGGTTATCATTCTTTTCTTTCCTTTCCAAACAATTGAAATATTACCATCAGAAGGTGGATCATCCATATACTTGACCTCGAAGGCGGTCTTCTTCAAAATGAAATCAATTTCCTTACCGGAAGAGCGGTGGAAGTGGACCGGCCCGTATCTTCTAAGTTTCAAGAACACAAGATTTTCCACAACAGCCCCGATATTCACCTTGTCCATGATGACATTGAAGATACCGGTGTCTGAAAGATAATACTTGGGAGGGTTGGCTTTTCTCTCCTTGAAATTCCCCTGTCTTTCGACCTTTTGGATCAAATTCACTTCCTCAAGAAGTTCAAGGACCTTTTTTACCGTTTCTTCAGAGTGATTGAGAACTCTTGAAATACTCCTGGTGCTCATGGGAGTGGATACATTCTTCACGATCATCGTAAAGATGTTCAAAAGGGATTCATGGTCCCTTAATCCCGACCTTGTGAATACATCCCTATAAAGAACAGAATGTATCATTGTATTTAGAGAATTGATATCTCCGGTGAGAACATATTCTGGTATTCCGCCAGTTAAAGCGTATTCATGGGCCAGTTCAACAAGATCCTTATGGGATTTCTCTCCGATCTCGTGTCCATGGAATATAAGAAATTCCCTGAAATCCAAGGGTCTCATCTCAACTATACGATATCTTCCTGTTAGATGAGGTGTTTTCATCAAGATGTCCAGGTTCGCAGATCCGGATGCAAAGATCTTTGTCGAACCAAGATCGTATAGGTTTTTTAACTGTACTTCGAATTGATCCTGGAAGTGAACCTCATCGAGAAAGAGATACAATTTTTCCTCATTGCTCATCCCAGAACTTTTTCTGTATTCATCTTCGATCTGCAGGATGGTCCGGTCTTTGAGTCCAATGTTGTCCAATGAAACAAAGATAATTTGTTCGGGTTTCGTCCCTTCAACTATCAACCTGTGGATCATCTGTTTCATGAGTGTAGTCTTGCCGGTGCGCCTTAATCCTGAGATCAATATGACATCATTGTTTTCCCTGAATCTCATCAATTCTTCAAGATATCCTTCCCGTGGTATGCCTGGGAATTGAGTTTTACCGAACCACCATGGGTTGAAACGATCCAATAGATCCTTCATGAATGAGGATATGTAGGTCACATTATATAAAGTGCACACTTATAAGTTTGCACTATATTTAAAAGGACAGTCTAAATTTAAAGATTCGCACCCATTAAATGAGATTTCCAACTCCCTACTGACTTGACAGGTTTGAAACTATGGTTTGTAAAAGAAAACCAAGTGGGCCAAGCCGGACTTATACAACTTCCTGCATGGGCCATAGAAATTCATATATAGAAAGGGTTCATCACCTACCTTATGACTATTGTGGAAGAGATGTTGAAGGATAAGGATATCAAAGGCTGGTACGGGGAGATGGTCTACTCCGGCGCAGAGGTCACTGCCACCACCTACATTAGAAGAGTGTCCGCAATTCTTGATTGGATGAACGAGACACCACAGAGTATCGTTGCGCTCAGTACCGAAGATCGTTATGACAAGATGATGGAGTATGCCAAGGAGGAGCAGAGGAAGGGCAGGACTCCATCATACATCGTTTCAGAGTTCAAGGCCATATATTCGTATCTGAAATACAAAGGTGTATTCTTCAAGAGAGTGCCAAACCCGAAGAAATCTATGTCAACACCTACCTTGGCCGAGGAGACCA
>CBDDUX010000029.1:0-65856 GCA_965234725.1 Thermoplasmatota archaeon | reverse complement strand
TATCGCTTTCTAACTTAAACCCCGATTTTCCCTTTAAATAGTCTTAAACTCAGGCCCTGGCGAAGGTTTCAGACGTAGTAGATATCCACATCATCTTTCACCACTTTCTTTGCCTTTTTACGCCTGGGCCCTTTTACCTTGGGTCTGGTGAAGTAACTAACTACACCTGTGACCTTTAGGAACTCCGAATCGATCATCGGGGTGTCATCCCCATCGGAATATCTGAGTACCATGGGCCTATGCATGATGGACACTTCCATTGCAGGATACGATCTATCTGACCCCATTTATAAGCTACTTGATCATGTGTATAAATGATCTGGCTCTATTCTCGAGTTGGGGAACACACATGTGTATTTCATTCAGTGTCCAGTCCTTCTTAGGACATTGAGCTGTTATTTATCTGGAAAAAGAATATATGGGACCTCAAACTCAACCACATGAGAATATCATGGGATCAAATGATGATATCGTAATAGAGGTCAAGGGCCTCGTCAAGACCTACGACAAGGTCAATGCAGTTGACGGTATCGATTTTAAGATTAATAGAGGCGAGGTCTTCGCATTCCTTGGTCCCAACGGGGCTGGAAAGACAACGACCGTGGAAATGATAGAGGGGATCAGGAAGCCATCCAAGGGGAATATTCGGTTACTTGGTATGGATTCCATGAAGGATACTATCAAGATTAAACCCAGAATTGGTGTCCTTCCCCAGGAGTTCTCCTCTTTTGACAAGGTCACTGTCAAAGAGACCATAACTTTCTTCTCGAGGCTCTACAAAGGTGGGAGGAAGGTCGAGGACCTGATCAAGCTCCTGAATCTGGAAGAGCAAAAGAAGAAGCTCTATCAGAATCTCTCAGGGGGGCTGAAGCAGAGGGTAGGGATAGCTGTCTCACTCGTCAATGATCCCGAGATAATATTCCTGGACGAACCGACCACCGGGCTGGACCCTAAGTCCAGACAGGAGGTCTGGAAGGTCATCAAAGGTCTCAAAGAGGAAGGCAAGACGATATTCCTTACGACACATTACATGGAAGAGGCCCAGGAACTTGCAGACCATGTAGCTGTCATTAACAGAGGAAAGATCATTGCCGAAGGTACAGTCGATGAACTCATCGACAGGTACGGCAAGGGATTGGTGCTGACATTCACTGGAGCGGATGATAAGCTGGCCATGTTTCTTAAGGCATCTGAGCGGAAATGTGAGAAGAACGGAAACTGCCAGGTTTCCACGACCATCGCTAACAAGGATGAGCTGTTGGGGATCCTGGAACTTCTAAAAGGAGCGGGAATAAATTTCAGGGGGATCAATGTCAGGCGCTCGAATCTGGAAGAGGTCTTCCTTATCCTTACCGGAGAAAGTTTGAAACAGGAGGGCCAGAAATGAATCCCATAAGGATATGGTCTGTCTTTGATGTGAACCTGAAAGGTTTCATCAGGGACAAGGGGGGATTATTCTTCACATTCCTCTTCCCGGTCATGCTCATGCTTCTTTTCGGTTTCATCTTCTCGGATTCGGGAGATACGGAATATCCCATCCTGATCCAGGACCTGGATGGAAGTCAACTTTCAGGGAACCTTACATCGATGCTGAGAGATGTTCCGAGCTTCGAAGTTGATACCTTAGGTAAGGACACAGATCCCAAATCATACATTGAGGACAACGATGCTAATTTCATTATTGTGATACCCGAAGGTTACGGGGAGGCCATGGAGGAGAGGTTTTCGGGGAATATGAATTCAACTGGCAATATTACTGTCTTTTACGATGAATCCCAAAGCTCCACCCAGGTCAAGATGTCCATACTGAACGGAATACTACAGGAAATGAACAAGGAGATCGGAGGGGTCCAGGATACTATGGTCCTTTCAGCAGAATCCATTTTCTCTGATGACTTCACCTATATCGATTTCTTCATTCCCGGTGTTCTTGGACTAACGGTGATGACCGGAGCGGTTTTTGGAACGATATTCGGTGATAGTGAGAACAGGCAGAAGGGGATATTCAGGAAGCTTTCCACAACTCCGATAACAAGGGGAGAATGGATCCTCTCCACCATGCTCTTTCAGCTCTTTTCTGCAGCACTTTCTGCTGGGGTCATACTTATTGTAGGATTCATCGTGTTCAAAGCCACGTTCTTCATGAATCCAGTTGCAATACTCATCCTTATCCTGGAAGCATTCTTCTTCACAGGACTTGCAATGCTGCTTGTAAGGTTTATTAAAGAAGCACAGTCGGCTTCAGCATTGGGTAATGTCATAACATTTCCGATGATGTTCCTCTCTGGAACCTTCTTCAATGTGGAGGGAATGCCACCTTTCCTTCAGGTAATTGCAAAGGCACTTCCTCTCTATTATGTAAACGAGGGCCTCAGGGACGCCATGATCTTCAACGATTACGGAGGGGCCCTCTACAATGCAATAATCATAGGGATCCTTGCCGTGGTTGTGTTCATTGGGGGAGTTTTCCTCACAACCTGGCGACAGGATTGAAACACCCCTGTCCTTGGGGTTCAATACTATCTTCCCATGGTTTTAGACGAAGTTCTCTTCCACATAGTCTCCAAGCCATGGAACCCTGTGGTCTCCTCCTGTTAGAATGATGATACCAATCACCAGGGTGTAGATTGCAAGGCCGATAAGGAAGGGTAACAGGCATAATCCCACAATGAACATGGCCCCGATCGAGAGAAGGACCGATAATATCATGATAATGATCTGAAGTCCCAATGCCTGGATCGCATGGAACCTGAGGTAGGGCGATAATGGTTTGATGGCAACAAGTGCGATAACAGAAACGATCCATCCCAGAATGTAGCTTAAACCTGCTAAGAGCTTATCGTTCTCACCTTGTGGATGATCAATATAACTTCCGTATTCTCCATCATATACCTTTTTGTATTCTTCAGTCATCTCGATCCCAAATAGTGATTAAAATTCTGATTTAGATAGTTTTCTTAGAAAGAGGAGGACGCCGGTGAACCACCCGACCAAGAAACCAGGGATGTCAATATACGGAGGAAAGGAAAAGTGGATCCCTTTCTTTTGGGGGGGACAGACATCCCTGGACCTTGCTGAATTAACATTTATTTGAATGGTTATTAAAGGTTTTCCCACCCGTATCCTCAGTTCATAATATATAAATAACATAACAAGGAGAAAACAGTTATATACCTCTGGCCAAACGTAGTACAGGGGGTAATTAATTGAAAATTACAGCTGGAGTATTGACATCGTTTCTTGTGGGGGTCCTATTGGTATCAGTGCAATTTTCCAATGTTGAGGGTTGGGAAGCGGGAGATGAGGAAGAGGTATTCGGTCATACATTCGAAGAAGAATCATGGTATACCACCATTGAGAATAGGACCGCTGACAACAAAACGGCTGAGTTCGGTGTGTCATTCTTGAACATGGGAGATATCGAAGCGTTCCTTATAACCATGAACCAGGTGGAAGATGAAGAAGGCAACAGAGGTGTTCTTCCTTACCAGATGTTCGGTATGCACTATTATACAACCGCTGGAAAGGAAGTATTCATAGGAGCTTTACTGGCATTCCTGTGTGTCTGGGAGGATACAGATAACAATACCGTTCCAAGCACGGGTGAGAAGTTCTTCTATGTGATACCCTTCGGAGCAGGAAATGTTATCAACGGAACTTATCCTCCAACCGTGACGAACCACCAGGTGGAGAAGATATCAGATGATCATTTCAAATTCGGGATCACCTACCGCAATATGTATGCGATAGCGACAGAGAACCCCCTTGCAACAGCCTATCTGGCAACCGGATGGGTCCTTCAGTTCACTGAACTTACCATTACTTATGATATCAATATCGATAGGGATACTGGTGAACTCACATCCGAGACCTACTATACCGTTGGACAGATAACCACTCTCTTTGCTGTAATCCTCGGGATCCCCATCCCTGCAAATGACATTCAGGGGACAATACCGGATAATTTCGGTTTTGGAGCGGTCCATTTTACCAATGTGTTCACTTCCCATTACAAGGTCCTTGATGGGAATGGTTCCGAACTTAATACCAACCGAGATCAGGTCATTGATGGTGAGATCAATCTCACTGCCGATGATACTAGGGCCTTCTCCCTTGGATTGAGAGGTGATTACGATCTTATTGATGAGGTGGAAGATACCACCATATCCCAGGACCTACAGGCCAAGAACATGATAATGAAGGCCAAATTGAACGATCTGATCCTTGTTGCGTGGCAATTGGGATTCTCTGCAAAGGTCTTTTCATCAATGGCATATGGCCTATCCGCTCAGATCAGATCGAACTGGGCCACACCGGGACTGCTCATTAAGGATAGCACAAAAGCCATTGGTCCGAAGGGATTCGGATCACAGGCATTCTGGTATGGAGTATTCTTCCCCAACTGGGACGGATACAGGATCGTTCACGATCCGGTCTACACTGCCTATTTCGGAGAGGTCCCTGCGAATGTCGATGATGTGATAGATGATGAGCCAACCCCTGGTTTTGAACTATTCCTTCTTCTGTCATCTGTGTTGATTGCCGGGATAATACTGGTCAGAAAGAGATCCTATCGCAGTTAGGAAGAATTTTAGTACGACCCCCTTTGATTCTTAAGGGGGTTTGTCATCCTTTTTTTAATAGATATTTAAATTAAAATAGTTGATTTATAATGTATTATTCATTTATATGATGTTACACTGTTGTACAACAAAGTTTTAATCCGACAGGGTTAGTATCATCCCATACTTGGGAGAGTGATAGGATGAAAAGCATCCCCCTCGCGGTTATGATGATAATGTTGATCACAGCCCTTCCATTATCTGTGATCTCCAGCCCGGAAGACGCTGTTAATATCGAAAGTGAAATGGAATTGTCACCTGAGAATACATCCATGGAGAGAGACCATTTTGTGACAAATGAAGGTCAGCTTTCCAGGGATGATATCAGATTCTATACGATAGGACCTTTCAGGGCAGGATTCACTGATTCATCAGTTGTCTTCGCCCTTCTCGATCCTGATGAAGGTGTGTTCTCTTATGAAATGGAATTCGTTGGAGCCAGAAGAGTGGATCCTTCGGCAGAGGATCCAGAGTCAACTTATTACAATTATATGATCGGAGAGAAAGAGAGATGGGTAAGCGGGGTCCACTGTTACAAAAGGATCGTTTACGAGGACCTCTGGGATGGTATCGATATCATCTTTTCCATCAATGATGGGATGTTGAAATATGATATTATCATTGAACCCGGGGCGGATCCCGATCTTATAAAATTGCAGTTCATTGGACTTGAGGATATTGACATCAGTTCGGATGGAGATCTACTGCTTAAAACACCTTTTGGAATAGTTGAAGATGCTGGTCTGGTCTCACTGCAGGGTAACGAAATAATACCAACCAAATTCGATCATACAGGAGATGTTGTCAGATTCGATGTTGGACGATATGATGTATCAATGCCTTTGATCATCGATCCCTATGTTCAGTATTGTACCTACCTGGGTGGTACAAGGTACGAAGAAATGGGTAAAAGTTCAGCAATGGTAAATGGGGACGTAATCCTTATTGGGTATACGTCTTCCTCAGATTTTCCAAAGACATCAGGAGTAATTGACAGGACATTTCAGGGGTCCACCGAGGCCTTTGTGACCAAGATGAACGGAAACTTGGATTCTCTGGTCTTTTCCACATTTCTCGGTGGGAACTCGGATGATATCGCCGAAGGGATTGATCTGGACCCTGATGGAAACATCTATGTTACCGGTTACACTTTTTCAGCTAATTTTCCGGTTACCCCCGGTGTCTTCAACGAGACATCCAAGATACAGATTGTGGAAGATGAATGGGGTAATCCGGTCCTCGCACCGGATGTATTTGTATCCAAGATATCAGGAGATGGAACAAACCTGATCTATTCTACCTTTTTGGCCGGTAACAATACTGATTTTGGAAGCAGTATCGCTGTTGACAAGGATGGGTATGCTTATGTCACATCAAGGGTCAAATCAGGGGACCTTCCGATAAAGAATGCATACGATGCTAACCTTACTGGATATTATGATTTTTATATCATCAAGTTGAACCAGAACGCTTCGGACCTGGAGTGGGCCACGTTCCTTGGAGGAGATGATGATATGTGGTCCGATGAGAATCCGACGGATATTGCCATTACTCCATCGAATGACATTGTTGTCTGTGGTATATCTGCCAGCATGGACTTTCCAACCACCAATGGAGCATTCAAGCAGTCCACGAATTCGAGATGGATGACGGGAACTCTAACAGGATTTGATAGCGATGGAGGTCTTGATTTTTCGACATTCATTCACGAGGATACTCAGCCCAATTCTCTAAGAATAACTAGTGATTCGATCTTACTTACCGGGAATACATATATGAGCGACTTTCCGGTTACAAAGGACGCATATCAATCGATGATGAGCGGTTACCAGGACGCCTTCGTGATCGAATTCAACAGGCAGGGTTCGTCAGTTAAGTACGGTACTTTCCTCGGAGGTTCTGATTATGAGGAAGGGCGTTATATTGACCTTGATCCCGAGGGGAAGGTCATGGTGTGCGGCACTACCACTTCCACCGATTTCCCACTTTCGGAATATCCATTGGATACAGCGGCGGATGGGTACCAAGATGCCTTCCTTGTAATTTTCAATCATGAGAAGGATGATGTCGAATTCTCATCCTATTTCGGTGGTAATGATTATGATGTCGCCAACTGGATGGGATTCGATGATAATGATGGCCTTTATCTGAGTGGGTTTACTTATTCATCTGATCTTCCAGTCCATGAAGAGGCATATGATGACACATTCAGCAATGGAGACTGTTTCATCTGCCGGATCAAGATATATTCGTTCCCCCCTTCCAAACCACTTTCACCCTCAGCTGAAAAGGGGGATCAGGAATTAACACTTTCATGGTCAACTCCTCTGAGGGATGGAAACGAATCGATCACCGGTTACAATATCTACATGTCACCCTTGAACAGGACCTTCGAATTGGTGGGTGAAGTAAATGCTACCACCACTTCATTCGTTCACCAGGACCTTGACAACGGAGAGAGATACTATTACTATGTGACAGCGAAGAACATGGTGGGGGAATCACCCCCGACCAAGATCGTGATGGGTATTCCGGCAAGACCCCCCTCCGCCCCGGAGTTCACCAGTTATTCAACAGGTGATAGCTTTGTCACATTGAATTGGAAGGACCCGGAAGACCTTGGTGGTGATATCGAGATAACCTTCAATATATACCGTGGGCCGAATCCAGATGGACTCGTTTCCATCATGGACGGATTGGAGGATTTCTCCTTCACGGATGAAGACCTTGTCAACGGGCAGGTCTATTATTACGCAATGTCGGCAACCAATGGGATGGGAGAAGGTCCTTTATCCAATCCAATTCCCTTGAGACCTTTGAAAATACCGGATGCCCCGGAAAATCTGACAGCTATTAGAGGGCCGGGGTATGTTCACTTATACTGGGATACCCCCATGGATAACGGAGGAGAAGAGGACCTGAAGTACAATATCTACATCAGCGCCGGCGGGTCCGCATTCTCCACTAAAGCCGTCGGTCTCAAACAGACAAACCTCAATCTGACGGATCTCGTCAATGGAGTCCATTACCTGTTCATGGTTTCTGCGGTAAATGATAAGGGAGAAGGCCCTCAGTCATTGAAGGTGGGTTCAAGACCCATTGGGATACCCTCCGAACCCAGAGAGCTATCGGTCGTGGCAGGAGAGGGGAAGGCAGATCTCAAATGGAGGGCACCATCCGACCTTGGTGGTGATGATTCTGTCACTTACAATGTCTATGTTGGTGGTCCTGATGATGATGAAAGTATTCTGTTTGAAACAGGGATCGATGATACTGATTTTAAGATGTCAGGGTTGGTGAACGGCCAGACCTATTCATTCTATGTTACGGCGTCCAACGAATTCAGGGAAGGCCCCATTTCGGAGATAGTGACTGCAACTCCTCTTGGTCCTCCATCCGTTCCAAGGGAAATAGTTATTTCAGGAGGTAATGGAGAGGTGACCATTTCATGGTCCCAACCGAGCGATGATGGAGGCGATCCTTTGGTATCTTATATGGTCTACCTTGGGAGTTCACCAGCGGACCTATCGAATGTGGGAGAGACATCAGGACTTACCCATCATGAGGCCGGGCTCACCAATGGAAGGACCTACTACGTGGCAGTGAGAGCCTTTAATTCATATTCAATGAGTGATTTCAGCGAGGTCAGGACAGTCATACCACTCTCGATCCCGGGAATGCCTGAGATCCTCCTCACAACTCCGAATGACGGTGGGATAAAGGTCGATTGGAAGCCTCCCATGGAACTTGGAGGAGTGGGGTTTGTTTCTTACAATATTTATCTTGCTCCGGATGGTAGTTCTCTGGAACTTCTGGAATCGAACATATCTACCACCAGTTATATGATCGACGGACTTGAGAACGGTGTCGAATATACAATAACGGTGACCGCATCCAATAAAGTGGGGGAGGGCCCAATGTCGGATCCGGCAAGGGTGATCCCGGTGTCTTCTCCCGGTACACCGCTTGAACTGGTACTTACATCGGGAAGAGGTTTCATTAACATCAGCTGGACACTTCCTGATGACAATGGAGGAAGTCCGTTCATTGCAGTAGAGATCTCCAGATGGATCGAGGGAAGGGACCCCCAGATCATTGCCACGGTCCCGGCAGGCAAGGGTTCATATATAGACGAAAATGTGAAAGAAGGGGTCCGATATAATTATCGGATCGCTGGCGTGACATCCGTGGGAAAGGCCCCTGATTCCGAGGTACTCTCCATAAAGGCGGGGTCTTCCGCAGAAAACAGCATGGACCTGTTCCTTCCGATAACGATCGGGATCGCTGTCCTACTGTTGATCCTTATGGTCGTTGTACTTTTAACATTACGGAGAGAAAAGAAGGAGGCATCCACAATGCAAACGCCTCCTCAATCCTTGCAGCAGAATTGGTATCCACCAATGGGACAGGGACAGCAAACAGGGCAGGGAATTACGGGTGGTTACGTTCAACAACCATTACCTCCAAGCCAATATCCACAAGGATTACCGCAACCAATGGCCCAGGTCTCAAACATTCCTGGTGATGGACCTCAGTCAGGTCAATACCTTCAGTGAAGTGAGTCCCTGTTACCAATTTCAGGCTTCCAAAGCGATCGGTGATCAAAACTCATCATCATCCCACCCCTCATCATCAAAGTCCTCATTCTCCCATTCATCGTCCTCGAATTCTTCCTCTTCAGTCTCCTTTCCCTTCGAGATCAGGATGAAAGCGATCACTGCCATGAGAAGAAGCATAATAGCTACTGCAACGACTATAGCAATCCACCAGTTCGATCCCTCTTCCTTCTCCTTTGGTTCGACCTCGATGTCACCTGTTTCATTATCATCTCCTCCGATAACCTCGAAATCGAATGAACCTATCTCGTTACCATCCTTATCATACACCTTTGCCGTCCTGGAACCGGCCTCAACTTCCACCGAGAAGGATCCATCATCGTTCACAGTTACCTCTTCACCACTATCGAAAACCACCCTTGCACCCGGGACGGGATCTCCATTCTTATCCACGATCCTTCCGGAAACGGTCCCTTTGAATGCAGTTGTGAATGTCAATGTCTCTTTGATCTCGTTTCCGGCAAGGTCCCTTGCAGTTAATTCCAGGGTGTAGGTCGTTCCCGGGGACATCTTTGCCATTTCCAATGACAGGGTGCTGCCGATCAGTTCTTTTTCCAATTCCACACCGTTGAGGATCGCATATCCAGATGCCATTTCCTCGGAGAAAACGATCACGATAGGACCCTTTGCCACAGCCGAGGTCCCCTCGTGTGATATGGAGACAATTATTGGCAATGTAATGTCAACAGTGAAATGAGAGGTGGCAACAGCCGTGTTTCCCTTACTATCTATTGCTCTCACGTCCAACGTATGATCGTCTTCCGAAAGGTTCGTCAGGATGGCGTAGTCATTAACACCTGGGGTCCAGGTCCCGCCATCAAGTCTGTATTCGACCCTTTCCACCGGATGGATAAGCCCGTTTGCTCCCCAATTCGCTTCAATGGAAGTTGAATTGATACGGGAACCATCCCCCGGATAGAGGATGACTACTCCTGGGGCGGTTATATCCACCGTGAAGGTCACAGAAGTGGAATTTCTATTCCCCGCCAGATCGGATCCAATCAGGTAAAGTACATGCTGGCCCGTTGACAGGTCCTCGAAAAGATGGAATGTCACTTCTCCCTTGTCCGTAGAATTGTCTCCATCTATGGATATCTGATATGAAGCCATTGGGGTCAGACCTCCGAGCCCATACCAGGAAGCATTCAATCGGTCCCTTATGATGACCATATCCATTTCAGGATGGATGAACCCGATCTCCGGTGGCGTCAGATCGATAAATATGGTTATCATCTCGGTCATATGGTTTCCAACATTATCGGTTGCTTTCAAGCTGATATGGTGCATCCCTTCTGTCAGTCCTGTCAGGACCGTTGAGGTCGACATACCAAGATCCGAGAATGACCCGTTCCCAATAGCGACAGAATATCCTGATATTCCTGAAAGAGGATCCGAACCGGACCAGCTCAGCTGGATAGATGTGACGTTGAAAGCGGAACCAGTCACGGGTGATAAGATATGGATATCTGGTCCGGTCAGATCAATGGTGATCGTGACGGAGACCTGTTCTTCGTTCCCGGCCATATCCCTGGCCCTTACTGTCAAAGTGTGGGGGCCCTCGGTCAGATATGTGAAATCATGTGAATGGGACATTCCAACATCGATCCATGGTCCGTTGTCCGATCTGACCCAGTGTTTCTCAATTCCAAGAAGATCATCAATACTTTCCCAATTCAATGTGATGTTCTGGCTCCTGAGGAATGATCCATTTCCCGGTGATATGATCCTGACATCAGGAGGGGTGATATCATTCCAGGGAGGAAGATAATTCCATGTGCCTTTCACCAGAGGTTTGGTATCCGTTCCGGACCCTGTATTGAAAGGATTATCCCCTATTCCGTCATCGTTCAGATCGGGTCCAAAATACGTATCCCAGTAGTTGCCCAGTTCAGAGGAGAAGTTCTTCATTCCATGCCTGTACCAGATCGGATGAGGGGAGATCAGTGAAACCGATGTTGAACCCAGTTCAAGGTCCTGGAGGTTGTTGATGAAGTTGTTGAGGTATATTTCGGCGGTCACCACTCCTTCCAATTCTATCCCGGTACCGCAGTCCGTGATATTATTTGAGATGATATTGACTGGACCTATTCTGGAGATACCGGATCCCTGTTCATATTTGGAATAAGCAATGTGTATGCCAGAGAGGTTTGAGGATAACCTGCCATTCCCCTCAATGAGTGTCGATCCGATCTTAACTCTGGAATAGCTTCTTGCATCGGTCTTGAAATTCACAAGGACCATATCCTGATCCGAGGTCCTCATGAACGTGTTGTCGATGAGGTTCACATCTCCTATGGTGACATTCGAATAACTTGTAAGTGTGGAGGTTGTATAATTTGTTCTGATCCCTTTCCCGGTGTCGAATCTGTTATTGGAGATGATCAGATCCTCTAATACCACCTGTCCGGATATCATCCCATCACCGATCATATCATGGTCGATGTCCAGGCCGTAATCATCAGCATGAATGTCGTTGTCTTCGATCTTCCAGGCCCCCATGCTCATGATCGCAGAACCATCTAATTCATTACCGAATCTATTGTGTGCGTTGGATTCTATGGCGCTCCCATTGGACCTGATGGAATTTCCTTTGATCCGGACCCCCTCGATCATCCCCCATGAGGAATCCCTCGACATTTGACCCGTGTTCATTATATTGTTCAGGAACACTCCCGCACCTTCGGAAATGATATCATTCTTCACAAAAGAGATAGTGCCTAAGACCGAATTTGCAGAATCGGTCAAATGGCTGAAAAATGTCCTCAGGTTGTCGAATCCAACTCCCCGATTACCGGAATCCACGGTATTGCCATCCAATGTGATATTTCCAAATTCGGATACTGAATTTCCCGAATTCTCATTCCCGAAATATGATAGGGGCCCCAGGACCACTCCATCATTTTTGGAATTCACCGAGTTGTTATTCATGTGGATACCGCCGAATTTTACAACGGTGGCATCTTCCATCCAGATACCTATCTGAGATATATCCGAAAGCATGATCCCAGTTAAATTGGTCCTGACAATATTTTCACTGAGAGATATTACCCCCATTGTGGTAGATGAATATCCGGACAATTGGTACCCTATGGTTCCGATGTTCTGGATCAGGGCCCCTTCGTTTTCCGAGATGATGCCATTTCCACAGATCATGATGTCTTGCATTTGGAAAGTAGCCTCCCCCGTGAGGAAGGATCCGAAGCTGTTGATGTATTCTATATGGATCCCCTGGTCCCCAGATACAACAGAGTTCTCTGTCAGTGATACGGAACCACCCTGGTATGAGGAGTTATCTTCAAGGAATGACCCAACTAGGTAGGTATATCCAATATAGATGCCATAACTCAATGATTTAATTGAATTACCCATGATACTGATATCTTCCATGGAGAAGCTGGCATTATCCATCAGATAACATCCGATATTAAATACTTGAGAAAGAAAAACACCAGTCTCATTGGATATGACGTCGTTATCTCTGATCATGATAGAACCCATTTCAAATGAGCCCTCTTCGTAGATATGGGTCCCAAATGTATCCAGGCTTTCCAGATGGATGCCATTGTATTCGGATCTGATCTTGTTGTGACTTATGTCGATATCTTCCATTGTGAAGGTGGCTGTTCCCCAAAGTTCCAATCCTAAATTTGAGATGCTTTCGATCATGATCCCTTGTTCCAATGCCCAGAGGAAGTTATCATGAATGTAAATTGATCCAAAAGTAAAGGATGATCCCCCCGTCATCAATACACCCCAGGTATTGATCTGGTAGATGTGGATCCCCCCACTTGAGGACCAAATATTGTTTTCTGAAATGACTATGTCCATCATTGTCATTGATGATAGGTCGGACATCCGGTAACCGAATTCTTCCAGATGATTGATGAATATCCCATCTCCGTGAGACCAGATCGCATTTTTCTTGATCCCGATCTCTCTGATCTGAACAGTTGACGAACCGTAGAGGTTGCTGCCGAACTCTGAAAAAGTGTGTATGGTAATCCCATAACTTTCTGACCATATGTTATTTTCAGAAACATTGATCCCTTTCATAGAAAATGAAGACCATCCGTATAGTTCACTTCCAATTTTCAGGAACTGGGAGAAACTGATACCCTGGTATGAATGTATCGAGTTCTTATTGATCTTCATAATTCCAATACTCACACTTGAGTTATCATAGAGGAGATGTCCAACTTTGTTCATATTAAAGGATATACCGTTTGCCAAGGTGGAGTACATATCGGTCATGAGGTCATTTTCAGTAATGGTGATGTCTCCCATCATGAAACTTGAGTTACCGTGCATATCGTTGCCCAAGCCATAACCGTTCACAGTAACGGGGATCGAAGTACTATTGACCGTATTATTTATTATTGTGATATCTCCAATGGAACAAGTGACATTTTCATAAAGAGCTTCAAACCGGTCAATTTCAACATAGATCCCGCTCCTGGAGTTTTTTATCCAGTTGTTGCTGATATAGGTGTTCTGTGAGATCACTCTGACGTTATCATATATATTGATGCCAGGTAATATGAAAAAGACTTCAACACCTTCGTTCAGGACATCGATGATATTATTGCTGATCGTCAGATTTCCGCAGATCATTGAAGAGTCATCATTAAAATTGGACCAAAGTGAATATGCAGGGATAGTTATTCCGGATGCTGGATTATCTGACCTTAAAAGGTTATTGTAAATACGGACCTCACCCATCCTTATGTTCGTTGATCCATATACGGTGTTAACATTGTAATAATCCAAAGCCAGGCCTATATTTCCGAAATCGGTGATATTGTTGTTCAAGATAATGAAGTCACCCACCGTGACCTTTACATCCGTGAGCATCCCAATATCAGAAAAGAAGTAAATACCCCTCCCCGCTCCCGACATCTCATTATCCGTTGCCTTGAAATTTCCAATATCCAAAGATCCCCCCCCCATTGACATCACGTTCATGGAGAAATAGAAGAGATCACCAGATAATGAAGATGAAGTGAAATCATTCCCCGATAGAATGACATCTCCTGTCTTGATATTGGTGGTGTTCTCATTATCTGATATCAGACTCACCGTTACTTCCATACTGGATGATGGTGACGATCTCATTATGATGTTATCCAGGATCCGGATACCGCTGAATGACCTGGAAGTATGGATGTCATTTATATTGACATCAATAATCAAATCCCTTTGGTTGTCGGAAAATACATTGTTAGTGATATTGTGCCCATAATATGTGGACTGGATAGCAACGTAATAACCCCTGATCATTAGGTCAGTTATTGTAACATTGTCCGCATTTAAAGTGAAGGCAACCGGGTTTATTTCAAGTGGGGGGGAAATGGTCGAACCGTTTCCCATTATCCAGATCTCAGAAGTGATCATTATCGTTTCATAATATGTCTTGGGGGACAGGAGGACCATATCGCCGTCCGATGCCGCATCAACCCCCTGTTGTATGGTGGTATAGTTGCCAGGTCCTGATCCTCCGACGTAATAGATGGTTCCCGGATAGGACCCGATTTGATGATCCATCACTTTGAAAACAGGGATATTGGTATCCTCGGTTTCAATGACGGGTTCCGCTTCGGAATCAATGCAAAATGGAAGAAATGAACCCATTGTCAAAATAATCATTAATAAACAGGCTGTCGCAGCTTTATTTCGAGTGAACAAACATAACCCCCCAGAATCGAACCCTATTTATCCAAGTCACCTCGCCTTTTAAAAGGTTGTTCTTCAAATCTATAACATCTCAATTTCATGCCGTTTCCTTCTATTCCAGTGTCTTCTATGAACGTTAGGGTCAAATACGGTGAACCAGATATCCAGTCGGGAAAGATGAGGACCGATGCGTTAATACTGACGGTCCTGCTTCTGGCAGGTCCCTTTTGGATCCTTTTCGATCAAGGAGAGGGAATCCCTTATCAGTTCGATGAAGATGAGGACCTCGATATCTTCATGGAAGAGGATCTTCCCATGATTAGGTCCTCTGTTTCAGGGAACCTCACCGACCATGACCCGATAATAATCAACAATGAGACCGATCTCGAGGACCTGATGGATGATGAGGGGTGGACCGGGAACGGGACGAAGGAGAATCCATACAGAATCGAGGACCTTGATATCGATGCCAATGGTGAGGACCATGCGATCTATATTGGAAATATCTCATCCCATCTGTTAATTTCAAATTGTGATCTTTATAATAATTCAAAGTATTACATTTACTATGATAAAGAGCTGGTATATTTCAAGAATTCCGGAAATATTACTATTTCAAATTGCAGTTTTCATGAAACTTATAGGTGCATTCATATCGATGAAGCATGGAATATATTGATTAAAAACACATCATTCTATAACACGAGCTATGGAATCTCCAATGAACCCTCCACCATTCTTAATGAAATGATAATTAAAAGATGTTCATTTTTCAATTCTGTAAAGGATGGAATAAATATTCATTATTGTTCAGGTTTTCAGATCTTTGATTCATATTTCAGTATTATGGACGAAGGACTAGAATCCATTTATTGTGAAGATATCATGATTGATAATACAACTTTCAATAAGTGCAGGAATTCTATTCAGATGAGTCATGTTGAAAATATTTCCATTATTGAATCAGAATTTAAAAATGATGATGAATATGCAATTGGAATATACACATTTGAAAAAATTAATATTTTCGGTTGTTATTTTGAAAGAACTAATTGGGATTCAATAGACCTGGATTCAGGGACGGATATTAAGATTATTAATATTACTAGTATAAGAAGGGATTATGGTTATGGTGGTCTCAATCTTGAAGAGATTAATAATTGTAACATAGATGGATTCGAGATCTCAGGAAGAAATTCCCGTATCCGTATAAACAGTTGTGAAAATGTAAACATTTTAAATGGAAGATTGGATACAAGGATCAACGATCCGGGGATTCATGTTAGAAGAACACAAAATGCATTATTATCCAACATTACCTGTTATTCATTTTTTAAAGAAGGACTTAGGATATTCTTGTCCAGTGGTGTGAAGATTGATCAATGCACTCTGGAAAGTGAGAACAGCTTTGGAATCTACATTGAAAATTCATATGGGAATATTTTCCATAAAAATCAAATAATATCCCATACAAATTCCTATTCGATTTTATCTGATGATCTATCTGCAGGAAATACCTATTATGGAAATGAGATTTTGGGACCTCCTATTCTCTTAGATGTCGATATGCATTTTGATTATTCTGGTTTAACAGAACAGGTTCTTCCCCCTAATAATACGTTGAATGGGAAGCCCATCAGATATTTCGGAGGAATGGATCTCTCTCATGGTCCAATTCCCGATGGATCCCAGTATTTTTTCGTCAATTGTTCAAATCTTACGCTGAAGGAATGGTCATTTCACAATAATACCAACAGCCCTTTTGTGAATTGTGAAAATGTATTACTTGAAGGATTGGAGGTCAGAGACTCTTCTTCAGGTGAGGGGCTTCATTTTTTCGATTGCACTAATCTTACAATAATCAATTCAAACGTATCCAATAACAATGGCGAAGGACTTACCCTCTTCAACTCAGAAGATATTGCGATCATAGGAAGTAAATTTGATCTAAATGACGGGGTTGGATTTGAAGTTCAAGATTCCAGGAATTTATTGGTAGAAGATTGCAATATATCATTTCCTGGACAAATGAGATCCATCAATAAACTACGCATCATAGGTAACATCTTCCGTTCTTTTGAGACAGACTGTATTAAGTGTTATTACTGCAATGATGTGAAGATAATAGATAACATTGTTGAAAGTTCAAGCAGGGCTGTAACATTGGCCTATTCAACGGATTTTCTGTTAACAAGAAATACCTTGAATTCAATAAATAGAGGGATATATCTCTCTGACTCTAACAAAGGCATTATTGAAAATAATTCAGTTAATAAATCTGAGTATGGAATCTATCAATATTCATCTGAAGATGTCCTTATCAGAGATCAGGAAATAATGAGGATGGATTATGGAATTTATTCGAGGTCTTCCAACAATATTACAATTGTTGGCTGCTTGATTTTAGATTGTGGTGAAGGAGTAACCGATAGAGGTTCGGAAGACATAGTCATTTCCAGTAATAATTTTTCAGATTGCGATATTGGTGTTTCTCTGGATGATACAAGGGAGTCGACAATAAACTTTAATATAATCTGGAAAAGCAAGGGCTATGGGCTTTATTTCTTCGGTACTGCAGAGGATAATATGGTGATCTCAAATTCATTCCTGAGGAATAATAACGCAAATGGAAATGAATACGATTATGAAACGTCCCAGGTGAAAGGTTCCAAGAATAATTACTACTCCGCAGGAGGGTCGGGAAATCACTACTCCGAACATACATCTCCCGATACGGATTTCGATGGAATCGTGGATGAGGAATATCTCTTCCATGGAGTAGGGGAATCGGATCCTTATCCGCTAGTCAGGACCCCGATGCCAACCTTTGATGCACCTGAACTAATTTCTATAACTCCTGGGTCCTCTTCGGTTGTTCTGGAATGGACCGAACCTGAAAAGAGGTATGGAGGGGACCTCGATGGATATAAGATATATCAGAAGGAGGGGAAAGGTCCTTTCCAACTGAAATTCGATGTATCAGATACGAACAAGGTGACCATACATTCCCTTTCGGATGGGATCATCCACTCCTTCATGGTATCTGCTTACAACGATATGGGAGAGGGCCTTCTCTCTGCTCCAGCATCGACTATCCCGGACGGGACAGGACCCGATATCTTCATTCACACCCCCATCGAAGGGTCCTTCCTCAATGATGAGGTGGTCGAGCTACAATGGTCATGCATCGATGTTGAAACAGGAGTATCTCTCGTGGAGATATCGGTGGATGAAGAGGAGCCCTTCGTGGTACCAGTGGAGTTTGGTTCCTATGATTTGGAGAACCTTTCAGAGGGGGATCACATCGTGACTATCAGGTCAGAGAACCCCATCTCATTATCATCTCAGGTATCGGTCAATTTCACAGTGGATCGGACCTCTCCCTACCTTGTTTTTAATGCCCCAGGTCCCCTATATTCCAACATCGGGTCCTTTCCGATCTCATGGAATGCTTACGATAACCTATCGGGACTTGATGATGGATTCACCATTTTCTTGGAGGATAGGGATCCCATTCAAACCGATAGGAGCGACTACGAGGTGATCATTCTGGATGAAGGGGAATATCTGGTTCTCATCTCCTTCAAGGACCTGGCAGGAAACAATGGAATTGCAAGATTGACATTGATCCTGGACCAGACACAACCGGAGATAACCATCACTCCGGAATCGGGGTCCTACCTAAAGGAAGACAGCATTCTACTGGATTGGGTCTCGGATGGGACTGGAAGTCCGATCAGAACAGTAGAAATATCCATTGATCGGGGAAGGTCTGTAGTTCAATTGGAAGGCCCTATGGAGTATAAGGACCTTAAAGATGGATCCCATGTGGTCACATTCTACCTTGAGGATAAAGCGGGGAACTCCGCTTCCAAGGATATCACATTCACGACAGACACGGTCTCGCCCAGGATCGATTACAAGGTCCCTTCCGGAGATAAGGTTCCCCTTGACAGTGACCTGGAGATCGTTTTCTCTGAGAATGTCTACAATGTATCGGTCATGATAGACGGCATCTCCTTCCTGACTGTTGTAAGCGGGAACAAAGCATACATCACTCCGGTTCCGGTCTGGGAGATCGGGAAAATATATTCCATCGATGTTTCAGCAGTGGACCTCGCAGGGAATCCCCTGGAGAATGGATCCTATGAGTTCACAACAGTAGGTCCTGGAACTGCCAGTGGAAGGATCATGGATGCCGGAGGAAATACTGTTTCTGGTGCAATGGTAACCTTCCAGGGAACCGAATACTTATCAGATGAGGATGGCAGGTTCTCCTTCAGCGGTCCTGAAGGGAACTGGACCATTCTGATCAAAGCAAAGGGATTTTTGGATTACAATACCACGATTTCGCTTGTTCCCGGAAACAATGCCGATCTGGGAAATGTGATACTCTTAAAGAAAGAAAGTGATGGGAACAATTACTCTGGGATCCTCATCTTCTTTTTGACAATCCTTATATTGATAGCGATCTCAGCTTCCATAGTATTCTTTGTTCTGAGAAAGAAGAAAAGAGGGCTTGAATACGGTGATATGTCCGCCATGAAAGAGATCATGTCCGGATTTGGTATCAGAAGGTCCCCCAAGGAGATCAACTGCTATCAGATCCTTGGTGTTTCAAGGAATGCCACTGATTGGGAGATCAAGAAGGCTTATCGGAACCTTGCGGGGATCTATCATCCGGATCGAAATACCAATCGAAATACAGAAGCGGATTTCGATGAAAAGATAAGGGAGATCAATACTGCAAAGACAATCCTGCTGGACCCGGAAAAGAGAGAGGTCCACGACAGGATGCTGAACCATTTCGAAGACTGATCCTTTGATCAGGTATTCAGAGAAATGAGCGATCATTGATCGTTTAGTCCTCTCTGTGATTCAATTTCGCAATCACTGCAAGGGCCAAAATGATCGCGATCATACCTGCTGCAAGGAGGGCTAGCACCATCATGACCGTTGCCGTATTGTCCTTTTCATCCTCCTTGTCAGTTCCCTCATCATCGGTGGTATCATCATCGGTTGTGGTGTCGTCATCATCAACCGGTGCGGGTTCCTCTATCTTCTCTGTCTTGAACTTGATCTGGATATCATCTTTTATCTTCCTTCCCCAGATGTCCTTTGCTTCTTTTGAGATCATTACCTTGTATTCCGTATCGGATCCCAGGTCCTCATCCGGAATGAAGGAGAAGCTCCTCTCCATCCACCTGAAGGTCCCGTTGATCTCGGGCAGGATCGAGAACGCTTCTTCGACAGAGGACCGGTCCATGTCAACGTTGAATGTGATGTTGATCATGGTGGCATTGGGATGTCTTCCCCCCTCAGGAGTGGCCTCGATCACCTCTGGAGGTGGTAATACCCACTCGAAAATATCCAAGATGTCATCATCCTCCAAGACGGTGTCCATGATCAGAAGCTCATCAATGGTCCCGTTGAAGGCCTGGTCAGCATCGAAGCCTCCTCCGACCTCATCCTGATCATTACCAATTACAAGGGTCCCACCTCCCCTGATAGGATTCTCTACTGCCAGAATCCCGGAGAATTCCTCCTTTGTATCCTTGTAAATTCTCAGGTCCCCGTCAAGCACTCTCCAGGTCAGTACTATATTGTGCCATTTCCCGTCATTGAAGGAGACATCGGTATCCCTTGTTAATCCTCTGATATGGACCTTCAAGTCCCCCGGATCTTCAAGCATGAACTCGTTGGTCTCGTAGATGTTCGCATATGAAATAGGGACCCTTCCTTCAACTGTCCAGGATGTATTTATCCAGAACGACATGGTCATCTCGGAGGAGGGAAGGTTGAAATTCCTTACCATCGCCACATCATCATCCCCATCGAAATGGAGGGCTTTCCCTTCAATACCTTCCGTCCATATCGGGTCCTGATCCTCATTCGATGAAGAGGTCCCGAGGACCATTGTTTTTCCATTCGCCAGGTCGGTTGTGTTCTCCCCCGTCCCTTCATCAAATATCCAGTATCCGATAATGTCCTCATCATCGCCCGGAAGGTCCGAAAGGTCCTTTCCTGAGGCGAAGATGAATGAAAGCATGATCATAACCGAGATCAGCTGGATCACAAAGATCTTCAACATCCTTCTTCCCCGTTCCGCTACTTTGCGGTATGTCAATATCGGTGGAGGGGATAATATCCTTTACCTTTATTGTATTAAAAGATTTGATTAAAAATTCACATAAATATATTGGGGGCCGGGGTTTGGGGGAAAGAGAGTGTGGGGTTTGGTGTTGGATCCCGGCCCCCGGGGGATTCAACGTTAGAATCAGGAGATCTTGATCTCGTGTGTCTCCTTCTTCTTCGGGTGGACCTTGGGAAGCGTTATATGAAGAACTCCTTCCTCCATCTTCGCTCCGACATTTTCTCCCTGGACCTCTGCTGGAAGTCTTACGGACCTTTCGCATTTGTATGAGGACCTCTCTCTGAGAAGATAGTTCTTCTTCTCTTCCTTCTTCTCCTCTTTTGAGTCCACACGAATCGTGAGTATGTCCTCATTGATGGAGAGCTTGATATCTTCCTTCTTTACACCGGGCATCTCCACTGTCAGCATCAATTTGTCACCTGCATCTTCCATGTTCATGGGCATGTAGGTGGCCTGAGCCCTCACCTTGATGGGTCTTATTGTGGTCCTCGCCCAGGGGTCCATGAATATCCTGTCGATGTCGCCTCTGAATGCATCGAAAAGATCATCAACATCGCTCCAGAGACCGAAGGGAGAGACACCTCTTCGGTCATTGTCCCTTGCCGTCAACCTGTTGTCTTCGGTCATTTTTCATCACCTCATTTTCATGTTGCTTTCATAGAGACAACAACTGCAGGTTGTATAATATAATGGTGATATAAAAATTTTTTGTTTTGAATATTAGGGGTAGTAAAGCCTTCTATGTTTGAACTTAAAAAACATCAAGGTCCTTGCCAAAAACAACCATCCCATCGTATGATCCGTTGATCTCTTCCAGAAGGTCCTCAGGAGAAACCCCCCACAATAGTTGATGATAGAGAACGGTCAATCCCGGACGGACCTCATTCAATATCTCTGAAAGCTCCTTAGAGGAGGTATGGGCATTCGAATGGTATTTCTTCCATCTTTGGTCCTTCCCTTCGAATCCCTTGGACGAATACACTTCGTGAACAAGAAGGTCCAGGTCCCTGTAATTATTTACATAATCCTTGCCGGGGGAACAATCTCCCGAGATGGCAATTGCCCTGTCCGGGGTCCTTATCTTGTATCCGAATGCATGGCGGAAGCTGGTATGTTTAACGCGGAATGCTTCTACTGAGATCCTCTCATCCCTGTAAACAGGTCCTTCTTTAATCTCTTTGACAATGAACCTGTGACCGGTTCCATTTGCATGTTCCAGTCCTTCCGTCCTTACCTTGATATCTTCTTTGAAAGCTACATGAATATGCTCCATCATCGATGAGGTCCCTGGAGGGCCGATCACTTCCAGAGGATCACTTCTCCCCAGGACCCAGGGGGCTAGGAGAAGGTCGGGCAGTCCGGTGGTATGATCCGAATGGAGGTGGGTAAGGAATACCCTGTTCAATCCGGGGAGTCCCAGTCCTTTGATCCCACTTCTGAAAGCAGATTCCGCCCGTCTAACCAACCCAGGCCCCGCATCGAAAAGGTAGGGTCGATCATCAACAACCACCGCAATACAGGATCCTGACCGATCGGGTTCGGAATTGGGTGTTCCCGTTCCAAGAAGGATGACCTTTGTTCTATCTTCCATGAACTCACCTGCTCTTGCCAACCCCTATTCTCTCACAGATACCGTTCACAACACATTGTGAACAAAGCGGAGAAATTGGTTTGCATATGTTCTGGCCCCATACCACAAGGAGATCGTTGATCTCGATCCAGAGGTCAGCGGGGAGCTTCTTTCTCAAAGCCATCTCTGTTTCATCCGGTGTTTTGGTCTCCACATATCCGAACCTGTTGCAGATCCTGTGGACATGGGTATCAACACAAATTCCCGGCTTATTATACCCCATCGTTATAACGAGGTTGGCTGTCTTTCTTCCCACCCCTTTCATTGACAGGAGGTCATCTAGCTCATCAGGGACTTCTCCATCGAACCTGTCCAGGAGGTCTCTGCATATGGAATGGAGGTTTGATGCCTTGTTCCTGTAGAAGCCTACGGGATAGATCAGCTCCTCTATCCTGTCAGTAGGAAGGGCAAGTATGCCCTCGGGAGTATCGGCTTCTTCGAATAACCTCTTAGACGCAACTGAAGTCACTTCGTCCTTTGTCCTGAGAGATAGTATTGTCCCGATCAGTATCCTGAACGGGTCCTTTCTCTTCAGGACCATCTCGGATATTAGTGGGGGCCTGTAATTCGGATATTCTTCTTTTACTAATTCAAGCGCCTTTGAGATGCCTCTATCATCCATGCCTGTTAATGATCATAATGTTTTAAATCGGTTTGTTCAATCTCATTTCTCTCTCGGGTATGGCCAGGCCATGATGCCCCCTTCCATTACCTTCACATTTGAATAACCGAGTGATTGTATATATCTGGCACCTTCATAACCTCTAAGAGAGATCTTGCAATATGTTATGATCTCGGCATTCTTATCATCCGGGAGCTCGTTGATCCTCTTCCTCAATGCTCCCAGTGGGATGAGGACCTCTCCTATTCCCAGCCTCATTGCTTCGAACTCGTCGGGTCCTCTCATGTCGATGATATATGGTTTTTCTCCTGCATCGAGCTTCTTTTTCACATCAACAGCTGATATCCCATTCATCAATCCGCGCATCTTGTTCTGAAGCACATGGGAAACCGAAATGGTGTTGTCAATGGCTAATGTGAAAGGCGGAGCATAGGGGAGGTCGGCATTAATCATGTCCTCTACTTTCATTCCCGCCTTCACCGCGATGGCAGCCTGTGCGACCTGCTTTGAAACATCTCCCGGCCCTATACACTGGTATCCCAGTATCCTGCCGGTCTTTCTATCCGCTGTCATCTTGCTTATTAGGAGAAGACCGCCCATGAAGCCCGGTTTATCGGGACCTGCTGATATGACGCTTACAGGATCGAAACCAGCCTCCTTTGCCTGTTTCTCTGAAAGACCCGTCGTCCCTGCCTGATAGTTGAATACCTTGCATACTCCCGTGAGTGTAGTGCCCGGAAATCTTGCCACATTCCCTGAAACGGCATTCTCACCGGCGACCCTGCCTTCCAGGTTTGCCAGGTCCCCGTAGGGGGCCAGGACCTTCTTCCCGGATACAAGATTTGGAACCTCTATGCAGTCTCCGATGGCATACACGCCGGGGATCGATGTTTCCATATGTTCATCAACTTTGATTCCTCCGGTCTCTCCCACTTCGATCCCTGCTTCCTTTGCAAGTTCGACATTTGGCTTGACTCCTATTGAAATAACTGCCAACTCGCATGTAAGCTCGGTTCCGTTTGCCAACTTCACACCTGTCAGTTTTCCATTCTCTCCTAAGAATTCGACCACTGCATTTTCCGTGATCACATTCGCGGCCCAGCTCTTGATGTTGTTCTCCAGTATCTTTGCAAGTTGCCAGTCCAGGAACATCAGTATCTGGGGCATCATCTCAATGACAGTGATCTCGATTCCGGCAAGTTGAAGGGCCTCGCATGTTTCAAGACCGATCAGACCTCCGCCAACAACCACGGCCTTCTTGATCTTCCCATCATCTCTGACCTTTCTCAGATAATCAGCATCCCTGAGGGATTGGAGGGTGGTTATCCCTTCAAGGTCCAGACCTTTTACAGGAGGCATCCGAGGAACGGCCCCGGTTGCGATTATTAGCTTATCGTAGGATATGCTCCCTCCTTCACCTGTTTTCAGATCCTTGTATGCAACCGATCTCCCTTCGACATCTATCCTTGTGGCCTCAGTATTTGTCATTGCCCTTATGTCCTTGGCGTTCTTGAAGAAGTTCGGATCCCTGATGACTCCGGTAGGAGTACAGATCAGTTTGCTCCTCTCGTCGAAAACACCACCGACATAGTAGGGGTACCCGCAGGAAGCCATCGATAAGTCGTTCTCCTTCTGGATGATCGTGATCTCCGCCTCAGGATCGATCCTTCTTGCCCTTGATGCAGCCTTGGGTCCAGCAGCCGAACCACCAATCACAACTATTTTCTTACTCTCACTGATATTACCACCTCCATTGTTGTTCCGGGAATATATTCATTGAATATAACTGTATAGCTACTGGACAAAATACATATAGCATGTGACTAACAACACGAATCAATGTTATTTTTCAGATCATTATTTAAAAAAAATGTTACAAATGGCAGTCCAGGAAAAAATAGAAAATAAATGAGCCCCATCCCCATTGGTTCCTAAAGAGGTGTTGTTATAGCCGTGGATAGATTTGGCTATATGGACCTGGAGTTCGGACAGATCTTCGGATCCTACAGGAGGGATTTCGTCCCTCTGGAGGCTGGCATCCTTATCAGTGATGGTAATGGAAAAGTGATCGACATAAGGGAAACCGAGTTCGATTTCGATGGGGAACTTGTTGTCAGAAAGAACTCTTGTGATTCTTTGGGGAATCCGATCGGGTTAGAGGAGAAGGTCTACAATCCATCACAGAAATGTTCCAAGTCCTACGATCCAAGGTTCAGAATATCCCATAAAGAGCGTCATGAGATCAGATCGATCGCCAAGAAGGCTTTCAAAGCTCTGGGCGGTTTTTGTGAGGATGTTTTGGCGGAACATGATCCGGAGGAAATGGTTTTCTTCGGAGCGCAGGAGGACCTGAACCTTCTTACGAAAGCTGGAATGGATGTATCATCGATAAAGGTAAAGGACCTTCAAAGGGAATTAAGGAGGGAAGTGGGTCAGGACCTCTCTCTGGACAAGATATCCCTCGCCATGGGTTTCAAAACGGATCAGACGAAGATCCGTTCACATCATTTCCAATATGAACTACCTTCCGAGTACAGTCAACATCTTGAACCACACATGGCCCTTGGTGATGTGGTGAGGATTTTCCTTCTCCATCGTGAGATGGAATATCACAGGGACCATCTCATCTCTTCTGCAAAGGATCTGTTAGATCAGATAGAAAGCTACAGGAACAGTGATGAAGAGGTACCGATCTTCTGATGTCCTTACTGGGCCCCGGTTGCTCTTGTCAGGTCAGTAACATTTGATCTGGTGAAGAATCCGTCAAAATCACCATATCTGTGGATGTACTCATTGACAAGGAACGTATTCTTACTTCCCTTTGTGAATGTTTGCTTCAGCCCTTCGTCAGGAGATCCCACAAGATCTATCAGAAATCCCATCCCATCCTGAATGAGCCCCTCATAGGTATCCTCAATATTTTCGGTATGGAAGGCGACATGATGGATCCTTGGTCCGTAGTTGTGAACGTATTTCTCCGTTGGACCGCACTCTTCAATATTTTTAAAGGGAGAGATACCTGTTGTAAAGACCTGTGCATAGTCCTTATCGGAGAGCCTGGCAACGTTGGTGATTGAATTGAAGTTCTCCACATAGATTGCAAAATCGAACTTGTAATTGGTGAGTTCCATGAACTCAATTATCGCTGCATCCCTGTTCTGTGATTCCAACCTTGTTGCGGTATGGTCAAGGTATTTGACATTCTTCAAATAGTCCGAGGTCGATTTCTCCAGATCCAGATCGATCTCATTATCCTCGTTGGAGATATATGCCCCCTTCTTCCCCTTCCATTCGATGAAACCGATCGAATTTCCTGTGAAAGAGGAGGGGATTGTTTGGATGAAGGAGTAATCATCCATGTGAATTATCTCCTCCGTGAAGAATCGTACGCCCCTTTCCTTCTGGATCCCGAAATACCTCTCAATGTTCGAGGTCTCGAAAATCAATGTCTCCAGTCTGGTATTTGGGAGGTCCTTTGTTTTTGGGGCAATGTTGTAGGGCTGGAATGGGTTTTCTCCCGATCTTCTATGCCTGACTATGAAATCGGCTGAATCCTCTACCTTCAAAATGGCTTCCATTTTCCTTTCATTATCAAATGATGAATGAAGACGTAGGCCTGTGAAGTCCAGGAGTTCCTTAACCGCTGAATTGAAATTATGATCCTCTGTATTGATGATCACAGCATTGAGCCCTTTAACTAGTCCGTCAAGACCGAATTCTTTTCTATTTTCAACAGCCATGGGGATCGATCTCGATAGCACATCATCCGAGTTCTTGAAAACATGTGGATCGCTGGATGTGGTGCCGCATTCCTCGAAATGGAAGGTATCGATCCTTTTCATGTATCCTTTCATTATTTCGGGACAGATCTGTTGTCTCATCGTCGGTCACCCATTACACACTATCAAAGGAACTCATATTTATTACATTTTTCAAGTGGTTTATCCGTGATCAAATAACAATGAAAGAGATCTGTAATGATATGAAGAACAGGGCCTGGACAAAGAGATAGTGAATTGCCAGATCCGACCTGCACTTCAATTTCATCTTAAGGAAGGAATAGGAAAAGACAGTAGCAATCACAAACCAGGCAACATAGTTTTGGACAGGAATGCTACCTCCGGACCAGTCCCAGTAGTCAAGTTTTATCGCCACGGGTTCAAGGAAGAAATCGAATAGAGTGGATAGACCGCCTCCAATGATCGATGCAAAAAAGATATTCCCCGAGATCTTTTTTGCAACCATTACCGCACCCACCACCACCAGCACCCAGTTGAATCCTATCACTATCGGGACTTCGAGGACCATAAGTCCCAATGTTGATCCGTAAGAGTATTCACCGAATACAGCTCCCGTCGCAACACCAATGGCTTCAATGGAAAAAGTAATCAGATAGGTGATCAGCACCCATGTCAGGAATCGATGATCCCTCTTCAATATGGAGGGATGTATGATGTATATTCCCATTCCGAACAGGAACATCGGTGTCAAGGATATCATTAGGTCATGGGTTGCAGGAACCCAGTGACCGATGATCCCAACCGAGAACATGATGTAAATGATAGCAGGGGGGATGTATCCTTTCCATGCCCGGAAACCTTTCGAGGAGGATCTTTTCAGATCGATAACTTCTTTCCGATCAGATTCCCCACTATCCTTACCTTTGATGGTTTCACCTTCTTCCTGTACACTACCATCGGATCCTTTCTGATCTTCCCAGCCGTCCAGTTATACATGTCAGAGGCGTTCATGACCGGTATCCTGTATCTCCTCTCCAATCCATTGAAACCTTTTTCAGCTTCAGTCTGCCAAATCTCATACCTGTCAAGTTGGGAGCGGATGAATCTCCTGAAAGCATCCTTATCGTTCTCAATTTCCTTGAATTTCAGACCCCTGAGACCCGCCTTTTCGATCTCCTCTGTCGGGAGATACCTTCTTCCCAGATGATTATCCTCCTCAATATCTCTTATGAAATTGATGTACTGCATCGCTTTACCAAGGGAACGGGCATGCTTGAAGAAACCTTCATCCACACCCAGAACCTTGGACATCATCAGACCCACCACCTCTGCCGAGCCGTAAATGTATTCCTCGACCTCCGCCAATGTATCATAGGTGGATTTGGTGAGGTCAAGCTCCATTGAATGGAGGAACGCTTCGACCCAATCCTTTTCGAATTTCTTTCGATGTGCAAGGTTTGTGAAGCAGTCCAAGACCTCGTCCCCGATCACCTCTCCATCCCATGAGCGGCAGAAATCTTCCTGGAATTTGCAGAAATCGTCCTTTCTCTGGGGGACCGCATCAACAAGATTATCAGCAACCCTTACGAAGCTGTACAAGATGAAAACATCATCCCTTACTTTAGCCGGAAAGAATATCGAATTGTAGAAGTAGGTCTTTGACCCCTTCTTGAAAATCTCATAGAACCTGTTTTTTTTCATCTTTCAAGATCTCCTCGACAAGTATCCTTGATGATATCAACACCATGGGGACGCCAATACCCGGATGTGTATATTGCCCCGAATAATATAGGCCTTTTACTCTCTTGGATCTGTGCGACGGTCTGAATATGGCAGTCTGGGTCAGTGTATGGGCCAGACCCAGAGCAGATCCTTTGTATGCATTGTATAATTCCGAGAAATCCCTGTGGGTTACTACCCTCTTACTGATGATGTGGTCTTTAATGTTCTCACCAAGGAGATCTTCCAGGTGTTCTATCGTTCTCTTGAAGTATCGCTCCCTTATCTGGTCAGTGTCATCCAGACCTGCAGCCACAGGAACAAGGAAGAAAAGGTTCTCACAACCATCAGGAGCAACAGTAGGATCCGTTTTGGATGGACAGCAGATATAATAGGATGGATCACTGGGCCAACTAGGTTTGTCGAAGATCGACTGGAAATGCTCATCCCAGGAGGGTGATAGGAAAAGATTGTGATGTGTCAATCCTTCTATTCTCTTATTCAAACCGATATAGATAAGAACACAGGAGGGAGCGATCTTCTTTCTTTTCCAGTATCTTTCACTGTAAGTTCTGTATTTCTTTCCGAGTAGATCGAGTTCAGCATGGGGGTAATCTGCATTAACGATCACCAGGTCCGATTTTAGTTCGCTTTTGGTGGTTTTTACCCCCTTTGCCCTCCCTTTTTCAACAATGATCTCCTTGACTTCTTCATCGAACCTGAATTTGACTCCCTGCTCTTCACACAGCTTCCTGAAAGATCGGGCAAGTTTTCCCATCCCTTCCATGGGATACCATACTCCCAGGTTGAAGTCCACATGAGACATCAAAGCATACATTGCCGGACTTTTTTGAGGGCTTCCTCCAAGGAAGACAATTGTGTATTCCAGTATCTTCCTCAGATCCTTATCCTTGATGAACCTCTTTGCATATGTATCAAGGCTGTCGAATACATGGAGCTTTGTCCCCTCTATCATCAACTTTGCGCTGGCGAAATCGAATATGGAGTTGTATTCCTTGTAGATGAACTCCCCCATGGCGATCTTGTATTGATATGCCGCCGAGTCCAGGTATTCTTGAAGCTTCCTGCCCCCTTCCTCCTCAATGCTATCAAAGAGTTCCTTGTTCTTATCCAGGTCCGCGCTTATGTCCAGCCTTCTGTCACTGGAGAAGAAAACCCTGTAATTGGGGTCCAGTCGTTTCAGTTCATAGTAATCGTTTACCTCCTTCCCGAATTCCCTGAAAAGGTCCTCGAAAACCTCTGGCATCAGATACCACGAGGGACCCATATCGAATACGAACCCTTTGTCCTGATGAACAATGGCACGTCCTCCCGGTTGATCGTTCTTCTCGACAACAGTTACATCATGCCCTTCTTTTGCAAGCAGGGCTGCTGCGGTCATTCCTCCGAAACCAGCCCCTACGACGATTACTCTCATTTTACCCCCTGCTAATGTGGTTTTTTAATTATTTAATTATTCACTCTTCAAATGTTATTCATCAAGTTATTGTTTTTTCATTATTCCATCTCTATTGTATTAAATATCCGGATAATTCATATTAAGTCGGTGCTGTATATATGTATGGATCATTTGGTCCTTCGGTTATGGTGAAAACAAGATGACCAAACCACCAATATTCAATGGGATCAGATCCCCTATTATAGCAATAAATGGATTTCTGCTCTTCAGTTTGAGCCTTGTCTTCCTCATTACAATGGATATTAGCTCTTTACCGGTTTGGGTCCTGCCAATTGGAACAGTATGGATGACCCTCCTTTTCACTGGCCTATTTATAACGGTTCATGATTCAATGCATGGTTCCATAACCCCGGGAAACCCCGGGATAAACAAAGCGATAGGTTCCATCTCGATTTTCTTCTATGCGCTCTTTTCATACAGAAAGCTGAAGAAGAAACATATGCAGCATCACAGATATCCAGGTACTTTGAAGGATCCGGATTATCATGATGGGAAAAAGAAAGGTTTCCTTCTCTGGTATCTCAAGTTCTTGAAGGAATATCTCAGTCTATACCAGATATTCGGAATGGCGATAATCTTCAACATACTTTTCTTCATTATTGGTCTGAAATGGTCCAACCTTATCCTTTTCTGGATAATCCCATCTCTTGGTAGCACCTTGCAGCTATTCTATTTTGGGACTTATCTCCCACACCGTGAACCTGAAGGAGGTTACATCAACAGATATCATGCAATATCATCCGATTTTCCATATTTCATCTCACTTCTGACCTGTTACCATTTCGGCTATCATCTCGAGCATCACAAGTATCCATATGTCCAGTGGTGGAGATTGCCATGGATCAGAAAAGGTAGATACGATCGATGACCATTGTTCTACCCTATCATAGTCCATTTTCAAGATATCTTTCAGTCAGTTCCGCTGCATGGATTCCTGAGAGTACCACAAGTGGCATACCTCCCCCGGGGTGAGCAGATCCCCCTGCAAAGAACAATCCTTTTGTTGATCGGGACCTGTTGGGTTGTCTAAGGAAAGCAGAAGCCCTGGTGTTCGAGGATATTCCATATATTGATCCCTTATTTCCTCCATATCTGCTCTCTATCTCAGAAGGTCCCAGATGCTCTTCGATCTCAATATCGTCCTCGATGTCGGGAATGTGTTTTGACAGTCTTTTTAATACTGATCTCCTGACATCTTCCCTTTCCGAGACCCAGTCCTGTCCAGAGTCATAGGGGACGTTGACCAGAACGAACCAGTTCTCCTTTCCAGAAGGTGCATCATCCGGTTCGGTCCTTGAAGTGATATTGATATAGACAGTGGGGTCCTTTGGGGATATTCTTCTATTCCATATGTCATCGAACTCTTCCTTGTAATCCTTGGAGAAGAAGATATTGTTATCCTTGAGAACATCATGGGTCCTTCTTATCCCCCAATAGAAAACCTGACCGGATGAGGATGGTTCCAATCGTTGATATTTTCTTGAAGAACCGCTTTTAAGATCTCCGAGGAGGTTTAGGTATGTTGAGGTAACATCCGAATTGGAGATAACCGCATCATATTCCATCAACTTTCCAGAAACCATCACTCCTTTTACCGAGGTTCCTTTTATCACAATGGTTTCTATCTCCGTATTAAAATGAAATGAAGCCCCTCTTTTCTCAGCAAGTTCACTGAAGGTCCTTGGGATAGAATGAATTCCTCCTTTGACGGCATAACCTCCCTTGTCATATTCAACATGCTGTATCAGATTGAATGTGGCCGGTGTCAGATATGGTGATGAACCGTTATATGTGGCGTATCTGTCGAAGAGCTGAACAGTTCTCTTATCCTTGAACCATTTGCTGTTGACCTTGTGCATTGTTCTGAAAGCATCGAGCTTTGGTGTCTTAAAAAACGCTCTGATGGTATCCGTTGATGCAAGTGTTGATGTTTCGTGAAGAGGTTTGAACATGAAAAGAGGTGTGGAAGCTTCATAGGTCCTTTTGCATTTATCCAGATACCTTAATACTACATTCCTTTCCTCCCCCAGTTTCTCCTCTATCTCCTCGGCAAACCTCACCTTATCTGAGTGAGCATCCAGGATGGTCCCATCATCGAAGAAATATCTGGTGATGGGGTCCAATCTGATGAATTCCAGGTGGTCATGGATGTCCTCTCCCACTTTCTCAAGCAGGTCCGAGAAAATCCCCGGAAGTGTTAGAAGTGAAGGTCCCATATCGAACCGGAAACCTCCCTTCCATAGCTGATTCGCCTTTCCACCCGGGCCTTCAAGTCTCTCGTATACATCCACCGAATATCCTTTATGAGAGAGTAGCAGAGCTGCAGACAGTCCACCCAGGCCTGTTCCGATAATGGCTATTCTCCTATCACTCTTCATCTGTTTTCCTTCTCTTTTTTATAATCCGGTAGGCTAGGTTGTAAGTCAACAGGTAAGTGGATAGCATGGAAAAATTATAGAAGAAATCCTCCAGCGGAATTGTGAAGAACCTTCCGTTCCAGGGGTCATCCCCTCCCCATATGTATTCTGAACCATACTCTACCACCGGAATTCCTGTTAGTATCATGTTGAATATCATGAAAAGAAAGATTGTAATTGCAGTGTATATCCAGAATGTCCTCCGGGATAGAAGAGGAACCTTCCCCATTGAAAGTAGTATGATAATGATAGCAGTGTAGATCAAAACGATGAAGGTATAACCCTGGTCCATGTAGAAGAACGCAGTGACCAGAAGGACCACTGCTATTGATACATTGACAAATTTATTGAAAGGAACCTTCCAATCCTTGAGATAGTGTTTTATCGCTTCATATGTAAAAAGACACGCATAAGGTACCGTGAAAAAGAACATCAACTCCTCGACCGGGATGCCAAAGACCCACAGACCCGTGAGATGGTCATCGTTGAATGACCAGTGACCCAATCCGGTCACGACCGAGTCCCATGTTATGAATATCAGATCTGTCATAATTGTTGAAATAGCAAGGTAGGGCCACTTTTTGAAAAATGAAACCTTTCTGTCAAATGACAGAATGAATGGAAATAGGATCACAGCGATGTTGAATAATAGATAGGTATACATCTCAACCTCCGAACTTTCTCACATACGGTTCCATGTCGAACTTCCTTATCAGACCCTTATCATTCATGTAACGGACACTTCCGAACACCGGTCTTTTCTTCCAAGGCCTGTCATGTTTTCCAAAACACCAGGCCACGCCTGCAAATGAGTTCGGATCCCTTCCATCGAGGTTGTATTTATTGTTCAGGAAGATGGCCCGATCGAATGCTTCCCTCGGGTCATGGGTCCACTCGAGTATCTTCTTACCCCAGTACATCCTCATGTAATTATGCATCTTTCCTGTAACCACCATCTCCTTCTGGGCCGCATTCCAGTAAGGATCATGTGTCTCGGCGTTCTCCAGTGCCTCAAGCGAGTAGATATATTCTCTTTGATCAGATGAATGGTCCTCAAGAGTGGTTACTGCCCATTCGGGCAGACAATCGAACGTATCATAATTGGGATTGTAATGAGAAAGGTTCATGGCAAGCTCCCTTCTGACGATCAATTCTTCCAGGAACGCATCTCCCCCTTCCCCGCCCTGATTCATGATCTTCATCGTTACAAATAGAGGAGATATCTGTCCGAAATGCAGGTAAGGTGACAGGTCGGATTGGATGCCCTTCGAAGGGTCATTTCTCTCAACTGAATACCTGTCAAGCTTGTTCTCAATGAAGTTGTGGAGCTTCAGATTTGCCTCCCCTCCACCACCTATGAACATCTCTACAGGCTCTACGGAATCGTCAATGTCCATATCCTTCAAGATACTCCCCGGATAGTTGATATCAATGGAATCGAACTCCATATCAAGGGAATCCCGATCGGGCCAAAGTTCTCTAGGAACTACCAGTTGTTCATCCAGATGTTCATGGATCCTGGGCCGGAGGACAGCTGCCGAATATGCTTCCCTGGGATATGCCTCTTCCACGGGGATGATCACATCCGACTCGACCATTTCAAGAAGGCATTTGGAGTGAGATGCCAGCTTATTTCTCCACTCCCTTTGATGTCTGAGATAACCCATATCACAGATAGTAATTGCAGCTTCCTTTGACATCTCGATGGCACCAATTTCAGGCTTGGTCTTTTTGATCACGAATTTGATACCCAGCTGCTGAAGGTCCTCTTCCACTTGCATCAGACCCTCCAGCATGAACATGTGATGTCTAAGGTTGGATTCAGGATATTCATCCGTCAATCCGAAATATACCACAAGGGGAAGGTCAAGATTGATGGACCAGTATGATGCTCTCATGAGGGCATGGTTATAGTGTACTCTCTGGGATTGCTGCATCCAATATAGGACGTATCGGCCATCCTGGATCGGATTCTCGTTGAGCCTCCTGATCCTCGGGTCTCCTGTCATCACCAGAGCTCCCTGTCTCGTTTTTCATCGAATGATCGGACGAGTTCTATCGGGTAAGGTTGGAAATAATACTGGTCTAAAAGATATTTCACATCGAACCTCAGGATCCATGATCTCATTATCGACTTCAAGGTTGTCAGCGGGATCCTGTCATCCCTGTAAAGGTCTATTGAATCAAGGAAGAAGGACCTTTCTTCTTTGGTCAATTGAGAGGAGAAGTATCCGAAACAGTGCATCGAGACATTGATATTAGATGTAAACCTTGGTCCCTTTTGAAGGGCCGCTCCAAGTTGTTTTCCATATTCCTGTAAGGCACTTTCGATCCCGATCTCCTTCTGTTTGGAAACCGTCCTCCCCATCTCCCTCAAAATTGTCTGGTTGTAGGCCATAAGCAGGTATTTTGACCTGGAATGGAATTCTATGAGGGATCTTGGAGTTGACTCCTCCCGGGTGATCCTGAACCGGGCGTTGGTGAACAATTTTGTCAGGAAATGGTCCCTGATCCTGTCATCTGTCAACCGTTTCTCAGTTTCAACAGCCAGATGCGGGAATCTTCGGGTCACCTCCATACCAAAGAATCCGGACCCCATCCTCTTTTGTGCTCCCCTTTCTTTTGAACCGTAGATCTTGACATCATCCAACCCGCATGAGGGCGATTTTGCCTTCAGGATGAAACCATCGACCTCTTCGAGACCATCGAGCTTTTCCTTGACAAAAGATGTCATTCTCTCAGTGTGATCCAAGTCTGTTGAGGTCTGATATAGATGATATCCCGAATCATCTTCGTATACCTTTACCGGGGCCCTCGGAACTCCTAGTCCAATAGCCATTTCCGGGCAATCATGGATGATATCACTATGGTCCATGAGCTTCTTCACTATCTCCGAACCTATGACGGAACCGTCATACCTGCACTTAGCATGTTCCAAACATCTACTGCAGTATATCTTAGGTCTTGCTCGGCCCCCCATCTAATATACCCGATGGTTATCGTTTCATTCCATGATAATTCTATCTGTCAATAAATGAAATAAGGGACAACGGAACTTAACGTATAAGAGGCAGAAGATGGCGATACCACCTGAGAAATGGAGGGCAGCGGTCTGTTACGACTCTCCTTCGGTGACCAAGATGGTCAGGAAGACGCTTGATGATCTGGGTTGGGTATATGAAAGGGATAGGGCCCTCCATCACTTCTCCAGACTGATGATAGTTATGGCCATTCCATCCAATTCCTATGTTTTCAGGTTTCGTGTGAAGGACCCTGTTGAGATCACCATCGATGTCTATGATGAAAGACCCACACATGCCGGGGATATCCATTTCCTGGAAGTGGATGGGATCACGACTAGGAATGCAAACCGTGTCAGGGTCTTTCTACAAGGATTCTCGCAGAATCTTCCCAGGAAACCCTATGGTTTCTTTCCGGTAGAGAGGTTCAAGGCCGGTTTTCTCAACAGACACCATATGACCGCGAAGCGGGAATGGTCCAGATGGGGTGTTTAATCCTCCCAACTGGAAGCTCCCGGTTTGAATCCCAATTTGGGAAATGGTCTGGATCCTGATGTTGCTATATTGTCAAGGTGGCCCGCGATCCTGCGGAGGATCCTTGCGGTTATCAGGGAGCAGATGACCTCTTTTCTTGTAAGCTCTTTATCGTTCAACCTCTCCACCAAGGAATCGTATTCTTTCTTCAGGTCCCTTTCCCTCAGTGTGACCTTGGTGGGATATGCCTTCTCCATGACCACAAGGGAATCGTGGGCTTCCAGGAACATCATTGAAATATGATCTTTCATGGAGTTCAATCTATCATTGATGTCATGGGTAAAAGGTTTAGCGAAATCGTATTCATCTCTCAGGAGCGCAAGGTCCTTGGCATAATCCCCTATTCTCTCGTAATCGATCACAAGGGAGATCAGAGTTAGACCGCCATGTATATTGGGGATCGAAGAGAGTGAGAAGTATTCGAATACCTTTTTTCTCAACAGCTGGACATTCCTATTGACCTCTTTATCCATCTTGACTATTTCATCGGGTTGTATCCCTTGGTCGATCAAAGCCCTCATCGAAAGAAGGAACATCTCCTGTGTCTGGTGCTGCAGCTGGTCCATTATCTCGTAGCTCTCATCTATGAGAGGGTTCTTCCTCAATGCATCCCAGATGTTCTTGAACATCTTCATATCTCCTTGAATATCTGTATTGATGTAATTATGATAATAATAACCTGTCGAATAGTATCACAGCTCCAGGTATCAGGAAGAATACCACGATCAGGAAGAGGATCGCCATCTTCCTATTCGAGGATATATATCTGGCCACTTTTCTAGCGAGATAGATAGGCACCTTTTTGAAGGGAAGAAGGAGGACAATACCAGTCAGATTGAAATAGAGATGAACAAAGGATATGGCCAGTGCATATTTTGAGCCTTCGGGATCAGCAAGGTCCTGACTTGCAATGGCTGCCAGAAGCGCAGTGACAGTTGTTCCGATATTTGCTCCAAGGGTATAGGGGAATATCTGTTCAATGGACAGTATCCCTCCACCTACGAGGGGAATAGCAATGGATGTGGTGACAGAAGAGCTCTGAACGAAAGCTGTGAGAAGCATACCGAAGGTGAAAGATGTTGCAGTGTTCCTGAAAAGGACCTTGTCCACCAGTTCCTGGACCTTTCCGTCGATGGCCCTCCTTGCTGCTTTGGTGATGAAGGTAAGAGAAGAAAAAAGTATGAGCAGACCAACGATGATCATTGCGGTTTCAGGGAATAAACCCACATTGAGGATACCTTCTTTGATGGGTTCTAGAACTGGGTCCAATATCCGGGAAATGAAGTCGAATTCCAGATTCCGATCTTCCCCGACCATCATGGAAGCCGTGGCTTCTCCCATTCTTTCAAGGAAACCTTTCCCTGTCAAGATCCTTACAAGCCACTCCATGGGGAATATCAATGAGGCAGAGATAACATTGAAGAAATCATGGACCAGGGCCCCTCCGAAGGCCCTTCTGAAGGATGGAGGGTGTCTGATGTGTCCGAGGGACACCAGGATATTGGTGACAGAGGTCCCTATATTGGCCCCGATCACAATCGGGATAGCATTGGGGAAGAATGCCGGGTTGGCCACTACCATTGCGACAACGGTGGATGTAGTAGCTGATGATGATTGAACTACAGCGGTTGCAAGGACCCCGATACACAGTCCCACAAGAGGGTTCGATGTGGTTTCGATCAGGTCATTGGCAAAATCATGGCCCAGGCCTTTGAAGCCTGATCCCATGAGCTTGATGCCAATGATGAAGAAATAAATGGAAATGATGAATATCAGTATATTGAACCATTGTTTATGTTGGAGCCTGTAAAATATCCCCTTCGGTCTGCCAAAAGGGTTTGTTGGGGTTTTGCCCTCCCCCTTCCTGTTTTCCATGCAACTCAGGGCAACATAGGGATATATTCTAAATTATTTGACTATGTAAAATATTGTGAACTATATTCAATATATATTCTATGTATATTGGCCTTGGTAGCTCTCTATTTGGCCATCATCGCCCTTATCCGATCAGCGGCATTTTCCGCTTTGTCAGCAACCTGTCCTAGACGGTCCACAACCTTGAGCATGTGGACGACCGATATCGGATCCATTTTATCATGATCGATATTGAAAAGGTCTCTAGAAATTGAGAACTCCAGGATGTCGGCTTCATGTTCAAGAAGATGAACATTCTTAATCATATCCTTCACTCTATCCCTTTCAAGCCCCCGGAAACTGCTTTCGATGAGGTTCTCCATACTGCCCATGATATCTTGAAAAGCTTTTACACAATCTAGAACTTTCTTTGCCAGTTCCCTCAATTTTCCTGAAATATTCTCTGGAAGACATGTTCTTTTCATTGTGAGGAGTACTGCCACATCCTCTGCATAATCTAGTATGGAGTCCGCATCATGAAGAAGCATATGGAATTGATCCTTTGGGACAGGCATGAATATGGATTTTGGTATGTGGGCCCTGATATTTGCTTTGATAAGGTCCGCCTCATGTTCAGCTTTTGAGACCATTTCCTTATCTTTTTCCACACGGTCGAAATCACATTCCAGATAATGGAACAGGCACTCTTTCATATGGAAAACACATTCATCGAGTTTCTTTGAGTGGTAGCCCAGACCTTCAAATGGATTCCTATATATTGTATTAAGGATCGGTACTCGAATATTGTCTAGGATCGATTCTTTTTCCATCTCAATCACCTTTCATTACAGTTGTAGAGCTATGGCTCTAAAGAGTAAATATATCCCACCTGTCGTTAGAGCGGAAATCGGTATTGTGAACACCCATGATACGATGATATTCCTGATCACCCTCAGGTCAATAGCTGAAATACCTCCTGCCAATCCAACACCGATCACCGACCCTACTATTATCTGTGAGGTTGAAACGGGAATTCCAAATAATGAACAGATAAGCACAGAAGAGGCGGCACCGAATGATGCTGAGAACCCTCTTGTGGCGGTTATCTTTGTGATCCTTTTTCCGATAGTTTCCATTACCCTGTATCCCCAGGTTGATACTCCTACAACTATCCCAAGACCGCCAAGAAGCAAGATCCATATAGGGATGGTAACCGTGGAGGATATTTCTCCACCGGTTAGGATCTGGACAATCGCCGCCACTGGACCTATTGCATTGGCAACATCGTTGGCACCATGGGAGAATGCCACATAACAGGCAGTCAGTACAAGCAATCCTCCAAACATCGACTCGACCCTCTCCAGGGGATTTTGCCCTTTTCTCTTTTCAGTCATTTTTCTATTTTTCATCAAATGGAAGATGATGGTAATGAACAATGATAGGGTCATGATAAAAATGACCTTCAACCAGAAAATATCGAAGACCATATCCAAGATCGTTCCTGGCAGGATTCCTTCCATCACGGTCCTAAGGTTCTTCAAACCGCCTGAAAGACCAGCTAGGAGGAGAATGAATATCACGAGAAATATGAAGAAATTGTTAACACTTTCCGCTCTTCTTTCCAACTTCTTAGATTCGAATATGGTTTTTTTTATTGAGAAGAAAATAAAAAAAGATAGGATCCCCCCGAAAATAGGGGATAGCACCCATCCAAGTGAGATCTTAATAATTGTTTGCAGGTTCAATGATGATGATGGTATGTCCCCTAAAATGATCGAAAGGGCTCCGAAACCTGCTACCGATCCTACAATTGATTGACTGGTTGAAATTGGGAGACTTTTATAAGTCGCGAGTGTAACCCAAAGAGATGCTGCTAGAAGAACTGCAAGCATTCCAGCAATGAAAAGATCGGTCTGTCCCTGGAAAGGTGCAGGATCGACGATCCCTGATTTCAGGGTCTTGGTTACATGAGCTCCAACAAGGAAAGCACCTAGGAACTCGAATATAACCGCGATCAATATTATCTTCTTCAATGACATTGTTCTCGAGCCGAATACGGTTCCCATTGAGTTTGCGACATCATTTGCACCGATGGTCCAAGCCATATAGAAACCAAAAACTATAGTTATGAACAGGACGGCCAAACTACCCAAGGATAATCCGAGCATATTTGATGACCTCTTTAAAGGAACCTCTCGAATTGGAAGCGGAAAAACCAGATAGCAGCAAGGAAGCCACCATCATTTCTACCTTTTATGCTGAGGTCCAAAATCGGATATATAGATTATGTTTTTTTGATCGATGTCTTTCCGATACGATCCGACATTACATATCGAATCCTTCCATCTCAGGCATCTGAAGCTGTTTCATGAGCTTCTTCCTCATCCTCCTGTTGGAAGTGAGTCCCTTAACAGCTTTTTGGGACATATTGTAGTATTTCAGAAGTGACCTGACCTCTTTCTGGTCCACCCCAGAACCCCTGGCTATCCTTCGGATCCTTGAGGCCTTAATCTCCTTCGGATTTTCCAGTTCGAACTGGGTCATGGATGACATGATGACCTTGAACTTCTTCAATCTCTCCTGGGTTTCATGGGATGACTGCTTGTCCATATTCATGGACTTCATTCCTCCGAAACCCTGGGGAAGCATCCCCATCAGTTTGTCCAGTGGCCCCATTTTTGAGAGCATTTCCATCTGGTCCTTCATATCCAGGAGGGTGAACTTCCCGGACATCATTTTCCTTGCAACAAGTTCAGCATCACCCTCTTCCATGGATTCCTGTGCTTTCTCAAGGAGGGTCTGGAGATCCCCCATACCTAAAAGTCTCGAGATGAATCTGGGTGGATCGAACTTCTCAAGATCGTCTATATGCTCTCCAACACCTATGAAGGTAACAGGAGCCTTTGTTATTGAAACCGCAGAAAGTGCTCCTCCTCCCTTGGCTGTTCCATCAAGTTTCGTAATGATGACGCCTGTTACTCCCACAGCATCATGGAAAGCCTGAGCCTGAGGGCCCGCCTGCTGACCAACCGAGGCATCTAAAACAAGGAACTTCTCATCAGGGTTTGCAGCCTTTGATATCCTCTTCATTTCATCGATCAGATCGTCTTCAAGAGAGTGTCTCCCTGCTGTGTCGATGATGATCACATCTATGCCCTTGTGAGCCTTCATTCCGTTCTTCACAACTGCTACACCATTGCTGGCCTTTGGATTGCCGTAAATGGGAACATTGATCTTTTCAGCCAGCTGCTTGAGCTGGTCAAAGGCAGCAGGTCGATGGACATCAGCTGCGATCAGCCCCACCTTCAAACCTCTTTTCTGGAAGAACTTTGCCAGCTTGGCAGTTGTGGTTGTCTTTCCCTGCCCGTAAAGACCTACCATCATGATGACATGTTTTTTTAGGGAGACCTCGCGCCCTTCTCCCAGGATCCTGACAAGTTCCTCGTATATGATCCGGATCACATGCTCCCGCGACGACATGCCGGCGGGTGGCTTTTCTTCCAGGCCCCTTCTCTCCACTTCCTTGGTAATGGTCAGGACAAGTTTGACATTGATATCTGCCTGGAGGAGAGCCCGCTGGATATCTCGTACAACGTCCTTGATGACATCCTTGTCAATGTTGGATGCGTTTGCGATCTTCTTGAGGGTCCCTCTGAGGGACTCACCTAGCGAATCTAGGACCGTTGTCCATCACCGACGCGCAATCAGGCTTTTTGCATATATAGATTATCTTAAGAAATCCAGAAGATCTCAACGGATCAGGAACAATTATTTGTGGAAATCCCAATTTCCCTCTATATTGCTAACCAAATTCAATGATGGATACCATATCTTAAAATATATTCAAAAAACCAATAATATATAAATTATTAAAAATATATGGATATTCATGAAAAGGTCTTGGTCAACACCATTTGTCGATACCTTCGATGAGGCTTTTCACGGGATGAAATCGGACTATCAGAGGTCACCATATATCTTTCTTGATCGAATGGATGTGGTGGCAGACCTCTATCATCGTATGAGGTCCCTTTTCATGATCCAGAATGTTGAGACCGGAAGATACACTATCGGAAAAGATGGACGATGGAGACAGAAAGGCATCGAGACTGGAGATATTGAAACAACACCGATCCATGTATCACTCGGTTTCGAAAAGGGGGATAAATCTCGAGCTGACCTCTGCTTCATTGACCTCAATTCCATGCAATTCGCTGTAACAGCAAGGTTCTCAAAGAAGAATCCAGGGTCCATCCGGTCCTGGAGATTTTCTTCGGGTGCGGCTGTCAGTATTGTAAAGAACTCGGAGGTACAATATTCAAAAAGACGCAACACCCAGACCGGGAGATTCTCAAAGACTGAAGGTATGAAAGAACTGGAAAAGGAAATACTGAGAGAAATATCAAACCTCCAGACATGGGAAAAATCGATACTTCTCATTGTTGACGACCATGGTCTGTTCACCAAGAACGAGCTTGAATATACATTCTCGAGGAAATTGAACCCTTACACCATGAAGATATACTACCTCTCTCCCAGGTCAGGATTTTTCATTTCAGGGAAAAGGAAGGCCAAAGAAGAAAATTAGATTCATCCAGTGAACTTTTATTCAATCATGTGTCCTATGATTAAAAATCAATATATACGTACTTCACCGTTCCATCAAACGGGGGATATGGAATCTCCGAGGAGCGGTAAGATTGGTTATTGGGAAGGGAAAACACACCAAGGGGGACCTTGCAGGTATATATGATACCTCGATCTGCCAGGTGAAGTTCAGAAATCCTCGGATCCTGATGAAAAGAGATAGGACCTTCGATCAGGATAGGGACCTCTCTTTCGATCATAATAGAAGGATAGATGTCAGGTTGCAGGGTGTCCTTTTCAGGAAGACCAAGGCCATCGGATTCAGGAACATTGGCATTTCCAACCTGGAGGATATTGACAAGGATGAAGATTGGCCGACCGTTGAGCCTGCGAAAGGTCCTGCGTCAATGGTGATGGATAGGGATTCTGATTGGGATCATACCTGGGGAAGGGACCAAACCTACGAGGAGATCTGGGAGACGAAGAGGGATATGGAACATGATGCCATACTTTTTCCAACGGACAGATTGGAACCTCAACTCACATATTACTCGCAGCAGAAGCTGATAGATGAGGATCAGAAATTGAAGAGATCCAATCAAAGGCGGAAGAAGTCAAAAGCCAAGAAGAAAATTGGACCAACCAATACTGCAAAAAGGATACCATTCCTGGATTACGTCGAGGATGTGGAAAATAAAAACAAGACCAAGGTCCCCATCTACGAGGTTATAGAGGAGGATAGCAAACCGATCTACGCACCTCCGCCTTCTGGGGAGGTCAGATCATGGTCCGAGGATGAAGGACCATCCTTCTCATCCGAACAGGTTACAGTGAGTCCCAAGGACCGGAAGAGAGCCTATGCTTTCAATGAGTATGGGCTGGCACTCATGGAAAGCGGTCAGTATGAGAGAGCGATGTCATACTTTCAGAAGGCAAAGGGCCTTGATCCAAACGAGAGAACCTACACGACCAACCAGCAGAGATGCCAGCAGTGGATGGATTTCAAATCAAGGAAGGGGTTTTGATCTATGGACCTGCTACTAGTGTTCTACCTTGTGATAGGGGTCGCAAGTTTCGTCATACTTCTAATTATCATGCTTTTAGGCGGTCTTGACCTGGATTTCGACGGAGGACCGGACATCGACCTGGACATAGGTGATATGGATATAGATATAGACGCAGGGGGAGGACCAGGATTGTTCAGTCTTCCGGTAATGCTCTCCTTTACAGCCTCCTTTGGGGGTTTGGGTGCTATTTTGACCTATTTTGGTGTGGACCCGGTCATAACCCCATTCATAGCGGCTCTCGCATCCCTGGTTTTCGCTGTCCTTCTTTTCCTTGTTGTAAGGTATGCTTTCAAGGTGTTCTCATCAGATTCCACTGTGAAATACAAGAATTTGGTGGGAAGAAAGGCAACTGTTACAGTGCCACTCAATCCCGGAATGGAGGGACAGGTAACTCTATTCACCGAACAGAGAGGGAGGACGTTGATCCCTGCTATTTCTGACCGGAAATTCGGTAACAATGCCGATGTAATAATTGCCAGGAACCTTGGCGATTCCGTGAAGGTCGTATCACCATCGGAATGGAAGAAGACCAGATCCAGATCAAAGAAAGGGGCCGGGAAGCCCCGAAAAAGAGAGGAGAATTTGAATAAGAGGTGAGAAAGAATGGACATAGTACTGTTGTTGATATTTGCGGTCCTGCTCCTGTTGGGAGTTGGGATAGTGGCGGTGATCATCTATGCTTCGAGGTACAAGAAGGTGCCCCCGGACAGCGCAATGATCGTCTATGGTAGAGGAGCAAAGAAGGGTGCAAGGGGTTATACTGTCGTATCCGGAGGAGGCAAGTTCATCCTGCCTGTTGTGCAGGGTTTTGATTTCCTTCCTCTTGATGTAAGGACCCTTGAGATCTCGGTTACAGATATCGTTACCGATGTCGTGACATCAGGTGCCCAGATGAACATCAAGGCCGTTACCCAGGTCAAGATCGCATCCGACGAGGCATCACTTTATACTGCATCTGAACAGTTGCTTCACAAGACTGATAAGGAGATAAATGAGATCGCCCAGAAAACCCTTGAGGGACATGTCAGGGGGATCTGTGCAACGATGACAATCGAAGCCATCAATTCTGACAGGGATGCAGTAGCAACGCATGTCCAGTCCCAGGCCGCAAAGGACCTGAGGAACATGGGTATCGAGATCAGGTCCTTCGTTATAAGGGATATCGAGGACCAGTATGGATACATCAAGGCCCTGGGAAGGAAAAGGACCGCCGAGGTCAAGAGGGATGCGAGGATCGGTGAGGCCATTGCCAACAAGGAGGCGACCGTAAAGGAAGCAGGGGCGGCAAGGGAGGCAGAGAGGGCCAATTCCGAGGCTGAAGGTCAGGTGGCCATCTTCCACAAGGAGAGGGATATCACCAAGCAGAATGCCGAGGCAGAGGTTGAGATCTCCAAGGCAAACAGGTCCATCTCCTTTGATCTCCAGGACAAGAAACGACGTCAGGAACTCATCAAGGAACAGATCCAGATCGAGATAGAGGAAAAAGTCAAACGGATTGAGCTCCAGGAGAGGGAGATAGATAGGAAAGGCAAGGAGCAGGAGGCCATCCAGGTGGTCCCTGCCAAAGCTGCTGCAAACGCCAAGATAGCCGAAGCCGATGGTGAAAAAGGCCGGATCGAGAGGATCGCCGAGGCCGAGAAGATCAAGACCATACGGGCGGCAGAGGCAACCCAGTCCCAGCTCAAATTGACAGCCGACGGTGAAAGAGAAAAACTTCAGAAACTGGCTGAAGGTCAGGCTGCCAAGATCCGTCAGGAAGGAACAGCAGAAGCCGAGGTTATCCAGCTAAAGGGACAGGCAGAGGCCGAAGCTATTAAAGCAAAGGGTCTGGCAGAAGCGGAGGCAATGGAGAAGAAGGCACTTGCCTGGAGAAAGTACGGTGATGCTGCAATTACCCAGCTCATTGTCGATCAGCTGCCCAACATCGTGAAGGCAGCAGCCTCATCACTCGAAGGAGTGGATAAGGTCATCGTCATGGGAGACCAGGGACCAAACGGATTTGTCAGCAAGACCGTGGACATAGCCGCACAGATGCCTGCACTGGTGGAATCCCTGACAGGTGTTGACGTGACCAAGTTGATACGGAACGTCGTCACCACCAGGGAGGAATCCGGCCAGGTAGATGTGGAAGCAAAGGACGCGGATTGATCCGGTTCCGGTGAGGGGGGATGACCCTCCCCCCTCTTTCTTTCTAATGAGGTTCCCCCATGACAGAAATGGATTCCGAAGGAATGGACAGGGCTCTTGCCCAGTTCATGATGACCTCGACCTCCAAGAATGCTCTGAGAATGGTAAGAGAGGCACGATTGATAGTGATCGGGGTCGAAGCATCCGAAAACGTAATGGTTTCCGATCTTGCCTCCGCTCATCATAATGATTGTCTGAAACTTCATGATGCCTGTCTTACCCTTGAAGCGGATCCGGAGATAGTTGGGAGGAATCTTACGGCAAGGGTGATCTCCGGTATTTTCCCGGTGCTTAATGCCCTGGAGGAGTTCAGGTCCTTCGAGGATAGAACGGTCTGGGACATGGTGATCAACAGTCTCGGAGTGATTGCCGAGGTGGCAACTGCTACCCAGTATCTGGAATCAACAAGACTTTCTGCAAACGCACATTCCGAAAGGGCATTGGTAGAGATTGAGGAGAGGTTGGTCCGGATCGCCAGGAATACCGAAAGAGATCTGGAGGAGCAGATCTCAAATATTGAGGAATTCATGGATGAGGTAAGAGGGCTGAACATCAATCAGCGAAAGAAACCCATCATCCCCTTCATGCTCTGGCTTCTGATCAGTGTCGTTTCTTACAAACAATTGAAAGATGCAATGGTTTAATAGAGGTATTCTCCCACAACTGTTATTACATCCCTTCAAAATACCCGGATACTCATTCACGGGTGATGAAGATGACGGATGTACTTACAGGACTTGAACCCAAGCTTCTTTGGAAGCACTTTGACATGCTGAGACAGATCCCCCGCTGCTCCAAACACGAGGGTAAGGCGATAGATTACGTCATAGAGGTTGCAAAAAGGAACGGCCTTGATTGGAAGAAGGATAAAGCAGGTAACTGCGTTGTCAAGATCCCCGCTTCTCCTGGCAAGGAGAAATCCCCTATTGTCGTTCTTCAGGGACATGTGGATATGGTTTGTGAGAAGAACAGGGATACGGATTTCGATTTCTCCAAGGATCCCTTGAAGCTAAGAATGGTGGATGATTATCTCTACGCAACTGGAACCACTCTGGGAGCCGACAACGGTATCGGTGTCTGCGCAGCTCTGGCAATGATGGAGTCCAAAGATGTCGTTCACGGACCTCTTGAATGTCTGTTCACGATCGATGAAGAGACAGGCCTTACCGGGGCCTTTGCACTTGGCGCTGACATGCTGGAAGGAAGATTGTTCATGAACCTCGATACCGAGGAGGAGAGGGCCCTTTACGTTGGATGCGCTGGTGGAGGGGAATCCGATATCAAGATGGCAATCCTCAAGGAGGATGCCACAGGGAAAGCTCTCTATATCAATTTCTCTGGCATGAAGGGGGGTCATTCCGGTGTGGATATCCATGAAGGCAGGGCCAATGCGATCAAGCTTCTTGCAAGGATGCTGTGGAAGGTTGCCAGGGAACATGAGTTCGGCTTCGGCCATTTCACCGCAGGGGACAAGCACAATGCCATTCCCAGGGAGGCCGAGGTTGTACTTATTACAAATGAGGATCTGGAACCTATCAAGAAAGAGATCATGGAAGCCTTTGAGGAGATCAAATTCGAGTACAAGAGCATCGAACCTGGCATGACGATAGAATTGAAGGAAACGTCTCTACCCGAGAGCATGATGACCCCGGAGGATTCCAGAAGGACCATTCATCTGATCGTTTCACTGCCACATGGTGTGTTCAGGATGTCTCCTGACATACCCGACCTTGTTGAGACCTCAACCTCCATGGCGAAGATAAGGACGGAGGAGGAAGTTTACATTCAACTCGCTTCCCGATCCTCCTCCAATACACAGCTGGAGGCCCTCAGGGACAAGATCGAGGCGATATCGGTCCTTGCAGGTGCCGATGCAGAGAGGGGACAGGCCTATCCTGGATGGCTTCCCAACCTTGATTCCAAGGTCCTGGCGATTCTGAAGGAGGCGGCCATCGAGCTATGGGAGAAGGACCCAGAGCTCAAGGCCATACATGCGGGATTGGAATGCGGGATCATCGGCGAGAAGTTCGAAGGTATGGACATGGCCTCCTTCGGACCTCAGATAGAGAACCCCCACTCCCCTGATGAAAGGGTCAGGGTCCCATCCGTCAAGGATTTCTGGGACCTTCTCTCCCTCACATTGAAGAAGCTGGCCTGATAGATCGATCGATAACGGTCACCCTTGGGGATATTCATCGGATCCCGGAAAAAGTAGTTCTAATCGTATTTCGATAGTTCAGGTGTGTTGTCAGGGATCGGTGATGACGGGATCGATATCATAACCTGGTGGGCGGAACAGGACCTCCCAGACTGGAAGGAATCCGGTAAGGTATCCGCCCCCAGGACCTGTCTGGCGAAATTGAGGGAAGGAAAAGACATCAAGAAGGTCAATGAATATCTTCAAAGGGTCCTTCCATGGTCAAGTACAGGTACTGACATCAAGGTCATTCACAAAGGTGACTATGATTTCACTCTAACCGTCCTTACCACGATCCTTTACCAGTTCGGAAGTGATGATACTGTTTTGTATCCGGAGACCAGGTCTTGGATGCTTGATCGTCTTCTCCCCCTTTCAGGTCCCAGAGGCAGCTTGAAGGTTCCTTTCACCTTCGGTCTCATCGGTGAGACAGAGAACCACATAATCATGATGGAAGGTTCCAGATATCTCAAGAACAAGTGGCTGAAGGACCATGGTTCAAAAGAAAATGCCTATGACAACCAATTGAACGGTCTGGGATCATTCCTCTCATCTTCCATTCGTGAGAAGAGAGAAAATGGTCTCGATGAATATAATTCCAAACCTTACATAGGCTATTCGCTTACAGCTCTATTGAACTTACATGCATACGCTGATAGGGATGTGGCGTCTGAGGCCACAAAACTTCTGGACCGTCTCAATGAGAAATATGCTTCAAGCTCCCTCAGCTTCCGTAGATATCCTCCCTTCAGAAGAAGGCTCGACCATGCAAGAGAGCAGGAACTTGACCGGGATTATCAAACATGGATGATGAAGGTCTGGTCCCATGGGGATAAGGATGTGATGTTATATGCCGGATCCCAGGCAAAGGAACATTCCCTCATGGCTGCAGTGATCCCCTATAAACTCCCTGATGAGGTTGAGGAAATTTCAAAGGGAGAAAATGAAGAGTATGTTCTGAGGATCGGTCATGGTAAGGGCAGGTCTCCGGAGATCTATTCCAGAGGCCCAGGTTATCTGATAACTGCCGGAGGTTCCAGATCCAGGCTCTTCACCATAGAAGTGACCAGGCCCATCACATTGATCCTGAAAGATGGAGCTATGGTCCTGAGAGATGTTCTCCATATGGGGGGTATCTATTACAAATGCAGAGGTCGGAACCAGACCGGTGTCGCAAAAAGATTTGCGGTCTCACGAGGACCGCTTCATATTCCGAAAGGTTGGATTCCACATTCCACCAAAGGGAATTGGGCTCTCTTCATTAGAGGTCAGATACCTATTATCACTTATTCTTCACAGCAAATGGCCCTATTTACACTATTTCCTGACAAGGATCCCGAGGGTCTCCTTGAGGATGTTGTAGGATCCAATCCGGATGAAAGCCAACTGAGGACCGTATTCTCTACTCCTGATGGAAAAGAATATTCCTACGACCTTGATTCCCCTAAGAACAGGTATATGATCCGGTCCATGGATGGAAGACCATTTGACAGAGATATGACAAGTTGGTCTTACTGGGATCGATCTCTCGTATAGGGTACAGGATGTTTTGTATCATCTCCGGATCGATCATAGCACCGCTTGAACAAGTAATAAGCGGCATTTCCACTCTCTGACAGCGGACATCTTCACGAAATTGAGGACCTATCGGAACAGACTTTTATACTATTGGAAGTTTCAAGATATAGATGTCTCCCTTCATCGTCATAGAGGGTATTGACGGCAGTGGAAAAGGGACCCAGGCCAAAGGCTTGAAAGAAAGGCTTTCAGACCTGGGTAAGAGTGTTTTACTTACAAGTGAACCAACCAAGGGACCAACTGGCAGGTTGATAAGAGACCACCTGTCCGATCCCTTCCTCGATGATGAGGCCCTTGCACTGCTATTTGCGTCTGACAGGATCGAACACCTTGAAAAAGAGATCAGGCCTGCTCTTGATTCCGGCAAGTTCGTGATCTCCGATCGATATGTATACTCCTCCATCGCCTATCAGGGGCAGAAGGTGGATATGGAATGGGTCGGAGATATCAACAAATATGCCGATAAACCTGATCTGGCCATCCTTCTTGATCTGGACCCGAAGATATCGGAGAGAAGGATGAAGGACCGGGGAGGGGACCTGGAATATTTCGAGATGGACAGGGCCTTCCAGGAAGATGTGAGGAAGACCTTCCAGAGACTCTCAAGAGGCCAGGTCCAACCTGACAGTTTGAAGACGAAATGGCTGGTTGTGGATGCCTCTCTTGGTAAGAGCGAGGTCCAGGACCGGATCTGGGACAAGGTCATGGACTTGTTGTAGAGGGTCCTTCTTCGTAAACTATGTATACATTGTAGACAATTAATCTCCATGTCTGTTGTATCTACACGGATCAACGATGAGCTCGAAAGAGAGCTTGAACTCTTCATTGAGGAGGAGAAGATAGAGAGAAGCGGAGGAGTACGGAAGCTCCTGATCACCGGACTGGAGGAATGGAGGAAGAGGAAGGCCCTTCAGCTTCTTTCCGAAGGGCAGATCACCTTCAACAGGGCAGCAGAGATCGCTGGTATGGATCTCTGGGATTTCAATGGCCTTGTAAAGAAGACCCACACGGTATGGGTGGATGAGGATTGGTCAGGGGAGGACCTTGAATAATGGATCTTCTCATAATCGACTCTACTCCATTGATCCATCTCGGAAAAGCGGACATTCTCGAAAAAATCTCCGAACTTGAATACAATGTTATCGTGCCATTGTCCGTGTTCGAAGAGGTGGTGAATAATGGGAAAAGGAGGGGTCTTGCGGATGCGTTGAAGATTGAAAGAATAATTCGATCGGAACCATTTGAGGTAGTGGATGTAAAAAAAGGAGAGATCCATGACCTATTCAAAGAAAATCGTAGTCTATCAGATGCCGATAAGGATGTATTAGAGGCTGCAAGGAGAGATAATGGTATTGCGATATTAGATGAAAGTTACGGAAGATCCATATGTGAAGTGGAAGGGATCAAACACAAAGGAAGTCTCTGGATCTTGAAGGAACTGATCATTCATCGAGCAATAACTCCAGAACAGGCAAGAAATGCTCTTGACATGATGATAGAGGGCGGATGGTACTGCTCTACGGTTCTGTATTCCAGAGCTTTGAGAATGATCGATGGGTTCATATGAAACTTAACAGTAAAATTGCATAGATCAATCACATCTTTGCATTTGGAATGAAAGGTTTGAAGAACAATTCGAATTAGATAACTGGAAAACTACCTTTTACCCCACTTGACACTACATCTATTAAGAAGGTCCTACTCGATCCTGACCCTGCAGTCAACCGCTACTGCTCCTTTCCTCCAATCCTTCTCATGTGAAGATAATGGTTATAATCGGAAATAGGGATGGAATGGATATGTCCGGGAAGGGGGTGTTACATTGAGAAAGATGCCCCTATCCCTGTTGTTGGTGGGAGCGGTATTGTTGCTTCAACTGACCTCCGAATCGGATGCGGGATGGAGAAACAGCCTTGTCGATGAGCCTTCATCAGCTTCCGAAGGAGCCTTTGAATCATTTTCAGATACTTGTCGCAACGATCAGATCGTTTTCACCGAGAACAGAGGCCAGGTCGAAAACGATGATGTTATATTCCATTCCACCGTCGGCAAGATCGTCTACGGATTCATGGAAGACGGTCTTTTAATAAGGCATCCTGTCGGTATTTCGAATGCCGGAAAGGATTCCTTCGTATCTCTAACTACCTCAAGATTCGACAGAATGTCCACTGATATGTATCGAAGTGAATACAGTACTATCAAGATCGAATTTGAGGGATATAGTGGTATGAACCCCCGAGGGGAGAATCCTCTTTCATGGAGGTCGAATTTCTTCAAGGGCAACGATCCCTCGAAATGGTATACTGATGTCCCGAATTACAGAGAGATCATCTATGAGGATATCTGGGATGGGATCGATCTCCTTTACAAATCCGAGAATGGATTTTTGAAATATGACCTGATCCTCAGACCAGGATCCGATCCTTCATCGATCAAGATGAGAGTTGTGGGACATGAGGATCTCCGGATCACAGTTGAGGGTGAGCTGGAGATATTAATGGGTACCTCGGTTCAGGGCAGATTGAGGGACGGAGACCTTGATGTATTCTATGCGGATAATGAATCTTTGAAGATTGACACGGATATCATTGTGGATGGCGACATCTTCTCCTTTCAAATGGAAAAGTACGACACAACCCGCGAGGTTGTAATTGATCCAACCCTATATTCCACATATGTCGGAGGCAGAGGAATGGAAGATGTTTGGGACAGTGCGCTTGACGATGAAGGATGTATCTATATTGCCAGATTCACCGAATCAGTGGATTTCCCGACAAACCAGGATTCATTGTATCCAGACTACAACGGTGGTGATTATGATGTCTATATTACGAAACTGAACAGCTCCGGAGAAAGCCTGGACTATTCAACCTTCATCGGAGGTCTTGGAAACGACAAGGGTGCTGCAATCGATATTGATGACGATGGCTGTGCTTATGTGACAGGGTTCACGGATTCTGTGGATTTTCCGGTCACACCGGGTGCTTACAATACATCCCATTCGACGGATGATAACGATGCTTTCGTTTTAAAGCTGGGAAGGAAAGGGAATGAGATTCATTTTTCGACCTACTTAGGAGGGAATGATTACGATGGAGGATACCGGATCAAGGTGGATGGCAATGGTTGTGCATATATGACCGGTATGACGAACTCCCTGGATTTTCCAACGACAGCTGGATCGCTCGATGATACATACAACGGCGGTGAATTCGATTCCTTCCTGACTAAGTTCGATCCCAGCGGAGGATCATTGGTATTTTCGACCTTTCTGGGGGGTAAGGGATGGGATTCCAGTATGGCGATCTACGTTGATGAGAATTATAATGCTTATGTTTTCGGCGAAACGGGATCGAGTGATCTTCCTACCACGTCAGGTGCATTCGATGATTCATTCAATGGTGGTGAGAGGGATGCTTTTCTCATGAAGTTCTCGCTATCCGGTGATACCATCGAGTATTCCACATATTTGGGAGGTGGAGGTATGGAATATGCCCAGAGCCTTGTTGTGGATGGAGATTGTTACGCATATCTTATCGGTGGTACCGGATCAAATGATTTTCCAACGACCTCTGGCGCTTATGATGAATTCTACAATGGAGGAGGAATGGACGCCTATCTGGTAAAGATGAATGTCTCCGGGGATGGACTGGTGTATTCAACATTCATCGGGGGAAAAGGATGGGAGGCAGGATACGGCCTGGATATTGATCCCTTAGGTTATACGTACCTAATAGGCACAACAGGGTCCAGCGATTTTCCGACCACCAGGGATACGGACCATATCCTAAATGGACTATCGGATGCATTCATTTCCAGGATAAACGGGAACGGAACTTCAATTCTATTCTCCCGCTATCTGGGAGGAAAAGGTCAGGACCATGGACAGGATATAGGATATCAGGGTCGGGGTTATGTGAATATTGCGGGTTTTACAACATCGACGGATTTTCCAACAACAGATGGAGCTTTCGATAGATCCTATAATGGAGGTGAGTATGATGTTTACTGCGCAGGGATTGAGGTGATCTCCAGGCCCACCCCACCCAGGGATCTTGAAAAGAAGGAAGGTGACAAATTCATCAATATTACCTGGAAGGATCCCTTGGAAGATGGCGGTACCTCTCCGTTGGAATATCTGGTCTACAGTGGGACTCATCCATCCGATCTTGATCAAATTGCGTCAGTTAACGAAAACTTCTTCAATGACACCGATCTGGAAAATGGAATTAGATATTATTTTGAGGTCTTCGCAGTTAATAAAGTTGGGATAGGGTCTTCGAGTGGTCAGATTTCCGCAGTTCCCGGAACCATGGCGAGAGTTCCCATAGATTTCGAATGTGCGTCTGGTGATGAACAGGTGACCTTGTCCTGGCTACCCCCTCTGGACGATGGAGGTTTCACTATATCGGGGTATAACATACATCGTGGTTTGGATGAGGGGAATATAAGTCTTCTAGTACAGAAGGTCAATGATAATGTATATGTCGACGGCGAGGTCGAAAACGGTGTGACCTATCATTACAAGATCGTTGCAGTCAATAAAAAAGGGAGAAGCGGATTTTCCGATGTAGGCCATTCAACTCCTGGGACAGTCCCAGAGGGGCCTGCGAACCTCATTCTAAATTTTGGAGATGGTCAAGTGAACCTATCCTGGTCTTCTCCTATCGATAATGGGGGCTTCAAGGTGAATGGATACAATATCTTCAGAAGCTCGAATTCGGAAGAGATGGAGCTGATCGCTACGTTAACCGGTTCAATGAACTACACTGATCCAGATGTTACCAACGGAATTAGGTATTTTTACTGTATCAACGCCTTTAACTTGAAGGGAGACGGACCGAGGTCTTCGGAAATTTGCATCACTCCCGGAACATTTCCCGGACCCGTGAGAAATCTTTCGATATCCTCAGGTAACGGACAGGTGGACCTTGAATGGATGCCTCCTGTTTCGGATGGTGGTTATCAGGTTACCGGATATGAGATATTCAGGGGTAGGTCCCCTGACATGATGGAATACCTTGCAACCATCAATGGAACCGAGTCCTTCATGGACAACGATGTGAACAATGGCATCACCTACTGGTATACCGTCATTGCAGTGAATGAATTGGGAAAAGGTGTGATCGGTTCCAAACCGAGTGCAACTCCCGTAACTGTGCCATCTTCTGTAAGAGAAGTTCGAATATCATATGAAAACGGAAGCCTGTATATGACATGGGAACTACCAGAGGATAACGGCGGATCTCCCCTTACAGGTTTTAATATATATTTGGGTAGGGACAAGAAAACAGCCGATCTGCTATCAACTATCAATACAACGGAGTACTCTGGTGTTATGGAACTTGGTCCTGGAACCTATTATTCCCATATCGCTGCCGTCAATAAGATCGGTGAAGGAGCATTCTCCGATGTTACAAGCCTGATCGTGAGGGAAGATGAATCAAAGGATGGGAAATCCGATGGATACCTGGAATGGACCTGGATCATTCTGATCTCGGTCATCATAGTTCTAATCATTTCCTCCTTGGTTGCGGGTATACTGGTGGCAAGAAAAAAGAAGAGCGGATCCAGGACCGAAAGTGAGCCGAGATTCGATCCGGCTATTTTTAAATAGAGTCCTGATCAATCCTACTCGATCCTTACTCTGCAGTCAACTGCAACGGCTCCTTTCTCAGATATGAAAAGTGGATTGATCTCGATATCTGTGATCTCGTCAATTTGTAACATCACATCCCCAAGGGCCTTCAACGTTCTTGCGATCTTGGACCTATCGGCTTCCTTCTTTCCTCTGAATGCCCCGAGCAGAGCTTTGCCCCTTATCTCGTCCATCATCTCCCTGGCATCCATCTCAGAGATGGGAGCAACCCTGAACGAGACATCGTTCATGGCCTCCACCATGACCCCACCAACACCGAACATCACCGCAGGTCCGAACACCCTGTCCCTGATGGAGCTGGCAATGACTTCCCTTCCTGTCAACTGGTCCATGACGATTATCTTCTCTGATATTGGTTCCAGCTTCTCATAAGCCTCCACCAGTTCCTCTATGTTGTCGATATCAATTATAACACCACCCCTTTCGGTCTTGTGGATGAGGTCAGGGGAAGAACCCTTCAAGACCACCGGGAACCCGATCTTCCTCGCTGCCTTCACGGCTCCGTCAATGGAATCCACCACCGAATATTCACACATCTCTATGGGTCCTGACTTGAGGAATTCCAGTGAGGTTTCCAGGTCCATGAAATGGTGACCAGCCTTTCTGGTCCTGTCAATAAGTTTTTTAATTGCTTTCAGGTCCCATTTCTCCATGGGTGGAAGGTCCAGTTCCCTTGAGTTCTTGAACTTCTTGTATCGGTATAGGACCTCCAGCGATGAAACGGATTCCTCTGGGAAATAGAAGGCGGGAAGTCCTGCCTCGTTGAAGGCCCTGATCTGGACATCCGCATCCCTGCCACCGATGTAGCACAGAACAAGGGGTTTCTTTGGTTCCTTCATGGCCTCAATGAGGTCCTTTGTGAACTTTTCCACATCGATCCCTGAAACAGCACCATAGATACCAATGACCGAACCTATGGTTGGTTCGTTCATTGCTTCCTTCAGACATTGGATATAGTTTTCCGGTGGTGTCTGGGCGGTGATATCCACCGGATTCGAAAGTGATGCAAATGGTGGAAGAAGTGGGCCGAGTTTCTCTGCTATCCATTCAATATTGTAGAACAATGGGACCCCTGACAATCCCAATTCATCAATGGCGAGAATACCGAAACCCCCGCCGTTCGTTACCACAAGGCATTCTTCCGCATCTGGAAGTGGAAGATCGTTCAAAGCCCTTGTCCAGTCTATTGCCTCCCTGAGAGTGGGTGCTCTTATTGCACCGGCCTGTCTGAATGCGGCATCGAAAAGTGAATCCGCTCCTGCAAGTGAAGCTGTGTGGGATGCAACTGCCTTGGCCCCTGCCTTTGATCTTCCTGATTTCAGGATTATCACTGGTTTGATCCTTGAGACCTTCTTGACCTTCTTTATGAACTCCCTTCCGTCCTTCAGACCTTCAATATACATCAGAATGATCTTGGTATTCTCATCACTGCATAGGAAATCAAGGATCTCCTCGTCAGAGAGGTCCGCCTTGTTCCCCACGGATGTAAGGGCGGAAACACCGATCCCCTCCTGAAAGACCCGGTCCATAAGGGCGATGCCCAGGGATCCTGATTGAGTGATGATGGCAACATTCCCCTTCAGGACCATATCGTTACCGAACTGAGCGTTCAGGTTCACTGGCGTGTAGATCATTCCGAATACGTTGGGTCCCAGTATCCTGATGTTCTGTTCCTTTGCGGTCCTTTTGATCTCCTCTTCCAGATCGTAGTTTCCTATCTCCTTGAACCCGGATGAGATGATGACAACGAATGGGACTCCCTTTTTCCCGCATTCGATGAGTTCCTGATTGACGAACTTTGCTGGAATGCAGATGAGGGCCAGATCGATCTCTACGGGTACATCTCCAATGGTCTTGAATCCCTTCTGTCCGCAGACATCTTCCCCCTCACGATTAATAGGGAACATACCTCCCTTGAATCCACCATTCACAAGATTGTTGAAAGTCTTGAATCCAATTTTCTTATGATTGTCCGATGCTCCTATGACAGCTACGTTGCGGGGTCTGAAGAACCTCTCAAGATCTGGAACATTGCAGGAATTTTCTTCCATGGTCGGGGAATGGTATGGTGTTTAATAAAGAGATTGCAGGAGTACAATCCATTCGGATCATTGTATTTATTCCATGACCCACCAAAAACCCTAAGTTATTGAGGTGTTATACGAATCGATAGGAGGAGAGTTCTTGGGAAGAACAATCAATTGTTTGATAGTCATCTTACTTGTTTCATCATCTATTTGGATCTTTCAAGCTGAAGGGGAGACCGGGGGAGATAACGAACCATTGGATATGATTGGTGATCTTGATAAAATCCCATCGAGAGCTGAGGATCAGGAAGAGGACCATACTTTCACAAACATTACCATAAGATCAGATTCGGAGCTGAATGGATTCATAGAGGAATGGAATTTCACAGGCAGTGGGACGGAATCTGATCCTTATCTGATCAAGGACTTGGAAGCCGGAGTAACCGATCACTACATCATACCCTTCATTCACTTATCGAATACAACTTCTCATCTCATCTTCGAGAATATCACGATCGAAGAGAGAAATTATTTCGAGATCAATACGACGAAGATACGAATCGCAGATTGTAAAAACGTCGAACTAAGGAAAATAGAAATCGAATCGAGATACGGTCCCAGTTTCGAAGCCTTGAGATCCGGATCGCTTGAGATATCGGATTTCTATTCAGACCTCAGATATGATGATGATCATTCTGATTTCACAGTCAGTGATGTTGAAGATATCTTACTATGCAACTGCACATCGAGAGACGGCATTATTATAGATCTCACAAGAAATCTTACCATCAGAAAACCCAGCTATTACAGCATAAGCATCTCAAACTCAAGCGAGATAAAATTGGTTGAAACCACAAAGGACTATGCCTCTGTTTACCTTACAGATTGTTCGGAGATCTTCATAAATGATTTCAGCACACAGCTTATCATAGCAAGGAGATCAGAGAATATAACCTTCGATTCGTGTTTTCTCAAATACAACACAAACTTCCATGATTGCAGGAATCTGGAATTTGTAAATTTATCAAGTTCATCTTATTCAACAGTCCAGGATTCATACAACATAACGGTTCATGATAATGATCAGATATATTTCAATTTTTTCCGATGTGGGGATATTGAGATTTTCAACAACAGTCGGGATCAGACAGATTACTACAGTAACGTTGCTTTGTCAGAATGTTCAAATGCATCGATCTTGAATAACTTCATGTACAGAATAACCCTGTCAAAATCAATCGACTGCCTTGCATCGGATAATAAGATCTTCTCCAATTATCCATACGGGGGGTCCAATGTCGGAATCTATCTTTCTGCAACGGAGAGATCGAGAATCGAAAGAAACAAACTGTACAATATCTCAACTGGAATTCATATATACAGTGGGTCAACCGGGAATGTGATATCTGATAATCTGATCGACAGTGCCCTCACAGGCATCTATTTGATGCAAAACCGGGACGATGTCAAAAATGTTATCAGGAACAACATTTTCGCTAACTGCAGCTCAAGTTCTATCACGATAGGTCAATTACACCGGGACAGGATATATGGAAACACCATGACTGGTACAGGGATTAACATCAACTACAACCTGAACAACAGAGTTAATGTTGAGATATCATCAAATAACACGCTAAACGGAAAACCGATCCTATCGATACTGGACACTGACATGGGTGGAGCTGTAATAGAAGATGATTATTCGCAGTATCTCCTGTTCAACGCGTCAAATGTAATCTTCAGGAACATAACTCATGAAAATGCTTTCAAGGGACCTGTGGTGCATCAGTCATCCAATATCGGATTCGAGAATTTCGATATAGAAGGATCCGATGACTGGGGATTTCTACTCACATATTCCGAAAATGTGACCATTAGTAACTGCAGGATCAACGACACGATGAACTGGCCCATTTCATCAACCTACTGCGACAACCTGAAGATCCAGGATTCATCAATTGAGAATAACAGATATCAGGACACCATCATAACCGGAGGATATTTCCGGATGGAAAACTGCACCTTTCTGACAAACGGCAACATCACGATGAACGTCAGGGATTCTGAGATGATAAACAACACATTCGATATAACTGAAAACAGGATCTTCAAAATCCTTTCCTCCATATATCTCACTCTCTACAACAATTCCTTCAAGGGATCTGGAATTCAATTCGATGGCATATTGAACGGATATCAGCTATTCGATATTCCAATGAACAATACCCTGAACGGGGACCCAATAATGCTCATTCAGGACACAGACCTCCACGGATTAGAGATCAATGCAAGCGGGAAAGGCCAGATCATTTTTATCAATGCAACAAACGCTAGAATTTCCAATCAGGTTGTTGACGAAAGGGGACACTATCTTTCCCTCATGAATTCGAGAAACATCAAAATATCAAATATTTCGATGAACGGATGCAAGAGGCCAATAAGGTCCTTCGATTCAAAGGATATATTCATTGAAAACAGTTCTTTTAATAATGGTATTACACTGCTCTATTCGTTCTATGACGATGAGAATATCACCTTTGAATCATGTAGTGTAGAGGAATTCAACAACGGTATTAACATTCATTATGGTTACAATTTTAACAACATTAACATTTCAAACAACAGATTCACCAACTGCTCGCGTCCAGTGAAGATCTTTCTTGCAAAATCATTGAGCATGCAAAATAACACAATTATAGGAAGAAGATACGTTTTGGAAGGACCCGATCCTTTCGAAAGAAATGTTCAGAACGGTATGTATCTTGACCAGATCATTGAAGGTGAGATCTCCGGAAACAGGGTTGAAGGCTTCCATACAGGTGTCTATCTAGGGGGAGAATACACGGTTGTCAAGAACAACAGAATAGCAGGAAATGAAGAGGACGGTCTCTACCTCAACGGACAGCAATCAATCGTAACCGATAATGAGATAGTTGAAAATCATGGAAACGGTATCAATCTCTATTATCAATCCGGCTCGATCATTGAAGACAACGACTGCCGATCCAATGATCTGGCAGGGATTGTGTTGATCAGAGGTGGTACCAATAGGATCAGAAACAACGATTTCTCATTTTCAGGGATCGGTATCGAGGTCCGATATGGAACTGCATACGGAAATGTGCTCAGGGAGAATTATATCGAAGGGTGCAGTGAAGCTGGCATATACATAGCCGAGAGCGGACAGCTGCTTTACGATAACACACTTGTGAACTGTGGTTTTGATGTCAACTGGGTAAGAGGTTATCAATACCATGGTGATCCTTCAAAATCAAAACAGATAATCTTGATACCATCCAACAATACCGTAAATGGCATTCCTGTTTTCATAGATCAGCACAAAAGGGATATCGATGTTACAGGAGATTACTCCCAGTTTTTCCTCTTCAATGTATCGGGATCGATCCATGATATATCGATGTCGATTCCAGTCGATGCGATGAAGATAATGTACTGCAATGATATCCTGCTCAAGAATATAGAGATCTCCGGGGTCAAGAGAGGGGTGTATGCAGAACATTGTGATTTCATGCAGATAGAAAATGTCAGTGTTTCGGGCTCCGCAATGGGAATGAAGTTCAGGTATACTCATATGAACATATCCGGTTGCAGATTCGAAGGAAATACAATCGGTATCACATCAAGCCAGCATGAGGATGTCTATTCGGGAACCGGACAGCGCAGAGATCCGACCGTTCAATATACAATATTCAAAAACAATGAGATAGGACTGGAAATATACAGCGGTTATTCGATCTTCTATGTGATCGATAATGAGTTCAGAGGCAATAATATCGGATTATTGGACATAGGTGGATCGGCAATTACTTTGAATCATTTCATTGAAAACAATGGTCCAGCAATATTCATGCAGGCTGATTCTTATGTCGTTAAGAATTATTTCGAGGACAACAATCCAGGAGGTCAAAGCCAGGTTATCGATAACAGGACCTATGTGAATGAGAAATATGGTGGTGTATGGTATGATAACGGGGTCAGGATCGGCAATCAGTGGTCCGATCTGACAGGACCCGATAACGATGGGAATGGAATAATCGATGTCCCCTACATCGTCTATGCCGAGAACGGTACTCCCATGTCAAGTGACAAATATCCTCTCGTTTCCATAGATACCATTCTGCCTCCAGACGATTTCCAAGTATGGTCCTTTGAGAAGGGGAGTGCATACCTCACCTGGAAGCCGAGAATGTCGTCCATCTTCGATCTGATAGATGGATACAGAATATACAGGGGTAATGACACCGTGGATATGGAGCCGATAATAGAACTGGATCCTTATGAGAGAACTCATTGGTATACCGACAGTTATGAGGACCGTGGCTTGATCCACAATATATCTTACAGCTACTATCTTGTTGCCTTCAAGGGAGAGATCGAAAGTCCACCCACCAAAACATGGTCGATCATCCCTGACGGTGACCCAGGGTTTATTTCGGTAATTAGTCCGGTCGATGATAAGATACACACCAATACACAGATCACCGTTTCCTGGATCGTTGAGAAATCGGCTCCTTATGATATTGATATCGATCTTAGGTTGAAGAAAGGTTACCACTCGATCGAGAACTGGTATAATCTTGATGTGAACGAATCACCCCTGCTTATAACGAACCTATCCGAAGGAAGGTACACTTTAACATTCATTGTTCCAGGACCAGATCATTCTCAGGAATATGATCTCTCTGTGGTTTTCTACATCGATACAGCACCTCCCAATATTACAAACATCTATCCAGAAGAAGGCTCGATCGTAGGTGGGAAATATTTCAATGCAAATTGGTATGTCAAGGATGAAGGAAGCGGTATTGCAATTACCAGAGTGAAACTGGATGGGGGTGACTATCTCGATCCCGCCGAACAGAATAAAAGCAATTCCTGGAGGTTCGAGAACATTGAAAGCGGACCCCATACCATTACCGTACTGGCCGTTGATAATGCGGGCCGTCTCACCACCAGGACCTCCAATTTCACAGTGGATCTTACTCCCTGTATATTTGAATTCACAGGTCCCGCTATAGACAGCTTGGTAAATACCAGGGAAGTGGAAGTGGGATGGATCGAATTTGGGAACTGGTCCGACTTCCAACGAATGACGGTAAAAGTCAAGGAATATCGAGGTGGCACATCCTACAGAAGTCTGGATTTTGACCTGGATGCCGAAAACAGGACTATATGGATCGAAAATGACAGGGACAGGACAGTATCTGTTTTCATCAAGACCTATGACACCTTCGATAACACATATGAAGATTATTTGAATTTCACAATAGACACATTGAGACCCGAAGTGAAGATGATCACAGAGAATGAGGACCTTGGTCTTTTTGGATCGATCGGATTCGAATTCACCGAATTGGTAAACAGGACATCCATTGAATTCAGTCTGGAGGAGGAAGGATTCAACCTGATCTGGGAGAACAATTCCGTTTTCCTGGTCCATGATGGACCAATGGATCCAGGCAGAACATATTTCATTTCATTTACTGGATCGGACCTTGCCGGGAATTCGTTGGAAGAGAATGAGTTTAACTTCACGGTCACGGATAAAGGACTCTTAAAAACATTCCTCCTTAACAATGAGACCGGTTTCAGGATCAATGCCCACATCTATCTTAACCGGACGGATGGATCGGAGAACATCTACCAATACTTCAGCTCCTTTGTTGATCCACTTAGCATGGGAGAATGGCATCTGTTGATATCCAAGGATGGTTATCATTCATATGAGACAACATTCACCATCCTACCCGATGAGACCCTTGATCTTGGAAACATCACCCTCTACAGCATCCCGGGTCATGATCCCGGTCCAGGTCCCATCGATGATGATGACGATGACGGACCTGTTGATGACGATACGGATGATGATGATGGGGCTGAAGAGAAGGAAGGTGAGGAAGAGGTTCCTTATTCGTTAATTCTGATCATCCTTCTTATCATATTAGGTCTGCTATTGATCGTGACATTAGCCAGGAAGGGCCGGTATAAGGAGCTTGAAAACAGCATGGATTCTCCCTTTGTTGGAGATCTAGAAGAATAACCCCCTTTGAATGGGTAAAAGGACCGTTATGGAGAATCCTTAACGAAGGCAAAATCTAAATGATGAGAAGATGCTTCTGGATGTAGACGAAAGAGTCATTTTTCATCGTATGAGAATGGCAAAGTCATATGAAGTTAAATGGTCTCTTTATTTACTCGATGATTAAAAAGTATTAATGTGAAGGACGATCATAAAGAGTATAGAAAAATAAGACAGAGAGGGGTAACTACGTTTGCTGGCAACTTTGACAGAATCGCATCAAATGTCTATTCTCGATTATTATTTTGCGTATTAATGACGTCATTCCTACTAATTTCATTATTTGTTCCTACTGCTCAATCTTTTGAAAATGAAGATATTATAACTTACTCTGAGACGGGTGAGTATCCAGTATTCGTTGAAAAATCTGATATTGAAATGAGTTCAGGCCATACCATAGATCTTGTGATATACTATCCCGGATACAATCGATTGATAGAGAAACAAAGCAGAGATAGGGATGCACCCTTCCCGGTTATAATATTCTCGCCAGGTGCTGGGGGAAGTGGTGTTGTTCCTTATACAAATCTTGTCAGTGATCTTGCATCATATGGATTTGTTGTCGTTGGTGTCAATTGGTTTTATGAGAACAATAGAGAAAATGATGTAGCTCACATCGATCACACAAAGGTAATCGATCATGTAGGTGAGATGTCCAATTCCAGGAGTTCACCATTGTATCATATGGCTGATACGAGCAATTGTGGAGCATATGGGCATTCTCGAGGTGGTCGAGCAGCTTTCATGGCCTCGGGTGTTGATGATCGTATCAATTCAGTATGTGCATGGATGCCAACCTTGAATAATGCGTCATCCATAGATCAATCCTCAAGGAAACTCCTTTTTGCAGGAAAATTCGATGAAGTTGCATATCAGTCCGGCTGGACTGATCCATTATATGAATCATGTGATCCTTCGATCGTGTATATAATCACAGATGGTGATCATACTCCCAATGAGGAGATTCATGGAGATATCACCTTCAAATTCTTCAGATATCACCTTAAAGATGAAGCTTCCATGGAATCTGAAGTATATGGTGATGGTATCAAACAAAGAGCAAATTCAGGTGAATTCCAACTGAAAATCAAGACAGAATTAGGAGAATATGATTCAGAATTGACTGAAGATATCAATGATGATGAGGAAGAAGAACCTGTCGAAGAAGAACCAACTGAGGAGGAGCCTGAAGAAGAGCCAGTTGAGGAAGAACCGGATATTGAGGAAGGTGATGATGAACAACCAGATGATGGAAGTAATTTGATTGAGAATGGAAACTCTGATGACGACAAAGAGTTTTATTTATCTTATCAGGAGGATAGGAATGATGGCAATCAGATTACCTACCTATTTTTAGTCATACCAGCCATTCTTTTGTTTTTTCTCATCATTGTGATCTACTTTATAGTAAGGAAAAGAGGAATTTCGTAATTCCTGGTTTGGACGAGAAAGGCAAATCTTGAGAGGGGAAAAATGTTTAATATAAACCATCAAAAAGGGGATTTCTTAATCTTTATTACAGTAATTTTCATTATGAATTCGGGTTGTATTTACAAAGGAACTAATGAGGAAAATGATGCATCAAACAAAGGCACCACCATTCAAATTACAAATTTCAATTCAACAAAATATTGGCCAGACATATTTGATGATAAAATTGTATGGGCAGATAATAGAAATGGAAATTTTGACATCTATTTCTATAATATAACAACTTCGAGCGAAAGTAGAATTACAACAAATGAATCCGACCAAATCTACCCAATGATATGGGGAGATTATATTATCTGGCTTGATTTTAGATTTGATTTAAATGGAAAATTGGACACTATGTATACGGATGCGGTAGGATTTGATGACTATGGAGAAGTTTTCATTTATAAGATCTCATCCGGTGAAGAGTCAAGACTCTCCAAAGATGGAACATTAGATGAACCAATTATTGATGATCATTATGTATTTTGGGATAGTGGTGGAGGGAATCTGACTAGATACAATATAATCACTGGTGAATTAAAAGTTATATCAATTAACACAAGTTATATTGCGAATTTTGATGTTAGTGGAAATTATATTGTGTGGGAAGATGACAGATACTACCATGACCCTGGACCTGTAAATGAAGCAAATAAAACCTAAGTTCCCACTAAAATAGTAACGAGGAATCAGATCATATTGGATTTTATATGAAATATGTTGAAGAAAATGCGATAAGTAATTATACTAACATCGTTATTATTCATAACGATGTCTTACATAATCAAACAAAAAGACAAAAACGGGAACATGTATGCATACCTGGTGGAGAGTTATTGGGATAATACTACTTCGTGGGTTGGTTCCTGACACGGTAGAAAACTATTGATATTTGCA
>CBDDUX010000028.1:0-40885 GCA_965234725.1 Thermoplasmatota archaeon | reverse complement strand
CCGGATTTGAACCGGAGATCTTCGCCGTGTGAAGGCGACGTCATAACCAGCTAGACCACGGGCCCCTGACCTTTGCAAGTGCGTGAAGTGACATTACGATATAAATATTCCTTTATTTCAGAATATTTTCAGGGGCCAGTTATATTACATATTCTGCTCTCTTAGGACCATGGAAAAAGAAACATATCATCATCATCGTCATGGAGGTTTCACCACAGAAGGGACCTATGATCCTCTCCTTGTCTTCAGTTTGTCAGGCATCAAGAAGGGAGATATTGTTTTGGATGCAGGATGCGGAGCAGGTTATCTTTCCATGATAGCATCAAGAATGGTGGGTGATGAGGGAAAGGTCCACTCCTACGATGTTTACACCGATGGGATAAACATACTCAAAATGAGAAAGGAACATGGAAACTTCCATAATATAGATGCCAGGGTCCAGGACCTGACCGAACCACTTCCCATGGATGATTCAACCATAGACCTTGTAATTTTCTCAAATGTTTTGCATGGTTTCATCTTTAACGAGGAGATCCAACCCGTTCTTGACAATTTAAACAGGGTAGTAAAACCAGGAGGTAGGATAGTTCTCGTTGAATTTCTGAAGGAGGAGATCTCGATCGGACCTGATATCAGTGAGAGGTTCTCTGCAGAGGAGATAGCTTCCCTGTTACAACCTATAGGTTTCACAATGGAAAAGACGGAACGTTTATCCGAAAATCATTATCTGGCGGTTTTCTTAAGAGAGTAGGACTTAATACATCCTTTTCCAATACCCTGAAGAAGCAGAGGTTTTAATATGGCCGATATAAGGGAAGTAGTAAAGGAGGACAGAGGTCTCCTCAAGAGGTTCCAGGCATTCCTTCCTGGTTACAAGAAGTACAGGAACTGCGAGGACCTCAGGGTGGCAGACGACCTGTTGAGAAGGGAACTTGCCAAGGAACTTGGATCAGTTGAAGAACTCATCAAGGAGGGTCGTGATGAGGCGAGCAGGAACATGGACCTTGACCAGGTTACGATAATCGGGGAACTGGTGAACAATTCCCACAGATTAACAGAGAAGGTCCGCCATGCAGAGCAAGGTTATGCTCCATGGATATCAGGAGATGTAAGGTTCGAAGAGAAGCAGCTGACGGACCTGTACGATTACGACCTATCACTTTTCCATCACATAGAAAAGCTCAAGATCGTATCAAAGGCAATGAAGGACCAATACATGCTGAAGGACCCCAGAAGGTCATTGACAGCAAGAGAATTGAAGGAAATGATAAAGGAATTCGAGACCGTGTTCAGTGCAAGGATATCCAGGGTTACAGATATCGCACAGGTGAAGTAAGGAGGATGATTGATATGGGAATCTTTGGTGATCATAAGACCAAGAAGGAGAGCCTTGCCGGAGGCTCTACCTATACATGGGATAAAAAGGGAGACGAGCTCTTATGGAAACTTCCAAAGAACATCGTCTGGAACGACAACATTGTTGTCAGAGAGGATGAATGGGCCATATTCATGAGGGATGGAAAAGCTCTCAAGGTATTTGAGAGACCTGGAAGGTACGCTTTAACAACGCAGAATATGGCGACCTTCGGTCTGGCGGATATCCTCCAGAACCTCACTGGTGTCAGACAAATAGGTGAAGTTACCTATGTCCAGAGAAGGGAGCTCAGGGGTAAGTTCGGAACTAAGGAACCCATTACCTTCCGTGACGCGGATTTCGGGATGGTGAGGGTAAGGGTATTCGGTCAATTCTCCTACAAGGTCACAGATCCGCTTTTATTCGTCACCCAGTTCGTGGGTACTGGGAACATGAACTCAACAGCCCAGGTCGTTGACTGGTTCAGGGACCAGATCGTGATGTCCTTGAACGATATCCTTGGTGAGCTCAAGAGGGACAAGAACCTTGCGATCGTTGACATTCCTGCCTACCTGGAGGAGATCGAGCAATTTCTCCTGTCCAGGGTCAAGGATGATACAGAGCGTTACGGTATAGAGATCATGAAACTTTCAGGTTTGAATTTCAACCTCCCTGAGAAGATCCAGGAAGCGGTAGACAAGAGGGGGGAACTCCAGGCCCTTGGAGTGAATTATATGCAGTACCAGGCCGGAGAAGCCATGGTAAAAGCTGCAGATAATCCCTCTGGCGGTAACCTTGCAGGTATGGGTGTAGGTCTGGGAGCTGGTCTTGGAATGGGAGCTGGTATGACCCAGGCCGTTCAAGCTGGAATGCAGCCACAGGATCAGAATCCCTGGAAAGCGGATCAGGGAAAGGGAGGTGGTTCGAAATGTCCCAAATGCCAATCACTTAACCAGGAAGGGCAGAAATTCTGCAACAACTGCGGCTACAAACTTGTTGAGGAGATCGAATGCATAAAATGTGGCAAATCCATCCCTCAGGGAACAAGGTTCTGCCCTGAATGCGGAGCTAAACAGGTCATAGAATGCGGTAAATGCAAGACAGAGCTGGCACCGGGATCGAAGTTCTGCCCCAGCTGCGGTGAAAAGATTGAATAGGTTCATTTCCCGAAGAAGGCCTTTCTAACATCTGAAAAGAAACCGCCCACAGACTGATCAGGTGGGGGAATATCTCCCTTGATAACATCTCCGGAGGAACTGTCTATCAGTATCTGATAGTCTTTCTTACCATAGGTGTAATCAATTCTCCAGACAGGTGCATGAACGAATTCGATGTCCTCGATCTCGAAATCATGTGAGATTTCGGACAGTTCGTTGACCTGTTCAGTGATCAGGAACTTCTGATGGTCCATTATCTCTACCTTTGCAATATCTTCCGCATCCTTCTCGTCGAATTCAGCATTGAGGTATTTGGCATATCCCGGGATGTTCGAGAGATTGAAATCCTCTTTTCCTGTCAACGGGATCTCATATTCCTTTGTGGGGAACTTGGACCCTCTCCTTCCCAGTATCTTCCAGTAATATTCCCTGTGGAGCTTACCATCCCTTGGTTCCTTTTCACCTGTCCTTGTAAAATATCCTTTGTAAGAGGATGTAACGTTTGTATGGACGATATAGAATGGAAGGAACACCAGGGCCGCATCTTCGATATTGGATTTGGAAGAAAGATTGGAAGGTTTCAACGGTCCATCCCCCATCCATCTCTTAACGATCTCCCTTATCTTCTTCTCATCGTTCATTGATGGGATAATCGAATGTTTCAGGAAGAAGTCCTTGCCGGATGCTATATTCACAGCTGTTCCGCAGAATTCGCATGTGATCACTACTTCCCCCGCCTTAAGAGAAAGTGGTGCTCCGCAGTTCTTGCAGTTGATGCCCTGTGTGAGTCCCATTTTCCATCCCTCATTTATCTTAGGGTTCATTGAACAGGAGTTATATAGCCCTTTATCGATTCTGAGGATATGGCATCCATTACCACCCTGAAGATCAATTCATATTTTTTCATAGGGATGATGTTCCTTGTTTTCGGAGCATTCATTGCAGCTATAGGATTGATTTTGGGAGTACCTGTCATTGTTTTGGCATTCATTTTTCTTTTTATCATATTAATTCAGATACTAATATCCTCATCCGTTGTCAAATGGTCCACCAGGACACGGTATCTGAAAAAGGGAGAGATCCCTTTCCTGGAGGAAATGGTCTCCCGACTTGCAGAGAGAGCCGAGGTTCCAATGCCCAAGTTAGGGATCGTTGATGATCCCACACCCAATGCATTCGTTTTTGGTCTTTCCCAGAGCGGTTCCACCCTATCCGTTCATAAGGGCTTACTGGAACAGCTCAATGATAAGGAGATAGAGGCGGTCATCGGTCATGAACTCGGGCATATCAAGAACAGGGACTGCATGTACATGACAATATTATCGGTAATGCCCCTGATCGCATACTACGGAATGCACCTGTTCCTTGTCGCCAGATTCTCAGGACGGGGGAAGAATGCCGGGCAGGCCATGATCGCAATAATCGCTATAGCGGCCATCTCGGCTGTTGTCTATTTCCTATCCTCTCTTCTTATCAAACGAGTATCAAGGATCAGGGAATACTTCGCAGACGCTTATTCGGGTATGATAACCGAAGATCCCCATTCACTTGCTTCTGCTCTTACAAAGATCACCTACGGTCTATCATTGGCACCAAGTGAAGTAAAGGCTAAGAACGCTGCAAGACAGTTCTATATCGGAAATGTTCAGAACGCACACCACGAGATGAACAGGATCATGAGCAATAAGGCGAAATATGATCTGGATGGGGACGGTGTGATAGATGAGAATGAACTGGAACTGGCAATGGCCGAGGAGGCAAAAGGGTCCTCATGGGATTCCCTGGGTGGACTTTTCGCCACTCATCCACCTACATTCAAGAGGATACTTGCTCTGAAGGAAATGGAGAAGGATATGGATAAGGGAATGGTCACAAAGGACAATAAATATGATAAAGTGGAGTTTTGAATGGTCCTATTCTTCACCTCATAGAATATCATAGCAACATTTTATACTCCTGAACAGGGTAATAATATTGGAATGTACTCCTCACTATCCTATAAGAGATCGACAACCATCATAACATGGGCAGTTTTCCTATTTCTATTCATATTGAATTTTCAACCTGTATTGAATTCCATACAAGTAATTGAACATAGATCTTTAGTTTCTGCTGAGAGATCATATGACCTGAGGATATCGGGTTGGACCTTTCCCTGGGACAATTCATCCTTTTGCAGTTTGAAGGAATGGGAAAGAGAAATGGATGAGGTATCCCCCTACTGGTATTATGCATTGGAGAATGGAACGGTCGTTTCATCTCATAACGATACCGAGAACCCTCTTTTCATTGAGCACTGCAGGACCAATGGGGTCAAGATCATTCCAATGATCTCTAACAACCACGATCCTGAAGTCATTACTGCGATCATAAACGATACTGATGTGCGGTCACATCACATCGATGAGTTGATCGACATTGTTCTGAGTAATGGATTCAAGGGAGTGGATATCAATTATGAGAACATACCAACACTTCTCAAGGACGGTTTTACCGATTTCATTTCCGAATTGACCGAAAGGTTCCACCAGGAAAACAAGATGGTCTATGTATCGGTATTTCCAAAGGTCTCAGATGATGAGGAAAGGGAAGGGCCCGGTGCATACGATTATAGAAGATTGGGAGAGACTGCTGATTCCGTTAGGGTGATGGCCTACAATCTTCATTGGTCCTCTGCCCCAAGAGCGGGACCCATAACTGCTTTTGATTGGTTGAGAACCGTTGTGGATTATTCCGTATCTGCAATCCCCCCACACAAGGTCTCGCTGGGTATACCCCTTTTCGGGTACGACTGGATAGTTGACCGGAAGGGAAAAGCCCTCTCAATAGCTGATAACAGGTCCTTCCGTGACATTGATGGATTGCTGGCTGATCCAGGGATCGAAAGGGAATGGAACGGCACTTCCAGAACACCCTTTCTTCGATATTCAGACCCATCAGGGATACTTCATGAAATAGATTATAACGATGCAGAAAGCCTTCTCCATGAGCTTCTACTTGTCAAGGAATACGGCATCTCAAGGATAAGCCTCTGGAGGTTGGGAAATGAGGACCCTCAGGTCATGAAATATCTGAAAAGGGTACAGAAAGAAGGGATCTCCAACCTGCCACCGTATATCAATGTGGGTCAGAACAGAAAAGGTATGAAAGGTTCCCCTATAGATCTCGGACCCATAAGAGCGTACGATGTTGACGGTATAATAAGCTCCATGAACTGGGACCTTGGAGATGGTTCCTCATCGGAGGAATTGGAACCTGTTCATGTCTATGAAAAAGGAGGATCATATGATCCGGTCCTTACCGTCATAGACGATAAGGGTATGAAGGTTATCATGGAAAAGAACGTTCTCATTGGACCCTTTGCAGATTTCGAGGTTGAAGGGATCCCTGAAGTGGGATCCGATCTCTTTTTCAATGCTACGATCAGCTGGGACTTGGAGAATATTGTGAGCTATACATGGGATATGGGTGATGGATCCTATTATTTCCATTCCGGCCCGATTATCAATCATGCTTATGGAAAACCAGGCGAATACAGGATAATCCTCACGGTGATCAACAATAGAGGTTTCACGGATAGTATGGAGACAGAGATATCAATTCCCGACATGGAGGATCCAATTATCGTCGGAGGGGGAGATATCGCCGTTTGGGAAGATTCAGATGTCCTTTTTGACGGGAGAGGTTCTTTTGACGATTCCGGTTACTTGGATCTATTGTGGACCTTCCATGACGGATCAATTGCAATAGGTCCCACTGCCGTTTTTAACTATCCGGAACCTGGGGAATTTCAGGTTATATTGGTTGGAACAGATCCTTCCGGTAGGTCCAATTCTGACATCATTAATGTTAAGGTCAGGGACAGAACACCACCTGAGATAATTGCCGATTATCCGGCCGATATCCTCCTTGGTGGGGTAATGACCATCAACATTTCCAGGTCCAGTGACAACGTGGGTATAGAAAACATCACTTGGAAGCTTCCTTCCGGTAAATTGGAGTTCGGAATGACCGAACTTGCATTTGAACCACCGGCAGCGGGAGTATATCATTTCACAATTGACATCATGGATGGTGAGGGGAACTGGAACTCCACCACCATCAAGATCCCTGTTCGGGATCTGGAATCCCCAACCCTGGAAATGATGATCGATCCAGCTCCGGCGAACTGGACTGAAACCTATCTTTCGAAGATCGAAACCCCTTTGATCTTCCAGGATCGATCAAACCCTGATCTACTGCTTGTTGTAAATGTGACCTATCGATTCCTTATAACAGAGATCCTGGACCAGTCAGGGATAGGATACATGAACTGGTCATTCGGTGATGGATTTTCCGCATTTGGTGGATCGGTCTATCATAACTACTCCCTTTCGGGAGAGTATATCCTGACCTTGACAGTGGATGATATTTATGGAAACAGGGAAAGAAGGGATCTGACCGTGTTGGTTGTTCCCACGGTTAATTTCACTCAGAATTTCATCCAGACCTATCAGACGGTTTATGAAAACGAAACCAACGAAACTGGTAAAGAAGAAGGAAACGACCTTCCGATAGTAACAGGTATCGTCGTGGTTGTGATCCTGCTATTGCTCATGATCATTCTCGTGTTTATCGAGGTCGTTCAGACTACAATATCGATCTTTAAAAGAAGAGAAGAAGAGGAGGATGGGGTTTGAGGTCTTTCATTTTCTTCTTATTATCCGTTCTAATTATCCTTTCATCATCACATGGATCAATATCTGTCACAGGTAATGAACTGGTTCAGGAACAGAACAATGATCCGACCAGAGGTCAGCTTGTTCCGGATGATGAAACATATGAATACCGCTCAATGTGGGTCGAGGGATATCAAATTGTGAATATATCTGAGGTACAATCCGTGGTGGAATTGGCAAGGAAGTACAATTTCAATTGTCTGTCCCCTTTGATAAATGGCGATTACAGAGGAGTATTCTATGACTCGAAGATGTTTCCAAAACATCCGGATGTAAGATGGGATTTCGATCCTTTAATGGAGTTGATCAAGGAGGCCCATAAATATGGCATACAGGTCCATCCTTGGTGGCACACAATGGTGGATCCATTTTTCTATAGTGAACATCCGGAATGGGGATGTGTATCCAGTAGTGGGTATAAAACCAGATCATGGATCAATCCGGCCTATCCAGAGGCAAGGTCCTATGTCAGGAACGTAACAATGGAGATGGTTACAAAGTATCCAATAGACGGATTGAAATTGGACACCATCAGATATCCGAACTCTGCCTACTCCTATGATAGTTACACTATGGAGAAGTTCAATTCATCTGGGATGTCGGATTTCAATGTTTTCAGGATACAAAAGATAACCGAAACCGTGGATCTGATTTATGGATCCATCATGGAGAAAAAACCCTGGCTATGGGTGGGGGCAGATATTTACTCATCATCCTGGGGCAGGTTAAATGGAGTATTCCAGGAACCGGAGGTCTGGTCAGGTGTTGGCACCATAGATTACGTTACTCCCATGCTTTATACGACGTCTATCCCTTCCTACTCTTCAAATCTTCAGACGGATCTGGATGGAATATCCTGTCCTGTCGTCGCAGGGACATATTTATTTGTTCCAGGGAACACTGCACATGGTTCTGTCCCCAACGAGACCGCAGGTATCCAGTTGATGCTTGATCAGGTGAATACCGCATTATCCATGGGGGCATGGGGGATCTGCGGGTTTGCATACAAATTCCTGAGAGATTATCCCTCCTATGGACAGGCCTTGAAGGACGGACCCTTCTCCATCAAAGCAGTCTGCCCGATAAAGGAACAAAAGGTCCCGGTCAAAAGGACGATCTGGAACTTCGATATGGACCATGACAGGGAAGGATGGAACCTTCTGGATTCAGGCCATTACTATCCTGACGGAGGAGTATGGTCCGTCTCAGGTTCAACAGAGGCAAAATTCCTCTCTCCAAGGTTAAACATATCCTCGACCGATATCAATGTCATTGAGATCAGTCTACTGATTGAGGAAGGTTCAAACTGCACTTTAAAAATCTATTGGGGCCAGATCGCTGCAAAGATGGATGAGAACAGGATGATAGAGAAGGTGGTGGAAGGGAATGGTGAATGGAACGTGCAATCCATACATCTTGATCAAGATCCACGCTGGGATGGAGTGATAAGATATCTTTTCATAGTTCCTGTATTCGAGAAAAGGTCTAACATTACCATCGATCTGATCAGTCTTCACTGGATGCCTTACTGTATTAGAGATTTCGCATATCTAGGACCTTTCACCTCTGGTGGAGATCAGGACCTCCTTGAAAGGAAGTTCATAGAAAACGAGGGAAACATTCTTCCAAGTCCAGGAGATGTCATGGAAGGCAGAAAATGGAACCTTCATAATGTCGATCGGGACCTTATCGATTTTAGGCTGATCTTTGGAAAACTGACCTATAATGTTGTCTATGCTCACATTTACATCAGATCGGATGATGAAAAAGAGATAGAGCTCAGGGTGGGTTCCTCGGATGGACTGAAGGTCTGGGTAAACGGGGTAATGAGCATTTCATCATCCATGAGCAGGACGGTGTCACCAGACCAGAATATCACAAATGTCCATCTGGAGAAAGGTATGAACTCTCTTTTCATAAAACTGGCTGGATACATCAATGAATTCTCCTATTACATCCGTTTCACCGGTATTGGAAATCAGACCGTTCAAGGTCTTGAATACTACTCCCATATACCATTGATCGAAGGTCCTGAGATATATATGGAGAACGGGACCTGGATAACATCGAATGATGTTGAAATATCCTGGTCTCGACCAGGATCATTGACCAGGATCATCTCCTACCAGGTATCACTGGATTCAACAGATCCCATCGTAATTGAAGAACCGATCGTGTCCTTGTTGGGACTTGAAGATGGGTTACATAGAATCACAGTCTTTGCCATTGATGAGCTTGGGTTCACAGGTTCTTCGACCACCATTGAATTCGGCATTGATACTATTGGTCCTGTTGTCACCGGTCCATTTACAAAGAAGGACTATACCAACGAATATTTGATCGAATGGAACTGGTCCTTGGAAAATATTCCAGTATCAGGCCTCCTCGGGTATGAGGTCGAAGTTAGTTACAGATCTCCAGATGGGTCCGTTTTCGTGACAATGGACCCTGAGATGGTTGGAGAAGAAAGTTATACTTTGAAAAAGAGAATAATAGACGGTTATACTTATTATTTGAAACTGAGGTCGATCTCAAAAAGTGGGAATTCGTTCATATCGAAGACCTCTGATCCAATTATTGTTGATCTATCCGCTCCACCCGAGCCAAAGAGAATAAGAACCGTTTTACTGGATCCCATCAACCTCACGTATACTATCGATTGGGATGAGGTCGAGGATAATGTCAAGGACGGGCTCGATCATTATCAGATATTGATAAGGACCGATGTGGAAAATTGGCATGTTCTGATGGAAACGGGTTCGAATTCATTCAAATATAGCAGGAGGATCGGGACCGATCCCAGTTTCAGGATCCGTTCAATAGACAGGGCAGGGAACATAGGAGAACTATCCGATCCGATTGACCTTGAGATGAAGGACCCTGAAGCAGTTATCGGTGATGTCAGCACCGACCTTGCAGGTGAGATAATTACAATAAGTTCAGAGGGATCAAGGGATATTGACGGTTTGATAACAGTCTATCAGTGGAGATTGGATGATAATGTGGTATCCACGGATAAGGACCTGAAGCTGACGCTTGAGAAAGGAGTATACAACATATTATTGACAGTATGGGACGATACCGGACTGAAGGATGTAGAGGAAAGAATACTGATAGTTGAAGAGTTCGGTGAAAGCTCTATCAGGAATTGGATTGTAAAAACCTCCATGAAGGACGTTTTTCTTCCTGTTATCAACTCCACTGTTATTGTGTATTCTCCGCAGGAAGAAAAGGGGAAGGATCCTCTTGTCACTGCTCGAGCCGATATCATTCAGATCTTCCTGCTTATTTTCACTGGACTTTTCATCGTGTCCATTCTGATCTATTACTCCCTGCTATTCAAGAAGATGAAAATTGAGGTATTACCTGGTATGGACCAGGAATATTTAGAGGAAAATGAGGAGTTGGGGGGGCCTCCTAATTGGAGGAACCATGGAAGTGATCCATCAATATCGAGAGGTCCAGGTATTGTGACATCATTACCAATGAGATCACCGGTTATATTAGAAAGGAATATGATCCATGGTGGTAATGATCTCATTCCATTATATCCGGAATTGACAATCAGTGCATTCGATGATGATGAATTCATATTGATCGATAATGATGTTTTGGATGATATGGACTATTTTGAAGTGGAGGATCAGGAGGATCAATTCGAGATATTGGAAGAAGACCTCGAGGATATTGATGAGTTCCAATCCTATCCAGGTTGGGAGGGTTCGGATGAATTTGATCTGGAGGGAGACCTTTGAAAAGGGTAAGATGGATCTCTCTGGTCATAGCAATGATCTGCCTGGCCCCCGTTCTTATCATCCCGGCTAACTGGGGAGTTGTTTTATCAGATCTCACGATCAAGTCAAGGGGGAGCTCCGCTCCTGATGATGATTCAATGATCATCGTGTACAATTTCATCAATGCTTACTATTTCTTTTTCATTGTGTCAATCCTTCTCCCAATGATCTTCCTGACGATCAGTTCCTCACTGACCGTGGTAGACCAAAGAAGAAGGGTCAAGGAATTAAAAAATTCAAATGGTAATGGTGATCATTCCGATCTCTTCCGGGACAATGATCATCCCAAAGTCTCTATCATCATTCCCTGCTACAATGAAGCGCTCCATGTATCTTCCACAATAACATCTTCATTCCGTCAGGATTACAGGGGAGAGATCGAGATAATAGTTGTCGATGATGGGTCCAGGGACAGGACCTGGTCAATAGGGAGTATCTTCAAAACAAATGAGAAAGGAAGGGAGATCAAGGTATACCACAAACAGAACGGTGGAAAAGCATCGGCTTTAAGATATGGGATAACTAAGAGCACCGGTGAGATCATATTGATGACGGATGGAGATAGTGGAATACAGGCCAATGCCGTATCCTCAGTGGTGGATACCTTCAGAGTTCATCCTGATGCGGGGATTGTCGGAGGTTATGTCTTCATAAAGAACACCCATACAGGGATCCTGACGAAGCTTCAACAGTTGGAATATATAATCACTCAACATTTGATACGAATAAATCAAAGCGAGGATGGAAGCGTCCTGATCGCACCCGGTCCAATTTTCGGAATGAGATCCGATCTTGCAAGGGCAATGCCTCCCCTTGAAAGGACCATCGTGGAGGATTGTGACCTTACGATGTCTGTAATCCCTACCAGGTTCTCAACAAGATCGACCACAAGAGCGATCTCATATACTACGGCCCCAGTAACATGGAAACGGTGGTACAAACAGAGGAAGAGATGGATCTACGGGCAATTCCAGGCTTGGAGGGAGAATAAATGGCATCTTAAGAGGAATCCCTGGGGCCTGTATACTTATTTCACATGGATCACCACCACTTTATCATCCATATTGTTGCTATTTTCCATTCTCTTCACAGTCGGTCTTCTTGCCTCCGGAAGTGACTATTACAGGTTCATTGAGTTCATTTCCATTCGTTCAGCCCTTGTATTCATAGTGTACCTCTGTGCAAGGGTTATTGTTCTTATCCAGTATGAAGAGGGAAAGAAGATGCTACCATTCCTTCCACTCAAGGTGATCTACGATCTTATCAACGGTATTCTGACAGCGTATCTATTCATAAGGTTCCTGACACAAAGGGGTGTCAGAATGTCATGGGGTAACAGTTCAGGGGTGGTCCATTGATCGATACATCCAAAATGGGGGCTGAGACCTGTTTGAGATGTAAGGTCCCCGTAAATACTGAGGAACTACTCTGCAGTGAATGTGGAAAAAGCGGCGGATTGTCTTACATTATATCAGGTGATCTCCCCTTTATAATGACCTTCCTTTCAGTTATGATCTGCTTCCTGATATCTCAAATGGAGGTTGAAGGACCCTTTCATGTTTCAGGTGTTGATCTTTCTTTGAGAACCTGGAGCATGCTTCTTCTTTCCATATCAGGATTGTTCAACACATTGTTCATTCCATTCATATGGAGATCGTTCCTTTCAAAGGACCTTTATTTATCTCTTCTAAGGACCATAGCACCTGTCCTGACGATATCCGGACCAATGGCCATCATCATCTTCGGGCCATCTTCAGTATCGATCCTGTTTCTATTTTTCTCACTTGTTCTTGGAGTGGGCTTGATAACCATTACCAAAGGATCCCTTAGAAAAGTGGATCCATCGGACCTGATCCTGTTGTTGATATCCTTTGCATTGTTCTTTTCCGGTTTCCTCCTCTCGTTGCGCGGTATTGGAGAATTAATGGGGATAAGTTTCGTACCTTCTTCTTTCATTACTTTTTTAGGTGCACTTCTATTTCCCGTCGCAATATACCGGGTTAGCAGGAATGTAAGTATGCAGATCAGATCATCTCTGGTATTTCCTTCAATATTTTTCGTCCTATTAATGGCTGCAATTTCAGCAGCCGTTCAGATCAATGTCGGGACAGGAACCGCCTCCGAGATATGTTGGATGGTAACGCTGATCCTATTAATGATCGCGATCTCCCATGGGATCCTGAAAAGAAAGATGGATGCAGATCTTCTCTATTCGTTCAGGAACGGACAGTATAACAACAAATTGGCCTCTGAGTATGAGACGTCAGGAGATACAAATTACCTGTTACATTCCCTGGATATAGCCATCTCTTCCAATCCATTCCATGGTCTGGGAGACATTCCTGAAAATGGGAATCTTATATTCAAGGTCCATGGAAAGGATGGTTGGTCCTCCATAGTTAAAGAGCCTGATGAATACGTTACCGCACATTCTGAAAAGGCCAGACTGCTTGCATCCAGAGGAAGGTTCATCGATGCAATAAAGGAATACAGATCCGCTCTGACAAAAGGTCCTGATCATCTGAAGACCTACTATCATCTGTCTATGCTACAGGCTTCCATACCTGGAAGATCAGAGGAATCAAGTAAGAATCTGGATATCTTCCTCACATCAAGAAAGCAGTTCCTGGCCAGGCTTATCAATGATCCCCTCTTAGACCAATACAAGTTCGTTTTCAACGAACTTTTCAGGGAATATACCAAAACTCTGGAGCGGAAAAGGATTGTTCTATCAAACCTTGGGAAAAGCGGTGATATCTGGTCATATTATACCCTGATGAGGGAATCATAGTCTCTTATCCAAGGATATCGTCAATAAGGTCATCATTAACAAGGGAAGGCTCCGTGATCTTACCTCTGTTACGATTTTTCTCGTTCCATTCACTGACAACCTTCATGGAGTTCTCATTCCTTGCCCAGGACCTTCTTGATACCCCTACCATAACATCCCATTCAAGTGAGGACCTGATAACATCATCGACTCTTGAGGACCCGTCAAGCACAAGCCCGTATCCGGAATTCCTGACCTTTCCAATACCCACCCCTCCTCCATTGGAAAGGACAACCATTGTCATACCTCTGGCAATGTTCCCTGCAAAACAATGGGTTGCCATATCAGATGTGACATTGGAACCATCCTTGATATTGGAGGTCTCCCTATAAGGAGAATCGGTTCCGCCAGGATCGTGATGGTCCCTTCCCATCATTATTGGCCCAACTTCACCTTTTCGAACCATATCATTGAACTTGAGTGCCATCTTGACCCTTCCATGTGCATCCTGGTATAGGATCCTCGCCTGGGATCCAACAACCAGATCGTTATTTCCAGCCTCTGATATCCATCTATGATTGTCGAAATCCTGGGGGGACCTCTCTGGATCTATACAATCCCTTGCCGCTTCATCTGTCCTCTTAAGATCATTTGGGTCACCTGAAAGACAGACCCAACGGAAAGGTCCGTATCCATAATCGAATACCAGGGGGCCCATTAGGTCTTCGATATATGATGGGAATACAAATCCATCTGCAGGGGTGTCCGGGTTGACGGCAATGTCCTTTGCTCCTGCATCATAAACGGCTTTCATGAACGAGTTTCCGTAGTCCCAGAAATGCATACCCTTCTTTGTAAGAGCAGTGATGAGCTCATACTGTTTGATAAGGGACCTGTCCACATTCTTCCTGAACCGGTCCGGATCCTTCTCCATCATCTCCATGGCTTCCTCGTAACTGAGTCCCTGGGGAGTGTAACCGCCATTGTAGGGTGCATGACATGATGTTTGATCGGAACCCAGTTCCACTTTGATCCCATTGTCAAGGACATAATGCCAGAGGTCAACGATATTCCCCCTATATCCGATGGATAAAGGCTCTTTTTTCTTCCTTTGTTCATCAACCCATCGGAATATCTCATCCAGATCGTCAGAGACCTTACTTACCCAGCCCTGTTCATGTCTCTTAAATGTCTGCTTATCGTTGACCTCGGCGATAATGCCGATCCCACCTGCGATCTCCACAGCTTTGGGTTGAGCACCTGACATGCCACCCAGACCGGATGTGATGAACAATTTTCCTGCAAGGTCCTCTTTGGGAGAAAGACCAAGGTATCTTCTCCCTGCGTTAAGGATGGTAATGAAGGTCCCGTGAACAATCCCCTGGGGTCCGATATACATCCAGCCACCGGCTGTCATCTGTCCGTAATTGGTAACCCCGAGAGCTGCAGCCCTGTCAAAATCCTTCTGATTGTCATATTCTCCGATTAGAAGACCGTTCGTCATGATGACCCTGGGCGCGGCCGGTCTAGATGGAAAAAGACCAAGAGGATGTCCTGACATCACTACCAGGGTCTGGTCCTCTTCCATCTCCATAAGATATTCCTTGATAAGATTGAACTGCATCCAGTTCTGGCAGACCTGCCCTGTTGAACCATATGTGACCAATTCGTAAGGAAAAAGGGCGATGTCATATGCAAGGTTGTTGTCGATCATCAATTGGACCGCTTTTCCTTCCAGAGTATTTCCTTTGTATTCATGGATAGATCGTGCCTTGATCTCCCCTTCCGGTCTGAACCTGTAACCGTATATCCTTCCTCTGGTCTTGAGCTCTTTGAGGAATTCCTTGGACATCTCCTTGTGAAATCCTTCCGGGATATACCTTAACGCATTCCTGAGGGCAAGTCCGGTCTCTTTCTTTGTGAGAGAATAACCCCTGCTGGGAGCTCTGTCAATGTCTCTCATCATTTTTGGATAGGGGGGAAGTCCATGCTCTTTTTTGATGGTTTCATCCTGACTGGTCATATACGACACTCCATTGGAACGTGAATATCAGTGGATGAGTAATCATCCTTCGGACGAGGTATCCTGAGCTGTGGATGCTGATTCAAGATAGTTCAATTCCATTACCAGTTCATAGCCGTTTCCGGGATCAGTAAAACCTAAGACACTAAGACCTGTCCATATACCGGCGTCCACCATGGTGACCAAGACATCAATGGTGAAACTGCCAGATAATTCCAGAATGGTAGATTCCGGGATAATAATTTCCATCTGGATAGTTCCCGGCAGGTTCTGCTGGTTGAAATCTTCTGCTCTCTTCGTAACATTTGGACCTTCAACCGATATATTAAAGGTATCAGGTTGATTCGTATACCTCCTGATAGTAGGCCTGCCTGGTTTCTGTGTTTCATCCTCCCAGGTAAGTGTCAGTTTGATCCCGGTCAGGACTTTGTCCATGGTTGAAGTGATGTTGTATGCCATGGTCTGACCTTCAGGTAGCATCTCATTGGGTTCCGACCTTGTCTCAACTATCTGAGTGTAATCGGTCATATCGAAAACCTGATCATTGGACTTCGAGCTTTCCACAGGTGCATTGACCTTTTCACCAAGTGCGACGGTCCCTCCAACGATCGCTGTGAGGAGCAGGATACCGACTGCAAAGAGAGATCCTGTTGTAATACCGAGGGATTTCGATCCGGAGTCATGTTTGAAGAATGCGGTTTGAAGACCTACCAATTTTCCACCAAAAGCTGCCTCTCCTCTCCTCTGTGGTTCCCAGTAGAACTTGTGTATCAGGAAGAATATCCCAATGAGGAAGGCATTGGCAAAAATGGAGGTCAGAAGGGAGGCAATATATCCTTCTGTGGTGGAAAGTCCTGTCCCGGCAACATCCGACTGCCAGAAATAGACGGAAAGCTGCCAGTTACCGATACCGTGCATGACTATACATGCGAAAATGTTCCTGGACCACATGTAAAGGGCACCGAAAACCGCACCAGCTGTCATCCAGCTGATCTCTGCGAATATGAATTCGACAGGTGCCATTTTGTAAACTGTCAGGGCAATGGGTATATGGGAGAAACCAAAGAATACGGATGAATATATCAAAGCTCCCCATTTTGGAAGTACCCTTTGGGACTGGTCATGAACGAATGATCGGAACTCGAACTCCTCCACAGGTCCGACAATGAAGAACATGACGAATGTCATGAGAAGGAAGAGGAAGAAATCAGACCCTGTGAAGATATCATATATCCAGAAGGTCCCTGCCTTCGAACCACCAAGGGCGATTCCTGTTATATCAAAGACCAGCATCTCGGAGAATCTCCATACAACTCCCCCTAATAGACCGACCATTACAGCAGTCAGGAGGAGCTTTCTTGTCATCTTGAAAGGTCCGAAGGAGAAGGACATGAATCGTCCATTCTCTCGATCTGAAGATACAAACAGTTTCTCTTTTCTAATAAAGACCCAATAAAGCAGTATTGGCCCCAGATGAATTGTAGGTGCGGCAATAATATGGCCGACATAGAACCAGTAAGTGCCGAAATTGCCATAGAAATCTGCTGTAAGGGCCCTGTAAATAGCCCATAGGCCGAACTCTATCAAGAGGACAACGGTGATCTCTGCCAGATATCTCCATCTGGAAGGAGTTTTCTTTTCTCCTGCCGGAGGGACCCCATGCCATTTCTCATCTGGGAAATCCATCGGATCAACCTGATCGTATATTGGGATGTCTGTATCGTTCATTGACCCACCCTTTAGAATTAGTGTAAGCAACATGTCTTATAATAGAGCTACGAACATCTGATATGAAATCTATTCCACTAATATGAATTTGTATCCATAGTAAATGGTACCGGATTTCCCTTCTTCTCCGAGTTTTCTGAATACCATCTCCACATTGGAACCAATTTTCACGTCATCAAGACTGCAGTCTACTATCTGACCGAGGATGTGATCTCCTTCCTCCAGACCTATATATGCAAGGACATAGGGGACCTGTGACATGAACTGGGGCATACCCACATGTACCTTGGAAAAAGATTCCACTTTCCCTCTACCTTTGAAAGAGTATGCTTTCATATTCCCCAGCGATTTTCTGTGGCAGATAGGACACATGGTCTTTTCCGGAAAGAACTTCCTTCCGCATACGGTACACTCACTTCCGGCCAAATTGTACCTTTGATCCTGTTTTCTCCAGAACCTTGCAACTGACATCAGATCACCTCCAGAATATGGACCAATGCCGTTCCACCGGTTCCACCCATGTTGTGGGCAAGACCTCTGGTTGCATTCTTGACCTGTCTTTGATCAGCCTTCCCCCTGAGTTGAATGACAAGTTCGTTCACCTGGGCGATCCCTGTGGCTCCGAATGGATGACCGCGGGCCTTTAAACCCCCTGATGTGTTTATTGGAATGGCTCCTTTAAGTGAGGTCTCTCCGTCCTCGGTCGCTTTTCCACCAAGCCCTTTTTCGAAGAAACCCAGGTCCTCTATCGCAAGGATCTCGGAGATCGTATAGGAATCATGAACTTCTGCCAGGTGGATATCACCTGGACCAATCCCTGCCATCCCATAGGCTTTTTTAGCTGCCACAACGGTGGACTGGATCGTGGTAATGTCTTTTCTGTTGGAAATGGAGAGGGTATCGGAACCCTGTCCGGTTCCGGAAACCTTGATAGGGTCGCTGCAATACTCTTTGGCAGTTTCCATATCGCAAAGAACGAGGGCAGCTGCACCGTCAGAAACAGGGAAGCAGTCGAATACACCCAATGGATCGGCGATCGGTCCAGCATTGAGAACAGTATCGATATTGATCTCCCTCTGGAATTGTGCAGCCGGGTTCCTTGCTCCATTGTAATGGTTCTTCACTGCAACCTGGGCCAGCTGTTCTCTTGTTGTACCGAAATCATTCATGTGCTTCCTGGCCATTATGGCAAATAAGGAAGGGAGGGATGCTCCGAACAATCCTTCCCAAGCTCTGTCTGCTCCGGCCATTATAAAACTTGAGGCCACATCTGAGGTTACATCAGTTACCTTCTCCGCGCCACCCACAATAACCACATTGCTGTGACCGCTAGCTATCTCGAAGATCGCCTGTCTGAGAGCAAGTGCACCTGAGGCATCAGCGGCTTCCACTCTTGTAGCAGGAATATGTCCTTCGGTAAGGCCTACCTCTTCCACGATCATGGAGGCTATGTGTTCCTGGTCCATGAACAGACCTGCAGACATATTTCCAATATACATCGAATCAATGACCTTGGATTCTATTCCTGAATCGACTATGGCCTTAATCCCGGCCTGTATCCCAAGATCTCTGAAGGAAAGGTCCCAATGTTCTCCAAACTTGGTCTGACCGATGCCAATTATCGCCACCTCTCTTTTGATCATTCCCATCATTCTCCCTCCATCTTGATCTTCTCCCTGAACTTCATGTAAAGGGCATAATCTATCTCGATCCCGCGCATAGCCTCCTTCTCAACGGTGGGTGAATTCTTTTGAGAAAAATTGGAGATATGGTCTGTGGTGGTGATATTGAAACCATCAGATCCGGCACCTGAACCATAGGATACTGCAAGGATCTTTTCATCGGGTTTTGCAACATCTAGAATGCCTGCAAGCCCCATCATCATCGAGGCAGAATAGGTATTTCCGATGTATGGTGTCCATAGACCTGGCTTGATCTGGTCCATTGTAAAACCCAGTTTCCTGGCAATGGTGACAGGGAATTTCCCGTTAGGTTGATGGAATGTGGCATAATCATAGTCCTTTGCTTCGGTGCCCATCTCTTTCATTATCATTTCCGAACACTTTTGGACATGTTTAAAATAGGCTGGTTTCCCTGTGAATCTCTCCGCATGTGAGGGATATTTCATCCCCTCCCTTCTCCAGAAATCCGGTGTATCAGTAGTATAAGACATCGTAAGATCTACGGAGGCTATTACCCTCTCCTTGCCCACAAGGAATGCAACACCACCTGCTGAAGCTGAGTATTCCAAGATGTTTCCCGGTGCACCTTGTGAAGTATCCGCACCTATCGCCATGGCATAATCCATTGGGATCTGTTTGTTCGAAGTACCTATCATTCCCAAGACTGCTTGGAGACCTACGGTTCCCGCTTTACAAGCGAATTCAAGGTCAGCTGCAGTCAGATAAGGTGCAGCACCAATTGCTTCCGAAACAATGGTAGCAGTAGGTTTCACTGCATAAGGATGGGATTCGGACCCAACCAATATCGCACCGATATTGGAGGGATGAACATCGGTTCTGGCCATTGCTCTTCTGGCTGCCATTACCGATATGGTCACAGTATCCTCATCCGGTGCAGGGACGGATTTGGAGATTATATTGAGGGACTTTCCGGTCGCCTCACCATCCTGTCCCCAGACCCTCCCTATCTCTGCTGGTCTTACCCTGTATCTTGGAATATACGTTCCATAACTGACTATACCCGTATTCATTGTCCCATCTCCTCAGATCAGTTTTCTGAGCCTCTTGCTTAGTTCCTCGATATCCAGTTTGGTAGTGACAAGTGGGATCCTTTCAAGTCTAGCAAGCTTTATTGCAAGGGGGTCCACCTTTTGGGGTTTGATATATACGACCATTGCCGGTTTGATCGGATGGGCCCTTACCGCTATCATAGGTGACCTTCCGTAAGCCACCTTAGTGAAGAACAAAGCCCTTTCTGTGGACCTCCCGTAGATCCTCATGTAATCAAGGGATGAGAATCGTAGAATTCCGAGAATGGAATCGATAATGGAGAAACCCATGATCGGCCTTCTTATGTAATCTTCGTTCTCAAGGTCTGATTCCGATTGGAGTGTTCCGTCAACAACATCTATGAAGACCGAAGGATTGATACCTACAGTGAAATCGGCCATATCCAGGATGGCCTCATCTTGAAGGTCCATTGAATATTTCTTGATGGTAGGTGCACCTCTCTTCTCATCAAGGCCTATGAGGCCGTTTATAATACGTTTCATCAGATTCAATGAGGGATTCTTTCTCCTTCCCTTCTCGTAATCCGAGAGTTGGGATGGTGACACACCTATCTCTACGGCCAGATCATGCTGGGAAACTCCGAATTGATCCCTCCATGCCCGGAAAGTTTGGCTTGGGTTCTTTGAAAGGATGATCTCGGAAGAAAGTTTTTCAGCCAACCTCTCCCTTGCGAGCCACATAGTATCCTTTAGTTCTTCTTCTGGCTCCTCACCGTATTGGACCATGGGGATTAATCAATGATCCAGATATAAAACTTACGATAATGACGTAGTAAGGATTTATCATTGAGTGAATTATCCTTCAATTATAGGCATGGTCCACCGAGGCTTTCTTTGGTTTTGTCCTGATGGGTTTCCTTACCAGTTCCTTATCTTTTTCGGGAAGGGGTCGATTGTGTTTGAGGACCTTGATGGCAACTACCCAATCAGCCATTATCTGGATATAACATCCGTCATCGCCTACAAGTTCGATCTCTTCTTTCATCGAAAGAAGTCTTCCTTTGATAGACATTATATCGTTGCCGGCGATAACGGTAATAACAACCTCATCATCTATCCTCACACCGTACCGCCTGTTCTTGAGTTCGCCATCAAGAACATCTTCAAGGTCTCCATTTTCTTCCCCTACCAATTCCTCCTCCTTTTCCTCGTCTTTATCAAGGGACCTTTTCACGGGCATGAAGGTGTATCACATCGTTAATATATCATCTTCCCCCTCACTTGTTTAAAAACAGAGGGAAACAAATGGGATTCGAACTGAGGATAGTGAGGAACAATCCCTTGACAGGTGATCGGGACCTCGACCAGGTACTTATGGTGTTCCTCAAGCAGATAGGCTACCTTCCAGATAATGCAGGTGAAGATGCAGGTTTTAAATTGGTCAGGGATTGCTTTTTAAAATATCCTGATAGGCCATGGACCATTGACGATCTTCTCACCGTTCTAGAAACGAACAAATCCACATTATACAGATATCTCAATAAGTTGAAGGGATTGGATATACTTGATGAGATAGAGATACCTGCAGAGGAACCTGAGGAAGAAGGTAGCTACAAGAAGATAAAAAAAGGATACAGGTTCAGATTTTCTTCTTTAAGGACCGCATGGGGTATAGTTGAATCTCATACCAATGTTGCTCTTGAGAATTATCGGAAAACGGTGGACCATATAGATCAGCTGGCATCATCCAGACAGACAATGGGAAATGAGAATGGGTCCCAGAAGAATCCAGATCTAACTGTGGATGGTATCATAATCCGGGATAGGGACGGAACCAAAGAGATAGTATTGATAAGGAGAGGAAAAGAACCATTCATGGGGATGTGGGCCCTTCCAGGTGGATTCGTGGAATCAGGTGAGAGAGTAGAGGAAGCGGTGCTAAGGGAGGTCCTTGAGGAGACTGGATTGGATTGTGAGATCATTGACCTGGCATCTGTTGCTTCCAGACCCGACCGTGATCCAAGGGGACACACTGTATCGATAGTCTATCGGTTGAACTCGAAGGATCCAAGATCATTGAATTACGGAGATGATGCATCCGAGGTCGGGTGGCATTCTATAGAAGGATTGCCATCATTGGCATTCGATCATGAAGAGATAATTAGGGACCTGATCGAAAGAGGGATCATCTGATATGGTCAAGTGAGAACGATCCTCTGAGATCAAGGGATTTATCTGTAAATGTATACTCGATCCAGGCCCTGGACATTACATCCCCTCCACCTTCCATTCTTAAGAAATATTTGAGGTCGTCAAGTTTGAACTCAATGAACCCATTCATGGTGTGTTTCAGGGTTTGAATGTCGGATTGTTTGTGCATGCCAGTATCGACCACATACACCGAAACGGCATTGTTCCTCTTATTCTTGGCATTAAGGACCTGGAAGAAGCGGAAAATGGATAGAGGTTCAATATATGTAAGTAGGGTGGAAACAGAGAAGAAGACTATCTTGTGGTACTTGTATTTACCCTTGAACCCTTCCTGGATCTCGCCAATTGCATTCTGGATGGCATCAAGGTCTGTTGGTTTTTCTATATAGATCGTATTGGGGAACTCCTCTGTGATCCCCATGGACTTTGAATAAAGATCAATGAACTTGATCAGACCTTTCTGTTCGTAGGCATCGACCTTTGGAATGACCATCCTGAGTGAATCCTTGACCTCGGTCGGGGTGTTCTGGGTTACGACATAGATCGCCGGTATTCCTTTCTTCAAACCTTCTGCTATGAACAGATTGGTAAAGGTCCTCCTTCCTGAGTAAGCAGGACCGAACAATATGAAATTGGAATTATGTGGGAATCCACCGTAGGTAAGGTCATCAAACCTCCTTACACCGGTTCTGACCCTGGAGAGCTCATCGGTGTCTTCCATGATCTCTATCTTCATCTCTTCATCTATAATATTTGAACGCATACGCTCAAGTTCTTGTTCTCTCTTCCTAAGATACTCTTCCTTCTCCTTGAGCGTCTTTTCAATATCTCTCAACTGTTTCTGCCTGTTGGAAAGTTCTTCACTTAATACGGTTACCATTGAACCGTCCGATGAATCCTTGATCTTTTTCAACTGCTCGTCAAGCTGTTTCCTCTCTTTGAGCATGAGCTCCTGACGTCTTGCAAGTCTCTCTTCTGAAAATGCGATCTCGTTCATTCTTTCTCTAAGCTCTCTCTCAAGAAGGGTGACCCTCAATTTTTCCGCAGAGAGCTGATCCCCCATCATTTCCAGCTCTTCGTTACGGACCTTGAGCTGGTCCACCGTCGACCTCATGGAATCGATTTTCGTCTTGTAGTTGCCGTCCATCATATCCATTTTGGTCTGATATTCCTTTTCTAATGATTCTCTAATCTGGGTAATGTCTTTAGGGGCTGCACCGCCAAGTTTTGTTGATTCCTCTTCCTTCAATCTCAGCATCTCTTCCTTGATATGGATCTCGCCTTCCAGTTCCTTGATCCGATCATCCTTGATCTGCAGTCCTTCCATGAAGCGGTTGATCTCTTTTTGCTTGCTCCTGATAGCATCTTCCAGTTTTCCTAATTCTTTTTCTCTCTCTGACATAGCCTCAAGGACCTTTCTATCTTCCTGGGTAATACCCTCTCCAGATGATCTAAGGTTCTTGGAGAGCTCTTCCTCCTTCCTCATAAGGTCCATTTCTCTTTCATCGAGTTTCTTCCTTGTTTCTTCAAGTTCTCTTTTCAGGGAATTGATCTCTTCTATCTTCTTTGAGATGAATTCCTCACCCTCCTCCCCTTTATATCCATCTGCTATGGAATCTTTGAGATCGATAACCTCTTGGTTCTTCTTGTCAAGTGCCGATCTGAGAGATTCAATTTGATTTTTAAGTACTTCAGATGCTTTGGGATCAGGACAGCTCTTCAATCTTTCCTGGATCTCCATCTCTCTTGCCTGGAATGTCAGGAACTCGAGAATGGCATTGGTCTGTACTTCTTTCTCCTGGATCTCGAGTTCTTCCTGCCTTTTAAGGAGTTTTTCTTCGACCTCTCCCAGTCTTCTATCCTTTTCATCTATTTGCGATACCTTCTTCTCTAGCCGTTCCTCACTGACTTTAAGAGCGTTTTCCATTTTGTGAAGAAGTTCTTCTTTTTTCTTGAGGTCCCCCTTCAACCTGGTTAGAACTGAGGTGACCTGATCGAGCTCCTTCATATTCCTCATTATTTCACCCTTGTAGGAGGTGGTTACCGCCATCTTCTTACCCCTGGATCGCCCTGGAACGGACATATCTATTTTTAATAATCTGCGTTTTCATATACTATATCGAGTGATGCTATTTTAACAGTTTTCCTGTAATTATTACAACTAAAAAACCAAGAGCCGAATATCTTTTATCATCCCAGATGTTATCCGCTAAGATGGTATTGATTACCGTTGGTGGTCCACCAGGCTCGGGTACGAGCACGGTTTGCAGAATTTTGAGTGAACGGACCGGTTTTAAATATGTATATGCAGGAGAGATATTTCGCAACTTGGCACGAGAGAGAGATCTTTCCCTCCTGGAATTTGGAAGAATATGTGAGAACGATCCTGAGATCGACAGGACCCTTGATGAAAGGATGCTCGAACTTGCCAGGAGTGGTGAGAATATGATCCTTGAGGGAAGGATGATCGGCCCTCTTTGTAAAATGGAGAACATCGTATCATTGAAAGTATTCATATATGCAGACAAAGAGCTAAGAGCGAGAAGACTAATGGAAAGGGATGGCGGAGTTCTTGGAGAGGTTATTGAGAATATGGGGAAAAGGGAGTTATCAGAGCGAAAAAGATACGAGGATTTTTATGGTGTGGACCCTGAGGATCACGTTCATTATGATATTGTTATTGATTCTTCAAAATTGACCCCGGAAGACGAAGTTGATCTTATAGTTGGACGATTGGAAGGTAGGTAATAATGAAGGAGAAGTTTGCCGTCATGAATATCTTCAAAGGGATATTGAAGGATTTCGGAAGTCTCCTTGTAATCCTTGGTTTTGTTTTTATAATAACCTTCATTATGGGCATTGTATACATCTTCACCACTCTTTTTGTGGAAGTTCTAGTATTCTTCGGGGTGGTCTTCACGATCATCCTGATACCGGTTGTGATATTCTCCGGAATATTTCTTAACAGGATAGTATTTCCCAGGATACCGGAGGACGGAAAAGGATTATCGAAATTCTTCAGACACAATGAGGTTGCATTCAAGGATTACTCCAAGGGTTATAGATCGAACTTCATTCTCTCCAGGCTGGCATTTCTTGCGATCATGGTTGTATTCTTTGTAATAGTCCTTGTGATCACCGGTATCTTGAACATCTTTCCCTATATGTGCTGTTTTCTTGCTCCTGTCTCCATCCCATTGATCATCATTACGATCACACTTCCTGCAATGGCCTGGATCTCATTTACCTATGCGTTCGATCCCTACGAACCTGAACCAAGAGGGATGCTTATCCTTGGGATCGTATGGGGAATGATCTCTACCTTTCCATCTCTTTTCATGAACACAGCCAACTCCTTGTGGATGGAAGACCTTGGTCTGAGTACCGCAGTCTTTTCCGCCCCTATCGTTGAGGAGTTCTTCAAGTCATTGGGATTCTTCTTGATCTTTTCCCAGATAAAAGATGAGACCGATGGAGTCATTTACGGATCTGCTTTCGGTGCAGGATTCTCTCTTTTGGAGAACATGATCTATGGAGGTCAGACCGTTTTCTCATCTGGAGGAGTTGGATTCATCTTTCTGATCGGTTTCAGGTCATTTTTCAATATCATGGGACATATGCTCGGTCCTGCAATGATCGGTTTCCTGATAGGCTGGACCAGACGTTATCTCTCTCCGCAGATTGCAAAAAGGACCAAGGATCTAACATCTTATAGATTATTGACTGGAGCGGTCCTTTTCGTGTTGATAATAGCGGGTTTTATTTTCTCCATTATCAACCACGGAATGTGGAATTTCCTCGTGAGTACTGGTAATGTGTGGTTATACCTGGTTGCCCTTTTATTTGGTTTTCTTCAGCTGTTCATGTTCGTTTCATTGGTTATCCTTGGTTATTTCCTTGCAACTGGCCGATATAATAAAGGTCTAAAAAAGTACAATGATGGAAGAAAAGGAAAAAGGGCGGTTTTTCATTGATCCACAAAGGTTTTTATAATAAATCTTGATAATGGGGTCGAATAGTTCTATGGGCCGGTAGATCAGCTCGGTAGATCGCTCGCTTGGCATGCGAGAGGCCTCGGGTTCAAATCCCGACCGGTCCACTCATCCTTTTTTAGATTATTCTATCATTATTCTGGATAATATTACAATATTTCGTTCTACTATGAAATAGGTTCAAGTCTCGACCGGTCCACTATATTGCCAAGATAAGAGAATATCAAATATCATTAACTGTTGAATTTATCTCTAAAAACATTGTCATAGAAAAGCCTATTGAAATTGAAATCTGATACTGTCGAAACGTTTTATTCTCTCCCAAACCTTAAATCCTTACAAATTTAATAAAAAATTTCGAGCGGAGAATTTATACCAAACCAATTCCAAGTGAGTGCCAAGGATATTTATAAAAATATATGAAGAGGATAATTGATAAGATTTGTATATTTGATATTACGATATCTAATATTGTCCTGAAGAAGGATGGTATGGAAGTATGCCTGATATACTCTGGACCGGGGAAGTGTCATTCTTCAAGAAATTGCTGATGAACGTGAACAACATCATCGCATGGATTGCTGGAAATCTTCGGGATACGAAGGATATGAAAGAGAGGATCATGAAATCCTACGATGGAGATTTGACATCTGTCATGAAGGATTACGATGAATACGGTCAGAAGCATTACGAGAAGGTTGCAGAGGAACTGTTCCAAGGTATCGATGTCAAGGGAAAATACGTTCTCGACATCGGAAGCGGTACCGGAATTTCCGCCCTAAAACTCCTTGATAAGGGAGCCCGAAAGGTATGTGCAACAGACATATCCGAATACATGCTCAAAGCGCTGAAAAAGAAGATCGAGACCTCCGATCGCTATATTGATAAACTGGAGATCAAGGTCGCGGATGCGGAGGATCTTCCCTTTGAAGACAACATCTTCGATATGGTTGTATCTAGCATGGTCCTCGGAATGGTTCCCGATCCCGAGAAGATGTTAATCGAGATGAAGAGGGTTGTGAAACCGGAAGGTACAATCGCACTCTCGGTCCACGGACCTCGCCATTATGCGGAACTCCCGGACGCTGTTCTGGCGGTTGTTCCGAAGAGATACGCCCTGGGCCACAGATTCTTCTACTGGCCGAGAGGACCTGAAAAAGTGAGAGAATATCTCGGAAAGAACGGACTCAAGGATATCAAGATCGAACGGTCCACCTGGTATGATGAATATGACACCAGCCGAGAGATGTACGAGTTCATAACATCCTCAACAGGGGAGTTCTATGCGTCCTTCCTCCCGGAAGGATACATGGAAACCTTCAGAAAGGATATCAGAAGATACTTCGAGGGAAAAAATATCCGGAGGGTCACCCTTGACGTAATCTATGCATATGGTGCCAAGTAGTGAAATGAAAAAGTGTTCTTCATGGGGTTTCATTAGTGATATTGTAATCTGTAATCGCCAACTTATTTTATCTCAATTTCACCAACTGAAATATAGTCACCTTGAAAAAACCGTCATTGTATTATTCGCAAAGAGTGGTCATGAAAGAATTAGTTCTAAACTAATATTGGATCAAATCCCGACCGGTCCACCATTCAATATTTTGATTATTATGGCATATATCTGGGTTATATGTGATTATTTCGTTCTACTTCCAAATAGGTTCAAATCTCGGTCGATCTACTTGTTTTTCACCTTTGCCTGGTTGATGTGAAAAAATCTCCATTAAGATAGTATATTCGCAACTCTCCGAAGAAGGAATGAAAAGACTTGTGGAAGTCATCTTTGTTCAATAATCAACTTATATATTATGCTCTATGAGTTCTCATGAAGGGAAAGGGAGATTGGATAATATCAACCCCATTTCTTCTTGTTATCACATTAGCATTAATACTCCAAGCAGATCATATCTTAATTTTAGCTGAAGGCAGCATCCCATCAACAAATGATCAGAATTATCACGTAGAGACGAAATTATCTCAAGTTTCACTAGCAACATTCATAGGCGAAGCCGAACACGATCTTTCCGGAAGATCCCTTTCCAGAGCGGGGGACGTGAACGGTGATGGCCTCGATGATATACTCATAGGGGCAAGTGTGAACGATGAGGGAGGGGAAAATGCGGGTCAGGCATATCTGATACTTGGTAGGACAACTGGATGGAAAAGAGATACGGATCTATCCCTATCAGACGCATCATTCCTCGGGGAGACCGAGGGTGATCTGTTGGGGAAATCCGTATCCGGAGTAGGTGATATCAACGGTGACGGATATGATGATATACTCATTGCGGCAGAAGCACATGATGAAGAATGGCCAGACTGGATACATGGATATCTTTTCTTCGGTCGTTCCACTGGATGGAGAGCGGACATGAACATGTCACTTGCAAATGCATCGTTCACAGATTGTTCTGACAATGCGATCTCCGGAGCCGGTGATGTGAACGGGGATGGATACGACGACATACTCATCGGATCTGAAAGGTACGAATCTTATCTTGTTCAGGGCCGATCCACCGGTTGGAGCAAGAACATGGACTTGTCCTCATTGAATGGATCGATCCCTTTGCCATCCGGAGAATCCGTATCGGGAGGGGGAGATGTGAACGGTGATGGATATGACGATATTCTCCTTGGATCTGATGGGTACAATGATGACAGAAGATACAATGTGGGCAGGACTTTACTTATTCTTGGCCGAGGCAACGGTTGGAACAAGGATATGGATTTGTCTCCAGATGCATCCTTCATTGGTGAAGCAAACAGAGATTATTCTGGTTCCTCCGTTTCGATTGCTGGTGATGTGAATGGAGATGGTTACGACGATATTTTAATTGGAGCACGTTTAAATGATGAGGAAAAGGGATCCGCAGGTCAGACCTATCTGATACTTGGTCGAGCGAACGGCTGGAGATTGGGTATGGATCTTTCCTTATCGGATGCTTCGTTCCTGGGCGAACATAGCGGTGATTGGTCAGGGTATCCGGTTTCCGGGGCCGGCGATCTAAATAGTGACGGATACGATGACTTGATTATTGGAGCTCGGTTTAATGATGAGGGCGGGTACCGAGCAGGCCAAACATACATCATCTTGGGTAGGGTCAGCGGTTGGATTATGGATATGAGGTTAGCTTGTGCTGATGTGTCATTTATCGGGGAGGCAGCTTCTGATCATTCTGGGTATGACATTTCAGGAGCCGGTGATGTGAATGGTGATGGTTTCGATGATATCCTCATCGGGGCTGGTTATAATGATGAAGGCGGATTGGAAGCAGGCCAGACATATCTGATATCCGGATATGGATTTCCGGAACCCAGGGAATGGAATGATCCCGACAGGGACGGATGGGATGACAATAGGGACCTGTTCCCTAATGATCCAACAGAATGGAATGACACGGACAATGATGGATGGGGAGATAACCAGGATGTTTTTATAAAAAATCCTGCTGAATGGAAAGATACGGACCATGATGGATGGGGAGACAACCGAGATGTATTTCCGGAGGATCCATTTGATTGGAATGATACGGATAGAGATGGATGGGGAGATAATCGGGATGCATTCCCAGAGAACCCCTCCGAATGGAATGATACCGATAATGATGGCACAGGTGATAATACCGATGACTTCCCCTTGGATATTTCTGCGAGCATTGATTCTGATAATGATGGATATCCCGATCAATGGAATGTTGGCCAATCAAGGAAGAATTCGACCTTAGGATTGGAATTGGACCAATTTCCGAATGATTCCGGGAACTGGACACTGCATAAGGAAAATGATGGGAAGATTTACATTGTTTTCGTAATTTTATATATGGGACTTATTTTGTTGTTTTTTCTATTATTAAGAAGAAAAGGGGAGATTAAAACAAAGACAATGGTGATTTCGGTATTACTCCTCTTTACACTTCCGATAATAGCAATTTTATTGAAAGAAACCGGGAACCACAATTCGGTGGATGAAATCCCAATTAACCAGAAAGAAGTGGAAATCATCAAATTTGAAGAGATCGGTCATTTTAATCTTGAAAATATCCGGGAGATCGAGGTTACGGATGAATATTCATGGATCAGTTGCTTTGATTGGGATTCTGATGATAACGGACTGTATAGATACGATCCGGATACTGATGAAATGTTGTACTTCAATGAAAGTAATGGACTTCTTTCAAATTGGATCAATTGTATCGAGGTAGACGATGAGATCGTATGGGTCGGCACTTATGGTGGAATATCACTTTATGATCAAATAGAGGGCACCTGGAGTAATTTCACATTGGAAACTGGACTTGGAGAAGCCGAACATGGATATTACTGGGTTGATGACATAATTGCCGATGACGATTTCGTTTGGGTAGCAACATCAGGAAATTGGCAATATACAATGGGAATTCGTCCATTTGGTGGAATAAGCTGTTATAATAAAATGACGGGAACATGGACTGCATTTGGGTCAAAGAACGGGTATCTGATAGATGATTATGTTCAATCCATCGAGAAAGAGGGAGATAATATCTACTTAATGACCTTAAGCGGCATATACATATTCAATACCTCAGAAGAACAATTATATTTCTGGGATGACTGGACAATGTCATGGATAGAGAAGACGGATAAGGATAACTATCATTCGGTATATGGGTCATTTTATAATCTCAGGCCAGAAATTATGTCAGTGAACAAGGATGATATCGTTCTTTGGCAACTTAACAATGATAATGTAGCATTCCGTTCCATCTCCCTAAATATCGGCACCATTTTAACTCAGGAAGATTGGATTGCTGATATTGAGATGGAGGATGATAGGATTTACCTGGGAACGAAATATGGGGTCAAAATATACAATAAAACAACAGAAGAATGGATGTTCATAAATAAAACTCATGGATTGTTGAGCAATTCAGTCAGGGATATCGAATTATTCGACGATCAACTCTGGATTGCGAGTGAAGAAGGTTTGAACATTTTTCAGATCTCTTTTGAAGTAGTTATTAAGTCCAAATGAACCCTCCAATTATTTGTTCTTGATATTCGTTCTAAACCAGAATCAATATAGAACCCGACCGGTCCATTCTATATTATCTTTATAATTTTAGTATATATATTGATAATATATCATTATTGATATCCAAATCAATACCGGTTTAGAACTCGACCAGTCCACTATTGTAAAAATAGATAATAAAAGTATATATTATAATTTGTGAGTACTCTTGGATATCCCATCATCCGCTTGTCTGTTTGGTAATTGATAATGTCATCTCATCAACGATTACCGCATTGTCAACCATCGCTTTTAGGTGGAACGGGACCCCGGTTCCGATCGGGATCTCCGGCATCTTCATCGATTCCACGAGGATCATCATCGTTTTTCAGGCGTGAAATGAGAAAAAGAGAGATCAAAACCGCCACGACCAGGATCACAACCGGGAGAAGTATTATGGCTATGATCCATCCTGCCCCGGTCCCGCCATTGGTCGTTTCGTTCACGGGGGGATCAACTGACGTATCATCATCATCGAGTATGGTCTCGTTTCCTCTGCTTGGATCGAGAGGATTGAACGGGTTTGTGGTAACGATAATGTATTCCACTGCCGTGTTGCCGGCTGAATCATACGTTCTGATCATGATCATGTGCTGACCCGCTTCGGGATCCTGTAATTCCCAGCTAGTGTTTGTTCCGAGTTCGATGAAACGACTTCCGTCGATGGAGATGGAATGGTTCAATACTCCGCTTTCCTGATCAGCAGCTGTCCAAGAGATGTAGAGGGAATTCCCGGTATCATTGACTATCTCCGCTCCTACAAGTTCGGATATCGCCGGAGGAACAATGTCAATCCTGAAAGAAACATTTCGGCTCTCCTCCGTGTTGCCAGCTATGTCAATTGACCGGTATTCGATGAAGTGATGCCCGTTCTCATCGATGACCATATTGGGTTTAAAATCCTTCCATTCTCCCCCGTCGAGGCGGATCTCGATCTTGTAGAAACCGCTGATCTCATCCTCACCCCGAATATCGACGACGGTTCCGGTAATGAACCAGTCGTTATTCCCGAGATCACCTTGTATTTTCAAGTTCGAACTCGGTGCGCCGGTATCGATCAATACCGTTTCGGATGTTAACTCAGCAATATTTCCCGCTTGGTCCTCTACGTTGTAATCGATCCGGTTCTCGCCTTCGGTATCGATCCCGAACATCTCTGAGTAGTATTTCCATGTGCCACCGTTCACTCCATAGGAGATATTGGACACGCCACTCGTTCCGTCGAATCCTGACATGGTAACACTGACATTCGACAGGAACCAGCCGTTTTCCCCTTTCTCACCGGAGATGGTGGTTTCCACCAAGGGAATATCATTATCCATGCTGAAGTTGATGACCATGATCTCCCCAGTATTGCCTGCCGTATCGATCGAATAGAATCCAAATGAATAGCTGCCGCCGTCATCTATCATTATCTTCTTTGTGTAAACTGACCAATCACCGCCGTTAAGGTTGTAATAGGTCATATCGACACCGCTTGTTTCGTCCTCCGCGGTCAGATTCAGAGAAATCGGTGAAGTGTACCAATCTCTCTCACCCATCTCACCGTATATTGTGTATTCCGTTGAAGGATACCCTGCATCGATCTTTATGATTGCCTCATTCCCCTCTTCGATATTTCCCAGAATATCCGATGATCTGTATTTCAGGATGTATACGCCGTCGATGTCTAGGGAGATATTTCCAGAATAGGCCTGCCAATCCCCACCGTTGATCCGATATTCGACATGATCAACCGCAAGATCGTCCACTGCAGTGAGATTGACCTCCGCCTCCCCCGTTAACCAACCTCTCTCTCCCTCGGGACCCATTACCAGGATCGTCGACACCGGAGGTGTCCGATCCACAGTGAATTCTACCGATCTGTGCCTGATCACGGTCCCGTTATATCCCGACACATCAACTCTGTGATCCCCTTCGGGGATAAGGGTCGTGTTGAGGGGAATCGACCAATCCTCTGGTACATCCCGGATTATGTCAAGAATCTCTCCGTCCAGTCGGATCTCGATCCTGTCTATGGCCCATGAGGCATCTCCCTCGATCGCGATCTCACCGTTAACGTGGGATCTGTTTACCGGATTCATGATGCTCAGATGACCGACTAGTCCCTTTATACAGAAATTGGCGGTGCTGTTAAGGTAGAAGAGGTCGTCCCATTTCGATCCGTTCCGATACCAACTTTGATTCGGAGAGGATGTCGATCTGACGATCGTTCCCTGAAAGGGTCCATCGAGGAGGACCGGTATCTCCGATGTTCGATCGTATGGATGTCCTCCTTCCGACAAACTTAGGTAAATATGGAAATCATCTCCTGATTCCAGGTTTACCGGTTCGATAAGGTCCACGGTGTGCAGGCCGGTATGGTTGATACTTCCATTTACCTTCGATAGCGGTTCGGACAGCTTCCCGTCCCGGAAAGTATCGTAGATGACAACCTCGAAATCGACATTATCGGATGCGGTGTAGAAGTTCACCGCCTGAAGCTGTTCTTCCTCACCGGGAATAAATGAATTGAACGCCTCGCTAGTATTCTGAAGGGTATCCCTCCAACCGTGGTAGTCATGATAATAAGTATGATTGTAGGATAGATACTCCACATCGATGAAAGAGATCGCTCCCATCTCCGGATGTTTTGCGGTGTACTTGTCGTAATATGATATCCAGAAGTATCCGTTCAAACCCCAGGAGGGACCCCAGCTGTTCTTTACCAACCATGCTCCGAGAAGCGGGGCCTGCGTGACCTTGGAGTCGTTCCATCCTACGATAGAGACGGCATGGTTCGGTTCCATTGCCACAGCTGGAGGCTGATAATGGGTATATCTCGAATAGTCCATGAAGGCGGAGGAATACGTCATGCAGGTTCCCATGACGCCGTTTTCAATGATCTTCGATTTGATCAAATCGATATTGCTCAGATTTTCGTTCAATACATACCATTCGATGTCCCTGGCGTAATATTTGTGATAGGACGGGTCGGTTCGATTCGGTGGTATGGAAAATGACTGGCCGTCGATATCCCTAACGGCTCCTTCCCCACGGGACATGGAAGCGGATGTGACCAGATAATCCCCACCGTAATGTACATCCAACCCCTCACCGGTGGATGGGGTGATATCATCATTGTTGTGCTTGTTGAATCCGTTCCACCAATCCAGGTGGTACTCGGCCAGGTTCGGTTCACCTGTCTCATTGACTGAGGTCCACTCCCCGGTCATCAACAGGTTCCCCTCCATCGAGGCCATCGCCCCGTGTGTCCAGCATGTCCCTCCGCTTTGATTCTTGACCGATGTGACGTAATTCTCCCCGCTGACATTTCGCAGATCGTAGGTCACCGGTAGATTTGAACTGAATGAAGCAAATTGATATCCTTCTTTCTCGCTGATCTCCCCCAAACCACTGATCTGAATCGATGGTGTGAGGATCAGCGATCCGATGAGAATTGTTATGATTAGTGATAATGCTGAAGACGGTAGTTTGAAGGTCATTGGGATCGCCATTATTTCCTTTATCTGGCGATTTTAAATCTGTATACTTTATTAAAGTTTTATTGTAAGTACGGTACATATTTCCGGATGGTCAGATGGATTCTCTAAGAATTTTGGACTGTACCCTAAAAATGATACAGTAAATTGAGCAACAAGAACACCAAGTGGCAGTAATTCAAACATAATAATATGATTTCTAAACCATTATGGAGGTGGATCCCGATCGGTCCACTCTCCTTTAATTGTTTTATAATTAGAATCGGAGAGTGGACCTATTCCGCAATGGTTTTCTATCGTCAATTCCAAATTTCTACGAAAACCATTGCTACAAATTGCTTGTACACAACAAAAAATGATAATAATATAATCGGAACCGTTTTTTGTTTGGCCCTTTGAACTTTAATGTTCGTAGATATCAATACAGTTCAAAGGTCCCGACCGGGCCACTATCTTATAAATATCTTGAAATTAAATTGAGAATTATCAGTTGGTGATGTTTTCTTCTCTGTTTTTTCGGTACCAAATAACCAGGAAGATTAACAAACCCATGATAATTAGTAGAATGACGATAGGTATTATCACAAACAATTGATGTAGGGTCCCTTTTCCATTGGATCCTTCATCATTAACCACCGGTTCATCCATTTTAGATTCGATTATCTTAGAGGAGTTGATGTACAAAGAAAATGAATTGACCTTCCCTCCACCATCACGGATGGTCAGATGGACCAGAAACATTCCCGGTTCGAACGAATGGACGAATTCTATGTTATTTGAGATACTTGTGCCATTTATTGACCAATCGTAGGAGAGTTCACTCCCATCAGGGTCCCTACATCCTGAAGCATCGAATGTGATGTTCTCGAATGATGTTATTTTAATGATCTCACTATCAATCCATATTGTTTCATTTACACGGATTTTCATGATTGGGATCCTGTCAATTACAGTAATTATCTGAGAGGAATTTGAAACCAGATCTCCGGAGAAAACGGAGAGCTGGATCTGATGACTTCCTTCCGTAAGATACTTAAAAAACACTTTTTCGCTAGATATAGGTTCGCCATTCAATCTCCACTCAAAGGTCAGATTTGTATTTCCATCGGGATCATAACTGGCACTTGCATTGAACTCGATCAGGTCCGATACAAAATATTCAACCATTACATAAGGAGAAATTATCAAAGATACGGGTTCAGAATCTTGGATCTCAACCTCCCTCTCCATGACAGTAACATTGACGAACTTGGATTCAGTGTACATTCCGTCGCTCACCTGCAGTTCGATAATATGGTTTCCGACTGACAGATGTACGCTATCAATCTTAGATTTTGAGATCACATCATCTATGGAACTTATCCACGTGTATTTCAGAACGTCCCCATCCAGATCGTAGGTTCCGCTGGCATTAAGTTCTATCCATTCATCCTCATAGGTTTTCCAATTGGAAATTGGAGATCTGATAGTTGGTACTGGCGGAAAGGTGGGTTCCAATATCCTGAATTTCACCTGTTCTTTTGTTGAATCCCCCTCATCATCTGTGACCAATAACTCGATAAAGTGAACTCCTACATCGAACTTTGAAGAGAACTCCTTCTGATTCGAAATGGTTATATTGATCCCTAATTCACTCCATCGGTATGAGATACCATCTTCATCCGGATCGTAACTACCTTCGGCGGAAAACTCCACTTTGGTACCATATGTGAAAACGTCGTTGTTTGAAGGACTTGCTATTACAGCTATAGGTGGTCTATTAGGCTGATATACCTTGAACTCAACCACTGAGGTTGATATCATAATTCCATCCTTCCAGATCTCGAAATCGATTACATGGGTACCCACATCGAATTGCATACTGAAGGACCTCTTTTCTGACAGGATAGAGGACGATAATCTATCGAACCATCTAAATGAATAACCTTGGTTACTCCCCATTAGGAAATCGATATCCCCTTCAAATGTAACCCACTCTTCCACTTTGAAAAGGGAACCATTTATTGGAGATATGATCAGTGACTCGGGTGTAACTAGCGATCTGCTCACATTAATGTTCAAGGACGCATAAGTCCGAGTCAAAGGTGCGCTCTTTCCCGCTATCAGGATGTTCCATTTTTTATCCTCAAGAATTATTGATCCTTCCTTGTCTTCAGTCAAATTCACTACACCACTTGTGAAAAACTTCTTTCCCTGTCTATAGAGTTGAAGGTTATTATCATCCAGGAAATGTACCGACAATCTGGTAATATCCTCATATCCCTTCCATATTCTCACATTGAAATCCATATCATCCTCATAGAAGTTGGTTAGATGGTCGATTTCTTCAGCCGAGATATTGAATCTCAGACCGTATGTCATCTCTTTGGTATCTGAGTAATTCACTTTCAGAGGCATCTTTCCGGGGAGGGTAAGATTGAAAATATAATCGGCACCTGGTACTGTCGTCGTGCAGGCAAAGACCGCTTGAGCGTTTTGATCGGGTGGCCCTCCAATCGGTGCCCTGTAATTTACGAAGTAGCTGAAACCTGTACCTATCTCAAAGGTCGTCTCTCCATTGACGTCAGTCAAGTTAGAGATGAGACCCAATGATCCATCAACATTGATCGCTGGATATGAATGCAATTTTACTAGAACCCCATCTACAGGAATACCATCCTGATCGGAAACCTTTACAGTCAGGTTTGATGTGGTTGTATAACAACCGGTTAAACTGAAATGTGAGAAATCTGGATTGACTGATGTGAATGCAGTTATTGTTCCGGGTGCACCTTCACAACTTGGATTATCTATCTGACCTGAATATCCTTCCCATTGATGCCAACCCCGCTCCCAGAAATCATTCCATTCATGATTTCCTTCCCATGTCACAGTGATCACCGTTGGAATCAGGGCTATTTTTGCGACACTAGCAAGGATGTACGCATTCTCCCCGCACATACCCATGTGGTTCCTATATATGAAGATGGGATTGATTTGCCTGACCACAGGCATACCGAACATCATTGATTCCATTTCCCATTTAGTAAGGGCACCAACGGCACCATTTTTCTCTATCTGGTTCATGGTACCATTCCAGAGATAATCCTCGCTGGCCAGATAATCCTTTAAAAGAGGGAAACCTGTGTGGTTGTTATTATAGAGCCAGGTCCTCCAAAATTCTCCTCCGTCATATGAGAAGGCGAACTCACCGGTTTCCGGGTCCATGTATTCCAAGTTATCGGAACCGATCTTTGGCATGACCACGTAATAGTAGTAGATCTTCTCAGGCATGGTCACATTCCCGGATGGAACTTTGTAAGTTATAGTTGAATGTTGACCATCCGAGAGGTTGTAATCGGAGATCTCGGCATATCTAACATCGTCAGATACGGTGTACATGATATCTGCATTCTCCCAAAGGAACTTTCCCTCTATCCTGTAATAGTTCAGGAATGTGGATGGCATGTATGCGAGAGTGAAAGCGATCTCATCCATGTACCTGCTGTCTATAGATTCGTTGAGAAGTATCTCAGCAAACTTCATCCTGTATTGGCTGTAGATATTCAGGAATGACCATACAAGAGTATCGTTCAACCATTGTGGCGCTCTATCAACGGCCTTTCTTATTGGTCCCTCAAGATCATAATAGGGATCGTAGGACTCTCCGAATATGACCGTATCCTCTCCTTCATCGTAAGAAATGATCATATCATGAGAGGTGTCAAGAAAGAAAGACCCTTTTTCTTCTGCAATATCTGTCCAACCGTCTACACCTCTAGAATTGCTTTCTCTAATTTCTTTGGCATATCCGATAGGAAGGAGCGTTGATATCATACCAAGGGTTATAATTACCGCAATAATAACCTCCATTTCTCGACAGAATATTCTTTTCCCTATTACCATCATATTTTTATAAAAATATATTCTTTAATAATAATGTTTTGGTAAAAAATATTCCTGATAGATATATTTTATTGCTTTTATAATAATATAGATATGAATCTTACTTTGATCACTTGGCATTAATTTTATACAATAGAACATTGTAGATAAACTGGGTTGAGCCTTGTTGAATTAATTAAAAAACGAGCAAGGTTTTCCCTCAGATCCATCTGAATGAAATTATAACTATTTGATCATCGGACCTTGTCTTCAATTTTCATTAGGTCCTCTCTCATCTTTTCCTTGAATTCCGATCCTTTCTTCTTGATATCATTGTTCAAATTATCCATATATGACCTAACCTGATCATTGAACCGATCAATAAGGTCCCCATGTGAGATCCTATTGAAGGGGATGAAATATCTCTCGATGGAATTTGCAAGTTTGTTCTCCTTGAGATGTGATCTCATCTCTCTTCTCAGCGTCTTCATATCCATCCTGAACCTGATCAGATATTCCTTGTTGAAGGTCCTTACAGCTTTTCTTATTCTGAAAGCTAGTGAGAACTGGTTGTAAACATCAGTGAGAAATACGCCGTAGAAAAGACCAACGAATAGAGATGTCCATATATGATCCTGATATAATCTGGCAAGGTCCTCTATGAACGGATAGGCTATGAAATAGAACAGAATGGATAGTAGGGTCCAGTAAATCGAGAATCTCAAACAGATCTGGCCCTTGAAATTAAGTGGCTCCTTGGAATAGTCCCACAATCTGATATTGAAGAATTCTGTAAAAATGATCCCGGTGATCAATTCCAGGACAGTTGTCCCCAAAGCGAACAGACCAATTTTAAGAAGAAGATCAACCTCGATCGTTGAGATCAGATAGAGGAAAACGGTTCCGAACCCGTACATCGGCAGATAAGGACCGTTTAGGAACCCAGGGTTAACAAGGTGTTTCATCTTGTAGGACCTGTATAGGAGTTCTATGAACCAACCTCCAAGTGCTCCGCTTGTATAGACCAGAAGGAGAGTCAGGACCCACATGGAAATAGAAAAATTGAATTTAATATAAATATGTATTGACCTTCAATATTTTATATAATTTAAGAAAATCCAGATAAAGGAAAAGGAATATGAGTTCCTAGAATTGTGCGCAATATTTGTCAAATGTTTACTACTCCTTCATCAAACTTTGAAATCATGATTTATATATCAAGTTGAATCAATGTTAAAAGGAATGGTGAAAGCAAATGGAAATTATCGATGTCCTGAAATACAAAGATTTTAAGCAAGGATCTGTTTTTCGTGAGGTCCCGATAATCACGGATCAGACAATGGCAACGATCCTTCTTATAGATTCAAATTCACAGACAACTGATCTGAACCATCCTCAAAAGGATAGGATCTATTATATTGTGAAAGGAACTGGAGAGGTAACAATAAACAAGGAATCAAAGACTATTAAGGAGGGGGAGATGATATTGATCCCTAAAGGAAGTTCTCATAAATATACAACAGATACAAGCAGACTCATTCTTATCTCCATTAATCAGATAGATGATGTGGTTAATATCAAGAAGAACGAACCCATTGTCCATGTCGCAAAATGATCTTTTTCACTTTCATATAATTTATTTCTGATACATTTGATCGCCCATATACTGATGTTTTTTCTATGAAAAATCATGAAAGTGGGTTGTAATCCTCATTCATACACACGCAAAGCAATGAATTAAATTGATGATCTGTTTTGACCTTGAAATTGCTGATATGATCTCAATATCATTCATATTCAAGGAACTCACAATGGCATATGTCAATGTTGATCCATTGACCTGTAAATTGCCGATAATATTTTCTTTTTATCTTGGGGCCTTTATAGTTATGATGTCTTTTTAAAAGAGAAACAGCGTGAGTAGGGTTTGTCGGGGGACATATATTTTTGGGTGTAAGATTTTCTCACGCTGTTGTGGGGATGCATTGGTTTTTTTGTACCCCTTTAGGAAGATTGAAAGGGTTAAGAGAGCAAGTTTTAAATA
>CBDDUX010000027.1:0-74636 GCA_965234725.1 Thermoplasmatota archaeon | reverse complement strand
AGGATTCCAGATACCAAGATATGACAGTGAGATGTCAGGTGTCTATTCCATCAACGCCAACGAGGTCAATCCAAAGGATTCAGAGGTCTACCCAGGACAGATCAAACCGGTCGATGAAAAACCTGAAGAAAAGGATGAAGAAGACCCCCTGGGTCTTCCACCGTGGCTATTGATCACACTCATTGCGGTGATAATCATTATCATCCTTGTTGCTGCAGGTATCTTCGTTATCATTTCGATATCCAAGAGACAAGAGAAGAAGGACGAAGAGGACATCGATAGGAGGGTCAAGGAGATGGACCGTAGACAGAAAGAGATCAGTGGTCTTTACGGTGGTGCAAATAGTGAAGATTTCGAAGGTCCTGACCAATCGACCCTAAGCGACCTTAAGCTCGATCTTGGAGGACAGGTTTACCATGAAGAGGGATCCGGTGCTCTTGCAAAGGGCGTGAAAAAGGGAAATCTTGAGGAAGAAGAGGAGAAGAAGAAGGAAGGACCTAATTGGGAATCTGGAACCGGACCATTGTTCGAATCATCCGCTCCTGCGATGACCTTTGGACAATCACTTTCCAATGACTTCGTGGAAGATCCCGATACACTTGTGGAAGATGTGGATGAGGATGATCTGAACGCATCAATGGATTCCTTGCTTGAAGCAGCCGACCAGTTCAATGAGGATGATGTAAAGGATGCTGGAGGAAATGTCATGGTCGGAGCGACCAATTTCGAAGAGCAGACAAAGCGTCTGCAAGGTCAAACCGGCCAGGGCGGACCAAGGCTTCCACCCCCTGGACAGGAAGGTCAGCAATATGGTATGCCTCCGGGACAGTTACCTCCCCAGATGAAAAGCGCCCCTAATCCGGTCGCTCTTCCAAAGATCGGGGAAAAGAAAGATGAGGAGTAATGGAGTTGAAAAAGGACCTGCATTCAACAGGTCCTTCATTTCATTTTAGATCGAAGTCCGATCAAATGTATCGAACTTCGAACGCACAAACCCCCCCTATCCATAGCCGATCTTACAAGGGTTTTGTCTATGACCATGTTGAGGGATGATCGGCTGGTTACTTTGAATTTTACACATGATAATAAACCATAGATACCTCCAGTCTGATACATGTCCATGAAAGAAAGGATAGTGGTCGCCCTTACTGGAGCCTCAGGCGCCGGATACGGTCTGGAACTGTTGAGAGGTCTACATAAACTTAGATCCGCAGGTCAGCTCCAAGTCGATCTGATATTCAATGATGGATCCATCAGGATATTGAATATGGAAAAAGGATTGGGCATAGAAGATCTGGATGACCTATCTGACCTTACCGTTCATAGCTCACAAATTGACCATGAACTTGCTTCAGGATCAAATGATTTCAAATGGATGGTGATATGTCCCTGCACCTCTTCAACAATGGCAAAGGTCCATTCGGGGATAGCTGATAATCTTACGACAAGGTGTGCCTCTGTAGCCTTGAAGGAAAGAAGGAACCTCATCATTGTACTTAGGGAGACACCACTGTCAACTCCCATCTTGAAAGCAGCCTACGAATTATCCTCCTGGGGAGTTGTCATCCTGCCTGCATCCCCTCCTTTCTATGGTATTAAGGACCCAACTGGTGCCGATCTGCAAAAGGCGATCGCTGGTCGGGTCATGGATATTATGGGGATCGAAAATGACCTTTCCAGAAGATACACTCCCGAGGTGTAATTGTGAATGATGGGTCAGTCCCGGACCTAAAAAGAAGTTTCATCTTCCTTCCAGGTGTGGGTTCCGCAACGGAGAGAAGGATCTGGAAAAGCGGCATTCCGGATTGGGACACTTTTCTGGGGGTGAAGAATGCGGGTCCAATTTCCGAGGACAGAAAAAAGGAAATGGACAACATCATCAGGAATACCATTTCAAGATTGAATGAAAGGGATCTATTCCATTTCTCCAAACTCTTCCAGGGAAGTGATTCCTGGAGGCTCTGGAACACCTTCAGGGAGGGAGCAGTCTATCTTGATATAGAGACCACCGGAACCAGAAGATACTGTCCGATAACCGTAGTTGGGGTCTATGACGGCAAGGAATACAGAACAGCTGTGAGGGGAAAGGACCTCTCAAGGGATAGGATCAAGGATATCCTTTCAGGGGCAACAATGATAGTTACCTTCAACGGTGCATCATTTGATATTCCCATGATAGAGCATCAGTTTCCAGGTTCGGTTCCGAGCATACCACATCTGGACCTTAGATTCCTTGCAAGAAGGTGTGGATTAAGTGGTGGACTTAAGAATATCGAGATCCAAATGGGAATTAAAAGACCGGATGATGTTATGGGGATGTCCGGAGAAGATGCGGTAAGGCTCTGGAGGACATACGAGAGGGATTCTAACCGGAATGCCCTTAAACTCCTCTTGAAGTACAATATGGAAGATATCGTGAATCTGGAACCCATGTCCGAGGTCCTGGTACAGGAGATCAGAAAGAGGGAGTTCGATGAAATTCAATAATCCGATGAGAGTGTTTGTGGTTTTTGTATCGCTGGTCCTGGCCCTCAATTTCCTCTCAGTGACTCCTCCAGTGAAAGGGCAGGGATACGAGGGGGTCCGTATAGAAGATGTGGAAGTGAAGATCGAGAACAGGACAGGTATGTTCTTCTTCCTGTTCCAGGTGGAAGGAACCGCTCCTTTATGGACGGACCATGTCAACGTAACGCTCGGATATTCCAACTCCACGGCAAGAGAGTTCCTTGGATTTTGGATCGAACCAGTTGACATGATGCTATTCGGAAATGGGATCTCTCTGGTCCCAACTGGGGAAGGAAAGGATAAATGGACATCCTGGAAAATGAAGGTCGGATTGAATATCCCAATGAATGAGAACCCCGGCTCGGTCCTAGCTCTCTTTGCTGGTCTGTTCGGTTTGAACCTGTCAGGATCCACCCCATTGGATGGACTTCAGAATATTAGCAGTTTGGAGGACCTTGAGAAACTTGAGGGTGTGGATGATATTCTTAACCTGACAGGTCTGACAAATATCTCTGATCTAATGGATCCAGTGGAATTGTTCAAGCTTCTAGCTGACACAAAGGTCCTCGTAATTGCAAGAGGAGTAGATAGGGAAGGTATATTCACAGAAGATGAGAAGGATATCAAGTTCGAATTGATAGGGGCCATATTCGAGTTCCTTGAATCCGAAGGGATAATCGATGATGGCACGGACCTTCCAGATGATACGGATGATACACCGAAAAATGGAGAGGGATCGGATAACGGAGACGATACGGTCCTTTACATCATGCTTGGTATCTCCATCCTTCTTTTCATCGGGATCATTGTCCTTTCGGTTTTCATATTCACCATTAAAAGGGAAGAATGAACCATTCCCCAAGGGTTTTATTATATAGTTGCCTTCCAAATCAGGTAATGGGGGACAGACTTGAAAGGAAGCTGGCAAAGATCTTGTTACATAATAGCAACTCTTTTTCTTCTGGTTTTCACCTCAATTTCACCCTTTGTCCATGACGTTTCAGGTTCGGAACCGATCGAGATCACCTTCGTTGTCAAGGGAACCATCAGGAACAACAGGACACTTGAGGGATTGATGAACTACTCAGTAATGGTTGACAGGGAATTCTTCATCGCCAAGGAACAAAGGACCGATAAGAACGGGAGCTACAGATTCATCCTCCCACCCGGGAATTTCACGATCCATGTGCACACTCCGCAAGGGATCCTGGTCGGACAGCTCGATATTTTCGTATCAGAGGAGAGAGCAAATCAATATGATTTCGAGATCGATCCCAAGGAACCGCAAAAATCCGTACTTAAAGGGAAAGTTGTGGATGACGTGGGAGATGGCCTTGAAAAGGCAAAGGTTTGCCTGACCCAAACATATCCCTACTGGACCAACACCACAAGAACTGATAGGAATGGTGACTTCTACCTTTCCGTCCCTTCAGGGAAATACAGGTTGGTGGTGACCTACGATGGGAAAGAAAGGATCAACAATAGTATCACCCTTGGATGGGCCGAACAGGTCGAAAGGGAAATGCAAGTCGACCTTTCCAGTGAGAGGCCTCTTATCACCCAGGAGGATATCACTGAATTCTTCCTTGAAAATTGGCAGAACATATTGATCCTGTTAGGGGTCCTGATACTGATACTGCTTGCTTATTCCATATTCATCTGGAGTTTAAATTTCCTGAAAAGAAAGGAATACAAATGGCTTGAAAGTCAATGGTTCCTGTCCCTTCGCAAATTCATCGGAAGGATATCCATACTGGGGGCCGTCCTGGTAATAGGAAGACAGGTTGCCATGTTCTCATCTCAAGTGAATGACCATATCTGGTCCTGGATGCCAAAGTTAGGCGCTTCCATCGCTGGGGTTCTCTTCGTCCTTTTCATACTAAGGGTCCTGCTGAATGCTGATCAGACATTATGGGAATATATAAAGAAAAGGAAAAGTGAGAAGGGGGGGACCATCATCCCTCACCAGCTTATCTCCATGCTGGAGATAATCTCAAGGTACCTGATCATCTTGATAGCAGTTACAATGGTGGTCCTGCTTATCCTTTCCGCATTCGGACTCAGCCAATCGATATTCGAAAGAGTGGCTGACTTCCTGTCTGATAATGCTGGGAAGATCTTCTTCCTTCTGGCACTTGTCGTTGTGGGGATCCTTTCGAAGAAGTTCATTGATATTTTCTTCAACGAGTTCTCCAACAGATCGACCAAGTTGGGCCCACAGGTAATGGAGATGTCACGGAAAGGAACCATGGGGTTGGTCTATTTCATCATCGGATTGATCTTCATGTTCACCATCCTGTCCATTGGTGGATTGGGTGACATCGGGCAGACGTTTATCCTAGTCATTTCAATGATCGTGGGTCTTGTTGTTTCCTTTGCTGCTACCGGATCCATAGGGAATATGCTTTCAGGGCTTGTCCTGGTTTCCATAAGGCCATTCACTGTCGGTGACAGGGTGGAGGTAACAGGAGGCACCATCGGATATGTGGAGAACCTTGGTATAATGTTCACAAGGATCAAGGACCTTGAAGGTAGGATCCTGGAGATCCCAAATAACAACATTCTATCCACCCAGATAACCAATTTCACAAAATCCGCAAAGGATGGGTATGCGGTTGTGGTCGATGTGACATTGGGTTACGATATCCATCCCAAAACCGTGAGGTCCTTGATGAAGAGAGCAGCCCTGACATCTCCGGGGGTCCTCAAGGATCCCATTCCAAAGGTCCTGGTAAAAGCTTTTCACAATCATGCTGTGGAATACCGAATGAGGTCTTATGTTAACGACGCCCAGAACATGCTCTTCATTAGGTCATCGATAATGGAATCCATGCTAATTATCTTCCATGAGGAGGGATTGGAGATCCTCAGTCCTCTTTACCATGTGAAAAGGGATGAAGAATCTCCAACATGTGAGGAATTGTCAGAAAGGTCGACCTACCATTCAGATATGGAGAAAGAAGACGCTTCCGGTCTATCAATGTTCGATACCTTGTAAAGGTTAGAACTTGGGAATCCGATAATGGAGTATTGTTCTCAGGAAAGGAGCGACTACCGAAATGGACCACAACCATAAAGGCTATAAACGAATCCAGCTTGGGAAAGAACGAAATGCCGATCGTCAGACATGGAAGAATGGACCTTCACTGGTGTATGGACTGCGACGTTCCAATCATGAGCAGGGATCCATGTCCCGGCTGTGGTAAGAGGACCCAAGCAGTGAAGTATACTCCTCCGGGAGACGTCAGACCAGCATTTCCACACGACATCGAAGAGATATTTTCGCTGGCAGAAAGACAATGGGGACCTGGAGCTGGAAAAGCCCTTTCAATAGGATCGGGACCTGTACTCTTGAATCCCTGTCCGGCTCCGGACAGATTGGAGGAGGTCATCTCCAAAGGAGCCGTGATCGGGTCGATCCAGTTCTCACCTTTTAAGAGATTGTCCTCCCTTATCATCAGAAAAGAAGCCGGTCAAAGACTTCTGAACAATGGATTCCCTCCATCCAAGGGTTATGTGATATGTGATCCATCTGCGGTCCCATTCATCCTGGAGGGGAAGAATCTCCTTTCTCCAGGGATCATTGAATGTTCGAATGATATCGAAAGCGGTGATGAGGTCCTTGTATTGGACACAGAGAAGAGGATCATCGGATCAGGAAATTCAAGGAAATCCTCATCTGATATGGTTGGAACAAAGGGTATGGGAGTCAAGATACGATGGTCGGAAGAATTGATCATCTCCAGCGATCTGGATATAAACGGATCAGAACGTGATTGGAAGGAGATCTGGGAAAGAACAGTGGAAATTAATTCATCACTGATAAGGTCCCGTGTAAATACTGCTGTCAATTTCATCAAGAAGGTCTCATCACGATCCCAATTGCCTGTCGCCGTCTCATATTCCGGAGGAAAGGATTCCCTTGCTACGCTTCTCCTCGTTCTGGATGCAGGGATCAGACCACAAATCATGTTCATAGATACAGGGATCGAATTTCCTGAGACCGTGGAGCATGTACACCGATTGATCGGTACCCTTGGGCTGGAACTCCATGAAGGACACCCAGTTTCGGGCTTTTATGAAAACCTCCCAAGGTTCGGACCTCCCGGAAGGGATTTCAGGTGGTGCTGCAAGACATGCAAACTTGGTCCAACCACCACCCTGATAAGAGAAAATTTCCCACAGGGGGTCCTCGCATTCATAGGACAGAGAAGGTTTGAATCTGACTCAAGGGAAAGAAAAGGAGCTGTATGGTCCAATCCATGGGTACCTCTCCAGAAGGGGGCATCCCCTGTTCAGGACTGGACAGCCCTTGATATCTGGCTATACATCTTTGAAAAAGGAGCGGATTACAATCCCCTTTATGCAAAAGGATTCCAGAGGATAGGATGCTGGTTATGTCCGTCCTGCGATTTGTCAGAATCCTCTCTTGTCGACTCAACAGAGGTTGATACCTCAAGGTTTGCAGAATATCTGGAATTCAAGAGGTTGAACGATGGAAAACCCGGGGAATGGATCGAATATGGGTTCCACAGATTCAAGAGACCACCACCTCACATGAGGCATCTGGCCGATGTACTGGGTATGACCGATATTCTGATAAAAAGTGGTTCGAGGGTGGATAAGGGTTCCGAAGCCCTTCTGGAAATGGTTGAAGGATTCGGATCATGTGTGGATGGAATATCTCAAGAGGGCATACTCTCAGAGAATATCGATCACAGCAGATTTAGAATGATGTCCAACATCCTCGGGGTGGTCAATGATATCGAGGGAACGGGGGGATTTGAAGTCAGACCAACCGAATGGAAGATGAAGAGGGCAGGTATCGAAGCTTATCCGGATGGGACCTTGGTCATCAGGGGACCGGACAAGAAAAGCATTGAGAGATTGAGAGATGGCCTCTTCTCAGTCCTCAAGCGTTCGGAAGGATGTATCGGATGTATGATCTGTGCAGGAAGGTGCCAGACAGGTTCTATTGCATCGGATGGGTACGGACGAATTAAGATCGATGGATCAACATGCAACCACTGCGGTGCATGTTTGGGACCATGTCCGGCTGAATCCTTTGGTGGAGATCCATACGACATATGACTGCTACCAATACCGTCCATTACCGCTAATCTTTAATAACCTGGCAATAATAGGTTCGATCGATGCCACAAAGGCTGTCATCGTTCTTACTGACCATTGTTCTTCTTATTGTATTGACGGCAGTTCCACCTCCAGGACCTGAAGGTTCAATGGACCGGTCCAGGGACAATGGAGACCTTTTGATCCAATTTACATATGATCCCAACCTCCTCATAGCTGATGATGGAGGTTTGGATCCAGGGATATTGGAGATCCGATCCCCGGGTGGGATCTCGGTCGGTCTTTCCGATGGAACAATGTTCACTGAAGTAGTTGATCCAACCCCGGGCTCCCCCTTGATACCATGGTTTGCAACGACAGTCGCCTCCAAAACAGACATCCTATCAATTCATTTGATCGAGACGGGTAGTAAGAAAACTCCAGTTCCATCCGGATTGATGAACATTCCAAATCCAACAGGCCATTGGGATAGTTCCGAACCATTCGTTCCATGGCAGGATGATCGGAACTATCCAGACGACAGTATCCTTCTTGAACCGATCGGATACAGACATTCCGATGGAATATTGCTCCGTGTCTATTCGCTTTGGTTCACACCTTTCTCCCTGGATCCAGAAGGGGGTATGATCATTATCACTTCAGGAACCCTGGAGATGGAAATGTCATCTTCTATGACAGAACCAACATCAACAAGGGTCCTGGGAGATGCATCGCAGGTGCCAGGGACACTGACAGTATTCGATGGGATCGATGTGTTACCCGAATATCTGATAATCACGGATACAACAAATGTGGAACCTCTGAGGAAACTATCCGATTGGAGGAATAGGAAAGGTCTTGCGACATCCGTTGTGGAGATCGATTCGATACTGGGCAACTACAGTGGTTCAGCAGACGAGGCGGACCTGTTGAGAGAATACATCAAAGATGTGAAAAATGGCTGGGGTAAATTGAGATACGTACTGCTCGCCGGGGATTGGACAACGATCCCGGTAAAGAGAGTGATGGATTCTGACCCCACTGATTGGGATGATGGTTGGATCCCTGCGGATTCATTCTTCCAGTGTCTTGATGGGACATGGGATCTTGATGGTGATGGTCTCTTCGCAGAGGTTGGCGACATGGAGGATATCATTCCTGATGTTGCCCTATCCCGATTGGCCATTGACGACCCTGACATCTGGTCAAAGAAGGTGGACCAGATAATCGAATATGAGATGGGAGCGGGTATTTCTTCGTGGTCAGACAGGACCGTTCTGATAGGTGCGAACACCCACAATGAGGGAGATGGAGGTCAGTTCTCTGATTATCTGAACGATAAATATATCTCCGAGACCTATGGAGAAACTGTCAAGCTCTATGAGGATCAGGATACGCTTTCATGGTCAGCCGTGGATGAGAACATGCGTGCTGGAGCGTCATTTGTTCAGTTCGTTGACCATGGCGGTCCCCTGGAATGGTGTGACGATTATGGTTCAGGGATCGTATACAGGGACCGCGATGCCAGGTCCCTGGACAATTCTGTTGAACTCCCTTTCATTTCAGCCCTTGCATGCCTCACAACATGGTTCGATGATTCCTCTGGCTGCCCCTACAACAATTGGGAGAACTGTCTTGGAGAAGCATTCACCGAGAATACAAATGGTGGTGCAGTTGGATATGTGGGATCTTCCAGGGTTTCCGTTGGGATCATAAATGCAGATAGATACCTGCCTTATGACAATGGTTTGATCGAGGATATTGCACGACAGATCGGTGGTTCTGGGAATCATATGCTCGGAGATATTCATACCCAGGCGAAGACACATTATGCAGAGGTATGGGGAAGCAGTTTTGCAAAGGAGAACAATCCGGAGGTCTCCCTCTGCTGGCTTGAGTTCACCCTATTGGGTGAACCTGCTATCGACCTTTGGACAGAGCCCGGTGGAGAACTTGTTTGTTCCGTCGAACATGAGGATGACCTGGACCCCCACATTGTTGTCATTGTCACTGATGAACAAGGTGCTCCCATAGAGAATGCCAATGTTTCGTTACAGAACTTTGAAAGGGGAGTGTTCCAGAGGACTCCAACGGATGTTGAAGGAAGGGCTGTATTCGATCTGGTATTGGATTGGTTCTGTGATATCAATCTTACAGTCACAAGACATGATATGGTCCCCTACAGCGGGTTCATAAGGATCTCTGATGTGATACCTCCGATCACGGAACTATCGACCTATCCACCAGAACCCGATGGAGAGAATGGATGGTTTAGAACGAATCCTGTTATCCGACTTGTTCCCAACGAGAAAGGTACAGTCCATTTCAGGATTGGAATGGGCCCCCAGGAAGAAATGGACCCTGAAATGAATTTCACTCTACCGGAGTTGGAAGATGGTGATAACCAGATCCATTTCTTCTCGGAAGATGAAGCCGGCAACCTTGAGATCGAACGGCATATATCCATAAAGATCGACACAATTGATCCGACCTTCTTATACAATATAAATCCACCAGAGCCGGACGGTATGAACGGATGGTACATCACCGAACCGATGATCTCAGTTACAGGGGACAATATCGATCCAGGTTCTGAGGAAACGATCTATTATGATATGGACGGAATGACATCTACCTATTCATCTCCATTCTACGTCCCTGAGGGTGAGCATTCGATCTCGATATGGGTCAAGGACCTATCCGGAAGGTCTTCAAATACATCGGATCTAAATTTCAAAGTCGATATATCCTCTCCCTCGACACAGCTTGATCTTGACCCTCCAGAACCCGATGGTGCAGACGGATGGTATGTGACCACTCCCAAAGCTGTATTCTTCTCTTCGGAGCCGGGTTCGCTGATCGAGTACCGGACACCCCCCAGAGATGTTTTTTCTGAGGCCCAGGGAGAGCTCTTTCTTGATGATGGCGAATACTGGTTGGAGTATCGGTCCACGGACCGATCAGGAAATATGGAAGCTACAAAGAAGGTACAATTGAGGATCGATACACGCCGTCCTTCAATATCCTACAGGTTGAACCCCCCTCTACCAGATGGTTCGAATGAATGGTATGTGACCGTTCCGGAACTCTCCTTCCAATGGACCGACCAAAGCAGTGCCACTATCCTTGCAAACATCGATGGAGAAGGATGGGATGAATGGAAAGGGTCAATGGAAGTAGCCGAAGGAGAGCATCAGATCGAGGCAAAGGCAACGGACCTGGCCGGTCTTGAAAGTGACACAATAGTCCTCAATTTGAAAGTGGATACGACCGTTCCTGAAACCATCCTCACGATAGCAGGGGCCAGGGAAGGGGATTGGTACACCTCCATGCCCTCGATCTCACTTGAAGGTGGAGAACGTGCAAGAACATACTTCAGATGGTCTGACGATGATAAAGATCGCATAGAATACACCGGTCTTTTCTATCCCTCGATCGAAGAGGGGATCTTGGAGCTTTTTTATCAAAGTATTGACGAAGCAGGAAATGAGGAGGATGAGAGAACTGCAATTATCATGATCGACCGTGTTGACCCGAAGCCAGGGCTTTCCTGGTCCCTGACGGACAGTGGGACCATTACCATGGATTCATCATCATCAAAGGATGGTTCGGCCCTCTATTACAGATTTCTTGTTGATGGTGAGGTTTTAAGGGACTGGTCGGAGGATCCTCTTTTCACAGCAGATCTCCAACCTGGAATCCATACGATAACCGTTGAGGTCATGGACGGTGCGGGAAACCTAGCCAGCAGGTCTTCAGTGGTTAGGGTAAACGGTCCGCCATATATCTGGATGATCACCGTCACCATAACAGGGATCATAGTGGCCATTGCGATCATTATTCTACTTATTAGAAGAAGAGGACCCCGTATCAATGATGCAAATAACGATTTGAGAGGGCTCCAATGGAACATGGATGATGGTCAAAACATGTCAGATCGAAGGATAGTCCTGACAGCTGAAGAAATTGAGAAATGAACATCTATTTTTTACTGAGGGACCTTGTGAACTCACCGATCCTCTTTGCCCCTTCTATCAGGTCTTCTCTGGATGCCGCATAGGACATCCTGAGGAAGCCGTCACCAGCAGATCCGAAAGCTGAACCAGGGGTAAGGGCCACATGGGCTTTGTATAATAGCATTTCAGCAAGGTCCATAGATTTGAATCCAACGTCCATCTTGAAGAATGCATAAAAGGCTCCTTTTGGTACCTCGCACGAAATTCCGTCTATTTCGTTCAACAACGGTATCAACAGGTCCCTTCTGCATTTGAATTCCTGCCGCATCTCCTCCACACATTGACCACCGTTCTTGAGAGCGGCCAGGGCTCCCATCTGAATGAATTGAGGGAGGCAGGTCAATGAATGCTGTTGGAATTTGTTGACCATCTTTACCGTCTCTTTCGTAGCTACTAACCAGCCTATTCTCCATCCTGTCATTGCATAGCTCTTGGAGAATCCGGAGACTGTAACGATCCTATCCATTGCGTTTGGGAGGGATGCAATCGAGTGGTGTTCATCTTCATAGACAAGATTCTCGTATACCTCATCCGAGATTATCAGAATATCCTTTTCCTCTGCGATCTCCAGGAGCTCCTTCTGTATATCTCTGGATACGAGGGAGCCTGTGGGATTGGAGGGGGTGTTCATTATTATGGCCTTTGTCTTCTCTGTGATGTGGCTTTTGATATCGTTTGGGTCCCAGTACCACCCATTGTCATACTGCATCCTGACAGGTACAGGGGTTCCTTTTGCAAGCGTTATCATCGGGCCGTATGATACCCATCCCGGATTGGGGTAGATCACCTGTTCTCCAGGATTGACAAATGTCTGGATGGCGATATACAGGGCTAGCTTGGTTGGAAGGATTATAACATTATCCGAATCACAATCAATACCATTCTTTTCCTTGACCGATCTTGCTACCTCCTCCCTGAGTTCCGATATCCCGAAGGAGGATGTGTAATGGGTCAATCCATCGTCCAGCGCTTTCTTTGCCGCTTCAATGATGTTGGGAGGCGTTGTAAAATCAGGTTCTCCGAGGGTGAAAGAAAGAATATCGAGGCCCTGATCCTTCAATCGCTTGACCTTGTTCGAGAGCATCACGGTACCTGAGGGCTGGACGTTGCGGATCCGCTTGGAGAACATCTTGGCACCTGGCCGGTCAACCAAGTGGACATATAAAAAGACTCTCCACAGTATACAGAACCTGCAATAGGGCAATAATGGGATCCATGGTCATGGTGAGATTGGATTTAGCGGACTTTCCCATGAATTACTGATTGAATAATAGTTTTCATGGAACAATGATTCCACTTGTAAATTACTCACGTCAATATCAAAATACAGCGTAATTTCAAGGTCCAGCTAAATTAAACCGTCGATGAAATATTTCATTTAGCGGACTTTCCCATGAATTACTGATTGAATAATAGTTTTCATGGAAAAGTAATGGCAGGAGAAGTTTTACCTTCTCCTGCCAACCCAGTCCCTTGGCGCTGACATGGTTCCGTGAGGAACCCGGGAAATCGTCGGGAACCGACGACCAGGAAGTCCACTGAGCCTTGAGGCCATCACCCTCTTTCAAGGCTCCAGGGGGACCCGGAACCTTTACGAAGGGTATCGGACCTTTATCCCGAGGGATGAGGTCCTAGCGCGTCCAATGTGCCAGTCCTATTCGTTCCAGATCGGCCTCCATCCGGAGATGGTTGCCGGCCTTTTCCGATAGGGTGGGATCCATCCTTTATTTCTTTGACCTTCCGAAGAAGGTTTTGGGAAATTTGGGTTGTTTCCCGGGCATTCTTCTCCTTTGTTCCTTCATCCGAGGACGAAGGCCCTTGGGATCGGAAACCTCCAATGGGTTCCTTTCTTCCCATCTCTTCCTCCCGAAAGAGGGAGAGGGGGTTTCTGGTTCCCATGACATCTTTCCTCTCCTTGGGTTCCTTCCGGGGAAGGTTCCTTTGGAAAGGGGTTCTGTCTTGGAGGGTTGGACTTGCCTGTCCTTCTGCCATACCGAAGTATGATAGGTCCCTTCTCCTTTTAAGGTCCCCGAAGGGACCATTTCCGCATAACCTTTCTTTCAACGACCCGAAGGTGGTTTCTTGTTGGGAGGTGCGGATCAGGACAAGGGGCAGGTCCAATGATAGTTTAGGAAGAAGATAAAGGACCGAAATCCCAAATCCCTAACCGAACTATACTTCCAAACTGAACGGACTTTCGTGAGAAAGTTCATTCAGATCCCCTTTGTGGCGCCAGGGATCGCTACCGATCCGGACAAAGTGGACCGTTGGTAGGCGACCTTTACTGGGCAAATTCACCATATACACAGGGAATATTTAATATTTATGATACTTTTCCAGTGGAAAAAATAACATTTTTACTCTTTATAATTAAAGAAAGTATTCCCAACGAATTATAGAGTAATGATCGGATCTTCCTTAAAAATGCTACTAAACTATACAAATTCCATCCTCTTTCAGGAATATATGGATCCTCCATTGGAAAATCTGGTAATTTGATATAAATGGATTTCGCTTTTCTCATCCACAATTTTCTCATGATCCCTTGACCCTTGAGAGATTTCAAGGGTTTGGTGGACCGGCCTCCTTTTCAACGATCCTCGCAGTGATAGTGGATAGGCCGGATATCCCTCCTTCGATCAGGTCACCGGGGAATGAAGGGCGATCGATACCATCTAGCCATATACCGACCAGATCTCCGGGGAACAGGGTGATATGCCTGCCGATCGAACCCAATGCGTCCTCTATCGTTGTTATCATATCCCGGGTTGACATCTCCAGTTTCTCCTCCTCGTTGACCTGGAGATATGCCTCCAATCCATAAGGGTCACCGATCTTCTTCATTGGTAAGAATTCAGAAATGGTACAAAAACCGTCCCTTCCTGATATTACTGGATCCCTGAGGTGCTTTAACATTTCGGTCCTGTTATCCTTTGTCAGATGATGGTCTATCATCACTCCCATTCCAAGTATGGACCTCATCAAGGTTCGGGGATCTCCTATCGTTCTCTCTCCGATGGCGATACCAAGCATCATTGAGAAGGCCAGACGATCTTCTCCATCGGGGATCACGGTATCCGATCCATCGGATGAGATAGAACCCTGAGGTTTGAGATAGAAATCACACACACCATCTCCGTTATCACTTACCACGCAAACGATCTTTCCAACATCCACCTTGTAACGGTCCATGATGAAATGGGGCATACTGCCGAAATGTCATCTATTGATTTACAGTTTGCTGGAGCAACGCAGGACAAGGGTAAAATATCGACCACCGTATAAAGCCGAGAGGTTACAGGATGGTCCCATCATCGAGAATAGATGAAAAGAAATCAAGAACCCTTGATGTCCTCTATGGGGGACAGACCCCAAAAAAGGTTCCAAAATTCATGGAAGACATTGCCCAGTGTCTGGAGAGACCAAAGGAAATGTACAAATTGATCGGAGGGATTATTGAGGATCCCCTCCTAAAGGAGTCCAGGATCCATCTTGCTAGGGTTCAAATAGATTCGGAACTCCATCTGAGAGATGATGTGGATTATCATACCCAGAGATTATGGGTAGCCCAGACCATTGAACGGATGGCATTCGGAGGCCTGATGGTAGAGGGTGAGAAAGTAACGGATGACAAGGACGATGATGAGGGAGATGATTGAGAGCATTTTCCTATAACCAGATAGGTTCCATAAGGTCCTCGAATGCGGATGTTGCCGCTATTGCACCCTCACTTGTCGCAGTCACTATCTGTTTGAGTCCACCGGTGATATCTCCAGCTGAATAGAATCCTGGAACGTTGGTCCGCATGTTCCTGTCAACTTCTATGAAACCTTCCTCATTAATTTCCACTCCTAAAGAGACTCCAAGATGGGTTTGAGGAACCTCCCCGATTGCAATAAAAGCACCGGAAACAGGTATCTCCTTGACTTCACCGGACCTTACGTTCTTGAGAACCACAGTCTCGAGCATCTCGGTACCTTTGAACCCTTCCACAACCGTATCCATTATCATTTCGATCCCCAGGTCCTTTACCTGGTTCTGGAGTGCCTTCTCACCTCTGAACTCACCCCTGCGATGAACTAGTTTGACCCTGCATTCGATATTGTGAAGATAGATAGCATAGAGGAGGGCCGTTGACCCTCCACCTACCACCACGACATCCTTACCCTTGAAAAAGAACCCATCGCAGGTGGCGCAATAGCTCACTCCCTTTCCTCCCAGTTCCTTCTCTCCGGTTACTCCAAGCTGCTTGTGCTCTGCGCCAGTGGCAAGGACCACTGCCTTTCCTTTGATATTGCCCTCAGGTGTTTCGAGAGAGAACATACCATCCTTTCTAATGGCCGTGACCTCAGAATACTCCATTATTGCAACGTAGGTTTCAGCATGCTCCCTCATCCTCATAGAAAGGTCGGGTCCGGAGATCTCCTTATCTCCGGGCCAGTTCTCGATCAAGGGGGATATTATCACCTGACCGCCTGCCATCTGCTTCTCCAGGATCACAGTTTTCAGTCCTGCCCTTCCCGCATAGATACCTGCTGTGAATCCAGCTGGGCCCCCTCCGATAATAACCAGGTCGAATTCTTTTTCAATCATTTATGATCCACTCCGCATCTTTGATTCGTATGTTATTATTTGTTATCCTTTATCTCTATTTCCAGAACCTTAATATATCCATCCCTAAATAGGAAGGGCATAAAGGGAGATGCTAGTGCCACATTTGTATTTGTACGGGTGAAAAATATGAGACCAATTCTACTGACCCTTTCCATCACGGCCCTTATGTTGAGTATGGGGGGTTATTTTATAACAGAGCCTCAGAATGATCTTGGAAATGGTTCCAACGGGGACCCACAAGATGGAGGTACGGAGATCGTCTCGGATATTGAATCCTTGATCGTTCCTGATATAAAGATCAACGACCAGGTCCTTTACGATTACGAACTGTTCGCACAGATGTATTCGGAGAATTATTCTTCCGGTGAATGGGAGAGATATACCTTCTCCGGAGAAGGCAGTTTTCTTCAATACGTTGATGAGATCACAACCATAGAAGATGGATTCGGTATACAGAGGAAAGCTGTCAGGTTCGGATATGAGACCAAAGCCAGCTTCAGGGTGAAGATCGAGAGTTCTGACGCCGATCCGGTGACCATACCCGGCAACCTTGATGTCGAAAGGGCTGAGTTCAATAACCTTTTTGACAAGCACGCTTTGAAAGCGGTGAATTCCGGCATGATAGCCATCGAGAACCTTGGAACCGCCTTTGGCGACGTTCCTGCCAATGTTGAATACAATGCCGACCTCAAGACCTACCCGGTTCCAAGCTATGAACCGATCGAGACAATAGATGAGTCAATTTACGGAGACGGCAGGACCCTGAGACTAAGTTCCCAAGGCGCATATGTAGGGGATCCGGTCTATGAAGAGGACGACAGGATATACAACTGGACGGTGGATGGAGCTTACAAGGTTAAGGACCATGATACTTTCAAGATCAATGTAACATCCAACATCTGGAACTTCTTATTCTTCGAGAGGCATTTCTATATCTCTGAAGATTCCCCCTTCCCCCTCAAGGGAACAACAAGGACCAATACCAGTGCATACTGGGACGATGGTGAATTCTACCTGATATTGGAGACCAGAAGAGAGATCAAAGATGGAGACCTCGGCCTGCAAACCGGGGAAAATCCGATTCCCTGGGGGGAAAGCTCCGGACATGAGGATTACAGCATCGCACACCCGGCCGGAGAATATGAATCCTGGGAATACGGACCAGCAGATGGATCTGACCTTGACAGGTCCTCGTTCAACGGATGGACACAGGAAGATGCAATAGAATTTGCCAAAGAGAGCTCTCCAGAATTCAATTCTTACCTGACAGAGTTCGAGTCGAAGGGTAAGGTAATGATACAAGATTCTGTTTACAATATTTCCAAAGAAGACCTGCTGGGAAGGAATACCACACAATGGTGGAATCTAACATTCTCCTATGCTTATGACCTGGATGAGATGATAGAATATTATGAGACTAATGATGACTGGCCAGATTGGGGATACAGGATCCAAGTTGCCAGGTCTGATGACAAGAGCAGACAGGGAACTACGGTGTCAAAGTTCATTTCCAGGGATGAAGGCGACGATCGTTTCGGCCGATTGAGAACGAGATGGGGGAGCGGTGTGATGAAGGATAACCTCCATCTCAATTCAAGGATATTGACCCTCACCCATTCCGAAAAGGTCATGAAACTGGATCCGGATGTGAAGGCCAATGCCTTTGAGAACGGAAGGATCAAGGAAGGGGCCAGATACTCATACGGTGTAATTGCTGTCAATCAGGATCAGAATCCTGGTTTGATCCTCATTGAACAGTTAACAGGCATATCCACACCCACAGCTGATTCCGCTTTCGGTATTCAGAACGACAACGTCTGGGAATCGGGAAGCACATTCTCCGCTGCGGTGGATGCAAATACTGGACAGATGCTTTATGTTACATCTGTCGAGGGCAGTCAGCTTTCTAAAATATTCAATGGTGCCTGATTAATGGTTGTGAATGAACATGGAACCCAGAAGGAAACTGTTGTTCGCCCTGATCGCTTCGGCGATGGTCCTGAATATTGGATACGGGCTAGTGAACAATGGTGTCCGTCTCCCCCTACTGGATGACCATAATACCAACAACTCAAATGATCTTTTGGAAGGATCGTTCGAGGTAGATAACCTCAGGGAAGGGTCCTCCTTTACTTCTATCTATAATATGACCGTAGATGTTGATATGGGAACGGAGAAGGGGTCCTTCCTCCAAGAGGGAACTATTATCAGGACAATCTCCCAGAGATCGCTCACCAAGTCGCTTTCCGGGTCCTATTCACTTCTCCACTCTAGGAACGATACACAGGACCTCTCCTTTCAGGGAGAGATGAGCAACACAAGGAAAACGAATATGGACGATATCGGACTTCCCTCGGTTGAGGAGGTATCCTCCCAGGTTAGTTTTTCACGTCCCAAAGGGTTCGGATCATCATCCGACATAGAAAGCAGGGTGGAGCAGTTCATGGGCCTCAGGATGGACCTAATATGGAAGGCCCTGATCCCGACGGATGGTCGGTTCAATACTTCCTCTAAGGGGAATGTCTCGATCCCTGTTGATCTACGGGAAGCGGGGATTAACAGGGAAGAGATCACACTTAACTGGGAGGTCACCTCGATCGAGGATGAATTGGAAGGAAGGATCCTTTACATCCAGGGGCGTTCCGAGATCTCTGAGCCGGGTTCCGTTGTCCTTGAGCTTTCATTCCAAGAGGGAAGCTCATGGCCCATTTCCACTATATTGCAACTTTCAGGTCAGTTCTGGACCGATGATGGACTGGCCCAGGTGGAGGTCATCATGATCGATGAACTCCTATCCTGGTCGATGGGTACAGGAGAGGTCCTTCCATTTATGATCTATTACCCCTACGGACCATCCCCACCCACCTCATCTTCCGGTAGCTTGCTTTTGCCCCGGGAAGGGTCTGAAACCAAGTTCAGGTCCGTACTTGAAGAAGCACTTCAGACCTGTCTTGAACAGGGATCAAACCTCAAGGAATATGTCAACAGGAATGGATGGGAGGGCCTCTCCCTGATAGAGGCGGACTATTACAGGATGGACGGTGTTGAACCTTCATGGGTATGGAACATCACACTTTCCACCGATCAAGTCGATGGCATCTCAAAGACATTGCAATTCGAGGTCGGAGTGGAAGGTGGTTTGCTGGTGGACCAAAGACGGTTCTATCTTATTGGAGAAAGTACAGGGAGCAGTCCGATCCATCCGGACCCGACAAGGGAAATGATCACACTCGAGGAGAATGAGAAGGTCATTGAGGATACTGACCTTTCCGACCAATTCTTCAGAGGTGATGGTTATTCCAACTCCTACAGCCTTGACATCATAAGGAGGGGGACTGCTTGCTGTGATATCGGTTCGGTCCTTTTCATGAACATGCTGGGTGTTGAAAGAGCACATGTCCAGGATTTGTTCATATCAAGCAGCGTCGATAGAAAGGACCCTTCAATGATGTACCTTGCAGTGGTGGATGGTTCCTCCGGATCACTGATCTCTACAACTGTGATCGAAGGTGCAACCGTCCCTCTATTCAACGCCTACGGGTTCGATCTTGCCTGAATGTCATAGACCTTCCGAGGCTTCCATCAACCTTTTGATGTTGCCGCTGATATCCCTGTTATTGGCGGAGAAGATCTCGGATCCAGCAACAGTAATATTTGCACCGGCCTTGACAACGGGTCCTATGGTCTTGGAGGATATCCCGCCATCGACCTCTATCAAAGTGGAGGTCCCCTTTTCAGATATCATTTCCTTGAGCTTCTCGATCCTGTTTATGGAAGAAGGTATGAATGACTGACCACCGAATCCGGGATTGACGCTCATTATCAGAACAAGATAGACCTTTTCAAGGACCCATTCGAGGGAAGTGAGGGAGGTTCCCGGATTAAGGGTCACCCCTGGTTTGGCTCCGGATCCCTCTATCGACTGGAGGACCCTGTCAAGATGATTAGTGGCTTCCACATGTACGGTTACAATATCCGCACCCGCTTCAGCGAATTGTGGGGCATAGAGATCCGGATCGGAGATCATCAAATGGACATCAAGTTCCAGATCGGTCTCTTTCCTGAGCCACTTGACAAGAGGCAGTCCGAATGTGATGTTGGGGACGAAGTGACCGTCCATGACATCAACATGTAGCATGTCCACGCCTGCCTTCACAGCCTGTTCGATCTCCATCTGAAGTTTGTACTGATTTGCAGATAGAATTGATGGTGAAAGTCTTACCATGTTATCGACCTCCAATGTCCGAGGATTTACTTAAAAGGGTCCTGCTTCCAGGGTGGCCTTCCCGAACTTCTTCCGGAAATCCCTTCGACCGCCCGAAGGTTCCTATTTGAAGTGGGAGGGACTTCTCTTGTTACCCTTCTTCTCCTTTGGACCGAAGAATATGATTCCCTTCTTGTCAGTGGAACATCCTCTTCTTCCGGTTCCGGTTCATCTCTATGTGAATCGTATCTGAAGTAGGTGACTATCAGTATTGCACACGCAACCATCACTAAGAATATGAAAAGGACCCAGGGAAAGCCATTTCCATCATCATCCTCATCTTCTACTCCCTCCTCAATGATAAACGACCCTGTTGGATCGTCCAAATTGAAATCCTCATATTCACCACTCCCGATCTCTACAGTTCCTGAAACTTTCATGAACAAACGGTACTCCCCTTCCTTGACAGGAGCCTCCATTTCTCCGAAGAAAGCTCCGGAAATATCATTCATCCGGAATCCCTGCAACGATGCAATGATCTCCAACTGCTCCAGTTCCTTTTCATCCAGCCATGATACTTGCTTCCATTGGAGTCTTACCAATGTAGTGTTCCCATCGGGTCCGGATAGACTGACCTCATACACTATACCATTCGAATAGGGATCGAGGGACCTGAGACCATCCATCCTGGAAACGACCAGACCGGGACCCAGTATAATCCGATCTCCGGTGATACTGTATGGTATCTCAGGTACGATGAGACCGCCCTCAGGGTAAAGGGTAGTGTATTTATCCATACGGTATGGATAATGCTCCAACGCATCAGCTGAAATCGCTCGGAAATAATGTATGCCATGGAACCCCGAAAGGTCCACCTCAATGATCATAGGTCCGTAACCAGGGGATATCTCAACCTGAGGAGGAATGGACCATCCATGAGCATCCCAGGATTCCTCCATTTCCCTGGACACCCCCCAAATGATAGGCGTGGGACTTAATCCTCCGGAAACACCCACCATTACATTCCACCTGTCAATTATCCCGGGGACCGGATCAACGGAGAGTATCTCGACACCTGGAAGTATAGTTGCTTTCCTTTCCTCAATGATATCTCCTCCGGGAAATGACAGATTGACGATGATATTTCCCATCCCTACAAGTGGAACAAGATCGAATGGAAGGAACAAGTTTCCCTTTGCGATATTCTGGATAGAATACCTCTTTACCGTCATCCATTCCTGGACCTCCATTATTATTACCAGCTCTATTGGGACATCTTCACCCCAATCCAGGCTGATCTCAAGGTACCCATCCTCCGAAACCTCGAATACAAGTTCATCATCACTGAAGACGATCGACCCATTGATATCAGACTTTTTCACTGAACCGTTCATTATCTCAAAGACAGAATGCCATTCAAGTACCTCATCATCCCTGCTCCTTGAGATCAGTGATTGGGGTGATATCAGTGGATATCCATTCTCGTTCAGATCATTCCAGCTCCCATCCGGAATCGCAGCAAGAGATGCAGTATGATAACCCGGCAGGAGTTCACCCTCTATCCGGACCTCCATTTCCCATACGGGAAGGTAATCATCCTTTCTCCAGGATGATACGACCTCTACTCCATCTACAAGAAGCTCTATCTCCTCAAGATCTACCGCACCTGCTATAGTTGCATTGATCATGAGTGTTCCCTCATCATAGGAGTTCTCCACTTCAAGTCTGGGACATGCCATCAAACAGGCTGAATAGCACATCCTGACCCCCCTGGGAACAGTACCATCATCCGAAATCGGACTATCCCAGAGTCCTTCCGTATCTCCCAGATTATCCTCATGATATCCTTTCACGGATTCCAGTTCAACAGTGGCGGCGAAGGTGGACCAAGGAAGCTGAAGAGAAGGGGAATACAGATGGTCCGCAAGGAACATGGAACCGTAAAGATGGTCGTCAAAGGCGCCTTCCAGGTTGGCCACATAACCGAAATCGTTGGCAGACCCATGTTGCAGGTTCTGACCGGATGCCCTTGATAGCTCCTCACCGATAATTGAAAAAGAAACATCATCCGGTGTCTCCGTTCCGACATTTGGAGCGCCCCAGGTGTAGAATATCCCCTTGGAACCTGAATGGAAGGAGATGGCTATTGAGAAGGGATACATCGAGGCCAGATGATGAATGGTAGATGCTCCGGCAGTTGTCAAAGGGATACCATCAGTGCTGCTGCTTACTCCAGCATACTCGAATGGATAGTCCCTGTTGGGGTCTTCACCGTTCTCATCAAACCTTGAAAGCATGTCAAGGCCATATGGATTTACAACAGGAAGGATTGCAATGTTGATATTTTCCACCATTCCGATTGCTCTACTGTCCTGTGATCCATATGAATCGAGAAGGTGCAGGGAGAATGCAAGGACCGCTTCAGCTGAATCCGGTTCATCTCCATGATGAGCACCTATAAGCATGACCCATGGTCTTTCCTCATATCTGTCCCCGATGAATAATATAGGTATTACCCGATCTCCCAAGATCTCCCTTGTTCCAAGAAGGTCCTGAGCGGTTTGATATTCTGCCACATCCGGATGACCCTGAGCAGCTTGTTCCAAAAGGGATGCGATCTCATAACTGGAATGATACCCTGTTTCGATGGTACGATTATCAGAGGTCTTTCCCTGAAATTGATCAAGAAATATTGGAAAGGACAATAGTAATACCACAATAAACAGAGAGGTTCCCTTCCTCGACTCCATGCATCCTTATTCTTGTGAGGGTATAAAAGGGATAGGTCGGACCATCCAATGAAAATCATTAATCGATCACATACAATCGAGAAATGAAATCATGGTCCCCCTCCAGGGGGGACCGGGCGGAGGGGTTTTGGACAATGGGCAAACCCCTCCGCTAACAACGCACCCAAACAGGGTTGATAACACTTCGGTCACACCCCGTAAATATGGAAAAAAAAGATGTTTTTTAAACTGAACGGGAAAATGCCGGTCGAAAAATAGGGTATATATATAATTTATGGTGACTTGAAAATCCATTGGACTCAATGGTAGTATTGAAATCCAATGGGTGGATTACCTCATTGAAGCAACGGCTTGGGGTGATCTTCCTGATACATGAAGAAGAGATCAAAGGTCTATTTGGTCCGCAGCTGGACATGATAGAGGATGAAGCAATAAGGGACAAAATTGTAAGGGCCTGGTCATTGGGATGTGAAAGAGGAGGTTGGAAAAGCGTATCGGACCTCATGGAGATGCCTTTCACTCTTCTGACCGAGACCCATGGCATCAGTTTCATTGAGCATACGATAGCTGTCACAGAGGGGGCGATAGGCCTGGCTCTGGCACAAAGGGAGACCTATGTTACAATGCCATACAAGATAGATATGGCCAGGCTTGTTGCAGGTGGCCTTCTACATGATGTGGGAAAACTCCTTGAGATAGAGAGGAATGGTGAAGGTGGATGGAGGAGATCCAGGTCCGGGATGTGTGCTAGACATCCGATCTCCGGTGCGATACTGGCCTCAGAGGTTGGACTTCCCGAGGAATATATTAACATGATAGCTTGCCACGCAAAGGAAGGAGAGGGAAGACCCCAGGTGATAGAGACCATCCTGATCCATCAAGCCGACTTCGCCACGTTCAATCCCATTGTTATGAAGAACAAGGATGGTCTCATAGAGTGAGGTGTTTGAAATGGGTTCCACAATCCTTCAGAAGATACTCAGGGTAAAGGCAGGAAAGGAAGTGAAGTCTGGCGACATAGTTGATGTATTTGTGGATTCAAGGGTAGCCAGGGATTTTGGAGGAGCGAACGTCGTCAAGAACCTGGAGTCCAATGGTCTGGTCCTTGATGATCCTGACAGGACATTCTTCACTTTCGATTGCAATCCCGGAGGATCTGACCAGAAATACGCTGCCAATCAGCAGATATGCAGGACCTTTGCTAGACAGAGAGGAGTGAAGGTTTATGACATCGACATGGGCATTGGCACCCATATTGCCATGGACGAGGGCCTTATTAGACCAGGAGAGGTCTTCGTTTCCACGGATTCTCATGCAAATATTATGGGTGCAATAGGAGCTTTCGGCCAGGGGATGGGTGATGTCGACATAGCTGCCGCTTTTTCCGAAGGTAAGGTCTGGTTCAAGGTCCCAAGAAGTCTGAGGATCACTCTAAATGGCATGCCCTCACCGGATGCTACACCCAAGGACGTGGCCCTCAAGATGCTCAAGGAACTCGGAGCGAACGGTCTTCTGGGATACGCCGCGGAGATCAGAGGGAAATATGTTGAAAACCTTCGTTTATTCGGAAGGATCACCATTGCATCCATGTGTACGGAAATGGGTGGGATCATCATACTCTTCCCTCCCAACGAGACCATCCTCGATGAATTGAATATGGACCACATCGATCTGATCGGTCTTACCCCCGATGAAGATGCTCAATATGAAAAGGAGATAGAGATCGACCTCAGCGGCCTGGGACAGATGATATCAAGACCGGGACATCCGGAAGATGTTGTGGAGATAGAAGAGGTCAAAGGTACCAGGATCGATTCGGCATTCATCGGTTCATGCACAAATGGAAGATACGAGGATATCCGGGCAGCTGCAGAGGTGCTGAAGGGGAGAAAAGTGGCTCCTGGAGTTGTACTGAAGGTGGTACCGGCTACCAGAGCGATCTGGGAAAAGTGTCTTGACAGGGGTATAATCAAGGACCTGATGGATGCCGGAGCACTCGTTGGGAACGCTGGGTGTGCGGGATGTGCTGCGGGGCAGATCGGCCAGAATGGTCCTGGAGAGGTAACGATATCCACAGGAAACAGGAATTTCAGAGGGAAACAGGGAAAGGGTGAGGTCTACCTTGCTTCCTCAGAGACCGTTGCCGCTTCCGCACTGGCAGGTTCCATAACAGCCAAAAACGATATCCCGAATGAACCGGCCATTTTCCAACCATCAAAAATTGATATTCCCACTGAAGTGGAATGTATTGGGAATGATGGCCCGATGAAGACCATTGTCAGAGGAAGGGTCTGGTTGATCCGGAAGGACAACATAGACACGGATATGATATATCATAACAGGCATCTGACGGTTACGGATATGGATGAAATGGGACAGTATGCATTTGGCAACCTCGAAGGATATGAGGATTTTTCTTCCAAGGTAGAGGAAAATGATATAATTGTCACAGGCAAGAACTTCGGAGCCGGAAGTTCCAGGCAGCAGGCGGTGGACTGCTTCCGGTCCCTTGGTATCAGCCTGATACTAGCCGAGTCATTCGGAGCGATCTATGAGAGAAACGCGATCAATACAGGAATGCCGATAATGACCTACGAACCAACAGATGATATGATTATGGACCGCGATGAGATCGAGGTAGACCTCATCAGCGGTAGTGCAAAGAATATCACCCGGAATATCGATTTCAGGGTGACGCCCTTTTCCAGTGTCCAGCTGAAGATATATCGCAAAGGCGGGCTACTGGTCAGAACCTGTGAGGAGTGATCAATAATGGGAGAAACATTCGCTCAGAAGGTACTTGCAAGAAAGGCAGGGCTGGACCATGTGGTTCCTGGACAGATCGTGACACTTTCGCCTGACCGATTGCTGACACATGATAACACAGCAGCCATAATCGGAAAGATAGGACCGGACCTGGACAGATACGGAGTGTTCGATCCTGAAATGCCAATTATAGTTCTGGACCATGTCATCCCGGCAGCCAATGAGAAGACCGCCTCCAACCACAAGAAGATAAGGGAATTTGTGAAGAGGTTCAAGATCACCAATTTCTTCGATGCAGGGGAGGGTGTATGCCACCAGGTAGTGGTGGAGAAGGGTCTGGCACTTCCAGGAGAGGTCATTGTGGGATCGGATTCCCACACATGCTCCTATGGAGCGGTAGGTACATTTTCAACGGGAATTGACAGGACCGAAGCAGCCGCTCTACTATTAAGGGGAGAGATGTGGTTGAAGGTGCCCCAATCCATCAAGATGACACTTTCTGGAAGTTTGAATAAAGGAGTGTTCGCCAAGGACCTTATCTTGAAGATCATTGGAGATATTTCCGCTTCTGGAGCGTCCTATCGGTCAGTGGAGTTCCACGGCGATGTTGCCGATCTGACGATAGGTGACAGGTTCACCATCTGTAACATGGGTGTGGAGATGGACGGTAAATCCGCAGCATTTCCGGTAGATGACAGGACCAGCCAGTATCTCCGAAAGACCGGGGTCAAGGATGATGATTACAATCAGTTATGGGCCGACGAGGATGCGCAATACCACTCGGAACATGAATACGATCTGGAAGAAATAGTTCCAGGGATAGCTTCCCCTCATCAGGTGGATAATTACCATGAAGTAACTGAGCTTGAAGGTCTGGAGTTCGATCAATGCTTCATCGGGACCTGCACCAACGGAAGGTACGAGGACCTGAAAGTGGCCGCATCGATCCTTGATGGTAATCAGGTATCCAAGACGACACGGCTTATAATCGCCCCTGCCTCCAGGACAGAGCTGAGAAAGGCTCTGGGAGATGGAACACTTGACACCTTGATCGAAGCTGGAGGCATGGTGCTTCCTCCCGGATGCGGACCCTGCCTAGGGGCCCACCAGGGAGTGATGGCACCGGGAGAGAGGACCCTGTCCACGGCAAATCGGAATTTCAAGGGAAGGATGGGATGCAAGGAATCCGAGATATATCTTGCCAGTCCAGCAACAGTAGCAGCAACCGCCCTTCATGGAAAGCTAACTGATCCCAGAGAGGTGATCTGAATGACGACATGGAGATACGGGGATTCCGTCAACACCGACATGCTCTTTCCGGGAAAGTACACCTATACGTGTTCAACCGCTTCTGAGATCATTCCCCATCTGCTGGAGGACCTGGACCCCGATTTCGCCGGAAAAGCGAAAGAAGGGGACATACTGCTTGTTGGTGAGAATTTCGGCTGTGGTTCCTCAAGAGAGCAGCCGGTTGTTGGTCTAAGGTCCATCGGTATCAAAGCCATCATTGGAAGGTCCTTCGCAAGGATATTCTACAGGGCTGCGATCAATCAGGGTCTGATCCTCCTGGAATGCCCGGAGGCTGTGGAGGCATATAGAGAAGGAGCGGATCTGGACCTTAATATCGAGGAGGGTTGGATAAGGATAGATGAGGAGGAGTTCTACTTCCCGAAACTTCCCGACCAGATACTGGCCATAAGGGACGCTGGGGGCCTCCTCGAATATACGAGAAAGAAACTGGAGGAACAGAGGTCCTGACCTGAAATTCCAATAGTTTTCAATATGTATATTCATAAAATTATCAGCGATCTTGAACCATATTATTAGGAAGGATCGCTGGAGATCATCCTCTTCTCCGATCGATCCAACCTTTCGCAAGGAAGATAATGATCGTAAATATCACAATAATGAATACTGTGACCAGACCCGGGACAAGGAGAGGTATGTTACTCAAAGTGGTAGGTTCCTTGGTCGATTGGACCGAGTATTCCTGTGTAATCCGCCCCTGTCTGGATGTTTCCCTATCCTCAGCCCATAAAGTGATCGAATGAATACCCTTCAAACCCTTGGTTTCCTTCACTACGAATACGATTTCTACCGCCTGGTTCGAGGGTACTGATATCTTGGTCTCAGGAAGTTCAACCATTATTCCTTCTTCTCCGGAATCAGCACCCATTGTAACTTCAGCCCTGGTATTGCCGAGATTGGTTATTGATGTAGTAATGGTCTTGGAATCACCTGAAGGAATTGAAATGTTCCAATTCGGCTCTTCGAACTGGAGATATGAATATGGCTGGATGTTCACCCTGAAGTAGCTGGTTTCAACCGATCCTTCCTGATATCCGGGGGTATATGCCCAATACCCAGAGATCATGAATGATCTACTATCTGTGACCAATGATCCGAGGGGCACTAAGATGTGAATAACGAATTGTTGTGAGGTAATACCTTTTGAAAAATACAGCTCGGGTGGAACTGAAGACATCCAATCTCCGGTCTCAGCACGGATGAATACCGTACATTGAATGTTGTTTGGAGTGTAATCCGGAAATTTGCAGTTGACCGTTCCCAAGAGTGCGACCATACCATCACTCTCTGGATCCACATTTGCTACCAATTCATCATTTTGAAGGCTCAAGGTCACTTCAGGCTCTCCGGTATCCTGAACTGAATTCACTTGAAGATCGGATTGGTTACTGCAATCTGCCTGAAAGGCCGTGGAAGAAAATAAGATCGTCATTAAGATCAGAAGGATAGACACAGGTCTGATAGCTGACATTTCTCTCCCTGAGATAAAACTATATACCCCTTATATAATTTTATTCAATGGAAGGGTATATCGTGAGATCCATCCGATAGATAAACAATTCACATCACAGGAGTGGATGTAATATAATCCTTGGGTTAAAATCACAAAATGAGTAACTCCTGGCCTGGAAACTTTAATTAGAATAGACCGGACATATCATGACCATATGCTGGCATCGGCCTGGTTTAGGTTTGCACCATTGGTTTGCCTGATCCTTATCATACCAGCTTTGAACTCCATGGAAGGAACAACAGCGGCAAAAGGACCCTGCAATTATTATCCCTCGGATGTAACAGGTAATGGGGCCTTCTTCAATTCTACTATAATGATATCGAACGGATCCGGATTCAACTTTTCGAACGGAGTAATTTCAGGCAATGGTTCTTCAAACGACCCTTACATCATCTCAGGTCATGATATGACCGTGTCAAACGGGACCTGTATAATGATATCGAACACAACATCACATTTCCGGATCGAGAATTGCACCTTCACCTCTGATGGGGATCATTCAGATCCTACTGTCCTCTTGTACAATGTCACCAATGCTGAACTGATCGATATGACCTGTCAGGGTACCTCGGACGGGATCCAAATATCCCGATGTTCTGATGTATCGCTTTCCAGGTGTGTTGTCGAGGTTCTTGCAACGTCGATATCAGTTGAGAACACCAATGGACTTGCAATATCGTACTGTCATTTCAACAATGGTACAAATGGATTGAAAATGGAACATTCATCCGATTCGAGCATATTCAGGAGCGAGTTCTCCACCCACACAGATGTCGGGGTTTTCATTTCCGACTCCACGGACCTGCTTTTTGACACCTGCAGTATATCTGGAAATGGTGGAGTGGGAGCATCCATTTCAAGGACTGATGGGAATGTCACTCTGAAAGGGAACAGTCTCTTTGAAAACCATAAACAGGGCCTCATTCTGTCCGATATTGACAGGGATCTGAACATTACCGGGAACACGATAGCTCACAATACAAATGAGGGGATCAAGGCCAAAGACCTGAATGATCCTGAGATTAACCTCTCGGATAATCAGATAGAGGGGAACAGGGGATTCAATATATGGCTCTCCAGTGCAACAGGTGTTAAGGTCACGGGAAACCTGATCTCCGGATCACCGTGGGGAGGGATCCTGGGTGAGGAGCTCTCAGGGGATGAAGTGATCATCAGGGCCAACACATTGACAGATAATCTCATCTACCAGATGGAGCTGCAGATCGTTTCATCCATACAGGTCCGGGACAACATCCTGATTGGAGGTGACCGGGGTATCTATCTTGGATCAGGTACAGGCGGTATCCTCCTTGAGAACAACTCATTCGTCCATGTTGGAGGGCCGGGCATATATGTTGGGACCACCGGGAATGGAAATGTTATCAAGGACAATCATCTCGAACGTACGCTGGATACTGGGATCTTCTGTTACAGATCGTCAGGAAACACGATTTTGTTCAATTCGATCAGGAATTCATCAGGTTATGGGGTAGTTATCAGCGGTGGATCATTGAACTTGATAGACAATAATACCATTGTTGGCAATCATCTCGACGGAGTGATCATCTTCTGCAACCTTGGACGAAATGAGGTCTCAGGAAACATTATTCGGTCAAATGGGGAATACGGGATAGAGATGTCGGGTCCAACAAGCGGTACATCGATCCACGGTAATCTTATCTCAGAGAACGAAAACGGCCAGATCTCACTTATTGAAGTTGGATATCTCCGGATCACATCTAATGTTCTCCAAGGTACCGGTCCTCCGGTATCCATCGAGAATTCCAATGAGATCCTCCTTGCTGATAATCACTTCTATTCCACCAATATCGTTCAAAAGGATCAGGACCCGGTTGAGATCAAATGGTCCTTCTCCTCAAGGTCAATGAGAAAGAATATTGTGGTAGGCAATTATTCTTACGGAAACCTTTGGGATCACTATAATGGAGAGGATGTCGACGGGGACGGCATAGGAGACACCGATCTCCCCTTCGGACCCGGTGATCCGGGGCCGCTGGTTAAGGACCCTCCACCCCCTGATACGGAACCACCGGTCCTTATCGATCTCACCGATGCCTTACCGATAACCTTCGAGAAGTTCATATCGACGTTCCGGGTCATCGACAACCGGAGTATTTTCGGAATATCCGTTTCTTATCAGATCTCCCAGTTCGACAGAAATGGAGAACTGGTCAGTATAACGGATGAGAAGGAAGCATCACCGGATATTGATGGGATATTCAAGCTGGAGGTTCTGGTAAATGGAAGGAGCACTTCCCTGAGGACCTCTTTTTCCATAATCGATTTCTCGAACAACCTCTTGACCGTGGATCGATCCTATGATGTATTGGACTTCAAGTACCCTGAAATTATCGAAGTATCCCCCTCAAAAGCTGTAACCGGAAAGGAGATGTTCGTCCGAATTGGTCTGCATGACAATACCGGCCTGGAACACTTCTTCATTGACCACTACACCAATGGAAGGGATGAGAATGTAATTTCTATCATTTCAGATCAACTGGAGACATTAGATCTCGACAGTTCTGTATTGATACTCATTGCGGAGGATGCCTACTCATTCAGTTTTAGGGTGAGGGTATCGGATATCTCTTCAAACATTCTTATCGGAGATTGGATCCACATGGTTGTGGAGGATACGATCCCACCCTCGGGAAAAGACCAGAGTGTACAAATCCCAGTGACTGGTGAGGAATTCTCCCTCATCCTCAAGATCAGTGATAACATTGGAGTGAAGGAAGCCATTCTCAACGTTTACTTGAATGATGATCTAGATCAGGTGAAGCATATACTAGGACCATTCGACGATCTACTGATTTTCCCTGTAGAGGTAAAGGAAAGTTCTTTGACCGTCTCCTTCCTGCTTCTTATAACGGATCAAGAAGGGAACGATGGAGAGCTGGAAGGAGAATATGAGGTGATAGACAGGACCTCTCCTGTCATACTGTACCTGACAGAGGATGATCCCATCACCGGGAACCCATTTTCATTGATCTTTGCATATTCAGATAACAGGAATATCCAAGGGGGTTTCCTTGAATGGTGGTTCGACAATGGTCCTAGGACAAATATCAGTGGTCCTCCCGAGGAATTGACAATTCCATTGGTCCCCCTTGATGCATTTGAACTCCATTTCAGAGCGATACTGTTCGACTCCTCTGGTAACATGGGACATCTTGAACGGTCTCTTGATATTCAAGATGGAACAGAACCTGTTATCGACCTTTCATTTGAAGAACCCAGGACCTCAACATATCTGACAGTGGAGGTCCTTGCCAGTGACAATCGTGATGTCTTAGATACAGGATTGGAATATTCTTTTGATGAAGGTCAAAGGATAAGAGCTGTTCCAAATGGATCTCTTTATAACATCTTAATCCCCCCTGAAGCCCTGAGGATCTCACTGTACGCAACCGCAGAGGACCTATCGGGAAATCATGCTGTAATGGAAAGAACCATGGATATCCTGGACGGGACCCCTCCCTCGATATTATCATCAAGTATTGAAAGGGAAGGAGGAAAAGTCAAATTCTTCCTTCTGGGAGAGGACAACAGGGATATCGTCCAGGTCATAGTATCGATCGAGAAGAGTGATGGAGAAGTTTTGAACAGGACCCTGGACCTCAATGAGAACGGTTCATATTCGATCCTTTTGGATGAGGGAGTGGTCGAGGGTCGGATCAAGGTAAGGTTCCTAGTATTTGATGGGTCCGACAATTCGATCCAGACCGAACCTGTGGAATTCAGAGTTGTGGTTGAAGAAGGGTCCTCTGGTCTTATATTCATCATCTTTGTATTTTCAATACCGTTGCTGATATTGCTCGGGATGGTGATATTCGTTCCCGAACTACGGAAGAGAATTTTTGATACTATCAGGAAAAAGGAATGAAATTCAGAATTCGAACTCCATTAGAACATATCTTGAGATGAAACCTGCCTTTTCCAGGGTCCTTTTTGAAGCCTTGTTATATGAGCCACATCCTGCAATAGGTCTCCATCCGTTGGATCTGGCCGTTTCGATCATCCTCTGAATTATATATGTCCCATAACCACTCTTCCTTTTATCCGGGTGGACATACATTCCCACATCGAACCAGTTCCTTGAAGGCAGGGTCCTGTTCAGCAGGCCGTAACCTGCAAATCCACAATCTTTCTCTTCAAAGATTATGATTGATCCTTTGTTGATATAGAAGGGGATATCTTCTACCTCGCTGTCATCGAATATCTCCTCTCTGTATCTTCTGATCGTATCAAGATCTTTCAGACCCGCAGTTCTCTCATTTAGTTTTAGTTCAGACCTCTTACCTTCAGGTTTCCGAATCTCTCTGAACTGGTGTCCAACGATACTCTTTCTCTGAGAATGGTTCTTACACATCGAGTAATACAGTTTATCAAAAGACTGGCAGAAGGCTTTCTTTATGGAAAGGTCCTTCAACACCTTGGAAAAGATCTCACCTGTCTTTGGAATATGATCAGGTACCACATAGAATTCATAAAGGACTCTATCCTCTCCTGCAATTGCATACCCTGCTTCCTTTCCATCCATTTTGATCAGATAGGAAATTGCATTCTTCATCAGCATTTCCAGGTAGAGCTCAGTGGGTTCAGGAAGGGAATCAAGATAGGCCTCTCTGAGGAACTGGATCTCCTCTCTGCTTTCCTTTCTGACAAGCTCCATGAATAGGCATTGATATGAAAGTTCAAATTATTTCCCTAGGACCTTAAAATTAGAATAGAATACAATTCAAAGAGTTGAAAAATGGATGACTGAAGTTAAAATATCCTCCTTCAGTTCAATGATCGAAATTAAAAAGTATCCAACTCAGGAAAAGAAAGGTCATCCAAAAGATCAAATGGAAGATTTTTCAACAACATGGTTCTATTGTAATAATGTTAGAAAATCCTCAACAGATAGGCCAGCACTTTTAATGATATATGAAAGTGTGCTCCTCTTTATTGGTTTATGAGCTGGGATCGTAATTTTGATAGTCTCTTCAGCGATCCTCTTTTGCATCCTAATATGACTTCCTTTCTGTCTAACAACAATGAAACCTGATCTTTGAAGTGCTTTTACCACCTTCTCATAATTGATGGAGGGAACTTTTGACATGAGAATAACCTCAAATCGTCAATTCAGCCAATTCTCCACCACTTGATTCGAACTGTATCATATCATCTTCTATAGGCTCAAGATATAATTCGATTGCTTCTTTGATATTTTCCAAAGCTTCCTCCCTGTTTTCTCCTTCGGAAATACATCCCGGAAGGGAAGGTACAAACACAGTAAAACCACCGTCTTCGGAAGGTTCAAGAACAATCTTGAATATCATTGATTTTCCACCATACATAACATGGCTTCAGTAATTAATATATTTATTGAGATTTACTAATGTTGCCAGTTCTTTTCGAGAGAGGAAGAAGGAAATCACTTCAAGTCCTTTCCATCGGAACGATATTGGCAAATGAGAGGAGCAATTCTAGCACGAAGAGGCAAAATCGAGCAGGAATTCAACACCTCATTCTTGTCCTTTTAGATCTTCGATCTGTTCGTGAATATAGTCTTTCAATTCTGAAGTTGTCATACCATCTTCATTCTTTTCAGGAGCAGGAACGCCGTAGAGGTCCTCGTATGATGGAGTATTGTCTTCTTTCTCTTTCTCAAGAGCAGCTCTTTCTTCTTCACCGCGTTTGATAGCAGCTTCATCCATTTGCTTTTTCTTCTTTATAAAGAAGAAGATTCCAAGAGCAAGCAAGATGACGACTATTACCGCAATGATAATTATCAGGAACAATGAAGATGAGGAACTCTCTGCCTGGGTTACTTCCACTCTGAATGTTGCCTGATTCGTTTCGATCCCATCCGAGATCTGAACAGAAACCGTGTGAATTATTGCCTGATCACCCTTAGGGGTCCATCTTATCATGCCAGTTTCTGCGTTAAGGGTCATTCCTTCTGGAGCATCAATCAATGAATATCTCAAATTGGGAAGGTCCTCCGAATCCTGGTCAGTGCAGGAGATCTTGAATTTAAAATTAGTTCCAGCTGAGATCTTCTGGTCCTCGATGGTCTTGAATGTGGGTTTGTAGTTAACCCTGAAAGATATAACTCCTGAAGTGCACAAACCGTTAGAACAACCGTCATTTGGGATAACTGTCCAGAAGTATGTTTTTCCTGGATCCAGATCTGAGAGCGTGATGTTTGTACCCTCGTATTCTTCTTCATAGATGGCTTCTTCTCGATATCCCTGGACAAATACCTCTGTTTGGTGAAGATATATGTCGTAAGTAATTGATTCTCCTTCGGGATCTGTACCTTCCCAGCTGAGAATTGCACCGGTAGAAGCCCCTTTTTCACCATCCCCTGGACCAATTAACTCCACCTCCGGGGGTAGAGAAGCTAATACCGTGATAGTAAAGGTCCTGTTGGCAAATACAATTCCGTCCCAGGCTGATACAATTACTTCAAGTTTGAAAGGAGCTTTTTCGAAAATATGGATGTCAGCTGTCCAGTTTATTTGTCCAGTATCTTCATCAATTGTAATATCAGAATCCGGTGTTGATGAAACGGAATAATATGTTGTATCTCCATCATAATCTGTTGCGTTCACGTCGAAAAGATATGTTTTTCCATGCACGATATCAATATTTTCAGGAAATTCTACCCATGCTGGTCCATCATTGACGTTCAGAACCTCCAATGTGAAGTTATGGAAATCGAACTCATCCGAAAGGTCCCAGACTGAAACGTTTACGAAGTAGGACCCAACATCCATTGGTCCTGGATTTCCGGACAGTGTTCCCATTTCATAATCGATTGAAAGGAAGCCAGCATCGGTATGGAGTTTCCATTTGATCTCATCTCCGGAATCGATTTCAAGAGCTTGATAATTCTTGAGGAATGGATCGTTTTGATAGACTGACAGGGTGTCATTTGTGATTATTATTGGAGGGTCGTTAACATTGATTACCTTGATATCGAACTGTCTTGAATCCCAGCCTTCATTTCCGTCATGCACAGATACAGTGACTGTTACAATTCCCACATCATCATTTGTAGGTGTTCCGTTCATAATACCCGATAGATAATCCATTGTGAGCCATTCAGCATTCGATGAAAGATGGTAGGTTACATTGCCTTGTCCATCATCATTACAGTCGTAGTCCACTTCATAGTATTTTCCCTGGTTAATCTCAAGAAGATTCTCCCCAGTCAAGATCGGATTGGCATTCTCAACAGATATCAAGAACTTTTGCGAAGAGAAATGACCGATATCGTCACTTAGGTTCAATGCTACAGACGTGATTCCCACATCTTCGTTTTCTGGAGTACCAGATAATATTAGAGTACCTGTATCGAATGATAACCAATCTCCGATGATCTCAAATGTCCAGCTTGAAAAATCTGCCAAACCTATATTCGAATATTGAACAGAATATTCTTCGTCCTCATTTGCAATTCTTATTGGTTCTGTTGGTCCTATCTCCACCAGTTCACATACCATAACCTTCGCATTCTTTGTTGGGTCCTTTGCTGAGATCACAGAGATATTATCGAACATCTCGGTTGAGTTTGGAATAAAAAATTCATTCCGATAGTTGCCTGTGTGTAAACCAGTTTCTTTGAGCAGCATTAAAATTGGGGGTTGTATTGTTTTCTCAAAAGTAAGATTGACAAAAGCATAGTCCCTTGTCAGAGGATTCTCATCCTGTCCTATCACCTCGATATGCAATGTTTCCTCCCGTTGTATCTTGTTGATCTCTTTACTATGGGTGGAATCCCAGTATGTTTTTACGGAGTCTATTCTTGTGGGGCTGAAGGGTTTGTCGACATTGATATTCCTGTAAAAACTTGGGTCCCTGCAGGAAACGACCTCAATATTTTCGAACCACACGAATGTTTCAGGTACCTGAAATTCTCCGCGGTATGCTCCCGTATTGATCCCTGTCTCATTGAGCAAAATTGGGATCCGGAGTGGCATGCTGTATGTGGAGGAGATGTTCACCAGAGCAAAGTTCCGAGAAACCGGATTTGCATCGGTTCCGATAACCTCAATGTAGAAGGTATCTTCAAGGTCTGCTTTGTCCGCTTCAATTGTACATGCTGAATCATAGTAGGTCTTCAATGAGCTTATTGATGTGGGCCTGAATGGGTTATCAATGAAAAGGTGTGCAAACTTTGTGGGATCCTTTCTTGATGAGAAGTTCAAGGTATCGAGGTAAATCGTTCCTGGAGGAATGATGAAAAATCCCCTGTATATTCCAGTGTTGTTTCCCGTTTCGATATAAGCAACTCTTATCAAACCAACTGACCCTGGCCTGAATGTGATATTTACAATGGCAGTATCTTGATGGGAGGCATTGCTGTCGAGACCTTTAACCTCGATGTATATGGTGCTCCCGATATCAGCAACTGTCGCGGGTGTTGAGAATCCTGAGTCGGAGTAGAGATCGACCGAATAGACCTCTAATGGTTCGGAATAACCAAGGCCTGATATCAGGTATGTCTGGCCCGCATCATACCCGCCCTCATCGTTATTATTAGCTCCTACGAGGATGTCGTCGTATCCGTCCCCGTTCACATCTCCCGCTCCTGAGACCGAACCCCCTGAACCATCACCTGCAGCCTCGCCGATGAACGATGCATCCGCTGAGGATAGGTCCATATCCATGCTCCACCCCGTCGACCGACCCAGGACAAGATATGTCTGGCCCGCATTTGACCCACCCTCATCGTTATTATTAGCTCCTACGAGGATGTCGTCGTATCCGTCACCGTTCACGTCACCAGCTCCAGAGACAGACCACCCTGAACCATCACCTGCAGCCTCGCCGATGAACGACGCGTCCGATGAGGCCAGGTCCATATCCATGCTCCAACCGGTTGACCGGCCCAGGACAAGATATGTCTGGCCAGCACTTGACCCACCCTCATCATTGCCAAAAGCTCCGATCAGGGTATCATCGTATCCGTCCCCGTTCACATCTCCCGCGCCGGAGACAGATAGCCCTGAATTATCACTTGCAGCCTCGCCGATGAACGACGCATCCGCTGAGGATAGGTCCATATCCATGCTCCACCCCGTCGACCGACCCAGGACAAGATATGTCTGGCCCGCATTTGACCCACCCTCATCGTTATTAATAGCTCCTACGAGGATGTCGTCGTATCCGTCCCCGTTCACATCTCCCGCTCCTGAGACCGAACCCCCTGAACTATCACCTGCAGCCTCGCTGATGAACGACGCGTCCGATGAGGCCAGGTCCATATCCATGCTCCAACCGGTTGATCGGCCCAGGACAAGATATGTCTGGCCCGCATTTGACCCACCCTCATCATTGCCAAAAGCTCCGATCAGGATATCATCGTATCCGTCATCGTTCACATCTCCCGCTCCTGAGACCGAACCCCCTGAAAAATCACCTGCAGCCTCGCCGATGAACGATGCATCCGATGAGGCCAGGTCCATATCCATGCTCCAACCAGTTGACCGGCCCAAGACAAAATATGTCTGGCCCGCATTTGACCCCCCCTCATCGTTCTTATATGCTCCGATGAGGATGTCGTCGTATCCGTCACCGTTCACATCCCCCGCTCCTGAGATCGATCTCCCTGCCCAATCATCTGCAGCCTCGCCGATGAACGATGCATCCGCTGAGGATAGGTTCATGTCCATGCTCCAACCAGTTGACCGGCCCAGGACAAGATATATCTGGCCCGCATTTGACCCACCCTCATCATTATTATATGCTCCGATGAGGATGTCATCGTATCCGTCCCCGTTCACATCTCCCGCTCCAGAGACAGACCACCCTGAACCATCACCTGCAGCCTCGCCGATGTACGTTGCCAACGAAGCATCGGAGATGTTCAGGTCCATCTCGAAATCAACAAACCCCCTTGTTTTCCTTTCAGATCCTGCATTAATTTGAAAATCTAATGGAAAGAATGAATAAGTTCCCATTAGCAATAATAAAGATAATAGAAATACCACTTTCTTTTGCATTTCGGAGCCTCCCAAGATTCCATGGAATATATTGATCTAAAAGATTTTAAATCTGTCGAAAATAAAAGTGGACCCAGAGCCATAGTCCTTACTTTTTCACTCAGTTTAATCTCTCTTGAAAGAATCTAAAGAGATTCTCATTATTGATATTGTAACAGTTTTGAATATTTTTTCGACCCCATCCCCTACAAAACATACTTTTGTTCTGACATCCTACTCCAATTTTGCGAGATATCCATCCCAAAGACCAAAGGATATCATTCCATGAATATCCCTGGTTTCAGAGGAGTGGATACCTGTGCCTTACCGATCGGGTCCTCCTTCTCGGGATCGTCCTCTCTGAAAACCTTCAGAACACAACCCATCTCAGATGAAAGGAAATCGGCAAGTGTGTGGAGCAATTCATATTCGTCCCTCAGTATCAGGAATTTCTCCTTTTCTTCCGGACCTAGCTTGACTACATCTTTCGACAGACGGCCCACCATCTTGGGGATCGCCTTCTTGTAAGGGTTCAGATCCGGTCTGGACATCAGGGGTTTGATGATCTCTCCGGGATCAATCCTTCCATCTCCTTTTTCGACCTGTTCTATCAATGAGTCAAGGATGCCCCATTTCCAGTCAGCGGCAGTATAGAGAAGGATCCTTTTCGGTTCAATTCCGTTCATCTTCTTAATACTCTTGAGGTCCTCCAGGAGCTTGATCACATATTCCTCTCTCTTCAGGGATCCCTCGTCCACCCGTTCATTTTCAATGGTCGGCCAGGAAGCAAGGGAGATGTAACCACTTCCACCTATCCGCTCCCATATCTCCTCAGCCAGATGAGGTGTGAAAGGCTGCAACATCCTTGCCCACACACCTATCATCTCTCGGAGGAGGGTCCTGTTCTTTCCACCCCTCTTCAGGTACCATTTCATGTCCCCTGGGACTGTGAAATATATGATATTGGAGGCTTCCCTGAATCCTCCGATCTCCATTGCATCGTTCAGTGATGTGAGTCTCCTTGCCATCATCGACACTAACCATGGATCAACATCCGTCTCAATATCCTGTTCCATTTCAAAGAGTTCATCCATCTGCTCGAAGACCTTCTTCATCCTTGTCTTGTAATGGGATACTGTCTCTTCGACCCATTCCACATCCATTGCGGAGGACCCCACATGGCAGTAATATAACCTCATGGCGTCCACTCCATACTTTTCGATGGCTTCCGGGATCGGTTCCGCCCCGCCTTTTGTCTTGGATATCTTGTCCCCACCTGACATTGTTACCCACCAGTGTACATAAATACCCCTGGGCCAGTGCTCCTGGTTCAGGATCGCAACATGGTTCATGAGGAAAACCGGGAAATGGACTGTCTTGTGCTCTTTGCCTCCCAGGTTGATATCAAGAGGATACCAGTAAAGGAAATCCTTCCTGCAACGGGATACTATCTCTCTTCTTTCCTCCGGGAAATCCGAGATCTCACCCTTCCCTCTGAAAATATAATTGAAAAATGCATCATCCATCCATTCCACTTTTAATGAGCCGTCATTCACATATCCGGAAATGGTGTAATAGGTCGGATAGAGTGTGGAATCTGATATGGGTTCTATCGTCCAATCCTTCTTGTACGGGAACTGGGTTCCAAGCCACGAGCCTCTCCTGATACATGCCCTATCTCCGAACCAATCCAGGACAGCGGGAAGATCCCTTTGATATTCTTCGGGAGAGATGTTCATCCTTAACGCATGTTCCTTGGCCTGTTCGGTCCATTCCTTTTTCGAGTAATTGATGAACCACTGATCAGGGATCCTCTTGATCAGGACATTCCCCCCGCATCTGCAGATCACGGGTTCCGAGAACTCATGGAATACATCGGCAAGACCCTTTTCAATGAAGTCAACCCTGAGAGTATCCTTTATCTGGGAGACCTTAAGACCGGAGTATTCGCCGCATATCTCCATCAATGTCCCGGAATGGAACTCCTCCTTGTAGATGGACTTGGTCGCTTCCTCCAGTTTCGCCGAATCGTTCTGGTCTGCGATCTTCATCTCCATGCAGATCTGTCCAGCCGGATCCTCGGTAAACTCCTTCCTTGCCTGGATCAGGGTGATCGGGGTCAGTTCCAACACTTTTTCCCTATCAAGACCCATTTCGTTCTTTCCTTCCCTCAGCTCATTCTGAACATCCTTCAGGGCGATCCAGTCAAAAGGTGCATGGGCAGGGACAGACATCACGACACCTGTTGCAACCGAAGGGTCAACAAATGTTCCTGGAAGGATGGGCACTTCCACACCGACAGGTGTGGCACATACCTTTCCAATGAGTTCTGACCCTTTGATCCTTGAAACCTCGAATACCTCCCCCCTTCCCTCCATCTGGTATTTGAGCTTCTCGAAAGCCTCCGGAGATACCACCCATTTCTCATCAAGAACTCCTGCTTCGATGTATTCCACATCCGGATGCAGCCACATGTTGGTAACTCCGAAGACCGTCTCCGGTCTCAGAGTTGCAGCTGGTAGGACCCTTCCATCACCCAGTCTGAACTTCAGGACCGTGAACTCCTGGGATTCGGCACTACCACCTTGTGAGATATCCGTCATGGACGAATCTACTGCAACAGGTCCGCAATTTGGACAGTAAGGGGCATAATGCGGTTTGGTGATAAGATATCCCAGATCGTTCAACGTATGGAACTGCCATGTGATGAAACGCATATATCCGGGAGATACGGTTGACATACACCTGGAAAAGTCCATACCGAAACCGAACCTCTTCCAGTACTCTTCGATGTAAACATGTGAGAAGAAATCTATCAGTTTGTCAACATCATGGAGTTCCTTCAGTCTTTCAGGTGGACACCCGTTCTTGAGTAGATAGTCCATTGTCTTTTTGTCCTTCCTCTCGATCTTCTTTGCAAGGGCAATTGCCGGGATACCTGAGGCATGGAACCCGACTGGGAACAGGACATCGTGGCCGGTCACCCTTTTGTATCGGGTTATCACATCCGCATAGGTGAAACCCCTCATGTGTCCCACATGCAGATATCCGGAAATACCCGGATAGGCGAAGATCAGGAAGAATTTTTTATCATCACCGCTGGTCGGACCCTCCGGTGTAAAGATATCTTCCTGTTCCCATCTCTTCTGCCATTTGGCCTCCATCGCATGGGGATCATATTCCGACATTTTCGCATCACCCGGGTGAAAGGATGATGCGGATATACGCTATCATTAAAAGGGTTTTGTGATTGGTAATATTGTAAAGGCGGTCTGATGGGATTGTCTTTCAGATCTCGGCCTGTCTGATATAAAAGGTATTGTTCCTGTTGAAAAGATAGAATCTGGAGACAAGGACCCTGGCACCCTTATAGGTGCTGCCACACTCCAACACAACTGTCTTTTTCTCTTCCACATCAATTACTATTGTATTACTGGGAAAGGACCCTAAGAATGGAGATTCCATCTGTATCCTGATACGATGTCTACCTGTCTTAACTTTGTAGACCTTCTCATCCCCTGAAAGGATCCTTCCGCATGACCTTCCATCGATGTAAATATTGAAGAGTTCAAGGGACATGAACATCTCCCCGACCCTCCGGACCTTGATATTCCCTTCTCCTTCCTGGCACATCACATCACCAGTTAAGGATCTGACAGAGTCTATTTGGGGTTTCCAATCCAAACAGGGAATTTTTACCTAAATATTCCTAAGGAGAAGGGTTGAAATTCAATTTCCCTGGATCTGTCTTTCTGTTCCAATTTATCTCAATATATATGGGGATCATTTATTATCGGGATCGTAAGGACCTAAGTATTCCATTTTAAAGCTCTTCATGGGAGCCCCATATGTCAAAGACCCCATGGATATCACATCTACCCAGGGGGCATAATCAGGGATGTCATCGATCCTGATCCCTCCGGATGCTTCCAGGGTTATCCCCTTTCCAAGCTTCTTTGCAGCTTCCCTGGCAGTTTTGGATGCTTTCTTTATTTCATCCGGGGACATGTTGTCAAACATGATGATATCGGCTCCAGACTCCAAACCGGAAAGGGCGGTTTCGATATCTTCAGCTTCCACTTCGATCAAGATATAGGGCCCGTAGAGGTCTCTTATCTGACTGACTCCCTCTTTGACAGCTTCCGGACCTCCTCCGAGTGCGGAAATGTGATTGTCCTTCAGCATGGCAAGAGATGATAGGTCCCTCCTGTGTGGGAGGGCCCCACCATCCATCAGAGCTCGTTTTTCGAATATCTGGAACCCTGGTGTTGTCTTTCTGGTCCCTGCCACTCTGGTCCCGGGTGATGTTTCTTCTGCTTTCATTGAAGCGCTTCTTGCCAGGGTTGCTATACCCGACATTCTGGATATCACGTTGAGGGCAACCCTTTCGGCTTTAAGCAACCCAGGGACAGGACCTGATATCTTCAATATCTCTGACCCGGCTTTGCTAAGCCCCTCGTTGAAAACATCTTCCAGTTCCTCGATAGTGCACCCTTCCTCCTCGAATAGAAAAATGGCAGCTTCAAGGCCTGATAATATGCAATCATCTTCTGTAATGATGACAGCAGAACCGTATTCTTGAGAGAATAGTTGAGAGGTCAGGTCTCCACCACCTGAATCCTGCCAGAGATAGGACCTGAGAAGCTCCATCTCCTCACCTGTGAGTTCCATCATGGTGAGGTAATCCATCCGGTCTCTGATAATCGTTTTGCTTCGAGGGAAACAAATTGTCTTACTTGGTCAAGATCCATTGATGTGATCTCAGATCAAAAGATCGGTTTGATGAAAGGTTTTTCACTCCATGAAGCATACACCCGACAGATGGGAGATTTCAAGATCATCAACGATCCTGTCCACGGAACGATCAAGCTCTGGGGGCCTTTGAGGGACCTGGCCACAACTCCTGAATTCAACAGATTGAACCAGATCAGGCAGCTGGGTCTAGCCTACCTGGTATTTCCCGGAGCCCACCATACACGATTCGAACATTCCCTTGGGGTCTCGCATGTCGCCGGACTCCTGGGGGAGGCCATCGGTATCGACCCTGAAGAGGTTAAGCTTGTCCAGACCGCTGGCCTTCTACATGATCTGGGACACGGACCATTCTCCCATACCATGGAGAAGGTCTTCCATGATAGATTGGGTAAAGAGCACATGGCCCTGACCAGGGACATTATAATGGGATCCTCGGACGATTGGACCTCGGATTGGTCCGACACTGTGGAAAGGGGACCTTCCATCCCGGAGATACTGGAATCCCACTGCATGGACCCAAAGGAGGTTTCCTCCCTTATTTGCCAGGATGGCAATCATAATGATGGGGACCTTGAAAAGTTCGAGGTCCAGGATGGGCAGGCATTCTTTTCGGGTTCGGACTACCTCTACCAGATCATCCACTCTGCTCTTGATTCGGACCAGCTGGATTTTCTTCTAAGGGATTCGCACTACACAGGTGTTGCCTACGGTATAGTGGACCTTGACAGGATAGTCAACACATCCACTCTCTACCATGGTGAGTTCATGATAGAGAGGAGGGGTATATCCGCCCTTGAAGGCATGCTTGTGGCTAGATCATTGATGTACAGCTCAGTCTACTTTCACAAGACCGCCAGGATCGCTGAGTCCATGTTATGTAGAGCTGGGGATGCGCTGTCAGATGAAGCCTTGAAAACCGTATGGAAGATGTCCGACGGAGAGATATTGCGATTCATGAAGGACCAGGGTGGTAAAGCCGGTGACCTGGCATCTCGTCTGAGATTGAGAAGATTATATAAATCGGCTTTCAGGGTGGAATCGGAGACCATTTCATGGGATAATGAAGATTCCATAAGGACCAGGGAGATAATCAGGTCCTTAACCAAGGACAGAGAGAGAAAGAGACTGGAAGATGAGTTAGAGAGGAAGGCAAAGGTTCCCTCTGGACAGGTTATAGTTGACGTCCCGGATCCCAGCCTGACCCTTTCGGAACCGAGGTTGAAACGGACCGATATCAAGGTACTGGGCGACAGACCAACTGTCCTGTCAACAATATCATCCCTTGCCAGGGCATTGCAGAGAAGAGCACCGATCCCCTGGTGTATGATGATATCATGCCCAGAAGGGCATCGAGAAGATGTATCCAGGGCAGCAAGGTCAATAATCGATATCCCGTAATCAGGACAATGAAATATAGGCCAGAGCAATGGCTGCTCCGATGGAGACCGCACCTGCGATCATGATCAAAAAAAGGAGAACATAAGGTGCGATGGACTTCTTTTTCTTCTGGAACAATGAGGTGAGGGAATGGATCCTTCTGGACCAGCAATATATTGAATCCAATTCCATAAGTTCTGTCAGGGGATCATCCCCTATGCTTGCCATTATCACATTTGGTTCTCTCATATTCATCCGCCCTGGAGCAGATATCCACACTCGATACAGACAACGTCCTCGGAATCCACTACGGCTCCGCATTTGGGACAGGCCAATCTTGGTGTGATAAGTGCCAGTTCTTCCATCCTCTTGATCAGGGTCTCGAAGATCTTCTCAACATCTTCAACCGAACGGACATTGGTACACATTATTCTGCCATCTTCCATGATGACAACAACTCCGAGACTGTTCTTTGGCCTCCAGATGACACCTGGATAGTTATCGGGATTATATTCGGTGTTGTCCAGTTTCTCGGAGATCTCCTTCAGTCTGAGCTTGGTGTTCAGATTTGTGGATGCGATAATATTGTCGATCGTGTAGCTGGTCACGCCTATCCCTGCTTGAATGGTGATTCGACTATAATCTACTTTTGTATGAAAATTGATCAAATATAGAACCTCTGATTTTCATACACCCGCAAAGCAGAGATGTTAAATCGACGCTCTGTTTTGCTGGGTTTCGAAGTCTCGTCCCTTCATCGAATTGACGAGAGAGACTTACGAAAAAACCCGCATGCAATTCTCATCCTATGTTGATGATTATCCACTCTTAAGGGTTTTTGTTAATATTATTCTTTTTCCATGTTCCGATAAATCCGAGAATTGGAGTATTGAAGGATATCAGATGATTTTTCATATTAAAAGGGCATTCCAGCAACGGGTGGGTATTTTGAAGCTCGTCCCGAAAGAGATCCCTTACACGGAAAAGATGATCCTCCAGTTCATCGAGTCCAAATTTGAACAGGCCGGGGCCAAGTATGCAGTCATAGGCCTATCAGGAGGGCTTGATTCATCCCTTGTCCTCGAACTCTTGAAAAGGTCCATTGGACCGGAAAGGATCAAAGCATTCTTCCTACCATACGGCTCACTTTCCGGCCCCGACAGGGATTATGCGGTGATGGCCTCACATTCCTGCGGTGTTAAAATGGAAGAGATCGATATTACCGACATAGTATCCTCTGTCCCTCTGGAATCTGTTGGGATGGCAAAGGGCAATCTCATGGCAAGGGCCAGGATGTTGATCCTCTATACCTATGCCAATAACAACAACGGTCTGGTCGTAGGGACCTCGAACAAAAGCGAGCTTCTGATGGGATATTTCACCAAATACGGGGATGGAGCAGCAGATATCTATCCCATAGGAGATCTTTTCAAGACACAGGTAAGGGCTCTCTCTGAAGATCTGGGAGTACCAGCTAGGATCCTGGAAAGACCTCCAAGTGCCGGTCTGATCAAGGACCAGACAGATGAAGGAGAGATGGGCATTCCGTATCCACTGCTCGACCAGGTCCTGAGTGGTCTGCTAATGGGACTTTCTGATGATATGATCTTAGAAAGCATTGATAATGACCTTGCAAAGGAAGAGGATTTGGCAAGGGCCAACTTCAAACCACCCGTGGATAGGGATATTGTCAGACGTATCAGAGATCAGCTCAGAGGTTCCATCCATAAGAGACAAAGTCTAGCCATTCCAAAATTGCAATCGAATACGGTGGGGGTTGACCTCAGAGAGAGGTGGTGAACCCTGACCGGGACCCTGGACCTTTGGGTCATACCTCTCCATGTAAGACCGGTCGTATCTTACGCTTCCCTCCGAAAAGGAACGATATCCGATCCCAAGAACGGGTTGGACAGGATCAATCTTACAGAGGTTGGTCAAATAGTCCTTGATATTTACAAAGAAGCAGGACTTTCCATGAAGGTCCGAAGAGCAGACCCACCATTCCCCTGGGAAATAGCAATATCCAGAGATGGTGTGGAAGTGTTCCAATTAATAGGTCATTTCATCGGACCTTCCACATACAGGTCCATTTTCCAGGTCAGGTCCATTGAAGGTACCGAAGGGAAGGACATGGCCAGTCATTTTATCTCCCGCTTGGGGAGAGATCCATTGTTATCCGATTACTGGACCGATGAAACCTGGTCAAGGTTCATGAAGATGGTTGGCATCTCAAGAGATGATATACTCGAGATCAACAGATCGACTTTGGATACTATTGGATAGTCCAGAACTCAGATATCATTGACATCGAATTCATTTTCCGGTTCCACCATGGATTGTTCCTCAACGGGATCAACGGTTTTTTCCTTCCCAGACCCCTTTTTAACTACGATAAATCCAATTATAGCTCCCGCAAGAATAATAACAGCAAGTAATGCAACGATTATAGGGATGATCGGAGACCCTCCATCACTTTCGGATCTCTTCATCATTGTATCGGAGCTTGAAAGCTCGGTATCCTCCATTATCTCGATACTTGAGGCCCCTTCCAATGATCGGTAACCGCTCTTTTCTATCTTCCAGGTAACCTGTCCTTCTGGTACTGAAACCAAGAAGGAACCATCTGTCCCTGTGATTACCGTGTATTCATTCCCATCGGAATCGGTTACAGTAACCTTAGCTCCTTGTATCGGCTTCCCATCTCCATCCTGGACGATTCCACTTAATGTTCCGTTGTCCAAGACCTTGATCGTGATCTTGTCTGTTCCTCTGTTCAGGAAATGATCTGTTACTGTCAATTCTATCTCGTATTCACCCGCTTTATCAAATGTGAAGGTGACTATCTTTCCATCCAATACCTGGTCCTCTCCATTGTAATCGAATTTCCATTTGAAAGATGAGATCCCTCCATTATCCGTGGATGAGGATCCGTCAAGAGTGATGGTAGTGCCTTTCTTCACGGTCATATCATCTCCGGCAGAGGCCTTCGGTCTCTCTGTATCCGGGACCTCAACAGTTACAACTTTGGAATTGGAATTATCCCACTGGTCAAATACTGTCAATGTGACATCTATGTAACCCTGCCTCTCGAAAGTGTGGTTGAGATAAGGACCTTCGATTATCTTGTCTTCTCCATCAGTGAAGTTCCAGACATACTTCACAATCCTTCCGTTGTCAGTTGAGGAGAGACCGTCAAGAGAAAGGGAATCTCCTTCCATAAGCTTGGTCCTGCCCGTAATTACAGCTTCAGGATCGATTGTATCCAGAACTGTTACCTGCAAAGTTGACGAATGAGAGTTCTCATTCGCATCTGTGACAGTCAAAGAAACGGTGTAGTATCCGGGTATGTTGAAGAGGAACGAAGTGGTTTCTCCCGTCAATGTCTCGGTCCTTCCTCCATACTTGAAGGTCCAGAAATATACATCGATCACATCGTTGTCTGTGCTTCCTGACCCGTAGAAATCGGCAACCTCACCGTTTTCCAATTCGATGTCAGGTCCTGGAACCGCAACAGGATCCTCGGTGTCGATCACAGTGACGTAGAAATAGGAATAACCAATATTCCCCTCCGAATCGGTCACCTTCAACTGTATCTCATGTACTCCAACCTCAGTGAACCTGAAGGATACATCCGGTCCTTTCAAAACTTCTTCTTTCCCTTCATGCTGGAAGGTCCATTTGTATTCGGAAATCGGAGAGAGGTCGGTTGTACCCAAGGCTGAGAAATAAGCAAGCTCTCCCTGGTTAACTGTGAGGTTCCCCTGTGTTACAACCACCGGAGGAGACCTATCCTCCACTGTCAGAGTGAATGAATCAGTATCCTCATTTCCGGCGAAATCAGATACTGTCAGTTCAGAATCATAGACTCCCGCGATATCAAACTGGAAATCGAACTCGGCAAGGTCCCTCACCACTTCTTCTCCGTCGTATTCGAAGGACCACTTGAAATCTATTACCATCTGATCGTCCGTGGAATCGGTCGCATCAAAGTGAAACGCTTCTCCGAGATCGATCGACATATCAGGTCCTGCTACTGCTTCTGGAGTTATGGTATCAATGAAAATCGGATAGATATCTCTGACATTTCCCAATACATATGGTGTATCTCCGAAACCATCAGATCCCGAATCCATTTGTTGAGGACCCATCTTCACATCCTTGTCTCCATTATAATCCGACCAGTAATTGCCCCCTGTTGGATAACTTCCATACCATCTGTGGGATATGCTTGAAGATTGAGCCTGGACATCATTATCAATGAATCTGTTCCCCCAAACAACGGCATTGGGTGCACCAACCATGGATACACCCACCGTGTTCCTGTAGAAAAAATTATTATTAACAACACATTCCCTCTCCTCACCTTCGATATATAGTCCTACCTTGTTATTCTTGAACGTATTGTTGAATAAACGAGGACTTGTCCCTGAAATTTCGATTTGACCAGTATTGTTTTCAAACAGATTATCATGGAATCTTGTTTCACTCCTACCTGATATGCGACAATCAACATTATCTCTAAAGATATTATTACATATTTCAGATCCAATAACGAGTGCTTCATTACATTGATAAAAAATATTATTTATGATACTTAGATTATTACCTCCAATACTCAGAGGTTTATTACAATTAGAAAATAAATGATTTGCGATTGTTAAATTATATATATCTTCAAAAGTATTTCTACTTATAAGATAATATGATGAATGTTGATAATTCCCAGAAAATGTATTGTTCGAAATAAAAATATCTCTTGATATACCTCCTGAATCATAAGTAATAAAGTAAATGACACTTTTAAGAACTAAATAATTAGAAAATGTATTATGTGTGATTGAAATATCTTCTGAATTAGAAAATAGAATCGAATAGGCACTACAATTGAAATTGCATTTTGTTATAGTCGTATCTTTTTGATTAAAAGACTTTATCCCATTATCCCCAAGTATATTAATATTTTCAATAAGAACATTTGAACTTTCGATAACAATATTATTCGATCTTGGACTTTCCCCATCATTCTTATTTTCTATCGATATATTTTTTATATTTACATCATTTGATGTGATTATTATATTAGTTGTACCCTCCTCAACATGATAGAGAAGAGGATCTCCGATTCCTATTAATGTAATAGATCTATTTATATTCAATAACTCTGTATAATTTCCGGAAAAGACATGAATTGTGTCTCCATCTTTGCTATGATTTATCGCATCTTGGATCCGTGTATAATCACCGGAACCTCCTTGGTCAACGATTATCGTATCTCCATTTATTATAAAATCCAGATTAATCTCCTTTAAGTTATCTATATTACTATTCTCATTTCCATTAATACAGTTATTAAAGGATAATATCCAGAGCAAAACAAGTAATGGTATAGTGACCTTTTTCATGTGGACTTCTCCTTTCCTATCCTATATATTGACTTAGATAATGATGAGATTACATATATAATATTATTCATTGCATGAGATAATATGGCATATTATTAACATATAACATACATTATATGAAAAAAGAGAATTGAATCCTCTATAAAATGAGGATTCATTTTGTTCTATTTCTGAGACAAAGTTCAAACGGGATAACATCTTCCGATGACCACATCATCCATTTTTCCAACAAGCTCCCAGTCAACCTCATCCTCATCATAATCATGAGGGTGACCTGTTGCGAAAAATAGATTATTATCAGTTTCTCCGATTCCATCAGTACTCGTAGTAGAACTGGAGTCTGAAAGATGTAAATGGGCATCATAATACATATTCATAATTCCAGTTCCTCCATCAGACCAAGCCCAAAGATGGTACCAGTAATTCGGATCACAACCTGATAATGTAAGTGTTGTTATAGCATCACAGGCAAGTTCAAACTTGAAATCATATGTCTCTGTTAATCCATCGTAATCAACGTATATTCTATACCCGTTTGCAGAGTCCTCTTCAAGCCAATCCCACTTCTCTATTAACATCATATCTCCTTCTGAATCTTCGATCATTACCCAGAATTCAATATAGATATCATCCTCCTCTGGATCACAGGCGAAATCAAGATAATCATTTTCATCATCAACCATTACACCGCTACCCAAACCACCAAACTGCAAACAATGGGTTCCAGGGGCACTATTTCCGAAACCAGTTGAACCGGCAAATCCTGTGTTGTCACCTGCGATACCATAACTATGGAAATCAGATCTTACCATATCATTTATAAAATTCCGATCTTCAGGAACACTCTCTATCAATCCTTCATCCATTGGCCAATAACCAACATTCTCCATGCCCCACATCCTATCTCGAGAGGGGGTAAGAGGGAAAGAAGGACTCTCGAGAGCATAGAAATAAACGAAATCTATATCTCCCTTAAAATAACCACTATTACTTTGACCTTTCCCAATATAAAAAGGATTTGTGCTATTTCCGGGATATAAATTGTAATTGTCTGATGTAACTTCACCATAACTACCTGCAGACGGATCAATATACAATCGTGCCGTACCCTGAAAAAACTCTACTGCAACATAATGCCACTCATCATCTCGAAGATCATTTCCCCCGGTATTCTTAATGTAGTAATGTCCAACATTCCATGCGTTAAATGTTAGTAGTCCAGACTCAAGACCAAAAATGAAACCGGTATTACCATAATCCCCCCTACTACATATAGTCAACTCAGGATTATTACATGTATCTGCTTTAATCAAAGCTGAAATCACAAAATACCGACCGCTAATGTTGAAATCTCCACTGCTATCCACATGAACATATTGATCTATTCCATCAAAGGATAAAGCAGCATCAATACCGTCGATATTATCATCTTTCTCCGGTGTTGCACTAACTCCATTTTTTAGGAAACCTTTTTTATCTCTTCCAGAATCGTCCCAAACATATTCTTCTTCTTCATCAGTATAAATATCATTGAAATTGTAGTATGCAACATGTGTGTCATGATTGTCTGCCACATAATTGCCGGAATCCACATTTCCCGGTGGAACTGCAATTATCTCAAATGGAATTAATGATAATAGCAACAATATCCCTATTGCAGAACAACCAAATATTACCTTCCAAGCTAGACGCTTTCTATCTCTTTCGTTCTTTTTCATAGTATCCAACCCCCATTCATTTGTGTCCTCATCTTCCGTTTCGACGAAAACATTGACAATATTATTGATAACAGTATATAAATTTCACTTGAAATAATTAATTTTTATCGGTCAGTTTATAAACATTTCGTATAAGGATTATTCAGTTATTGATTTTTGAAGGTGGGAATATTGGGGTGGATCTTACAAATCCATCTCCAACCAGGTCTCTGTGAAAGAATCCACCAGGTCGTCCATGAAGGACCTCTTGAACACTATCAAGGTCCTTGATACAGCCTCAGGGTCTACTACGAAGTAGCCTTTCCCACCTTCGACCTCTTCTTCCTTTACCACCTCCTTCTTGATCATCTTCTTGAGGTGAAATGTCAATGTGGAACCCGAGATCCCAAGCTTGACCTTGAGGTCCTTATGTCTTGTTCCAGGTTCAAGCATGAGATGCATGATTATATTTCTAGGAACCTCTTTCCTGAGAAAAGCCAGGACCTTCTTATCTCTGGAACCGACCTTCCCCTCGGTGTAATAACGCTTGTACCTCCCTTCCATCTTGGCAATGATCATATCCTTCTTCAAAAGGTAGTGAAGGTGGTATTCCACGACTCCCATGGGTATGTCCAATCTTCTTGATATCTCACGGAAGTGTATCCCTGGAGTTGACTCGACGAGAGAGTATATTCTCTTGCGGGTGTCAAGTTCCAGTGGGTCCTCCTTCATCCGGACAGCACCCCGGTCAAGCCATCCTGCTCTTTCTCCTGAACAATGCGGCATAGAGCAGCAGGAGAACGAGGACGTCTGAAACAAGCATCAGATCGAAAGCAGCCGCGAAATCCTTGGGAACACTGACCCAGTCTGTGAGATACAGACCGAATGCAAGGAAGAGTCCTTTTAAAAGGAAAACACAAAATGCGGCCGTGACCATGGCCAACCTGGGACTTCTGGTCCTTGACCATGAAAAATAACCCACCAATGCTAGTACAACGGAAAGAACTATCAGTATTCCCACAAAAAGGTCCTTCATGGCCGCTGCAATATCGAGAGGATCTATTCAATCACCCCCTCTTCCAGGATCCCTGGAACGTCCCATCCTTCTCCAAAAAATGGTCCCACCTACTACAAGGATCCCAAGGGCAATTCCCCCGAGCATCAAAACCGGTCTGTCTGACAGGAAATCATCCTCACTGGATATGGGAGGAAGGTCCGGGTCCATGCTTAGTGTCGGATCATGATGTATCAATTGTATGTTGCCTTTGAGGGGGTAGGAGAACCAAACAGATGCCTTTCCACCATCGATCTCATACCATGAGGAGGCAACAGAGGAATTGGAAAGTTCCACTCCTCCAACCTCGATGTCATCCGTCCAGGAATAGGTCCCGTATGGCCTGTCATCCCCCTTCATCACTATCAATGAATGATCATCTTCATCGATGCTGGTCCCCTCGATGATACTCAGTTTTCCTGTCTCATCGACCAGTTCCTGCCTAACAGCGATCCTGTCAGCGTCCAGTGGTTGGTATAGATCCAGGTCGATATCGAACTTCTGTGATGGAGGGTCGATTTCAAGATGGTCAGATGATAGTGAGAATGTCATCTTTGCAAAAGCTGCTGTCGTTGGTGTTCCGGCAAGTCTGAGCTGGAGCAGGCCATAAAGTTTGATATCGAATCCTCTGCTGAAATCCGTACTTATCTCCCAATCGACATCGGACAGATCCGTAGAATATCTGAGATCATCCTTGTTCGGGTCCCATTTCCCGTCACTATCAACGTCGTTGAAAGCAATGACCTCCAGATATGTGATCGAAGAAAGGGTATCATCCCTGAGGCTCTCGGGATAGGAGAAGGATATCATGGGTGAGGTCATGTTAACCCTGACCTCCATCTTCTTTCCCTTCATCAGGACCTCCTTCCCAGAGATCGATACTGTTGTGGAAGAGACCTCGTCGGGGCTCTCGAACATCTCAGGTGAATAGTCACCATCTGTATTGTAGGACCTTTTCACAGTATCAGAACCCGGATCTGTCGAATAAGCCTCGACATCCACCAGAAGGTGCCCGGATAAAGATGATACTGATAATGGACCCCCGGAAAACGATAGTTCCAATGTATGCGGACCGACCCCTAGGTCTACGGGGCCGACATTGGCACTTATACCCTGCCCAATGGATCCATGGAGTCCGTACTTGCCACCCTTGTAAACTATCAGTTCGATACCAATAATAAGGGATTCGTAGATCCCGTCCTTATCCAGGTCAATTTTGGTCTCGCCTTTGAGATCTCCAAGAGCTATCTCTACAGTTCCCTGTGATCCGGTGTCCGGGACATTGATCAACAGGACAAGGACCATCAGCAGGATCATGATGGATAGACTGAAGGATCTGTGGCCGGAGTTCCGTTTTAACATATTCCCCCTCCAGATACTGTCTTTCCATGGAAGAGTGAGAGTGAATATTTAAGGTTTGTATGTCTAAGATAGAACAGCGGCGGTCCATATCACGATCTGAAAGCATCGTTTGGGATATCCAGGACCTCTATCCCCATGGACCTGACAAGTTCCGGGATACCATCACCTGGCCTGTTATTCAGATGGAGTAGGATCAGTCCCTTTCCCTTGGAACTTGAAATATTGTGGAGCAGCTTAAGGAAGGTCTTGATCTGTTCATCGTTGTTGTAGGTCCTGAGTTCCGAAAGGTTATCCAGGATCAACAGGTCGACATCATCAATGGAGAGTTGTTCAACCTCCTGATCGACCCTGAATAGTTTGAAGATGGTGGGTATCTCCAGGGGTTGACCCTCCCCGTCCAAGAAGATCTTTGATGGATTCTGCCTGTTCATTTCCCTGCATACATAAAGGACCATATCCATGAAATGGATGGACCTGGTGGATACTCCCCTGTTCATCAATATCTTCTGGACGAAAAGGTGAGGTCTTCCAACACAGATGTAGAGCACCGATCTCTTTCGATTTAATAGAACTTCTGTCATGAGGTCAACTGATACATGATTGATGAAAAAGGGTGAGAATGATAGCAAGTACTCTGATGACATGTTAAGGAGATCGATGTATTCCATGATCCTTGAACTTGCTTGTTCCATCATGATCACCCCTATTTGAACCCCATCTGAACAGATAGTCCATCTGAGGACATATCAACCATATGCTTCCCTGTGAGATGGTCCGTCCCCCTCATTTTCAATATCTCCAGGTATCTTCTCCTTCCATCCTCATGTTCTACATTGTATAGGACAATGATTGCATCAGAAGTATACGCGGGCTCCATGGGATAAGGTTGATCGAAAGTGGCCTCACCGGTCAGTAGTGTGACCGCCTGCCAGTTCTTCAGAGATTGGGATAGGTCGAAAACGAACTCTCTATAATGCTCCTTGAGGATCCCTCCGACAGCGATGATAGGATCTATGACTATCCTCTGAGGCATTAGCTCGACGATCTTCTCCTCGATGACCCTCATGAGGGTCTCATATTTATCATCTCCAGGAGATTTTGATTTGAAATATGGTCCCAGGTCGAAATAGACGATGTCCTTTCCAATAGCCTCTCTGTCTACGAAATTGAAACGGGAGGTGAACCTGAGCATCCAGTTCGTCGGTTCGGAAAGGGTTGTAAAATAAAGACCTCTCTCACCCCTTTTTGCACCCTCAAAAAGGAATTGGAGGCAGAAAGTGGTTTTACCGCATCCGCTGTTTCCCGCCAGCAAGATAGTAGAAGGAAAGGGGAACCCTCCCTCTATCATTTCGTCAAGACCATCTATGCCTGTCCCGATCCTAAGGAAATCTTCTTCCATCGATCCCACCATTAGCCTGTGACAGTTCAGTCCCGGGTTTTCTACTTATAGGTTTTCTTATCAAAATCAATAACGGGAAGAGCTGGGTAACTTGATTTCGATAGGATTAATTTCTTTCCCGATTGGTATTTTCTGAACTTTGACCTTCTTCTGGCTGAAAAATATGTACAGATAATAATTAATATCTTGGAAAAAGTATAAGTTTCCATGAATGGGAGCTTGCCCTTTGTACACTTAGAAAAAAGGGAAGCGCACCGAAATTCAAATTTTCGGGATGTTGGGGTCCTCAGTAAAGCGATCCTGATCTTCATTGCGATCTCATTATCAGTCTCACCTCTAACACTTGCGGAGGAGACCGGATCGATCAGAAAGGGGAACGTCGAACACGAGAAAGTTATCGTTGAATTTGGATCGGGAGGAGGTATCGATCCCAGTCTCTCCATTCCCATCCCGGATGGTGGACCCGTCATAGGGGCAACCTTGATGGTCTCCACGGTGGATGGAATGGAAGGTCCGTCCTCTGTTTCAATAGATATTGGGATGGATGGCAGGAAGGAGTGGTCATTTGGCGGGGGTGCTCAGGGGGATTTCGGCCGCCAGATAGCCTTTATTACAGGATCTGACGTGGAAAGAGAGCTGATGTCCGGTTCAACCAGGACGATCACTATTCTGCTTCCCGAGAATTCTGAGGTCAGTGATGCAAGCATGGATATCTATCTTCCTCCGACATTACGACCTGAGGGTGCCAGAAGGATATGGGACATACTTCCGGATGATGTGAGAGCTGATTCCATGGATATAGGAGATATCGATGGAGATGGTATTGAAGAGATAACATACCATTATCTCCCGGACTCTGCCATATATGTCATCCATTTCGATGGTAAGGGGAACTACTCAAGAACCCGGGTACTTGATGGTGTATCCGGAGACCCTTCAGTTAGGATACTTGATGGAGATAGCAAGGTTGCCGGAGGCATTGTCTTACAGTACTTCGAGGGAACCAGCTCAGGTGATAAAGTATCCCTCCTAACTGGTAGTGGTTGGGAAGACCTGAAAGAGATCGAGCTTGCCAATAACCTTTCCAGAATGGGAAATGGTTTCCAGGTTCTCAAGGATGAGGAGACTTTGAGGGATATAGTCTATGTCCTCAAACCAAACGGTGGAGGATTGAGCGAATTCTCTCTTGGAGAAAGCGGCTCCCTGATCGAACAGGTCGTACTGGATTCCACACCCGGAATCATCGGGATCGGAACAACCAAGATCCTGAACGGAGGAGTTCCGGACATCATCCTCTTCCCCGAAAATGAGGATTCCAATATCACCATCCTTACAACTACCGTTGATAATAATGGATCACCTTCAACTGGTTTCTTGGACCTGGATTCCTTTGCTCCGATCAGTGGACAGGGTACCTCAATAGACCTTGATGGTGATGGCAGGGAGGAATTCTATTTCCCTTCAGGACCCTATAAGGACCTGGCGGTCATTTCCTGGAACGGAACCTCTCCCGCATTATCCTGGGTCGGATTGAACAATACCTTTTCCTCCCCCAGATCGATCCCAAGAGAATTCTACGGGGATGGTGGAGCATATACCGGACCCGAGGGATTCCTCTATACAAGTTCAAAGGGTGGATTCTACCAGATCCTTCCCGGAAATAACAGAGGATATTTGATAGAACTCCTGGAAGACATTGATGGACCAGCATTGTTGGGAGAGTTTGACGCTACGGGTTCAGGAAATGTATTCAGTTTCACATCCAATGATGGATTGATCTCATCAGGGACAGATTGGAATTCGATAAACGATATCTCGATGGGATCATCCAGTGGTAGTATTGACATTGCTCCTAACTCATCTCATTTTTCCTTGGACCTGAAAACATTGCTCCCGAATGACATTCAAGGAACATTGAAAAGCGACATCTATGGAAATACCTTCAAGGCCCTGGACCTCTATATGGTTTCCAGCCCTGGCTTCATCACGTTCAAGGACCTTTCCATTGATTACAGGATCTCTATTGACATATCAGATTCACCATACTTCATGAAAGCCATGGAAAAAGCTCAAAATGACTTCGATCAATCTTTTGTTCCATTCATGGTCAGGGCTGGTTCATCCGGAGCCCTGGAAATTGGACCGGTTACAGTAACCTATGATTCACCTCCCGTGATACTTGACAGCCTTCCAGAGAAGATAACTATAATGGAGGGATCTCTCGGACAGACATTGATCGACATATTGGATCATGTTGATGATGATCTTCTGGGAACTGATAAGCTCTCGCTGGAGATAATCCCCATCTCTCAGATCCCGGGAGGTCTGCTGTTCATCGATAATAACCATCTGCTAGTTTCTCATGCATCACAATACCCGGACCTGAACGGGAATTTTTCATTCAGGATCGGTGTATCCGACCTGAATTCACGGGTACTTTCCAAACCGATCAACCTTGTTATCTTACCGGTTCAGGACAATCCCCAACTTTTGAGAGGAATAGGATCCATAACAATATCCGAAGGAGAGGAAAGAAGGGTCGAACTGACGGGTGAGAACGGTATTTTCAAGGATCCGGACGGGGATCCCATGACCTTCGAGGTCGGGATCATTAGTACGGATCCGCCAGAGTTGAGGGATGATTTGGATATCTGGATCGATGAGGATGAGCTGATACTGTATCCATCCATCATGGGTTCCGGAGGTTTCGCCAGGATCGAAGTGATCGCATTTGATCCTCAAACAGGTCAAGGTGATGGGACACGGACAATTGGAGAAATTGAGGTCATCAACATGGATGCAGACCCATGGATTGGAGCCAATCCTGGTCTTGTGAACCTTGTTGAGGACCAGGAATTCCCAACACGTATACCTATTGAGGGATGGATAATCGATCCGGATTCGGATCTATCGAATGTGGAGATATCGGTGATCCCGAGTGACGCACGTTTGATAACTTATATATCATATTATGGAGCCAACAGATATCTCTTCCTCCTTCCAACCGAGGATATTTCCGGTGAAGTGACCGTTTGGCTGGAGATAGTATCAGGTGACTCCATTCTAACGGACAGATTGAGGGTCAGGATCGAACCTGTGAACGATATCCCCAAGATAATCATGGATGATGTGGAATATCAGGAAGACCAGGGATGGATGATCTCAGGAAGGGTAAGGGACCCTGATGATTCAGGAGGAAAGATAGAGTACAGGATAGGGGATGGAGATTGGAGGGATGCCTGGGGATTCAAGTCCTGGTCCATACTGGTAGATGAACTATCAGTTCCATTGTCAGGACAGTATATCTTTATAAGAGCACATGACGGATCCGAGTATTCTCAGGTCGAGTTCACGAAATTGGTCTGGCCTTACAAACCTCCGGTGATCGACGATGGAGATGAACCGGCAGATGATGATCAAAAAGATGATGATGATGACCCCATCCCAGATAATTATCTGACCCCCAATGAACCAGGAGAGGCAAACCCACCATGGCTACTGATCGGTGGATTGGGAGGCCTTGCGATAGGAGCCATTTTCATACTCCTTTGGTCCGAGGTCGGTTTTGTGACCATGGTCACAGCCGGGATATCATTCTATTCGAAATTAAGCAAGAAGGACATTCTGAACCATGAGATAAGAGGTCTGATCAGGGGTTACATCATTGCGAACCCCGGGGACCATTATTCCTCAATTAAAAGAAACCTTGACCTCAACAATGGAACCCTTGCATACCACCTTAGGGTGCTCGAGCAAAACGGATTCGTAAAATCCATGTTCGATGGAATATACAAGAGATACTATCCAGCCAATATCAATATCAGCAAATTGAAGAAGAATGTTTCCAAACAGGAAGAGATCTTCAATATCATACTGGAACACCCTGGAGTGACCATGGACCAGATAGGAAGGCTGATCGGGGTATCCAGGCAGGTAGTTAACTATCATGTCAAGAACCTGATCAGGGCCGGTATTGTCGACTACAAAAGGGATGATAAATCAGCAAGGTTCTATCCGCTAGAGGAGAATCTGGGAATGGTTCAGACCTGACCGAAATCGTTATTCCCGATACCACCAATGGACCTTCATGACCATGGGGATACTTGCTGGATCAGTCATAGATATTGGATCGTTGCGTCCCGAAGGGTCCATTGAAACCATTTGGGGAAGGACTTCAAGCCCAATTATCGATCTTGAGGTTGGAGACAAAAAGATCAAAATGATCGCCCGGCATGGGATCCCCCCATCCATACCTCCTCACAAGATCGATCACAAAGCGAACGTTCAGGCTCTTTTCGATAACGGAATAGATTCGGTCATTTCCATTTGCTCTACAGGTGCATTGAGATCGAATATCAGGGTCCCTGGATTTGCGATCCCCTCTGATTACATTGACCTTTCCTCTGGTACTACCTTCCATGATAGCGACATCTTCCATACAACTCCTGGTCTGGACCAGGATATCCAATCCTCCCTGGTGGAAGCCTGCAGATCATCCAATTACGACCTCTTGCAGGATTGCATCTATGTCCAGACCAGAGGTCCAAGACTGGAGACCGAAGCAGAGGTAAAGCTCCTTTCTGGTTGGGGAGATATCGTGGGAATGAACCTGGGACCTGAGGCTACCCTTTGTTCCGAACTTGGGATCAGAGTTGGAGCACTTCTAACAATTGATAATTATGCAAATGGGATAGAACGAACCCCCTTGGATTTCAAAGACATACTCGGGAATGCCAGGTCAAGATGGGGATCGGTCTTGGAGATCTTGTCCAACCTTCCAGATAAAATATGAGGAAAAAGAATACTTAGGAAGGTTTTTTCAATAGATCCCACCCTTCACCTCCCATGGGAAGGATGGTCATCGAAGGAGCCCACTGTCTGGACGGAAGAAGAAGGACATTCATCCTTGATGATGGTTCAATTGAGGAGATCCATGAGGGAAGGGTTTCAGGAGAGGATTCAGATAGAACAATAGATGCTTCAGACCTGTTGATAATGCCTGGTCTATGCAATTCTCACACTCATGCACCCATGACCCTCTTGAAAGGTATCGGAGAGGATTTGGAATTGAAGGAGTGGCTTCAGAATAGGATCTGGCCCATGGAATCAAGGATGACCCTGGATCACCTCCGGAGCGGCCTTTCCCTTGCCTGTCTGGAAATGATCAGGACCGGTACCACACTCTTCAATGATATGTATTTCAGACAGGGAGAGGTGGCTGATATTGTTCGCGACATGGGATTGAGAGCGGTACTTGGTGAAGGATTTATTGACCTCTTTGATGAAGAAAGAAGAGAGCAAGGAATCAAGGGCGTCAGAAGATCTTTGGAAGCGATCGATAACTTGAATTGTGGAAGAGTAAAAAACTCCATGTCCCCTCATGCTGTATATACTGTCTCTGAGGAAGGATTGAGATGGTGCAAAGAAGAGGCTGAAAAGAGGGAGCTGATAGTACATACCCACATTTCTGAAACAGAAAATGAGGTCAAGGAATGTAGTGAAAGGTTCGGTGGGACCCCAATGGGGATCCTTAAAAAATGTGGTCTCCTTGAAAACAAGCTGATCGGAGCTCATTGTGTCCACCTCACAGAGGTGGATATGGACCTTGCCGCGGAAAATGGGGTGGGTATCGCTCATGCTCCAATATCCAATATGAAGCTCTCAGTTGGGGGCCAGTTGAAATATCCCGATATAGTGAGACGGGGCATAAGGGTTGCACTTGGAACGGATGGTTCTGCTTCCAACAATTCCTTGGACATGTTTTCCACTATGAAGATGATGGGTCTTTTATGCAAACAACGATTTGGTGCATCATCCATTTCCGCCCATGAAATAATCAATGCTGCAACGAGGGTCGGATACGAAGCTCTGGGTATCAATGGCGGAACACTTTCAGAAGGCAAATTGGCCGATCTGATACTGATTGATATGAAAGATCCAACGATGGTACCCTGTCATTCCCCGGAATCCAATGTCGTCTATTCAGTCCAGAGCAGCGCTGTATGTTATTCAATTGTGAATGGTCATATTCTAATGGATAACAGAAAGATCGATAGACAGGAGAGAATAATCACGGAAGCGATCAGACTTGCCTCTGATCTTGGAGGTGACCATAATGAATGAGGATAGTCGTCTATTGGAACTTTATCGTTCATTCGATGATATAACGATAATCGACAAGAACGGATACAGTTACTTCGTCCATCCACTGTCCGATGGCATTCCGAGCATAGATCCAGGAATGTTAGAGAATTTATCTGGACTGGTATGCGATTTGATCGGAACCATTGATAAGGTCGACCTTCTCCTCACTGCGGAATCCATGGGCATACCAATAACCTCCGCGGTCTCCCTGGGGCTAAAAATACCATTCAGTATCGCAAGGAAAAGAAGGTATGGGATGCAGGGAGAGGTAGAGGTCCTCCAAAGGACCGGTTATTCCTCCTCAGACCTTTTCTTAAACCTGCCAACAACAGCAGGGAATTTGGTCATAATTGATGATGTACTCTCAACCGGAGGGACCCTGAGGTCCCTAGTAAAAGGTGTGAGGTCCACTGGGATCAATATAGCTGGCGCGGTCATTCTTTTTAATAAAATGGGAGATGGGATGGATCTCCTATCGGAGGAATTCGGATTCCCCATTTTCTCGGTTCTTGATGTGGAGGTCAAAAACCAGGAATGTATAGTATCGAAAAGAGCAACCGTGGTTAAATGTTAGGTTCAAATTGGTCGAATAATAGGGGAACCATTATCTATTGAACCTCAACTTGAAAGGCAATGTCCACCGTTAGGAATATTATCGAGGGTTGGGCAAAAAAGGATGGATCTATCTGGGATGCGGTCCCGAACACCGTTGTACTTGACACAGGAAAGAAGAAGGTCCTTGTTGATCCGGGGAACCATCCGAAACTTCTAGAGATCCTGGAGAGAAAGTCGATATGGCCTGAGGAAATTGATACGATCTTCATTACCCATACGCATCTGGACCACATAAAGAACCTTGCACTCTTCCCCTTTGCTGAAATCGTGGATATCAACTATGTCCACCAGGAAACTTCTATAATACCTCATAATGGAAGGATACCAGGAACAGATATTCGGATAATTCCCACCCCAGGGCATACTTACGACCATTCTTCACTTATTACCGAAACCAAGGAGGGTCGTGTAATGATCTGCGGCGACCTCTTCTGGTGGGAGGAGGACAGAGAGATCGAAATGAACAGATATAATCTCCTCAATCTACCAGATGAGTTTGCCTCTGACCCGATAATGCTTTTAAAAAGTAGGACAGAAGCCCTCAATTCTGGTTCGGCCCTTTACATCCCAGGTCATGGCAGGTCATTCAAACTCAGAACTCATGACCTGTGACCTCGTTTCCCAACAAGTGGTACGAAGATGCAATAGGTCAATACCTTTTTCCTGAAATTACCCTTACGATCCCTTCTGTAAGAGATCAAACGTTGTGTAGAATTGGGTTCCCCCTCCACCGAAAGCAAGAACCCATCATCCTTCAGCTGAGACAGGACCTCTTCAGGAACATAAGGAGCTGCGCAGGTGTAGTATATCCGATCGTAAGGAGCTCTCGAAGGATACCCCTCGGAACCATCCCCCGTGATCATTGTTATGTTCTCCAAGTTGATACTGGCCAGAGCATTCCTGGCCCGTTCCGCCAGTGAGGGGACGATCTCAAGTGAGAAGACTTTCCCGTCGGGTCCTATCACCCTTGATATCACAGCTGCATGGTATCCGGATCCTCCACCGATCTCAAGGACCCGATGTCCCCTTCTCAGGTCAAGTGCCTCGACCATTATCGCAACCATATGGGGGGCGGAAATTGTTTGCCCATTTCCAATGAATTGGGGACGATCGCCGTAAGTTTCTTTTGGAGATGCACCAGGGATGAAGGCTTCACGTGGGATATCCATCATGGCTTCTTCGACTTCAGGAGAACGTATCACTCCTTCGACCTTGAGTTTTGCAATGAGAAGTTCCTGTAATTCTCTGAAGTCTCGACCGGTCCTCATATAGGGTCTCCGGTAAGGTTCATTGTATGCTCCCTGTCCTTGCCAAAAGAAAGGAGGACAATCTTTGAAAGGACCTCCCTCTCGATGAGGTCCATATAATCTTGTAAACGTTTTGGCAGTTCCCCGGATTCCTTGACCTTCATCCACCCCTCCAGGTCCATATCCTCCCAGCCTTTCATCTTTACATAGACCGGGGTAGCCCTTGAAAGTAGTTCAAGATGGGACGGGAAATGTCTGAGTGTGGTCCCTATCCCATATAGGTCGGCGGTCTCCTGATCGATCCTATATTCCGTGCAGACCATCAATGGATCGATACCTGAGAGAACATCAACCTTTGTAAGTGCCAGGTCTGTAATGGAGTTCCAATTCACCGATGATCTTACCATCACAAGGTCCAGCCAACCGCACCTCCTTGTCCTGTCGGTGGTCGTCCCTACCTCATGGCCTCTTTTCTGTATAATAGTGCCTATCTGGTTGTTCAGCTCGGTCGGGAACGGCCCCTCTCCCACACGGGTCGTGTAGGCTTTTACTATTCCCACAACCTTTTCAATGTCCAATGGTCCAATACCAGTCCCAGCGCATCCGTATCCTGCCGTACAGGAGGAGGAGGTAACGAACGGATATGTTCCCCTATCCAGATCCAGAAATACTCCCTGAGCGCCTTCCAGTAGTATGTTTCCCTCATTGTCCAGAAGGTCACAGATCGTGGCAGGTACATCCCTGAGATGGGGCATGATACCATCTCTCAGCTCCATGATGTCTTTAAAAATTCTTTCATGGTCCAATACACCATCATCCGAGGACATTTTGCCAATGATCAGACTTGCATGGGTAACGGCTGCTTCGATCTTTTGTTTGAGGATCTCAGGATGACGCAGATCTCCAGCCCTTATCCCGATCCTTCCCGCTTTGTCCTGATAGCAGGGTCCAATACCGCGTCCAGTCGTCCCTACCTTGGTACCCTCTTTTCTGCCGATCTCCTGGATCCCATCAAGGACCTTATGATAGGGCATTATCAGATGACATCTATCGGATATTACTACATTCATTGTTGGAATATTTCTTCCATCAAGATAATCCAGTTCTTTCCTCAGGACCCAGGGATCCATAACGCATCCATCTCCGATCACAGCAAGCTGGCCTTCCCTAAGAACACCTGAAGGTATCAGATGGAGCTTGAACTCCTGTCCATCTACAACAATTGTATGACCGGCATTATTTCCTCCTTGGAATCGAACCACTGCATCCGATCCCTCCGCCAGTATGTCAGTGATCTTTCCTTTCCCTTCATCGCCCCATTGTGTCCCAATAAGAATCGTTGCCGGCATTATCCCACATCTTTTGATAGAATGGAACTGTTATTTCTACATGTCGAAGGGATGAAATGGTTGGATAATAATCGGACCGTCCCTTCAACCAAGTGTCTGGAATGATCGGATATTTTTATTTTTTCTCTAATGAACCAACTTTATCTATAGATAATAATGACAACGCAATGGTTATATCAAGAATAGGTGATACAAACGGGAGCGCATATGCCAGTTGTTAGTAAAAGGGGGAACGGTATTGTTTAAAAATACTGTAACAGGGCTTGACAAAGTCTTCAAAGATGATATCCGAAGGCCGAAAGTGACCCTAGTGACCGGACCACCGGGATCGATGAAATCAAGCTTCATCTATACTCTTCTAACCAGCTATCTATCGGATACCAATGAGTTCGGTGTCTATACAACACTCGAGGAATCGGTCTCATCACATCTTTCCAACATGGAGAATCTGGGGATCAACCTCTGTTTGAATCTGCAGATAACCGACTTCACTGACATCCGACAGGATGGAGAAGAAGTGGACTATCTCAAGTTCATGGAGAAGATGCTCAGACATTTCAAGAAAGTGAAGGGAGAGAAGTTCACTTGCTTTGCACTGGATTCTCTTGGAGCATTATATTCTCTTATGGACGGTGAAGAAAATATGAGAAAGAAGATGTATCATTTCTTCCAGCTCCTCAGAGATCTGAACCTCTACAGTTACATCATCATGGAAAGGTCCCCGGAGGGTGATCCCCATCTTCTTGGCAATGAGGGTTTCTTAGCAGATGGTATCATTTATCTGGGCCTGGTGAGACGCCAGGGACGGCTTAGTAGGTACCTCCAGGTGGAGAAGATGAGATCATGTGAACACTCTATGGAGCTTCATGCCTTGGATCTAAGGATGGGCAAGATCTGCGTACTTGGACCAATTTTCGAATGATCACAAAGGTGAAAAAGGGATATGACCGAAGAGAAGGACAAGAGGGTAAAAATGGACTGGCTCGATCAGCATGATTCGATCCAGCTCGATCTTCTCAAAATGAAGGAGGATATTGTCAGGGAATCTCCAGTCTCAAAACCAAATCAAAATTCTGATAATCAACAAAATCATCGGACCAATGAACGATCGTTCAAGGACACGGCAGATGGTGTCCCAAAAAAGAGACCAGATAATGAATTTATTAATTCAAATGAAATTAAACCCAGAGAAAAAGAGACCAGGAAAATTCCAAATGGCTCCCCATTCGGAATGGAGGATGAGAGTGAGGAGAGAAAAGAAGCACCGAAGCTCCCAGCAGGGAAGATCCCGACATCTCCCGACCTTACAATGAAGATAGCAAATGTCATCCAGCTCGAGAATAAACTTAAAAGAAGAAAATACGAGCTGGAGAAGAAGGAAAAGCTATCAAAGGAAGCTGAGGAGAAACAGAACGATATATCGGAAATAAAAGAACCCTCTTTGGAACAAAACAGTATAGAAGATGCTGCTCCCAGAGATATGGCTTCCCTTGTCATTCCATCACCTCCTGTATCGCCTATTGAAACACCACTCAGGCAAAACTATCCGGATGACCAGAAGATCACGAACCAGGAGATCGAGGTTGAAGAATTGCCTCCTCCCAACAATTCCATCCCAGGCTCAAATGCTCACCATCAACCGGAGAATATACAATCAAATGTACATCCTCAGCTCTTTGTCAGGAGAAGGATGATCATCAGAAGGAAGGGTACTGTGAAGGACAATAATGATGGAGGACTGGATAAAAAAGATCCAAATGTATTAGCTCAGGATCAAATTGTACAAAACATTGACATCTCCTCTCCCTCTACAACCGAAAGCCGGGTAAGATCTGGTGGTCCCTTCAAGGGTCTTACAAAATTTTTCAGACGGGGGAATGAAGAAAAATGATGATTTCCCTCTGTTGAAAATCTAGAAGACATATTAATTAATATGTGGGTCTTTATTCCTTCAAGAATCGGTCATTTGGCGCCGGAAAAGAGGTGTGGGCATTTAATATCTGATGCAGGTGAGGGATATATAGTGGCTAAGGGTAAGAAAAAAGTAAAGAAGGATGCCGTCGAGAAGGGGCTGACCGACCCTATGGAGATCGAAGGATGGATCCAGGAAGTGAAAAATCTTGACCAGCCAGTCAAGGACTTGAAAAAACTCCTCGAAACTTACAAGAAATTGATAAAAACGGATGAGGAGAAAGCCCTTGCAACCCTGAGAGAACTTGAAATTTTAAAAAATAAGGGTCGCAACGACTGGAATGACAAGAAGATCTCCCTTATGATCGAAATTTTAAGACTTTCAATTGGTGAAATAGAGGAATATGGAACAGATGCCAAAAAGATCAGATCAAAATTGGAAAAGATCGGAACCGGTAAACATCTTGACAAGAAGGATCTGAAAGCTATCGAAGCGATAAAAAACGATATGGAAGTATTGTTCGAAAAACATCCAGACTCACTTTCACCAGAGGTATTTTCGTCATTTGATAAGGCTCTGGATTCCTTCGAGAAAGCAGTAACCACTGGAAAGGACCTTACCCAGACTAAAAAATATTACAAAAAGATAATCAATTTCATCAAGAAAGGTGACCTGAAAAACATACTTGTATTCTGCAATATACTCTACACTGCGGTCCAGACGGAGCTAGGTGATGATCTTGGGAAAGACCGCTTCAAAGCGATCAAGAAGGAGATCTCCGACCTAATGGCCACAATGGAGGAATTCTCCAAATACGGAATAGGACAGAAGTCCCTTGAAAACGACCTTAAACGTTTGGAGAAAGGTCTGGACCCTTCAAAGACAACAGAAGCCCAATCCACACTTAATAGGATCACCAAGAACATGGCCCGGACCGAGAAGGAATTCTTCCGAAGAAAAGCAAATGTCTCAATTCTGAACGCAAGGGACCTTATTGAAGAATATGGTTCGATCATAGACCTCAAGGAGCAGGAAAAGAGATTGGACGATCTCAAGGATGAATTGACAACGATCTCTCCTAAGAAGTTCATGGAAGAGAGCGGTTCTGTCCTCGAGAATGTAAAAGGGGTCCTCTATGATAACTTCGAAGGCCAGGTAAGGCAGAGATTAGAAGCTATGGACAACGATCTCGAAAAGACCACCTACCTGAGCAATGATGATAAAGAAAAAATACTCGATCTTAGGGGTCATGTTAACAAGGCCTTGGATGATAGAAATATTACCGAGGCAATGGAATATCTTTCACTTGCCGAATCCCTCTTCGGTCAAGCTGATGGAGAGATGGTCCTTGAAAGAGCAAAAGCCAGGCATATGGACCTATTGAGTAATGTTGAGGAACTCATTGTTGAGAATACGGAAATGGAGGATGTGAAGGAGGAGCTGATCTCGATCGAGAAACTTTTCCTGGGTGAAGATCTGAAGATCGACCCCATCCTGGAAGAGATGGACAAGGCTGAGGGGATGATCAAGGATAGGATCGTCGCCCTGAGAAAACACGATTTCAATGAGGCCAGAGATGAGTTCATCTCGGTGATCGAACAAATGGACCTTGGGGATGACCGCAAAGAAGGTTTCATGAAGGAGATCCAGGAATTGGAAGATACATTAGGAGATCTTGAAGAAACGGATTACAAGGCAAAGATCACAACGATCCATGAGAACCTTGACAAAGAGATGTCGGGATATTTCAAGGAGAACTATGGGGAATGGGTAAAAAGGATCCAGGGTTCAATTGAGGAATTGGACCTAGATGAGGAGATCGATTCCACTTTTAAACAGAAGATCCAGGAAGCTGGACGATATTACAGAGAAAGGAATTACCTTGATTCTGGCCAGATCCTAAGGGACCTAACCACTCAGATCGAGGAAATAGAGTCATCCAGAGAGATCGAGGAGGCAGAAGCACTTATCAACTCTGCTGAATTCCTATTCGAGGAAGCAAATAGATCAGGGGTCGATGTTTCTGAACAATCAAGGATGCTTACCGAGGCAAAGACCCTCCTGGAGACAGGTGATGTTTCCGGTTCCAAGGAATTGGCCTCCCTCGTGGAGTCCTCGGTAAAGGAAAAATGGATGGAGAAGAAAAGGGAGAATCTCAGGGAAGACCTCAACGGATTGAAGGACTTCTTTGATGAATCAACAGGACTGGGACTTGATATCGAGGATGCCAGCTCATTCCTGGATGAGGCCGAAACACTGTTCAAAAAGGGCAAATACGATGAGGTCAACGCCAAGGTCTTCGAAGCAAAGGAGATAATAGACAACAGAAGGAACGATTATTATTCCACCGGGACCATGGATGCAATTTCAGACCTTAAGAGAGAGATAGGACAGTTGAACGATCTTGGGATCAATACCGTGGAAGCTGAAACACTTCTAATAGAAGCCGAGAGATTGTTCATGGAGGAGGAATATGAGAAATCATATTCCATGGCCCTGGATATCAAAGAGCATCTCAATTTCTCAAAAGGGTCATATCTGAATGAAGATATTCCAAAAAGGATCGAAGAACAGGTCAACAGGATCGGTAAGTTGGAAGGAATGGGTCTTGAAACGGACCTGGCAAGTTCTTATCTAAATGAAGCTACACAATCTCAATCCAATGGAGACCTGATCACAACCCTTGACAATCTTAAGAAAGCAGAGGAGATAGCAGGTGAGATCTATAGGTCTCACATCACGCTCACCATTCCCGAAACCCTTGTTGATGTAAGAGGAGAGTTTAACAAAGCCCTTGAGGAAGGACTGGAATTGGATGATATCTCCATACTCCTTTCTGAAGCAGAGGAGCTTTTCAATAATGAGAACTACGATCAGGCTCTGGAAACCATCGAGAAGGTCCAGACAGATATCGAGGAGAAGAAAGAGGAATTCTACAAGAACAAGTACGTAGAGAACATGGAAATGGTCGAAAAGCTGATGACCGAGGCAAAGGGGATGGATAATGAGCTGGATCTCTCTAAAGACAATATGAACATGGCAAGGGATGCATTCGAAAGAGGAGATTACAGATCATCAAGCCAGCTCATGGATAAGATCATGAAGTTCATGGAACATTCCATGGATGAGAAGGAGTTCTCAAAAAGAAGGGAAGTTGTCCAAACTTACTATGATGAGGTAAAGACCCTACTCTCCGTTGCTGAGGCTGAGAACATAGATATCGAAGAGGAGAAACGCCTCTTCTCCATTGCAGGGGATGTTCTGACTGCTGGTGATTTCGATCAAGCTGAGCACATTCTTGAAGGGATCAAGGTAGGACTTCAGGAAAAAAGGGTCCAGATGAAGAGGAGACTCATGGAATCCTCAATTCAGACCACCGAGATCCTTTTGGAGAACATGAAGAACATGGGTATCGATACCTCATTCGAAACGAAACTTATAGAACAATTGAAGGATGCCCTCAGGAGAGGGGACCTGGACCTCTGCGATGAGATTAACCAGAGACTCCAGAACACTCTACATCGGAACCAGGGACCATACCTCGTCCAGAAGGTGCAGAGAGACCTTTCGGAGCTTCGAGGTAGGATGGTGGAAGCAAATTCGAAGAGGATAGATACAACAAGGGCCCAGGTTCATCTTTCCAGGGCAACAGATCTCTTCGAGAGGGGAGATGTTGAGAGAGCCCAGGAAGAGATCTCCAAAGGAAATGTCACTCTGGATGAAGCGTATAGGGTTCATGAAGAAGAGGATTATCGAAAGGTTCAGGATGAATTGAAGGAACAGCTGATACATCTTCAGAAGATGGGAATACCCACAGAGGATGAGGAATTCATCATGAACACAGCACAAGCGGCATTCGAGGAGGGAAGAAGATCTGAAGGAACCTCCTATCTAGAAACCGCACTTATAGGTGCAAATGCGAAGATGAACTCATTCCAGGCAACAACCGCTGAGGGATATATTCAACAGATCGAGAGGTATCTGGAAGAACTGAGAGGAAATGGAATTGACATCTCGGATCTGGTTAATATCTACGAAGAAGGACTTGAACTCCATGCAGCGGGAGAGGATGAAAAGGCGGTAGTGAAGTTCAGTTCAATACTGGAATTAGGTGAAGAGATAAGGACCATCAGGGAGATCGACTATCTCCGTGAGAGATTGAATAAACAAGGAACATTGTATGATGACCTTAGATCCGTTGGTATGAAGAAGATCCCCAGGATTGAAAAGGAACTTGATTCGGCCAGGTTGTTGATATCTGATGATACCATGGAGGTCGAAAAGCTCTCGGGTATTATAGAAGGGATCGAGATCCTGATAATGAAAGATTCCGGACCACACATGGAAGCACTTGTCAAGAAACATCTGACAGATGCCAGATTGGGACTCAAGGAACTGGAAAAGAAAGAGGGAACTTCCGAGGAGCTTAGAGGTTTGATCAGAAAAGCCGCTGACCTGATGAGAAGCGGCGATCCATTTGCTGCTGATATTGAAGCTATAAAGGTTATTGATGCTGTGGAAAAGACGAAACTGGACGAAACCGAAGGAATTCTGAAAAATGAGGTTTCATCTGTCAGACAGATGCTCACAAGGTTGAAGACACTTGGTTCGAATGTATCCAATGCAGAGAAGCTTCTATCCAGAGCTGAAACAGCACTACTGGACGGTAAAGTGGACAATGCGGAAAAGCTCATAGAAAATGTCAGGGAATCGGTAAAGGAGATTGTCCGCAGGAATATGAGAGAGACATCTCTGGAGACCATTGAATTCGTAGACGCCATGATACACTATATCCTGGATAATTTCTCGGGTGTCTCCCAGAAGTTGGGTCCAGCCGAAATACATCTTGACAAGGCCCGCAACATGTTCAGGGAGAAGAAGTTCAAAGCCGCCAGGACCGAAGCTGAGGAGGCTCGGACACAGGTTGAAAAACTGGACATACAGAACATCAAGCAGTTCTTCTACGTATTCAGATCATCCCAGGCAACAGAGATATCACGAAATGTACAGATCGGTATAAGGGAGCTCAAAGAAAAGGGCATGGACACCTCCAAGGTCACCATGCTCTACCAAAAAGCCCAGGAACATTTCGAAAAAGATGATTTCGATAGGGGAAGACAGATGATCACCCTTGCCAGGATCATGCTTGCGGAGATCGATCAGCAATCATTGAGGGACAGCGCCTTCGACGAACTGAACAATGCCCATGTGGAGATCCTCACAAGAAAGAGGGAAGGTGCCAACGTGACCCCTGCATACAGGGTCTACAATAATGCCAAGGAAGCATTCTCACTAAGAGAATACAAAAAGGCAATTCTACTTGCAAAGAAAGCAGGTTATCAGGCCAGGAAGTCCTGATCACTGAGGTAGGTCCCTACAGAGGTTCACAGCTCTTTTGTAATTATTAGAACTTGGATTGGTGATTAAAAGGGGACCAAATATCTCCATCGCACTGTCTCTGTCATTCTTCCCGAAATATGCGCATCCCTTTCTGAATAAAAGGTCCGGATCGTCATTGTAGACCTTCAATCCAGAATCAGCCATCTCCAATGCCTGGTCGAAGCGATCGAGGTCTATCAGGTGGCATACAGCCTTAAGAAGATTCTTGTTGTGTGTTGGGTCCTTCTTCAATTTCATCAGTAGAATATCTACCTCATCCCTTGCCTTCGATACTCTTTTTTCAGCCTTTAGCAGGGTCCTTTCGATCTCATCCACCAGATCCTCGGCCGGGCCTAATTCGAGGGCCTTTTGAAGATATTCAACAGCTCTGGAATTGATCCCCATCAGGGAGTAGGAATCTCCCATTATCGTGCATTTCCTTGCTTCCCTCATATCTATGCATCTTCGGTATAGACCTGCCATTTCTTTGTTTCCAAGTTCATCATGGATCCCTGCCAGGGTAACATAGACTTCATCTGAATCAAGAGGTCTCAGGTAGTAATCCCTGACAGCTTTCTCCTTCTCCGAGATGATATCAAGGGCTTTCCTCTTTCCCTCTTTTTCCGAGGGGAGTCCTTCCAGTACCTTCATGATGGTCTTCAAAGTATCTTCCATGCTGTCGGAAGGGTCCATGGTTGAAAGCTTCTCCAGGGCATCTTTCATGATCTTTCACCTTGGAACGTCCTATCATGGTCGTTTTATTTCACGATTTTGGTCAGGGATACTGCAAGGACTTTATCTTATCGGAGCACTTCCCGGATGAAATGACCTGCTTGGAGGACCTTTGGGAGGAGCTTTCCGCTTTCACCTATCCGGAAAGGAATTCGGTTGAGGGCAGGGAAACGATCGTTGAGATCGTTCGATTTCCAAGCAAGGAGGTCAGGTATTTTACCAACCAGTTCTGGACCTCACGGCAGAGACAGGCAAACTCTCTCCATGAGGTCTCCTACAGGGCATGCTTCAAACCCCAGCTCCCCCGCTTCTTCATAGAAAGGCTAACGGCCGGGGGAGGCGTGGTGTATGATCCCTTCGCCGGCAGGGGTACCACTCCCGTGGAAGCTGTGCTAAGGGGGAGAAGAGCCGTTTCCAACGATATCAATCCGCTTTCGGCGATACTTACGCTGCCGAGATTCGATCCGCCTTCCATCCACCAGGTAGGCGATAGACTGAGCATGTTGGAGATGGATCACGAAAACAGTGCGGATATAGATCTCTCCATGTTCTATCACGGAAAAACCGAGAGTGAACTGGTATCTTTACAGGCTTGCCTGAATCAGAGGAGGGAAGATGGAACGGAGGACAGGGTCGACAGGTGGATCAGGATGGTTGCAACCAACCGTCTCACCGGCCACTCGAAGGGATTCTTCTCGGTTTACACCTTGCCTCCGAACCAGGCTGTTAGGCCAGAGAGGCAGAAATTGATCAATAAAAAGAGAGGCCAGGAACCGGAATACAGGGATGTGAAGAAGCTGATTCTCGGAAAGACAAAGAGCCTGCTAAAGGGATTGGGCAACATTGACAGAGAAAATATAGCAACCGTTAGGGATGCTTCGTTCGTCCTCACGGAGGATGCCTCTAAAACCTGCGCAATCGAAAACGATTCCGTGGATCTGACGGTGACATCGCCTCCGTTCCTTAATATCGTCCAGTATTCTTCGGACAACTGGCTGAGGTGCTGGTTCAACGGATTGGATGCGGACAGGATAGAAAAGGAGATAACCATGTCATCCTCCCTGAAGGATTGGGAGAGATACATGGCATCCGTTTTCAGGGAGTTGTTCAGGATAACGAAAGAAGGGGGGTGGGTTGCATTCGAGGTTGGAGAGGTGAGGAATGGAAAGGTGAGATTGGAGGAAAGCATTGTCCCGATAGGGATAGAGGCCGGATTCGATTGTGCAGGGGTCCTTATCAACTCTCACAAGTTCACAAAGACATCCAATATATGGGGTGTGAGCAACAACTCGAAGGGCACCAATACAAACAGGATCGTTCTATTGAAGAAACCTGCGTAAGGTCCTCTCGGATGATTGAAAACAGATTCACATGTTTACCTTATAAAGCCCACCAAGAGTATTTTACAATCTCAGTACTTCACTAACTTTTTAAATCGGAATCAGGTACGCTGGCCCTTCGGTAC
>CBDDUX010000026.1:0-117222 GCA_965234725.1 Thermoplasmatota archaeon | reverse complement strand
TTCAGAATAAGGGTCTATTATCGTTATGATAAGGCTCGCGAAAATCGGTGTTAAAGGAACGATATAGAGAGTTCCCTGAATCTAAAGATCTTAAACTCCACATCACAGTTCCGATCAGGACCCCCGGAAGGGAGCTATAAATGAGGACCGATGCAGAGATGATCAATCACGAAATAAGTTGTATAAAAATAGATCATTCTTCATCAAGTAGTGTCTCAATTTCCTCAATAATACTTTCCACATCACTCAAACGGTCTTCGATCTCCTCTTCTGTGAGATCCCTTTTCCTTTCACCAATCCTGGAATTCCCATAGAAATCAATATTTCTCAGATCTCATAGTTCATCAATTTTAGAAGCATGCCCGGATAGTATTTCTTTAACCCTTTTTCTCCTTTCGAAATGAGATTTCTTATCCTTACCATTTTTCTTCTCAAGGAGACCCATCGTTGCTGATTCGAAAGCCTGATATGCCAGACCAGCTACTCCAACAAAGTCCTTCATCTTGAACAGGTCCCTGGCTGATCTGATCAAACCTTTTGCTCTCTCCAGGTCCTCTAATTCAGCCATATCTTTTCCCCCCTACGTTTCAGATCGTTCTTCACCAGGATAATCCCTTCCTCAATTGATCTCTCAGTCTGATCGATATTATGATCCATCCTCATTACTGAGAGTATTTCTTCCAAGGTTCTCCTAGCCACATTGATAAAATATTTTCTTGCATCTCCTTCTGTTTTCTCGGATCTTATAAGATTCTTATTACATGAATCGAGTCTCCAGTGAATATAAGATGTATCTATACTCTCCAGAGATTTTCTTCTTTCGTAAAGTAACCGGTCCCCAATGAAAGATATACCGAACAAGATCCCATCAATGATTATCAATTCGCTTTTCTTTTGCAGGTCTTCTTCCGTATAAAAATGGATGTCAAAATGGATTTCCGGAAGCATCGATATTGCTTTGTCCCTGATTTCCCTTTCAGTATTGGTTTTGTTTGTTATGATAAGTAGATCGATATCACTTCTATCAGTTGCTTGACCTCTACTATGACTCCCGAAAAGAATAGCTGATCTAATTTCCTCTTTGTCTATGATATTGAAGATGTTCTGTACAACAGCTTCATCTATATTTTTAATTCTCTCGTTGTTGAAAACCTGGAAAAGGGGATAGGCGTCTCTCGAAGATGTGTCGACCCTCACCAGGGATCTTCTTCTCTCCGCGGACCTTCTCAATAATCCAATCTCATCTATTCTCTTCAGGCCCCTGTGAACATTTGCTCTTGAAGTATTGAGGTCCTTTGATATCTCAGAAGGGGAGATATATCGATGTAAATTATCGTATAGGGTCCTCAGGACATCTATCGCAACGGTCGATCCTATAGGATTCAATGTGTATCTTTTTTGATACATATGTATCATTATTGATGCATCGAATATTAAATCTTTTTGTTTCTTTGTAATACATGGAATTAGATATTCTCCATAAACACAGTTCCGATCAGGACCCCCGAAAAGGAGCTGAAAGCGAGGACCCAAGGTATGATATTTGATCACGAATAAAGTTGTATAGGTTTTCTATCCTTCCAATACAAATAATCTTACGGAGAAAGATTATCTCATCTTTATCTTTATCAAAATAATAATCTATTCTGATAGCACTTTGGACACATATTCAAATACCAACCAGTACCGCCGATGAACTCTTTCCCGCAGATCTTGCATTTCTTATTGTCACTTTCACTCATTCCAATCCACACACGGACATTTATCCATATGAGAATCCATCAGTATAAATGCTTGTAACAAAGAAGTCCTCCAATCGATCTAAATTTCAGGACCCTTTGGATAATCTTCCAATTCTTGAAGAATTCAGGACCCTGAAAAATCAATCGGAAATTAGGACCGATGCAATTAATCTTGATCACGAGTAAAGTTCTAAAACAACTTTGCTCGTTACATGGTGATGTGACGTATCTCGGGATTGGTTTATATAGTCTAGAACTTTGCTCGGGATTGTGATTATTTTGATGATGGAGGTGTTAGGGTTATGTTTTTTTGGTATCTGGATGACTGATAATGTGACGTTAACTGATACCAAGTAAAGTTGGATATGATGTATTTTTAAAACTGATTTTGTAACACAACAGTCATCCCTTCGGATGAGGACCGTTTATTGATCAATCGATTAGTTTTCCCCTTGGGTATATAATTTAACAGCATCAAACTTTCAAATTCTTCCTTGTAGGACCCTTTCGATCATCTTGAAATATATTCTTTCACCACTCTGAAAAAAATCTTCTCATCAACAGGACTCAGAATACTTTCCCCTTTATCTCCACAATACCCCTCTCATATGGAGGCACCTCAATGCAACTTTTTATTTTAACAGAATTATGAACTGCTATTGATCCTCGGGATCTTCCTCTTCATTTCCTTCTTTAAAATTTTCAACAATCATTTCCAGTTGAGGTTGTGTTTCTGGAATATTAACTGTCGAGATTCTCCATATCATCTCCAGATCCACTCCGAAATAGGCGTGAACAACGATATTCCTCAATCCAATCATTCTTCTCCAGGGAATATCAGGATACTTTTCCTTGATCTCCTCGGATATGTTCCTCGCAGCCTCACCTATTATCTGAATATTCCTTAAAACAGCATCTATTCTCATTTTATCCTTTTCGAATTCATTAAATGTCATGCCGTCCACATAGGTCATAACCTGGTCCATTGAATCCATGAGGTCCTTCAGATAGAGTTCGGACCGATCCTTCTTTTTCAAGTATAAACCACATCCCGGAGAATGATTTCCCTCAGTTCCGGTCTGAGAGATTTTATCGTAACAAGATCCACCTTCTTTCCAAGTATTTCTTCAAGATATAATTGAAGGTCCACTATCTCCCACCCGATGGGTTTATCGAACTCCACCAGGATATCGATGTCGGAACTATCTGTTTGAGAATCATGAACGTATGATCCGAATACTCCTAAGCGCTTTACATTGAACATTTTTTTCAGAACAGAACGATGAGAGCCTATTTTTTTCCGGACATCACCAAGGGAATAAATCATCCATGTGCACCTCGTTGTTTTGTAATGTTCCAGCTATTTAATAAAATGATGGTTCAAGTAATTGTATTGATCCGAGGGTTTGAGAAATTGGACCAACCAGTGCCATTGAAAGAAATTATCGAAATCATATTTTTTCCAGAATCCGAAATCTCACTTTAAACCTGTATGAATCCGTATATGATCAAGAAAATTGATGATCATTGTTTGAAGGCATACCCTCTTCCCAGAGAAAGAGGAATGGATGATATATTGAGGATATCTGGACTGAACCTCTATCTTGATACAAACCGGTGAGCGATATTTGATGCTATATTCGAAGAATAGAGTAGAGATGATAGACCATGATCTATCACGAGTAAAGTTGCATAAGGATCACGAGTAATGTTCTAAAACAACTTTGCTCGTTAAACGGTCGTATGACGTATCTCGGGATCGGTTTATATATTCTAGAACTTTGCTCGGGATAAGGTGAAAAGTGTTGATGGAGGCGTTGGGGTTATGTTTTTTTGGGATCTGGATGGTGATAAATGTGACGTTAACTGATACCGAGTAAAGTTGGATATGTTGTATTCTTAAAACTGGTGCCCCAAACATTCATTTCTCCGGATTAGGACCGGTGATCGATCGATAGATTGGTTTTCCCTTTAGGACCGTTACTATCCATCAAAAGGAATAAATCATCCCAATAGTTACTCAAAGGGTCCTGCGGTCCGGGTTGTGAATTGATTCCTATCGAACGTTTAATTCAGAAGGAATTATTATTTTGTATTCCTTTCAATTATTCCCGTAGCATCAATAATTAATCCCTTTGATCCTTTATTACTTACTTTCTTTGCTGGGATTCCAGCAATGGTAATATTATCCTCAAGGAATGACTTATTTACAACAGAATTTGCTCCGATGGCAATATTATTTCCGATCTCAATATCACCAAACAATTTCACACCTGGCCCAATATATGCATTATTACCAATTTTTGCAGTTACACTGGAGTGTCCTGCTTTTGTTCCAATTACAACACAATCATGAATTCTACAATTATTTCCAATTCTTGCAGCGCCATTAACAACAATAGTTCCAGGATGACTAATAGATAATCCCGGTCCAAAACAATTGGGTTGGATACTAAACCCTAGTTTCAATCCTTTACTATTTAATTTCAAAGTGTAGTAATAATAAATATATTTCCAAAATACCCCTTTTTTACAATTCTTTAAATATTCAACTTTTCTTAATATTCTTTGATATTTCCAAATTTCGTCTAAAAATAATTTCGGTTTTTTATATGTTTTTGATAAAGCTAAACGATCCATTTCTAAATAATATAAATAATCCTTTTTTGATTTTATCATCAAATTACCTCTTTTAATTCACTTCCTATTCTATTTATTCTTGAAAATTGGATTCTTCAATATTTTGCTTTTATCTTCTAATAACAAATTATAAATCATGTATACCACCTGATGAGAAATAATCATCATCATATTTTCAATTTCTTCTTTCCAATTCCTTTTAACTGGTCTTATTCTTGAAGTATTGAAATTATCCACTTTGAATATCAACTTCTTTTTTACATTCTATACAATAATAAGTTCCATCATCCTTCTTTTCCAGCTTGTGCCCCATCTCACATACATATCCCCTGATCTTTGCGGGATTTCCGTAAGCGAGAGCGTATGATGGAATATCTTTCGTGACAACGTACCCGGCCTGATCATGGCATATCTTCTGATTAGATGTCCGCAGATGATAGTTGCATTGGCTCCGATCGAGGCCCCGTCCTCTATGAAGGTCTTTCCTATCTCGAATATGCCCATGGGAGCTCTCGGATAGATGTCATTAGTGAAACAGCAGTGAGGACCCAGGAAGACATCGTTTCCTATTCTTACTCCATGGTAGACTGAGACATTATTCTGGATCTTAACCTGGTCACCTATCTCAACATCATAGTCGATATAGACGTTCTTGCCGATACGACAATTGTTCCCGATTATCGATTTCTCTCTAACCTGAGCCAGGTTCCATATCTTCGTTCCCTCTCCAATGTCAGCATTAGAATTGATATCTGTTGTTGAGTGTTTAATAACATCTTGCCAATCATTTGCTTCACTTATTAGAGGAGTATCTTTTTGTCACTGTATTGATTAATGACCTCTGAAATCTCTTCTGAAGCCTTGCCATCACCATAAAGTGGAGTTTGAACATTGGTTGGATTGAAATTATTGAGTGAATCGATTATTTTTCTCGTATTATTTGAAGTGATCACATTCCATCCTGCTCCAACTGTTTCAACCCATTCAGTCTGTTTCCTCATCGTGATGCAGGGTTTTGATGCAAGGTATGCTTCTTTCTGAATACCACCTGAATCTGTTGCTATCTTCCAGGCTCCTATCTCCAAACCAATGAAATCCAGATACCCGACCGGATCAATGAATCGAATATTATCCCACATTTCCTTATTAAATGAATGTTTTTCAATGAAAGACCTTGTTCTTGGATGAAGAGGAAGAATGACTGTTTTCGGAGAACCGTTGAGACCATCAAATAAACTCTTCAGGTCTTCTTTCTTATCCGTATTTTCCGGTCTATGGACAGTGGAAAGAACGTATTCGTTTTCCTTTAAATTGTACTTATTCAGGATCATATCAAGATCGAGGTTCTCCTTTGCAAAGAGGAATGCATCAAACATTACATCTCCGGTTCGAAATATTCTATCTCTTGAAATCCCTTCTTTTTCAAGGTTTTTCACTGCTTCATCCGTGGGTGCGAACAGTATTGAGGAAAGATGATCCGTTGTAACCCTGTTGATCTCTTCAGGCATATACCTGTTGAATGATCTGAGACCTGATTCTATATGAGCTACCGGTATGTGGAGCTTCACCGCAGCAAGGGACCCCGCTATAGTTGAGTTTGTATCGCCATAGAGCAGGACCAGGTTCGGTTTTTCTTTCAGAATCACATCTTCTATTCCTTTCAACATCTCCCCTGTTTGTTGTCCGTGATTACCTGAACCTACACCTAAATTATAATCCGGTGTGGGAATGTTGAGATCTCTGAAGAATGATGCAGACATATTCTCATCATAGTGCTGGCCAGTGTGAAGGAGGATCTCCTCATTAATTTTTCTCAGTTGTCTGGATACTGGAGCAGCTTTCACGAATTGTGGTCTTGCACCGATAACCGTTAATATTCTCATGATCACCACTTTATTCTTGTATTTAAAAAAGATTTTAATTGATCATTAACTACTCAAAGGGTCCTGCGGTCCGGGTCATTGCTTGGTGTGGCAAAAATATTCCGAATCACAGGACCCTTTCGATTATCTTTAGTATCTTATCCAGCACTCATTTCCATCAATTATTTTCTCAATAACAAAATTATACAGAATATAATCTTGAAATATTTTCTGATTCCAAAGTCCATGGGTTGTATAATAGCATCTGACGAAAATATTCACATGTTCGGTTTCCATCGTTTCTATTATCTCTTTCCCATTGTACACCTTCGCATTGGATATCTCCAGGATGGTTTCTCTATTAGCTTCCAGAGCAAATGAATGCCAGGCCAGGACCTTTTCATTTTTACCAGAATTATCTTGTATCCAATTACCGATCTCCTCCATTGTCCTCATGTAAGGTCTCTGGTCCATGGGCTCCTCCTGGAACCAATCAGTCTGTATAAATGCCTGAACACTGATAGGAATTGATATCATTAGGAATAACATGAACAGAACGGATATCCGTCTTCGGATCTTGATCGGTTTCAGTATCCTTCTAATGGTATTATTTTCCGTTTTTTCCACCCTAATGATATTTATCTTCGATCTCAGAATCCATATAAGAAGGCCCGATAAAATAGCTGCCTGGAATAAGAATTCTGTGAAGTATACCTCCCTCCACAGATAATAATCATAGAACAGTAAATAACCAAATATCATCATTATGAATAAAATGGAAATTCTTTCCTTGACCAGTTTTTTCCATATGATCGAAAGATTATCCAGCTGTCTCATCATGGTTGAGAATGAACCCACCAGAACAAGAGCGATAGCTGAATAGAATATCGATGATGTATCCATATAAACGATAATAAATCCAATTATTGCTCCGGTTAGTGGTATAATATGGTCTAATTTTTTAATGAAAGGTAAACCGGTGAATGCAGAACCCATGTAGATGATGGTTCCAAGAATTGGAAGGTATATACCCCAGAAAGGAACATTCTGTGGAATCTGAAGGGCAAAGAATACTGCACCAATTGGGAAAAGTAGTGAAACAAGTTTCCATCCTTTCTTTGATCTTATTGAATATATCAAGAAGGCACCTATTACTGAAAGAAATAGGATCGTAAGGATCATCAAAGGATCAAAAGATGAGAAGAATACAATTGGTATAAGAAAACCGAAAAGGGCAAATATCATTCCATTATCGGGTTTTCTCGTCAATGGGACACCAATACAGTATGTCATCCCGGCGATTGGAAGTAGAACCAGGAAAAGATCCTTCAGACCCGGTTCTCTATTCATCAGGAGCAATAAAAATAGAATTCCTCCGAACAAGAGAAATGGAGATATAACTTTGGAATCCATTTTATCCTCTAGGTACACCAGAACAATGGCTCCAATTGACATGTAAATAACAACATTCCAAAGATTTCCGGCAAGAGTTATTGTTGAGAAAGCAACGGCAGATCCGATAAGAATGGATAATGCAATATAAAATTGGAAAGATCTCTTCATCCCTGTTTCTATGAACAGAACAACGATGGGGAGGACCATCACTCTTGCCAGAGTGAAATCGGATAACTTATCATAAAATATTACTGCAGCGAGAGCGGGCCACAATAGGGCTCCAAGATAGACCACTTTCCATTTATTCTTGAAAAGGGCCGTCAACAGAACTCCACTTGCAACCACGGTCAAGATCACAAGTGTAAGGGCCTTCCACGAGATCGGTTGAGCGGCATAGATGAATGATTCCTGGGTAAGAATTCCCGAAACACTCACGGAGAGGTTCTCTGTGAGATGAGGGACCTTGGTGAAGTTCATCTCTTTGAGTTTATCATACCCATAGTAAAGGAAAAGTGATCCCAGACCAAGGATGAGTGGAAGAAGATATCCTCCTGCCCATGAAAGTGTTTCTTTCCCCATTTTCTTGAAAGAATCCCTATTTGTCCAGACAAGAGTAGGGATGATTATAAAAAACATGATCAGGGCCGATCTCCGGATGAAAGCTCCGGATACTGCCAGGAACCCTGAAAGGGCAAACATATACCATTTCTCTTTCTCGAAAGCATATACCAGTGTTAGAATGGAAAGAGATAAGAACACCCATACGAGAGGTTCGGTAAGGATCATGAAGCCGTATCTCAAAGAAAATGGAATTACAGATAGAACTATGGATCCTATGAAAGCATATTTTACCTGTTTTGTAATCTTTAAAAGCGTAATATACAGAAAAATAATCATCAATGCAGAGCACAGGACCGAGAACATCCTGGCAGAGAACATTGATACTCCGAAAATCTTCAACCATATCGAGAGAAAGAGAGGGAATCCTAACCAATGAAAACCTCTTGTGATCAGATATTCGATAGAAGGACCTTTCCCAAAGATATAAGCAATGTATCCAAAGATCTCCTCATCTGGTTGAAGGAATATGATCTTCGAAATTATTGTTCTTAACAAAACTCCAATGATTACGGATATTAATCCAAATATTATCTTCATCTGTTGATCCATTATATTACATTTCATATTATATCACAATCTTAATTATTAAATATATTTTTATTACATAAAAGTCCGATATTATTTTTGATATTATTTTTGATTAATTTTAAGTCAATAAAGCTGATATTCTCTTCACATGGTTGAATAAAAAGATACTTCCCAAAGATTATTTTAAAAAGGACCTTTAATATTATCATAATATATTAAAGAATCTAAATATGATTCAATGTTTTTTTTTCAAACAATATTTTCCTGATTTATCACTCATTAATTTTCCCTAATTATGTTATCTATTTCTTCTTTTGATATTTTATAATTATTGTCTTTAATTACTTCTTCAATATATTGTTCTGTTGTTTTAATAAATCTTGCTGGACATCCTGCCCAAACTTGATTAGATGGAATGTTTTTTGTAACAACTGACCCTGCTGCTATTATTGAAAAATTACCAATTTTAATATTTGGTAGTATAATTGATCCTGCACCTAAAAATGAGTTGTTTCCTATACAAATACTTCCAATTTTGTAAACATGAATATTTCTTTTTAAAAAATAAGGATGCCTATTAATTATTCCTATAGCTCCATCATGAAATATAAACATTACATTATTCGATATTGTTACATAATTTCCTATAGTTAATAATGAAGATTCATTATAATCAGGAAGATATATTGTAAGATAATTAACATTATTGCCAATTATAGCTCCTTTTTTTCTTAAGACTTTAATCTTGTATTTTGATCCTAATAAGATACTAAATAATATATTTTTTAATGACTTTATTCTTTTAATAATATTAATAATTTCAATCATAATATCACCGGTATTTACCACTTTAAATAATATCTTGAAGTTATTGATGAAATAATAAAATAAAACAAATAAGATAAGAAAGTTGCAATCGCAGCTCCTTCTATTCCATACCTTGGTATCAAACAGATATTTAATATGATATTTATTAATCCAGATGCTATTACCATCAATGCTAATTTTTTCGTATCTTTATTAAGTTCAATACCTTTGTTAATAAACACGGTTAAGCCATACAAAGCAAATCCTAATGATATCCAAATTATAATTTTTCCTCCACTCCTATAGGATTCATTAAAAAATTGTACTAATATATCATCAAATAATATAATTGCAATAACTACAGGAATTATAAATATTATATACACAAACATCATTTTTTTTACAATTTGAGAGATTACTTTTTTAGATTTGGTATTTTCCCATTTATCCAAAATTATTGGATAACCTGCTAAAATAAAAAATAGGTAAATAAATGAGAATCCTTTATTAAACATATCATAAAATGGTGTATAAATACCTACTCCTTCCTTACCAATATAAAATAAAATCATATACCTATCAGACATAGATAATATTGACATGAAAAAAGCTACAAAAATTAAAGGAAAACCATAATAAAATATTTCTTTTAAAAGCTTAATATTTATTGATTTATATTCATACTTGTTAATAAGAATCCTATAATTTAATATTATTATGATAAAAAGATTGATAGAATAACTTATGAAAATATACATATATGATATTTTTTCAATTACATTAGTTAAAACAATGAATAAAATTAAATGCCCAATGCTAAATAATATAATATTTATTGATCTCCTAAATATTTTTTGTTCTATTCTAAGTAAATTGTTAATATAATTAAAATATGATAAAAATATGAAATATAAGCAAATTACAATTAATTCCCAAGAAATATCCATAATTATTATCCAAATAATTGTAATAGACAATAATAATAAATTTACAATTCCCATATATGTCAAAGAAGTAGTGATAATTGTATTAATCTTCTTTTTTAATTTGTATTCATTATAATATCGAAGTATAGATTGATTTATCCACATAAATAATATTAAATTAATAAAATTTAATGAAATGAGGTATATAGAATATGTTCCATATTTATCAGGAGTGAACGTAGAGGAATATAAATAGATAATAATTGTACCTGCAATAGCTGGTATGACTTGTGATGGCAAATAAAATATTGATTTTTTTAAATAACTAAAAATTTCTGAATTAACTTTCATCAACAAATCTCCTAATAAAAAATCTCTCATTTTAATAACTTTTTAAAATTTTCAGACATCTTTTTATCTGAATATTTTTCATTATCAAATTTATTATTATAATATATTTCAGCATTATTTATATAATTATTATATTGAAACAACAAATATTTTTCTAAATTCTTTTGGTTATTGGTATGAATTCCAATTTTTTTATTTATAATAAATTTCTGAATTTCAGATTTGGGACCTATGGATAATATTGGCCTTTTAGCTCCTATATATTCAAAAAATTTACCAGTGAAGACACCATATTCATCTTCTTGATCTACTAATAATAATAATAACAAATGTGATTCTTTTTGTTTATTAATAATATCTTTGTGATCAATATTTCTATGTAATTCAACAATATCTGATAATTTATAATATTGAATTTTGTCAAGTATTGTATAACTATCATTACCATAAAATCGAATTTGAATGTTATTTATTTCCATTATTTTTTTATCCAACAATGATCTTATAGCTTTGAATAGAATCTCTGGATTCCTTTTTCCACCATATAGTGATCCCGTATAAGTAATTGTGAATTTCTCTAGTAATTTTACCTTACATTTATATTCATTTGAATCATAAGAATTCATAATTTTATAATATTTAGTATTATTATTTTTATTTTTTAATCCATTGAGATAGTAATCAGATATACATGTTATAATATTTGCTTTTAATATTGTTTTCAATTTAATTTTCCCATCAATAAAATTCATCAATGAGTGTTTATTACTATACCTTTTTTCCCATGGATCACGAAAATCAGCTATCCAAATATTATTCCTATTTTTAAAAAATTTTCCGATAAAATGGACAACATTTGGCGGTGAAGAAGAAATAATGTAATCAAAATTATTATTTTTTCTGATTTTATTAATTTTAATAATGTTAGGTATATACCATAATAATAAATAATGTTCCGGAAAAAATATTAAAAATTGAATTTTATTTAAAAATTTTTTAACACTTTTATTCTTATCACTTCTTATTTTACCTTTAGTATTTTTTATATTTTTTTTAATATTTTCATTGAATATATCAAAAAATTTTAAACATTTTACTTCAATACTAGAATCATTAACATTTGGTTCACTAGTGATTAATGTAAGTTTATAATTTTGATCATTTTTTAAATTTTTTATTAAATAATACATACGCTTTCCTCCAATCGAATTATTTGGAGGATAATAAAATGAAATGATTAGGATTTTTTTCATATCATACACTCTCTGTAATATAGATATATCCATATTGATTAGTATAAATTTTATTTATTGAAATATCGCTTGATAATAATATAAAATCATTTTCAGTAAATCTAATTTTTGAAAGTTCGGGATAAAGATCCCTATATATCATTTCATCCCTTTGGCATAATATTAAATATGTATTTTCAGTGATATTCGTATTTATCGTATTAGAAACATTGTAGTTAAAATGCAATGGAACAGGAATGATTTTATCATACAATTCTGAATCTTCGATATGATTTGTATCATTAATAAAGAAATCCTCAAATCGTTGTGGTTGAATTGATATTGTAGAAATATAATAATTATCTGCTTTATGCGATAAATAATAGTCCATCATATTAAATTCCTTCTGAGGTGTATAATAATTTATTTTATATATGTAAGGGGAAGGAAATAAAGATGAATAACTAAAAGTAAATAGAATTAATATTATCGAAAAAATAATTATTTTATTTTTATTTAATATTATTTTTTTGAAAAACGTAACAATTAATATCGAAGAAATTATTGTAGGATAAATTAGCAATCTTAAGGGATCTGAGCCAGCATTAATGAAGTAAAGAATCAATATCAAAGAATAAATTATAATATTAAATACAAAGAAAACTAATACCAATCTATTTCTATTTCTTTTAATAATTAGTTGTTTTATAAGAACATATAAAAATAATATTGCTAAAAATAGTTTTAATAAATAAATTTTAATGAAATATGCAACAATATCAATGTTTTTTCCAGTAGCATAATTTATTCTATTACTTACTTGAGTAATATTATTTTCTGTATTTCCTAACATTGATTGATATAGTTGATTGATAGTAAGATTCCACACATATATTTTTGATATCCAAAGTATAAAGATAATCGCTACCATAGTAAAAAGAAATAAATATCTTCTGTCTTTAGAAATGAAATATGCTGTTACTAAAAATATCAATACTATTATTGTTGGATTTGGATGAAATATTGAATATATCATCAATATAATGGAAAATAAAATTAAATTATTTTTTGATTTATCATTGTATGATAATATAAATAAAAATACAACTATAGGAAAAAAAAGATTTGCCATATGATTGGCTGTAAAATTTGTAAACCAAATATGAATAGGTACAAATAAAAAGATTGAAAATATCATATATTTTGTCTTAAAAATCTTTCTCATTATTAAAGATATGAATATGAAGTATATGATTGAAAAAACTATTATTACAATATTCATATTAATAATAGTAGAGATATTTGTAACATATATAAGGTTTAGAGTCTTTATATGTATTAGAGGATATACAATATTATCATTTAATGTTTTAGTATTATTAATTTCATTAATGATTCCAACATGACTAGCTGGATCTCCATTTCCCAACCAGAAATACATTTTTAAAAAAATAGGTAAGTTTACAAAAATAATATTAGAAATTATCACAATATAATATAAAATAATATTTCTTCCACTTCTTAATATAAGATATATTGAACTAATATCGGTCAATAAAAAAACTATAATGAAGATTAATGGAATACTTTTATAAAAATTTGCATAATAAGTATAATCTTCATTGATTATTAGAAACATTATACTTAATATATGTAAGAATAAGAGAATGAAAATAATAAAAATCTTGTTTTTCATTTATAGTCACGAACCTTACCTTTTAGACATAATAATGCCATTACCATGATATGTCGAAATCTGAACATATCCAAATTGTCAAGCATATGAATGCCCAAGATCTAACCAAAAAGATAAAAAGACTTGAAAAAGACACAATGGTACTTCAGAGACTCTTCTTCATCAAACACAGATACGATGGAAGAAGTGTTGAAGAAGCTGCAAAACTAGTGGGGGCCAGTAAAAATACTGGATATCTCTGGCAAGAACGATGGAACGAACAAGGATATGATGGATTGACACCTCAATTCGCGGGTGGCAGACCATCAAACCTTGCAGAAAAACAAAAGGAAGATCTACGATCCCTGCTCGAGAAACAGGATAATTGGACAACCAAAGACGTACAAGAACTAATTTTCAAAAAGTTTAGTGTGAACTACACCTTAAAACAGATACGTGTTATATTGAAGGGATTCGGAATGAACTATGCCAAACCATATCACCATGATTATAGAAAACCAAAAAATGCTAAAGACATTTTAAAAAAACCTTCCTGAAACTGAAGATGATGACATTATTGGCTTCCTTGACCAATCATCTCCGCAAACCACATCAAACACACAGAAATTCTGGTCTTTTGGCAAACCAGTTCAATCCAAGAACACAACAAAAATGAAAGCGAATGCTTTTGGATTCTATCCATTAAACGGGAATCCAGTCATAGGATTCAGAGAGAATTCAAAACAAGAAAGTGTTCGTAGTTTCCTGAAAAGAATCAGGAAAATGAATCCAAAAGACAGAATAATCCTCATCCTGGATAACTTCAGATCCCATCATGCACGTACAGTAGTGGCTCTTGCTGAAAGATTGAATATTTTCCTGGTTTTCCTTCCACCTTATTCTCCAGATTTGAATCCTATTAAGTACATCTAGAAGGAAATTAAACGAATGATTTCAAAGTAGTTCATTAAAAATCTAGGGAAATTGAAGCGGATAATTTCGAAGTCATTTCTTGAGTTTTCCGAGAAATTGAGGTATGCAAGGTCATGGATTAAGAAATTCGTCCCATCACTCATTAGTCCCAATTGTTAGATGCGTGACTATAATCATCTCAAGTAGATATAATATCCTTTCTTGATATAATGAAAATATTTATAATATATATTTAATGGAAAAGGAGATAAAAAAGACTTCAATTGTCTATCGAAACCTTTTGGTGAATTATATATAACTTTACTAGAATCTTTGTAATGCTTCAAAATAGGTGTTATTCGACTATCAGTTGTTCTATTACTAATAACATTTCTTGGTTTGGTTGACATCAAATATTTTGCTTTTAACATTATTTCCATAGCTTCATTTGAAGATATTCCCCCAGGCCAACATAAAAATTTCACTTCCTTTTTTAATTTCTTTTCAATTATCTCTTTCGACTTAAATATTTCATATTTTAATCGTATTTTATATTCCTCTTCTGTTTCATATTTATTGCTTATATCATTAGATATCATTATTTTATTATATTCTTTAAACAATAATTTTTTCCAATTAATATTGTTAAAAAAAGATACATATCCATTACTCAATATATACTCATTTAGAGATTTAGATAATATTGGATCAGGAATGAACTTTCTCTTCTCAATTGCTCTATGGTTTTCATAAATTGGTTCTCCAAAACTTACATATTTCAAATTATCTATTTGTAGATATGGTTTCATTTCAATATGATTATTCCATGTTTGCCAAATATATTTATCACTTGGATGTCTAAAATCAACAATTTTATCATTTGAAAAATACCAGGTATGTGTCATAGTGTGTGACTGAAAATCAACATTCCCAGTATTTTTTAATATTTCTATTTCCTTCCAAGATAAATAACCACCATTAGTTGAATTATTGTATCTAACATCATTATCTTTGTTAACAAATTCTGGATTGATAAATATAGTAATTTTAAAATTATATTTTTTTAATAATGGATAAATATTAGAAAAATTATCAGCAAACCCATCATCAAATGTAAAAATAATTGGTTTTCCTTTTATCTTAATTTTATTAATTTTCCATTTATAATATTCGTCTAATGTCACAAATGTATATTTTTTTTTTATTAGATATTTAATTTGTTTTTCAAAAACCTCAATTGGGCAAGATAAATAAGACCATATCCATTTTTTATTTGGCTTTCCTATACTATGGTACATAATAATGGGAATTTTCAAAACATCACCTATTTTAATATATTACTATATTTATTAACTACATCAATATAAGAATAATTTAGGTACATATACTTTTTTGCATTCTTACCTAATTTATAACCAAATTCAGGTTTATCTACAATTTTCCTTATACAACTTATCAGATCATTATCATTATGAAATAATAATCCATTTTTATTATTAACAAGTATGTTGTTTATACCTCTTACATCGGACCCAATAATAGCTAATTCATTATACATAGCTTCTAATAATGATAATGGTGTTCCCTCAAATTTCGATGTAATGACATAGATATCAGCACAAGCATAATATTTGCTAATATTTTTTCTATCAACAATACCTTCAATTATCACATGTTCCTTGAGATTATTATTTTCAACAAAGTTCATACAATCAATTTTATTTGGACCATCACCAACAATTATTAAAAGTAAATTATTTTTAATTATATAATCAATACCTAATTTATTGAAAGATTTTAATAATAACATAGGCCTTTTAATTATTTTTAAGGACCCCACATATAAAATAATTTTCTTATCTTTTAAAAAATATTTTTCTTCTATTAGTATATTTTTAGATACTGAATCAAAGGGAATTAATGGTGGAATTACTTCAATTTTTTTATTAGTCCTTTTTTCATATTCAATTTTTATTTCTTCTGATACAGCAATTATTCTACTTGATTTTTTAAAAAAACGTTCGTGAAAAAATATTCTTCTCCATTTGTATAAACCTCCTCCATGTATAGTAAATACATATTTAACATTAAATAGAAAATTAACTAATAATACAGGATAAATCAATGATGTATTACTACCATATGGTAAATAAATAATTTTTTTTCTTTTATAATTAGTAGTGCATATTAATAACAAATATAATATAATTGACATATATTGTATATATTTATTACCAATTAAATGAAAATTTTTAACATCAGCTATTTTTTCTTTAGTATTTGATATAATAACTGATTCATTTATTTTTAAATTTTTTAGTAAGTAAAAATTAAATATCTCTGCACCACCAATATATTCTGGATACATTTGGGGAATTAAGAAAATTATCATATCAATCATTTCCATTAATTTTTGAAATAACAATTTTTCTCTTACCTGAAATGGGTTTCTGAATAGAATCTACATGTTCAATATCAACAATTAAATTATGTAATTTCTTATTAATTTTTGTAACTAAAATTTTTTCTAGATTATCTTGTTCAGATACAACTTTAAGAATTATTCTTCCTTTTTCTTCTTGAATTATTTGAAATTCCTTTATCCCATAATTACCAGAAGGTATTATTCTAGAGAAAAAATGACCATCGATATAATTTCCATTTTTATCAATTATAATATCATAAGTTCTACCAAGTATTTTCATTAAGGGAAGATTTCTTCCACATTCACATTTACAATCATGATACTTACCCAAATCACCTATTTCATATCTTATAAAAGGCATCGCAAAATTATCTAAATCGGTAATAATAATTTTTCCATATTTCTCATTATCTTGATATTGATCTAATTTATCCTTAATTATTTCAAGATATATGTGCTCAGAGTTGATGTGCAAACCATCATGCATTTCACATTCATGAGAGATTGAACTGATTTCTCTACTTCCATATCTATTAAACACTTTACAATGAAATATATTTTCAATATAGTGACGATCTTCTTGTTCTAAAGTTTCTCCAGAAGTTATTATGCTTTTTATTGATATATTTTTAAAATTATTTTTTTTTAAAAATATAGAAAATATCTTTAACGAAGATGGATATCCTACTAAAATTTTTGGTTTAAACATATTCATACTATTCATATAATTTCTCATATTATTATTTGTTAAATTATATGAAGAAAAAAATTCCCTTCCATGTAATATATTAATAAACTTATATAAAATATTTTTCATATTTGTCTCATCAATTTTACTACCCCATAATTGGCAATATTTATCACCTAATTTGAAATTTGCCCAAGCATTGTTCCTTAAATATATAGATTCTGATTGATACAAATTTTTTTTATCATTTAAAAATTGTAATATTTTTCCTGATGATCCTCCTGTAGAGTTTGATCTATATTGATATTTTTTATATATTTTAGAGATTAACTGTTCTCGATTATTATTTATTATATCTTTTGTTAAGGGTGGTATTTTTTTAATCTCATCAATTGTACATTTTTCCACATTTAACTCTATACTTTTAAACAAAATATTATAATAAGGCACATATTTGTCAGCATAAATTAATAAATTTCTCATTTTATTTGTTTGAAATTCTTCTATTTTATCAATATCCCAATATTGACTTTTATTATAAAATTTTAGAGTTTTTAAAACTGGACCTTTAGTACAATAATAACAGTAATTAAATAATTTATTAATATAAGACATAATATTACTTCCTTAATATTAAATATATTTCATTACCCCAATCAAAATTATTTTATTTCTTATTTCTCATTAATAATTGTATTTACTTTTTTTTCCCAATTAAATGAATATAATAATTTCAAATTTTTACTAATATCGACAAGCTCATTATAACTTTCTTCATTCTGAATAGCATTTTCGATTTCAGAAACTACTTTCATTATCCCTTTTTGATCATTTGTAAAAAGTATTCTGTCATAATTAATGATAGATCTTAATACAGTAATATCTGAGCAAAAGAAAGGGATCTCTTGGTTTATTGTCTCTAAAAATATATTTGGAAATCCTTCATTTTCTGTAGCTAAAATATTGAAATCGACTTGGCTCAATATTGAATATGTATCATTGACCCAACCTGTTATAGTTATATTTGATTTTTTTACTTTATTTGACAATATTTTTCTTTTAGGTCCATCACCGACTATCAAACCTTCAACATATATTCCTCTTTTTCTCAAAGAATCTATTATTTCAATAAAAATATCAGGTCTTTTTGGATCTATTAATTTAGATATCATAGATATTTTAATTTTATTTTTATTTATTATCTTTTTATTATCAACTTTCTTTTTCAATAAGATATTATTTGGTAATACATAAATTGCATCTTCTTCAATGCTATAATTATTAATCAATAATTGTTTTATAATGTGTGTCTGAACAATAATTTTATTGGAGTATAATATTCCCTTTCGGGTAATATATTTTCCAATAAATCTTAAAAAACCAGGTAAATTTCCGATACTTCCTTCCAATGGATCTGATCGAATAAATAAAATTATATCATTATGTTTTTGTGAAAATAAATTATATAAATATGCATAGGATGGTCCAAATACAATTACCTTATCTATATTATTGTTTCTTTCTAACTTGGTAATCTCTCTCTTTAAATTGAAAAAAAATAATCCCCAAAAAAACAATTTATTTTTATACTTTATCTTTATAATATCTTGACATAAATTATCATGATCTTCAATTTTTGTTGTTGAGATATAATAGACGTTATTTTCCTTTATTATTACTTTCAACATTTGTTGATATCTTTGATAAAATCCACCTTTAGACATAGCATAATTAAAAGTTAGTAAATTCATAATTTCACCATTAATTGATCAAAAATTTGTTGATATTTATTTGTTATGGTATTCCATGAATATTTGTTCTTCTCTTTTAAACAATTAGATGATATCCGAACTAACAATTCATGATCGTTTACCATTTTAATTATTGCTTCATAAATGTCTAAGGCATTCTTTTGTTCAACAATTAAACCATTATACTCGTGAATCAATATTTCTCTTACCCCAGCAATATTTGTAGCAATGATTGGTAGACCATACGACATTGCTTCTAGAATAACTACTGGAAATCCTTCCTGGTAACCATGACTATCAACAATTGAAGACATTATGAATATATCTGAAGATTCATAATATTTATATATGACATCATTTGGGATTCTCCCGTAAAATATCACATCATTTTCAATTTCCAAATCCTTAACTATTTTCTTTAAATTTTCTTTTTCATTCCCAAATCCAATAATATGTAATTTAATTTTATTTTTTAAATGATTATCCTTTAATGCCATATTAAAACCATTAATAAGGTATTCACATCCTTTCACTTTTAATAGTCTACCTACAAATAAAATATTTATGCAATCATTTGAAAAAGTACAAATCTTACCATTTGATACTTCTCCTTTTCTTTCCTTGACTCCCATAGAAATATATTTTGTCTTTTCTTTTATTTTTCGAACCATTTTCTTTGGTATCATACTAAATAATTCAGTGGCTCTATGTTTACTTACTGATAATATTGCATCGGAATTATTTGCAATAAATAATGCTATTTTCCTCGTAAAAATATTTTTTTTTAGTAATGTGATTTCTGATGAATGAAGTGTTGCTACATGTTTTACATTACATAATCTCTTAATTATCGCTCCAACAAAACCTTGAGGAATTAACCAATGAGTGTTAATTATTGAAATTTTTTCCTTCCTTTGAATGTATATTGAAAAAATGATTTCCATTAATATAAATGGAATCATTTGAATTTTTGCTATCATATACTTTTTTGAATTGTAAGCCAATCCAGAATCATATGCTAATTTTTGATATTTTAGAGGAAAAAAATATGGAAAACGATAAACTTTGATTTTATCCATTTCTTCATAAAATTTTGTCCCTAGTTTATGAGGAGCTAATATCGTCACATTGTTGCCATGTTTATCAATACCTTCTGCAAGATCTCGAGTAAAATTTCCTGGATCATTGTAATTTTCTGCATAATAACTAAGAATTAGCAAAATATTAGCCATACAAGTCCCCATAATTTTATAAATAAATTTATTAATCAAATTTCAATTTCTTAATTACTTTAGCTGGTGAACCACCTGCAATTACATTCGGTGGAATATCCTTTGTAACGACAGAACCAGAAAGAATCACTGCACCTTCACCAATAGTAACACCTGGAAGGATTGTGACACCAATAGTAATCCATGCATTTTTTTTGATTATTACCGGAGCTACCATGGATTCGAAATAATCTTTATGATATTCAAGAGGTTTTGAATGGGTGAGAATGAAGGTATTTCCAGCAATCGATACTCCTTCTTCAATAATGACATAATTAGGATACACATAATCTATTGTAACCTGAGGACCTATGAATGCGTTTTTTCCTATTGAAACACCTCGTAATTTATGGAAGAAAACCCTTGGTCCTGAAGTTGGCATCCATTGAGCAAACAAATTCAAATAAAAACTTTTTAAATATTTTAATGAAAAATGGATTCTTCCAAATAATCCCTCATATCCACGTTCCTCTGCAGACATTTTAATCCTTTCTGAAGTGGATTTCACTACGGTATAGGGTAAAGCCTTCTTCTCAGGATATTTTCTATTGGACATATAAAGGACCTCGATTAATAATAATTCTCCAAAGCTTCATTTAAAGTCATTATTCTGTACTTTTTTATCTTTTTCAAAATATATTTTAATCTTCTTTCAACAATTTTTCCTTTAATTATCCAATACATCGGTCTTCTTTTACCGATATTTGGGAACTTTTCATAAGAGATATCGATAGGGTGAAAATAAAAGACCGCATGGCCTCGTTTAACACTCTGTTTTATACCTTGGTGGATCACTCTAGCTCCGAAGAAACGAAGCATAGGGCCACCTGAGGTAGGAAATTTGAACCCGAAGACATTCCAATGAGTCATTGGAAATTCCACAAAATTCCTTTTTTTCCCTGGTAAAAGACTACCCTTTTTTGGATAATATGGAGTTGTGGAAATACCTTCAAGTTTGATCCCGGTTTTATTGATCAATGAATTCACATAAACTGAAGAGTCATATCGAAAACCCATATCTTCCAATGAATCCATGATATTTCCGTTAATATATGCTGCCGGAGCCCTATACCCGATTATCTCATTCTTAGCAATTCTTTCTAGGATCCCTTTGGCTTTCAATGTCCTTTGTTTGAATTCTTCAGTTGAATAAATTTCCTTTTTAGTATCCGAATCGACATTGCATGCATGATTCAAACCATGACAGGCGATATCATGCCCATGTTCGATAATTTTCTCAACCAAGCCGGGATAATGATCCACAACATCCGCAACTATGAAAAAAGTCGCTTTAACATTGAAATCATCCAATAATTTTAGAGTTCTTAGTGTGGGTTCTGTTAGATAATCATATTTATCTTTCCATTTCTCAAAAAAATCCTCTACAGTCGGATACACCGAAAATGAAGATCCAGTTACCGATGGGATATGATACCAATCCTCAACATCAACGGTGACTGAAATCGAACCTTCCAAAAAAACCCCCCTATCTACATATAATATCCGCCGTTCAAACCGATTATCTGGCCTGTCAAATAAGAAGCGTCCTCTGATGTCAGATAATTTATCAACGAGTTAAGCTCTCTTGGTTCCCCAAATCGTTTCTTTGGAATCATTTGTTTCACGGTTTCCTGCATTTCTGGAGGTACGTCATTGATCATACCTATGGAGAAATAACCCAGAACGACACAATTCGACGTGATGTCATATTTTGCAACTTCTCTGGCAATTGTCTTTGTCAGACCGAACAATCCAGATTTGGAAGCAGCATAATTGGATGTTCCAAATTCTCCCCGTTGACCGACAACTGAAGATATGGTCACTATTCTGCCAAAGCCATTCTGTTTCATCATCGGTACTGCATATTTTGAACAAAGATATGTGCCTGTAAGATTGACATCGATTACTTTCTTCCAATTCTCCAATGATAATTTCCAAATTGGAGCATCAATGTGGATTCCTACATTATTGATTAGACAATCGATCTTTCCATATTCTTCATTGATCCTTTCAAACATTTTTAAAACATCATTTTCATTTGTAATATCAGATTTTATGGATATATTCTTACCTTCATCTAATCCATCTATAATATTATCAATATTTGCATTATTGCTATTATAATGCAAAATAATATCATATCCTTTTTCATGAAGGTACTTTGCCATTTCTCCTCCCAGAGCACCTGATGCTCCGGTTATAATTGCATTCTTTCTTTCTGCCATATAATTCACCGATTGCATTTTCTCTGGGACTGCATGTCGAAGGACATGCCGAAGAATGTTAGCTGGAAACCTCCCATCAATACCAATAATGAAAGGATCTCTGATAGGATCAAGGACCCTCCGAAGAAATGTTTGTAGAAAGGTCCTCCGATCATGCCGAGGAATCCTAATGTGATCATTATGAAACCCCAGAAGTAGAAGAATACCAGCGGGTGAAGGCTGAGGACCATGTACTTGACTATCATTCTATAGAGGAAATCTGTGATGAGGAGTTTTGATACTTTTCTGATATAAGTCCCATACCTGATCTTGGACTTCTCCGCTCCGTACCTTGCAGGGATGTCAACGTCCATTACCCTGAAATTGTGTATGTTCAACCTTACCAGAAGATCATTGCAGTATCCGTAACGTTTGTACATCTTGTCGATATTGATCCCTTTTATTGCCTGTGCACTGATGGCTGCATATCCGTTCTGGGGATCCATAATGTCCCAGTAACCGGAAGCCATCTTCGTCAGGAACGTCAATACTGCATTTCCGGTAAGCCTCCAGGGGGACATACCAAATTTATGAGGATCCGCTAGCAATCTATTCCCCTTGGTATAATCCGCCTTTCCATCGATGATCGGATCGAATAACTTGGGCAGTTCCTTGGGATCCATCTGATTGTCACCGGCCATCACCGCAACGATATCCATCCCATCTTTCACTGCTCTCTTGTACCCAGTTGCAATTGCTCCGCCAACTCCCTGGTTCTTCTTGTGTCTGATATAAACGATATTGGGATTCTTCTTGATAGTATAATTCACAATATCTTCAGTTCTATCTTTGGAACAATCATCCACAGCATAGACCCTGTCCAGATAAGCAGGCATTGATTCCAATGTGGGCCTGATAAGGACCTCCTCATTGTAGGCCGGAACCACCACTGCCACTTTCTTTCCTCTGTACAAAGACACCACCCGTGTTTATCTCTGGAATCCCTTTAGCGGATCATATTCCAGCTTGACCTGATCGTTCTTCTGAAGATATGAGGTCATGTTCGATCCAATATGTTTGATCGCCTCGAATATTATACCGTTCAACAATATAAAACCCGAAAGTGATACAAGGACCATAACAACGAATATCCCACCGGGGGGAAGGAATTCATAATTCGAATAATTCACACGTGAATAAGCCACCGCAGCGATGGTCAGTCCGAAGAAGAACAAACTGATCAGTATGGACAATCTGATGGGGGATGTGATATGGAGAAATGACATCGTATTGTATATCTTTGATAGGACCCAGTTTCCGAGACCGATATCCTCCTTGCTCATCTGGCCGTAAATGGCCTTCATCGGGATCTCTTCGATCTTGAAACCTTTAACATCTGCCTGGAGAAGTATATCCCTTTCCTGTTCGAACCCTTTCGATGTGAACTTGAACTTGTCGAATGTTTTCTTATGATAGGCCCGAAATCCGGATCTTCTGTCATAAATGGACGTCCTGGTCTTGTTCCCTGATGCCTTTTTCGTCATCCAGTTTCCTAATCTCCAGCTTAACCCCTTCCTGCTCTTTCCCTGATAAGTGAAACCTTTTGATCCTATAGTGATCTGGAATTTGTCCTTTATGACAGGTTCCGCAAGGAATGGTATTATCCCTGGGTCATGCTGACCATCTCCGTCTATGGTCACCAGAACATCCAGATCGTTCTTTATAGCCCACTCAAAGGCGGTTTTCAGACCGTAACCCTTTCCTAGATTACTTGGGAAAGATATTACCTCGGCCCCAACCTGTTTGGCAAGGACCTTGGTGTTGTCATTGGAACCGTCATCCACAACCAGTATCCGTTTCGTATAAGGCTTGGTAAGTACAACGATCGAAGGAACGGTACTCTCCTCGTTGTAGGCAAATATTGCCACTCCGATCCTCGCCTTTTCCGGGAACAATGTGATATCCTCATCCATTCTTTTTCACCTCCATTTTATCACATCATACCTCTGACCTTATCGGAAAGGACCTTCAAAGCATTCATTATCAAACCCAGGGATAATGATACCATTCCAATTCCACCAAGGACCACTGTTAGGAAGAAGGAAGGGTAATTCAAGTGGGTATATTTCATCATGTAATTTATCTCATATATCCCGGGGGCAAGGGCAAAAACAAAGAATGCAAGGGAGATGAATCCGTAATACCTCAACGGATAGGTCTTCTTGTACTGGTTTATCAGGTCCCATGCGGATTTCAATGGGATCCTCTGAAGATGGCTTTCTTTGCTATCTCTTGTGAAAACAGGTTTTCTCGCTTCAACATTTAGACCCATGGATCTTCCGAACGATATAAGATGTTCCTCGCTTCTGATGTTGGAACCTTTGATCGATATTTGCTGGAAAACAGGTGCCAGGAAAATAAGACAGTTCATATTAACGATCTCTTCATCCGAAACCTCGGAGATATATCCCATACCCGGTTTCTTCTTGGCATCCAGGAAAGACACTATCAGTTCCACCACGGTATCGATCTCTACAGATGAATTTCCGTCAAGAACAACAATGATCTCATGCTGGTACTTTTCCACCTGTTTCTTGATCTCTTCTACGTTCCTCTCCAGGCTTCTTGTCGTATTGTGTTTTACGACCCTGAATCCGGATGAATGCATGACCTCTGCAGTGCGGTCATTGGAACCATTGTCGATACCTATGATCTCTATGTGGGTTATCCCTTTTTGAAGGAGCTTATATTTTAAAAGAAGTAGTTTTGATGAGATCAGCATCTCATTATCTTTGACTATTACATAGATGCCCATCTTCATTCTCTTCATAATATCACTTTAATATTTTATTTCATTGAGATATTAAATTTCTCACATCTTTCCTGTATGGCATTTTACCACAATATATCCAATATTATTCATTTTTAAAATTTATTTTATCAGCCTATACAATACTCCATCATCGAATTCTTTGACAATCTTCAATTGATAAACAAGTGATAGTTAGACTTAGTATAAAAAATATATAATATTTATATTTCAATATAAATTCAATTTTATTAACTAATCCAATCTTATCCGTTCAAGATTCTCCTTAGGATAAATAATATATAGTGGGGTATCAGCTTAACTCCTAAAATATTGGACGGATAAATGGATAATACTTCATATAATAATAAAATAATGTCATTTTTTATTTATCAACAATATTAAAGATTTTATGTGTATTTGGGAGTTAAGCTGATACCCCCTTAATATATATATCTAAAAGATATTTAAATATGTACTTTTTTTATTAATAAAAAAAATATCTAACTCAATTATTGAACTCATAGATGATCTCACAATACTTATCTACAATATCAACTTTATCTTCTAATAGCAAATCTCTCCTTCTATCATAGATTTCATTGATATCATCTTTATTAATGAGTTCATTTGCTTTTTCAAAACTCAATTTCTCATTGTTGAAATTATATATCATCTTGTACTTGTTCTCCAGTTCAATAAAATTCCCCATATCATTATCCCCAACCCAGGAATTGCACCTTACAACAGGTGTTCCAAGAAGGGCAGCCTCAGTTGTCATCGTCTGTGTATCAGTTATCAGCAAATGAGCATAAGATAAAACGTCATGAATTCTGCTTTTTGGAATATCCAACACATGATCCTTGATCTCATCTGGAATACCTTTCTCTGATGAAATAAAAACATGGCACTTCTTGGAGAACTCTCTTACCATTTTTATCTTCATATCATCGGAAAATCCTGTTACACCTGCATCGTGCAGTGCATCGAAGGCATTAAATCTCAATATGATGAATTTCTCACCTTTTTCAATACCAAGTAGTGAATAGATATCACCACTTGGTGAATAATACTTTGGATGGAGGTAAGCTAACTCTTTAAAAGAATTGATCTTTCTATGATTCTTCCCCATATCCTGGCCGAAGGATGAGGGAGTAATGAAAAGATTTGTAAAAGGTTTAAGTAAATCAAATTGGATAGAAAATGTCTTCTTATTTATTCTAGGTTCAGAATCTGAGAACACAATTACTGGTTTCCTTCTTAAAATGGAAACCAATACATCATAGACACCGAATCCAGTGATTAGGTCGACCTTTTTATTTTTGAGATATCTATTTACCCGAATGACTGCAAAAGGAAGAGACAGGACCTTTCCAATTTTAGATTCCGGAGGAGAAAGATACTGGAAATGGTCAATATTCATCTCCTTTAAAAGTGGGATGGTCTCACCGTAATCCCTAGCAATAAGGTATACTTTATGACCATCATCTCTTAATTTCCTCCAAATATTCTTGTAAAAATGAACTTGAGCAGGTGTGTTAAGAAAAATAGCGATGATCATGAAAATATCCTATCCTCAATTTTTATTACCCTAATAAAAAAGAAAATTTCATCTCATTCGATCTCAACGCTATCTTTTTTCACCTTTTTTATTTCAAAAGGATAAGAAAGAAAACTGATCTTGACCTCCTTAGAGTTAATTCTCCTTTTATTCTCATTGGAGTCTTCATTATCCATAATATTACAGTAAAACCCTATCTATTTAACTGGTCCAGTGAAATTATATTATTACCCTAATCTTGGAATCACTCGGGATACCTGAGCATGATTATCTGCCTGCATGGACGTGAACAATCCCTAGTATCACTTCCTTCCAGGTCGAATATCCGGTAATTTTCTATTTCATTGTTATCTATGAAAGTTGTTCTGCCGGTGTTTGTCTTCATCTCCAATTTCTCACCAAGATCTAAACACAATTCGTATCATTATAGCTGTGGCCAGACATGTTAGCTTCCTATACAGATGGCGACTCCCACGGCTGACTTTTCAGAATGGGAAACGGAGACCATCAACTCTTCCCCTCCGGAATCCAGGAAGATATCCCTTGCCTTTCCATGCAGATCACATACTGGTTCACCGTTCTCACCATGGAGGACCTCGATATCCTGCAATAAAATGCCAGTGTCCCTTGGAGCCTTTAGGGATTTCAGGACTGCTTCCTTCAGGGCGAACCATCCGGCAAGGTTCTTCAACCTGTCAGCCCTCTGACTGCTTGCATTGATCTCATTATCAGTAAAAACCCTCTCTAGGGTCCTCTCCTTTTCAAATAATTCCCGAGCCCTATCAATATCGATGACATCGACTCCAATACCGATTATCCTCATGGTCTATCTCCTATTATCCCATTGTATAGAGAATCCAGTTCCACTGCCATTTTTTGATAGTTCCTGTTCTCCTGTATCCATCTCCTACCCTTAAGGCCCATCTCAACAGCCATATCCGCCTCCCCTACTAATGCAAGAATAGAATCAACTATCTCTTTCTTATCATATGCAGGCGAGAAACCACCCTTGGAATTTTGAATTATTACCTTTTGATCCTCTATCTCTTTATTTGCGACAACAGGTATTCCAAGAGATAGATATTCAACAACCTTGGTCGGGGAGGAAACAATAAATGATCTTATCGGTGGTAGGAGACAGAGTCCGATGTTTGACTTCCTGATTATTGCTGGTATTCTACTGATTGGGACCTCAGGGATGATCTCAACATGATCCTCTATCCCTAATTGAGCCATTTTCTTCTTAAGGAATCTCTCATAACTACTGTAGAAGATCCTGCCTACTATTGTCAAATTAACATTCTTATCAGTTCCTTCCTTGAGGGCCTTGACGATCTCTAAAAGAAGCTCTATCTTTCTATTCGGTGTGACCTGGCCTGTATATACCAATTCAATTCCAATGTCAAAGTCACTTGTCGACCCCACTTCTGTCTCTAAAAATATATGTGAAGGACAGAGAGGAAGAGGATGGATAATACCAGTACATATCTTAATAAATGGTCGACCCATGGCATCCGAAATTGGATGGAATACATTACATCTCTTGATAACACGGGTCCTCAATGGTTCCTTGATCACCATTGCCAACCATTTCACGAGATTTTTTGGTTTTCCACCTGCAAGAAACTCGTTCTTCTCCATATCTGTGAAAAGGGATGAGAGGTAGTAGCAAAATGGGATGTCGTACTTTCTTGATAATCTCGATGCTATCAAACCTTCAATTATCCCATCATTTGCTATGATGATATCAGGTTTCTCCTTCCTAAGGATCTTCTCTGAAATTCTTAACTTCTTCATTCTATAGAAAGGTAGAATGAGATTGGATAGAAGACCTCCTCCGAAGGGAACATGAATGTTACTCCTTTCATTTTCAAATGAGGTCAGTACCCAATCTATCTCATTACCTAATGACACAAATTCCCGCATGAAAAGCTCGGTCAATCTAACACGTTTAAGGGGGTGACCTTCCTTTGGAAGGAAAAGGACCTTCATTGAACTGACCTTCTTATTGACCTAATGAACGTTAAAATCCCATTTTCAACAGAGAGGGAGTCATTTCTCTCAAGTGCTTGGTAGCTTTGAATTTCGAGGTAAGGTCACGGTATACCCTTTCAACTTGCTCCTCTTTAAGATCAGTAATTTTTGATGCCTCTGGAATTCCGATACCCCTCTCCCAACAATAGAGGACAAGATCAAGGATCTCGTACGGGATCCTGAAGAAGAATTCCTCATCGCTTACAGGGAAGGAAAACGTATCAGGGGAGGGTTCTCTTTCTATTATCTCTTTGACGACCCCGTAATGGTCTGCAAGCTGGTATACCTGGTTCTTGTAAAGATGGGCAATGGGTTCGATATCCACTCCACCATCACCGTATTTCACGAAGAAACCCTGTAAGGTCTCCGGACGATTTGTCGTTCCCACAACAGAACGAAATAGACTCTCACCATGATAGTATAAGGCCATCATCCTGGTCCTTTGCTTTGTATCTGTTGCGGCAAGTATCCTGTTAATGACCTTCTTTGGAAGTCTTTTTGTTTCCTCCCTTCCATCTGGATAGGTCACCGTCAAGGAAAAGATGTTGTAAGTGTAATTTTCCATGAGGCCCCCGGGAAGAACGAGTTTCATCCTGCATTCTTCTGTATGATCGGGAAATACTTCTCTGACCGCCTCATCTCTCATACTGTATGTTCCAAAGGCCTCTAGGACCCCGGTTATATCGAATACCTCGTATTCGATACCCAATTTCTCAGCCTGTTGGATCCCAAGTTCTTTGCTGATAGGGTTCGATTCCTTTTCGGGAAGGATGATACCTTTCACCTTTTCCTTACCTATCGTATCCACAAGGAGTGCGGAAACCACTGCGGAATCAATTCCACCGCTAAGACCGATAATGGCACCATCTTTTCTATATTCATTGAAATGGTCATTGAGAAAGGATCTTATCCTATCTATCTCCCTTTCAATATCCAGTTTCAGGATATCCCTATGTTCTACCAAATAAAACACCTTTTACAATTATTAATACCTATATGAAGGCCTTGTCTTAAACGTTTAAAAAATAAAAATCGAGAGTGGTAACCATGGAGGAAAACAGTCCCGACCAAATGTACACAAAGAAATTGAACTAAATTATTAAAAAATTGGGGGTTATATTGAAGGTCAATCCCATATCAAAGCTTCATTCCGGCCTTGGGTGGATATCGGAAAAGAATGATCTCCCTTGAATGGGTGAACATGTCCCCACCGAACGAAGATTCCATCTTATCCATGTTGGAGATAAGACCTGCTCTGCCTATCTCCATCTCGATCTCTCTCATTGGCTGGATCTTCTTGGTCATGCTATCACCTTTGGGGGATATTGGATGCAAACCAAGCCAGTCCTTTCAAATATATAAATTCGACTATCAACAATGTCAAGGAAACTGTCAATGGACCTAAAAGAAGGATCGGTCAGCAGGAACCAATATTTTCAGAAGGTATAGGTGAGTATCACGATCTGTCGCTGGTGGTGAAGATCGCTCTCTTCCGTTGTTGATCCTTTGTTTCCGTTGGTTCCCATTTTTCTCACTGTGGAAACCATCTATTGCTGAACTATATAAAGGGAACCCGATGGATTACATCGAATGATAATAATACGAAATTTCAAAAAAAGTGTTCAAATAACGGTTGTTCCAATATTTATCTAAAGAAAGGATCTTCCCTGAAGGCTTTCGCTGATAGTACCGCAACTTCCATCACGGAGCTCACACTCTCTGTTTATCATCGGCACTGGTCAATAATGAAAGAGAGGTTCAATGGAAGCTTTGCCATTTTCCCCCTAACGATATAAATAGGCCACACCAGATGGAATAAATGTCTAAACATATATAAACCAGTTTATTGGATTATCAAAAGTAAAAAACGGATGTGAACAATCGTATATTGAACAGTTCAAATACCTATTGTTCTCTCAACAAGAACCCGGTTGAACACTGAATAACGGATGCACATATCGTTCTACTTTCAGGATGCAACTCTGAAGGATGAATACTCAGAAGAAGAAGTGGGCCCGTTTCCCGCCATAGATCCGGGCCCCGGTGCGACATATTTTGCTATTTCCCTCGTGGTTTCAATAGAGGTATCTTTGGGACCTTGAAAAAAATGGATTTCCGGGTGGTAGTCCTGAGCAGGGTCCCACAGTGTTACCACATTATCCATTGATCAAGTGGGTATTTTAATTTTGGTCTTCAATTATCAGAATATTGAACAAAGTATCACAAAACTCTCATGAACTGTTGTTCAAAAAAGATTATGAAAATGTGGAGCGAGTTTTTTCGTAACTTTCTCCCGTCATAACTACATCACATCGAAAGTTCGAAACACAGCAAAACAGAGCGTCAATTACAGACACTGCTTTGCGTGGGTATGAAAAAAGGGCGATACTATGATGCCCAATTTTCATACCAAAAATCAGATCATTCCGGATAGATAGTAAGATTACTAATTTGCGAAAGGTCTCGATAGATGTTCAGATTTCCAAAGAGGATCAGATCCTTTTAAATACCATTTTCATCAATCCTTTAAAGTCCTCTCCATTGTCGAGGTCGATCCTCTCTATCATCTTCGAGATCCCGTTTTCCTCCTTCCGGTCATATTCATCCATCAGTAACCGTTGTATTATCTCGGGATCCTTTCCGGAACTCATCAGCTCGGCTTTTATCAAGGACATCGCCCTCATCTTCTTGAGGAACATCTCCTTATCGTTCATAATATCCGAATGGTAATATTATCTTTAAAACCTGTTACACATTGATCAGGTCGAATTGAAGGAGCCCATAGTGGGTTTCAGAGGGCCCCTCCGGGGTGTCTTTTCGTTCCTAATAGAGGTTTTTTCCAGAAAAAAAAATCTATGTCCTTTTCTTGTCCTTGGAGAAAGGGACATTTGTCAGGTAGATCGAATGGAGCCTTGAGGCTTGATCCTTGAACTGTCGAAGCCTGTATGAAGCATCCATTTGATCACCTAATAAATAATTGTTGCTCTGGGTATATAAAACTTTTATGTTCAGTATCAATTTAGGTAACATTTCTATCAGTATGAAGGTAGGAAAGCATGGGCCTTGGTTCGATTTGTACATGGGAAAACCTAGGCTGTGTTCAATGAATATCAGGTTCAATTTCCTAGGGGATATGTGAGGATCACGATCTCTCTCTTCAGAGGTCTTTCGACCTCATCGTTCCTCCTCTCCAATAATAGATCCATCAAGAACATCTAATCCTATTAATTATTTAAACAAGACCATCTCAGTTACATCAATTGAAAATCAAACCAAATGTACTGTTCAATTGCCAATTGTCTAGATCATTTCAGGAAATTGGATAGGAAAGGATGACAATTCTCCTTTCCCTCCTGTTGGCATCATCATGGTCAAAGTCAGTAGAAGTCTCCACCACATTCATCTCCGGGCGGTTGCAACGAACGGATTTATTTAAGGGTATCTCTTTCACGTTCATGTCAGTATGGAATTTTCCACCATAGATGATAAAAGAAACTTCCTAGCTTTGATCATCAATCTCTCTCTGGCCTCTTCCTCGGTATTTCCAATTTCATGTAAACCCATCTCAGCACATTCGGCAATAAAGGTATCACCCTTCTTCCTTATCCTTGTAGGAAGCTCCAAAGATGCCCTCATAGGTAATCATCGGTTACCTTGCTTAAAATACCGTTCATCAGATTATCGATAATGATAAGAATATGGATCACTTTCTCTTCTTCAGGCCCCGATCCTTCGGATTCCTGATGACGAGTTCGTGAATAGGTATTGTCTCCTCTTCTTTCCAAGAGATATCCTTCTCGATATCTGATGGTTTGGTGAAGTGGTTCTCGATGATGGAATCCTTGAGTGAGACCTTATCGTGACCATTGGTCAGACTATCCTCGTCCATTATAGCCTCATCGACATCATCGATACCTTTATTGAATCGATCGATGACCTCCTCAAGACAATCAGGATCCTTGGAACCCTTCTTTTTAACGGGGGTTCTACAGCCTTTGCTATCACCCACCATAAATTAGAATATGTTGAACATGTTATATTAAACCTGACATTGAAAGACATTTCCAAATTTAAATATTTAATAGTATTAAACCTGAAATGATCCTAAATAGAACTGCTCTTGAACCTTTCTATCTACGACCAATTTGAGGATTTCATCCATTCTTGTGATCAGGCCCTTTCCATTTTTCTATCGGGATACCTGAAAAGAAGGATCTCCCTCGAATTGGTCTCGAAGGCGGGATTACCGATCGATGAGATCGAGTCCCAATTCCTTAGGAGGCTCTTCTTGTCTACCTCCAGTTCTACCTCTTTGAGGGATATCACATTGTTTGTAGTCATAGTTCAACCCCCGGGGGATGGGGTATTCAATATATCATACATGTCATATATAAAGTCATTTGTTATCAAAAGTGATAATGACTGATTCATAGATTAAATATGCATATAAAATTACATATTTGCACTATTATATTATATACTTTTTAGTAGGTCAAATATTGTTCAACATGTATATATCCAATATAAAACATGTTTATAAAAAGCTTCATTATAATTATTTACTAATACTCTTAATACCCTAAATAATAAAATTAAATATTGATATTATCCATGGGGAATATACATCCGTACATCTGATTGATATTTGATTTCAATCTGAGGACCGCCTCATACTCGTTATCACCGAAACCATAGGACCTGCAGCTGTCACAGGAAGCGAGAATACATGAGCCCAAGGACCGGACGGATGCCTTGATCTCCACCATCATTTCCATTGAAAGGGACTCTGATCATCGATATTAAAAGCGTATTGACCCATTATCATTATTTGAACTATCATCTCTTAAGGAGTGATATCATCAATTTGAATATCCTCTCGGATATCCTGTCCATACCTGAAACAATTATAGCTGAGAACATAAAAAATCCACCGCAAATAATAAAGAAAGAAATCAAGTAAAGGAGGTAAAGGGGAAGGAGCTTCTCATCAGGATGGGAAATCCTTCCATAGAAAGCAAGGGCCACTACGATCAGGAAGGATAATAAGGAGAAAGCTCCAAAGAACCTCCCTGGTTTCTGGAGCCTCATGACCTTAAGTGCCTTTCCAAGTACCGATAGACCATGATACCAAGAGCTCTCGGTATTGGCATCAAGGTCATTATAGGAAGCTTTTATTCCCAATTCCTTCCATCCGAAACCTGCCTTGTCAGCCAGTGCTATCATCTCGGATTCCACTGCGAATCCCATCTCGATCGACTGCATGAAAGCGGGGAAGGTCCTTTTATGGAAGGCCCTGAAACCGGATTGGGAATCTCTTATCATCTTTGAAAGCGACAGGGATGTGGCTGTGCTGAGGATCCAATTCCCGAGGAGTCGGTGAATTGGCATCTCCTTGAGGCCTTGATCATGATGCCATCTTGATCCGATGGTGATGTCCGTCTCTCCTCTCACAATAGGTCCTACCAGATCCGGGATAGCACCTGGATCGTGCTGACCGTCACCATCTATGAATACCAGTATATCCATCTCTTCTTTCATGGCCCATTTAAGGGCTGTGGCAATGGCAGCTCCCTTTCCTTTGTTGATCCGATGAGACAATACTTCGGCACCGGCCAATAGAGCGACTAGAGCTGTTTTATCCGTGGATCCGTCATTGATCACAACGACCTTGTCAGCATATTCCCTTGAGATGGTAACGATAGTACCTATTGTCCTCTGCTCGTTCTTTGCGGGAATCGCGACCGCGACCTTCAACCTTCTCCTTATGCCCATCAGTCTCACTCGTTCCACTTGGCCATTGCCTCCAATCTCTCAGCAAGTATGTTCAATGTGTTCAGGAAAAGACCAGCCACCATGAAAAATCCACCAATCATTGCAAGGGCCATGGTTATGAAAGCCGGGAAGTAGTTCAACTCGTTGTGGCTGTAGAAATAATCCACTGTATAGAACCCACTGAACAATGCCAGGCATAATAGTATCAGTCCTGTCAGACCATAGACCGAAAGCGGATGATACTTGATAAGACCGGTCATCACTTCACCAGGTGACCTCTTGAAAAGTTGGAAAAGTTTACGTCTGTTCTTCTTGGACTGAAGAGAGATCTCTTCAGATATCGCCCAAAGTTCAAGGTCCTGTTTGGAAGCGAGTTCCAGTATCCTTTTCTGAATGTCCAGCTCCTCCCCCCTCCCGATCTTGACAAGTATTCCCTTGTCTATTGCCCAGCATCCGATCCCGCTCATTCCTTTTTCGGGTCTTATATATGCGGATGCGAACCGAACGCCCTCAGCGATGGACCTTGCCATGAGACTGATCGCATCATCAGCTGTGTTCCCACCCTGGACGTCAATGATTATCAGTGTGTTGATATTGTTCTTTATACCAGTGGCCATAACCTCTTCGACAATATCCTTCTTTATTCTTCTCTCATTGGACCTGATAAGGGTCGCTCCAAGTTTCCTTGCAATTATACTTGTCCTATCCTTGGAACCGTTATCGAAGATCGTTATCCAGGGTTCAATTCCAAGCTCCTTATCCATGTAATAGGTTAGGAGGAGGATATCTGAAGCTATCCTCATCTCGTAATCCTGTGCTATCAGGATGACCTTGATCCTTGGTTTCTCCCTGGACATTTCATCTTCCTCTGTCTGGGTAGCCAAACGGCATATTAGATATCGAAGTTCGATCGACCGGTGCAATATAAATAGTGTTTGAGGTTTTTTATCAGGATTGAAAATATCCTAACCTTTTATATTTTTAACCCAGTTCTACCCTTCCAAAATCGTCCTCGAACCTTTCTATGTCATCTTCTCCGAAGTAATCACCGATCTGTACCTCGACAAGTATGAGAACTTCGGTTCGGTCGTTGATGAGGCGGTGCTTCTGACCAAGACCGATCATGACAACATCTCCAGGGGAGTGGATCGATTCCGAACCGTCAATGATAACGTTGGCCTCTCCTGACACTACCGTCCACCTCTCGGCCCTTCTACTATGCCTCTGATAACTCAGTCTTTTACCTGGAAGGACCTCAATTATCTTCACTTTGAACTTACTGCCATCGTGGATCACCTTGAAGGAACCCCATGGCCGGACCTCGGTCGGGTCTTCCATGGGTATCCAAAGCTTACCCTATAGAAAAAGATTTCAGTAATTTCAATCGTAAATGGAACAAATGTCCAATTTGGGATAACAGGGTAGAAGGTTTTATCATATCGGAGATAGGATTCGAACCGTTGAATTGCAATTACTGCACGGGAACAAATGTTATCAAGCACGGCAATAGGAGGACCAAGAAAGGTCCTGTCCAGATATATCTGTGCAGAGACTGTCAAAGGGTCTTTTCAAAGGCATCCCTTCCACATATGAATGCAAGGTCCGTTCTTGTACTTCGCGGATTGTCCCTCTATAATCAGGGTTACTCACTCGGTCAAGTGTCCCAGATGCTCCTGCGAACCTTCAATGAAAGGGTTCCAAGGAACACTATTCACTACTGGAAGAACAATTATTCTGATATATTCACATACCTAAGGATAAGGAAGAGAAATGAACCCAGGCTTCCGTTGATGCCAAAGGTATACCTGAAACACATCTTCTCTTTACATCGTACGAAAGTATCCTCACTTCCTGAGGATCTGGGATCCCTATCCGATTATATCTACAGGGCTTACAGGGGGATCGAGCAATCCAACCTGACCGGAGAACCCATCGGAACCAACATAGTGGACCGGTCCTTGGAACTGTTTCAGAAAAGGGAGTTCAAAGAAGGGCCTCCTGAAGCCAGGATGATCAGGATAGCTGAAGAGAACAACGAATCGGATCCACTAAGATCTATCCTGATCAACGATGATAGGTCTCTTTGCAGGAACCTTCCCCTTTACTATAATTTTGGAAAGGAGCTTAAGACCTTCGGTTTCCTGGACCTACTCCAGTTCGACGGAGAGAAGGTGATCTGCCTCAAATATGCTCAGGGAAGGATCGATGATCCTATGACCCTCAGGGACCTCATCGGATATGGTCAGGCCTTATCACAAAGGGCAAACATTGGGATGGATAGAATACAGGTCGGAGCCTTCGATGATGAGAGGATATGGTATGTCAACCTCCCGATCCCCATGAAAATGGTCCGTGTTCAACCGAAAAATAAATGATTTCGACACCATTATAGATATCATGATAAGAAGCCGTCCCTACAGGTTCACCTCGGAATCGGTAACTGAGGGCCATCCTGATAAAATGGCGGACCAGATATCGGATGCCATACTGGATGATGTCCTGGAACAGGACCCTCTTGGAAAAGTGGCATGCGAGACACTTCTCACCTCCTCATTGGCACTTGTGGCAGGAGAGATCTCTACAACTGCCTATGTGGATGTACGTAAAGTTGTTACAGATACCGTGAAGGAGATCGGATACGATGATCCCGCCCTGGGATTCGATTATAAATCCTGCGCGGTCCTTACATCCATCCATGAACAATCAAATGATATTCGACAGGGTGTAACAGGTGAGGGACTCCATCATGAACAGGGAGCTGGCGACCAGGGTTTGATGTTCGGATATGCAACCAATGAAACAAAGGAGATGATCCCATCCACACTTCTATTCGCACACAGGATCACAAAAAGACTTGCAGAGGTAAGGAAGAAGGGAATTATAGATTACATCGGGCCGGACGGTAAATCCCAGGTGACAGTGGACTATCTCAATAGGAAACCCATCTCCGTTACAGCGGTTGTGGTAGCCTCCCAACACAGGGAAGGTGTGGACCACAGGACCATTAAAGATGATATCATTGAAAAGGTCATCAGTCCCTCGATACCAGATGAGATGTTGAGAGATGATACTAATTTCCATGTAAATGAAACAGGTTCCTTCATCATAGGCGGACCTCAAGCGGATACCGGTCTTACGGGTAGGAAGATCATAGTGGATACATACGGCGGAGTAGGATCACATGGAGGAGGAGCGTTCTCTGGAAAGGACCCATCCAAGGTGGACAGGTCCGGGTCCTATATGGCCAGATATATTGCAAAGAACATAGTTGCTGCGGGTCTTTCGGAAAGTGCCGAGGTGCAGATAGCCTATGCCATTGGAGTGGCCGAACCTGTATCACTCATGGTGGATACTTACGGGACATCTGTGGTACCTGAAGAGACCATTGAAACCTTGATCCAGGAGAACTTCGATCTCAGACCGATCTCGATAATCAAGGAACTTGACCTCCTTAGACCCATATATAGAGAAACTGCAGCCTACGGCCATTTCGGAAGGGATGGTTTCAGCTGGGAAAGGACAGACAGGGCAGGGGAGCTGAGAGACCTGGCAGGGCTGTGATATCATGGAACCTTTGCTTTTCGAGGACCTCTCATCTGAAGAGAGGGGATCGCTGATCGAGAAAGGAAGCAGAAGACTGGATTGGGCCTTGTCCTTCATGCCTGTCCTTTCGACCTTAAAGAAAGAGATCAAAGAGAATGCCACGCTTAAGGGAAAAAGAATAGCGATGTCCCTCCACACAGAAGCGAAGACAGGTGTGCTTGCCCTCTCCTTGATGGATGCGGGTGCTATAGTGAGGTTGACATCCTGCAACCCTCTTTCAACGGATGACAGCGTTTCCCTGGCCTTGATGGAGAGGGGGGTCGAAGTAAGAGCGAGACACGGAGAGTCAAAAGAAGATTACTACCACGCTTTGAACTGGGCCTTTGACATGAGGCCGGAAATCCTGATAGACGATGGCGGTGATCTCGTTAAGCTCCTGCATACGGAAAGGAGAGAATTGATCGGAGATGTCCTCGGAGGTTGTGAGGAGACCACCACCGGTGTGATCAGGTTGAAGGCCATGGAAAAGGAGGGGAAGCTGGAGATCCCGGTAATGAATGTCAACGATTGTGCGATGAAGCATTTCTTCGATAACAGGTACGGAACCGGACAGTCCACAATGGATGGGATACTGAACGCCACGAACCTGACGATTGCAGGTAGGAGAGTTATCGTCGCAGGATACGGGTGGTGTGGGAGAGGTATTGCCATGAGAATGAGAGGGATGGGAGCTATAGTCACGATTACAGAGATAGATCCGGTCAAGGCAGTTGAGGCCGCCCACGATGGATTCGAGGTCCGGTCGATGAAGGAAGCTGCCCCCTATGCTGACATGGTAGTGACAGCGACAGGTTGCAAGGATGTCATTGATAGGGACGTGATAGGCAAATTGAAGGATGGCTGTACTCTGGCCAACGCAGGACATTTCGACAACGAGATCGATGTAGAATACCTTAGAAATTATCCCTACACCAGGACTAGGGAACATGTGGAATCCTTTGTTATCTCGGGGAAAAAAATACATCTGCTCAGCGAGGGAAGACTTGTGAACCTCGCATCCGGTCAGGGTCACCCGGTGGAGATCATGGACATGTCATTCGCAATCCAGATGTCAGGAGCGGAGATCATCGCCAAGGGTGGTCTTCAACCAGGTGTCATATCTTTTCCCAGAGAGCTTGATGAACGGATAGCCCAGATAAAGCTAAAGACAATGGGTTCCACACTGGATGTTCTGACGGAAGAACAGAGAAGATATCTCTCATCGTGGGAAGAAGGGACCTGATGGTCACATTTGGATTATTCAGATTACCCAGGTTAATTATTTTATATCGGTTCTGTCCTTTACTAAAATATTCCAGGGTGTTATTTCTATGGATGAGATCAAGAAGCGCCGGCCAGAGTTCGATGATCCCCTTCAAAGAGACAGGCTGGTCAAGAGCCTCTGGTGCGGAAAGGTCCAGGGTCTATGCGACGGGACGTCCTGCACAGCCTGCCATATGTTCCCATTGAGGGACCTCAACTCTGATTCCATTTTATCCAGACCCTCCCTGACCGACCACAGGTCCATCGGGCTCATCAGGGACAAGGAAGAATGAAAGCATTTTAGTATCATTTCGTAGAGTCAGGCTAGATGCTTTGTCTAAGATGTGGGATCAGGGAGCAGTTTGCTGACAACCTATGTGAAGAGTGCATTCTGGAGACTGTGAACCCTATCAGCCTTGACCCTGTGATCCATGGGACCGTATGTCCAACCTGCAACCGTATACTCAGGGGTCATTCCTGGGAGGAATGTCCGGGTGACCTCTCCAATGCAGCCTGCAAGGTCGCATTTTCTTCCATCCATGTCTTGGATGATATCAAGAACCATAAGACCGAACTCTCCGTTGACCATTTCGACAATACACTGTTCCGGATATCGGGTAACACCGAATCCACATACAGGGGAATTGTGATCAAAAAAGACATAGCCACAGAGGTGAGGATATCCCTTTCCCAATGTCCTTTTTGCTCGAAACAGAGCGGTAACTACTTTGAAGCCATCATACAGTTGAGAGGCTTGGAAGGCCTCACTGACCAGGAGATCGAGGACCTCCTGGACAGGGTTAGGGATTCAACGGACCAGATGTCCCTCATGGACCCGAATGTGTTCATCACCAAGGAAGAGAAGGTAAGAGGGGGTTATGATTTCTACATGGGTGAGAACTCCTTCGCAAAACAGCTGTCAATGAAGCTATATGAGATCTACGGTGGTGATTACAAATGGTCAGCCTCCCTGTTCGGAAGAAGGGAAGGCCGGGATATCTACAGACATACCTACCTGGTCAGGCTTCCGGGTTTCCTTGTAGGAGATTACCTCATCAGGGAGGGAGAACCATTGAAGGTTGTAAAGATGTCCAGAAGGGTGACTGTAAGGTCACTGAAGGGACACAGGGAAGAGACAATGGACCCCACAATAGCAATGTCTCTGAGAAAGATGAAAAAGGACGAGGTAGAGTGCGATCTCGTGGTGGTTTCCAACATTGGAAATGAGGTTCAGGTGCTCCATCCAAGCACCATGAGGACCGTTGAGCTCCTTCTAAAGAACAGGACCATCGAAGGTGAGACCATCAAAGGCGCTTTGATAGAAGGAGAACTTTACTTAGTATGAAATTACATATTAAATGAAATGCTTAGTATGAAATTCAATTTTGAATAGATACATCTTGCCTAGGTCACTCCTATCTTGAAGAATGACGTTCTTATGGACATATTATCAACATTATCTATCGTGAATGAGAATACTCCTCCTGCATACGAGGTGGAATAATCAGTTCCCGGTATTCCCTGTTCTGTCATCATATCATCTACAATATCCTGCCATAGTCCATCGTGTTCTGTTGCGATCTCTATGGTCACATCAACTCCGCCGAGAGAATATTCTGAGAATTCAGCTGTAAGGAGGCTTGTCTTCACCATGTAGCTTCCCGTGCCTGCAAATCCGATCTCGGTTCCTTGAAGGTTCTGGAGGAGAATATACAATTTAATGCTACCAGTTGCCGAGTCCCTGTCGACAAGTAAGTTCGGTGGGCCTTTGACAACAGATGATACAGCCTGGTCCCTGAAGATGGCCCCACCTTCGAGTATGATGTCCTGTTCTTCCACATAGACATTATATGAGCTGTAACTGAGGGTTCCTCTTGTCTGAGCATAGGTCGTTGTTGCGTCGCTGACTGACATTTCTCCCCCTTCATTGTCAAGGGTTATGGATCCTGTCATCCTTCCGAAACCGAACATGGGTCCACCCTCGGACCCGAGTGCAAACTTTGTTGTTATGGAGGTTCCCTGATCTCCACCAACTGATAATGTATCCATTCCAGACTTAAGGTCCATGAAGGAATCCATCACATCGTTCAGGGTCTGTACCTCGATATCCTTTCCCCATGCAGGTAGATATGTTGTGAAGACCATTCCCATGAAGGAGACGATTATTGCTGCTATCATTATCAATGAAACCACGTTTGTTACACCTTCATCGTTCCTGGACCTTGTCAGTTTCATAATGTCACCTCCATTTCACAAATTCTTGCTGATAGTGATTCAAGTGTCAGAAATTCCACTTCAAGTTCCTGACCTGCATCGTCCCAATCGACCGGGACGTTTATCTGATAATCCACACCCGAGATAAGACCGAAGGTCTGGAAGGTCCCTTCCATCATCTCGTACCATGATCTCTCCCCCATGCCGTTTATCCTTACTGATAGAACCTCTCCAGGTCCCATTATCCTGTCTATCTGGGAATAACCTATCATTGAAACCGACAGGATCAATGATTCTATCCCGGAAACCTTCCAGTAATCTCCTGCCATACCGAATAGAAACATATCCAATGAATATCCACTGATTGTATGCGATATTGATAAGTCAGGATAGGACGACATCGTCTCGAAACCGTGTTGTTCCTTGATAACACCGCCTGAAATAATTGTCAGGTCCTGGTCATGATAGTAGTAATTATTTGATTCAAAGATCAGGGCACCACTCACCGTATTGAGGACATCCTCCGAACCTCCATCTTCGATCACTACTTCCATATGGAAATCCGAAGGATCATTTGTATGTGTGAGAGTTCCCGATGACCGGGCAACCGCCAAATATGGATTACCCATAGTTCCGAGTGTGAATCTGTTAACCATCAACGTATCGGTATCCTCTGCTTTCAGAAGGGATTTCATGGAGGTCCGAAGCCTTAGCATCGATTCCTCAACATCTGTCATATGCTCCCGGTCATTGTCTTTTCCAAGGTCCTCCCCGTATGATATCAGAAGCTGTGAACCTGCAGAGAGAAATAGCGACATCAAAAGTACAGCGGTAACCATGACAGCGTCACCGTTGTTATCCATTTTCAGTAGTTTTCTCATCTATGAACCCCCAAGCGTCTTCCGACCATCCAGATGATAGATATTATGATTAATAACAAGATAAGTAAAGTGGGTCCATATAATGTGTTCTGTACTTTTGCCCTTTCAACAGATTCTTGCGGTTCGGGAACCTCAATAATTTCCGAGGTCGATCCATCATCAGATCCCTTTGATAAGCTTTCCAATATCATTTCATCGATATCCGGGTTTTCCATACTCTGAGACCTTGTAGGTGATGATTCCAGTGATTCACCGAACACCTTGATATCATCGAGATATACTCCTCTGAACGAATTGACATCCTCATAATGGATACCATCAATGTTGGTCACAATCCTGAATCTCAAAGTTACCACATAACCGGTATAACCACCCAGATCCAGAGTAAGCCTTGATATTGATGATGCAGGAACCCAGTTGTGGACATCGGATCTCTCGGATGCCCCGGTGAATGATTTTCCGTCCAACTCACCATCTGTCAGATCGGCTTCAGTCCCGCTAACCCTCCATGAGGATCTGACTCCGAAGTTCAGAGGTGCCCAGCTCAATCCGTTGTTCTTAGATATCTCCACTCTGAATCCGTCTGGTGGCCTTCCGGCTTCATACTGGATGTTGAACCTGGTGTAGAATTCTAAATATGCATTTCTTGCATTTGTAAGATCGATGGGTCTGGTATACAGTGAATTATCTATCCCCTCATGCAGATCATATGCTGTTGTTATGCCCCCTGCAAACCATGAATGGGTTCCGCTGTGAACGGTTCCGCTTTCTGTTGTTCCTTCCAGAAACCTCCATGTATCAATAGAATCAGCATCCACAGGTGATTCTTCGGCTCTTGACATCACTATCTTGACATCATCGAACCACCATCCATCACCTGTTCCTCCACCATACTGTATGTAGTAGAACATAACTTTGACCCTGTCCCTGTATCCAGGAGGTACAAAATCAAGGATATTGAAATCCGCATTGTCCCAATCAAATGTACCTTCACCGCTCCTACCGTTGTAACCCCAATTTATAGTATTGCCGAAAGAATCCTTCCTTTCAAGACCAGGATAGAGGCTTCCCGAATAGAATCCATTTACCGGGGTCATGTACTTCCAATCCCAATCGTTGGTAGGATCACCATCTGCATCAGTATCCACTGTATCATCCAAATAGCCAACCATGACGTATCCACCGTTTGCACCGTCAACGATATTGTACTTGTGCCAGAAACTCAAGCTTGCGGTTTCAGCACCAGATACATCAAATTCACTTGTGACCGCCCATTTGTTTTCATTGGGGACCTCATCCTGCCTGGTAGGTTCCGAACTCCTTGTCTGGTCCTGTGGTTTTGCAAGCAACTGTCCAAGCTCCTGGAAAATATCTGCCAGTTCATCTGCAGTTGGAGCATAAAAATACTTGGCATCCGAGGAATCAGCTATCCTCCAGAGATTATATTCCAGGGTACCTGATTCACCAATACCCGTTCCCGTTGCAGAACAGTGAGCATTAGTGTAATCGAGGATGTGGTCTCCTATTGTAGTAACAGGATTTGTGGAAATTTCAGGAAGGTAAGGCGGATCATGATGCTCCAGACCAAGACCTATCGTATATATGGGTATATCAGAATCAAGGAGACCATATCTGTAATGGTCCATGGAACCCAGGTTCATCGCATACATCCAGTAAGTAGATGCACTCAGATCTGAAAGGTCCGTGGAGTATTTTCCAAGATGATACTGATAATATTGTTCACCATCTGCCATCGAACCCCATGGTGCCCAGTATGTGCTTCCACCTTCCACAGTATTGTCCACTGTCAACAGGCTCAATGATGAACCATCTGAAGCCTGAATATCCATTCCATCTGATAATACGACAACAACCGGGGTCAGATCCGGATAGTAAACTGACCAGTATTCGATATCCTTGTAGGCTTCACCTATGGAATCCCAAATGATCGTGGTTCCGGATGGATTTGACATGCTATCTATTTCATTGCTTACCAGAGTACGTCCATCAATACCCCCGAAATCATCTCCAAGTCTAACAGGATCTCTTCTGTTTGTTGTAGAAATACCACCTTCAGATGTTCCTCTATCTGTCGGGCCAGACCATCTTCTCTCAGCGTTACCCTTGAAATCCCAGATACTAACACAAATTGATGCATCGGAAAGTTCATTTAGAAGTATCTGTGCTGCATCCTTCGCCTCTTGAAGCCATGTGTTTCCAGCAGTTGATGTCCTTTTGGTCATCGACGCTGAATCATCTATGACAAAGCTGATTATCACGTCAGCTCTATTTAGCACTGCTCCTTTGGATTCCTCCAATCTATAGGAATAAGGGGCGCTCTTGGAAGTGTCGTCCGCTTCTCTGACCCCGTATGACATTGATCTGTCCCATGAGTCAATAACATTGGTCTGAGGGTCAGGGTCCAATGGATCGTAGTAATCAAGAGGATTCTCACCGTTGATCATCGCAACTAATGCATCATGTTCAAAATTGTTGGAACCATATGTCTCCATGTCGTCCCAGAAATAGTATACAGTGATCGATCTTTGAGGTATGTTATTGATCGAATCGAAAACCTCATCATAATCATCGAACCGATCAAGCCAGACCTTGATTATCCTGTTACCTGCATATTGTGGTTCCCATATGGCTTCAATTGTGACCTGATCTCCCGGATCGAGGAAAATGAACCTGGTCGAAAAAAGTGTATCTCCATCCATGAACCTTACGGTCCCACCTCCGGATGCTCCTCCGAGGTTTGCAACTTTTAAAGAAACAAGATAGGAATTCCCAAGTGAGGGATTATCATGATTGATATCCACCATGATGTTCCTCGATAGTATCTCAGGTTGAATGATCGGTGTATCGAACCATCTGAGAGTGAGAAATATCGATTCCTGGAAAGGATGTTCAATGGAACCATCACCCGATTTTTGCAACTCTGCAAGGTCCCATGAATGGAATACAGATCTGAAATAATCACCAGCCTCATCATCATGATGAGAGAACTGGACCGAAGCTGTATCAATGTTCATAGTTCCGTCAAATGTCATGAAAGCGTTTCTGACAGTTGAGAATGGTCTGTTGAACGTTGTGAGATCCTGATAGTTGAAGTCTCCTCCTTCGATATCTTCATCGAATATTTCCAATCCAAAATAGATATCCGAGAGCATACTTCCCGACCTTGCACCGAAAATGATACTTCCGGTTTCCTGTGGAGGTGATGTTGTTTCAGGATGCACTCCCAGGAAATTCCTGAGGAATTCATGGGTGGATGTCTCTATCCCGACCCCCGAAATTGAATGGTCACCGGACCCTGAAATATCCTCTAGGACATGACTTCCTGTCAACATCAGGTTCTCATTGTGATCATCACCCAGGAACTGTGCCTCGTCATATAATCCGCTGAGATATTTCTCAATGGCAATGATATCGGAATCTGTCAGCGTTTCTCTATCAAGAGAAACCACACTTCCAGAATTCCCACTGACCCATATGATCGAATTGAACCTCTTCAATTCCTCCACCAGGGGTCCGCTTCCCATTATCCAATCCGAGGAATCATGATAGTTCTCGGTGGTGAACACTTCATGGTCGAAATCGAGTTCAACAAGTGAATCGGCAATAAGCTCTGAAGGTTCTCCCAATGGATAATTGATAACAAGTCCGTTCCACGTAGCCAATGGAAGATCTTCGGCCAGGAAGTTATCGGATGAACCATCATCATCCACTATCAGAATATTGTTCTCTGCAACAAAAGATGCAAGTGTTGTTGTTGAATAGCTGATGTCGTTGTTATCCTCGTTAACCTCATCAATGAGGTGATATGGGTCAACCATGACCCTGAAATTGTAAATTCCCGAACCCAGAGCGAGCCATAATTTGTACCTTGTCACCTCTCCGCCACCTCCTGAAATGTATGCAAGATCTATCGGGTTGTTATCATTTATTTTCTCTTCGGGAATGAATTCCTCCGATCTTGGTTCTGGAAGATCAGTCGTGACCGGAACCTCAATTCCATTGGGTCCGGTGACGTAGAATATCAGTGTAGTGGATTCCTCCAGGAGTCCATTGTTACGAACCGACACCTCTATCTCGATGGTATCGAGATATTTTGGAACGACCTCATCGTTATCTATAGGCACCTTGATCCAGTCATTGTTCTCATCCTGGGAAAGCAGACTGAGCTCCATCTTGGTTATTGCAAGATCCCTTCCTATCTGGATCTCCCAGTCAAGCCATTTCATGGTTCGTGCAAAGATATCGATCTCCTGGTTGAGATACTTGATCTCTCTGACATCCCACCCCATGACCACTGATTTGTATATTGCTCCGGTCACAGGATCCGGGACAGACCATGACCTGACAGTATTGACATGATCGGTCTCGGTCCCGCCTGAGATCTCATCCTGATACGTAAGAACGCCTGCAGGGATCTCGAAATACGGTTGAAGGTCCTTCTCTGTCTGAACACTTCTTGGAAGGAAGAGGGTCGACATGGCGTTGAACTCTGCCATATCATTGAATTCAATGTTGTATTCTCCTCCTCCATCGACCTCTGTGATGTTTCCCTCGTCTCCATCAATTCCAACCATTCTATCATCGTTTCCAAGAGGCAGGTCCTCACCAGAGTAGACTCTCTGTATGCCGAGATAATTGTAGATGAAGTTCTGTGCATCTTCATATTCAGGGTTACCTGACCATCCTGTCCCCGGCATCAGAGTGTTATTTGCACCGTTGAAATAATGTGTCAATCCATCAAGTGGATGTGATCCGACGAGGAGGAAATATCCATTATCATCGAGATACTTCATCAATTCCTGAATGTTGCCTCCATATGCAGCAATTGGATCATTGGTCAGTGCATCCGTTCTTTGACCGGTTATCCAAATTACTATATCATAATCCTCCATGGCCGGGAACGGTACATTGGTCCGGTCATATTGATAGGCAGGTGCATTCCTCATACCGAGATCGTCCTCCACCTGCTGTGCTACAACTATAGCATCCGTCTTGACACCGGAACCTGTGAGCGCTTCTGTTACTATTGTCGTCATGTCACCCGCGGTCCCCGAGGATGCACCATCGTCATCAACAAGCAGGATCTTTGGGAATACCTGGAAGATACCGAGTCCGGTATTATCCTTATGATTATCTCCCTCGTCATACATCAGACCCATAGGGTCCACTGGATCATAACCATCGTATGGATTGACGACAGCATAGACTGTCTGATGACCTCCCGGAATATCCACTCTCGCTTCGAGTGAGAAATGGAAGAAAATATATGCTCCGGGGAGAAGTTCAATATCATTTATCGTGCAGGTTGGGAAGATAAGGTCTGTCTCCACAGCCAGGGTATCATTACCCATTCTCCATGATTGATAATGGGCCGGATCATCCATCATCCAATCATAGACAGTTACCTCCTCCTCGTAACCGACCATCGGGATCCTTTTCTGTGCAGGTGCCCACAGGGAAACTATCAGATGGACGTTCATATCAGGAGTTAATATTTCCGAACCAGAATTCTGAACTACAACTGTAACAGTTATGGTATCTCCGCTTCTTGGAGCATCATCCGAGAAATAGATATCATAGATACCCGGGTCAGGTCCCGGAATAGGTTCAGGTGTTGTATCCTTGTCAACCGTGTAGGACCTTGTCATGATGTTGTTGCGATAATCCAGTTCACTTGAACTGTATGGATTGACCTTGACTGTCAATACATGGTCACCTAGAGCTCTGTAATCACCCTTCTCTCTGTTCCATGTGAATACTATCTCAAGATATTCATCATTCAACAATATCATGTCTGAAGGTGATTTCACGTTTCCTGAACTATCCCTGTGAGTGTAACTGAGTGAAGACAATTCAAGCGAATCACTATCATCATATATCATCAGATTCGAGACTTCCGAATCGCTCAATGGTTCCACCCATTTCTCTGTCATGGATCCACCAATGTTCTTCACATTGACAATTATCAGAAATGGACCGTGATCCAGAATATAGCCATCGATACCTGTTGTTCCAGACTGCTGGATGGAGATCCGAGTTATTGCAAGGTCAGGACTGTTGGGATCAAGGGATGATTTGGAAAGCTCGGTCTTCATTGCTACAATGCTAATACCATCATTTCGAACAGTTGTAACTAAGATCGTGATATCGAGCGTGGTTCCTACAAGAGAAATATCAAGTGATTCACCTGATTCCCAGAATTCATCACTCCTTCCCTGTCCTGGATCAAAATACTTTATGCTCCGAAATTCAGTCCCGTCAGAATTCTGTATTGTTATGTATGTTTCTGTCCCGGTAAGAACATCGCCACCGCGATGTGTTATTGAGAGTGTTTCACCTGATAGGGATGCATAGAGGTCCACGAAAAGACCTTCATCCATACCATCTATCTGAGAGGTGTACAATGCGATCCCACCGGTCATGGCAACCGTGATCCCGAGAAGGAGAACCGTGCCTATGGCTTCCGAAACACCCAGGAGATCGCTTTTCCCTTTCTTTTTCATGATTTTTGGATAATTCCTATTCAAGGGTTCACCTCCTCAATCCCTCTTCACTCTACCTACCTGAACAAATACAACTGGTACCGCCATCAATATCAGAAGGAAGGGAACAATTACCCATATGAGATAGGATCCGATCCCTCTATCTTCAGATCCGATCTCACTGTCTTCGTGAATGGCCTCTACAGTTTCGATCATAGGTTCTTCTTCCCATTCACTTTCCATGGGTATCGTTACATCAACAGGTTCTACAATTTCATCAACTTCGGATAAGATCTCTTCTGTCGATCCAATTTCAGATCTCGTTGCGTGAAGCGACGAACCATAGACGAAGACATCATCGATATAGATACCAAGGTCCTCGTTAGGATCTGCATAATGAGTGAGGTCTGTGTTCGTTATCACCCGGAACCTAATGTTTATAACATTCCCGGTGAAGGAATCCAGATTGGTACTCAACCTTGTCAATGTATTTGCCGGAACCCAGTTATTTCCGTTCCCCTCGAGGTCAAGACCCGTATAGGATTTCTGATCATCCGGGATCCCGTCATCAGCATCGGCTTCGGTCCCTGAAACTCCCCAGGATGATCGTACACCAAGATTCAGAGGAACCCATGTCTGTTTGTTATCTATAGACACTTCCACCCGGAAACCATCCGGAGGTCTGCCGGGATCTGTGTCGATATTGAACCTGAGCTGCGCCTCAAGAGTAGCTTCCCTGGTGTTGGTGAGGTCTATCTGCCTGGTATACAGTGAGTTATCAACTCCAGGTTTGAGATCCCCACCATTGTTGGGATCGCCTATGAACCAGGAATTATATCCACTGTATGATCCAACTCCCCTGGTAGACCCAACATCGGTCACATTTTGAAGGGTCCAGCTGTCAACGGATAAACCCTTGTCCAGATTGGTATCAAATGTGGATATCTTGATGTCAACATCGTCTATCATCCAACCGTATCCTGTTCCTCCCCCTAGATAGTAATAGATGAATGCGACGATCACCTCTTCACCTAGGAATTCTTCAAGATCGACGGTCACATGATCCCATCCGAGGCTTCCTCCACCGGAAAGTCCGTTCCAGCACCAACGCATCCTGTTTCCATAACTGTCTTTTAGATTGTCCCATTGTGAAGTGAGGAAATTTCCGGTATAAGCCTGATCTGGCTGAACATATTCGAAATCCCAGGACCCATCACCGTCTGTATCTGTTCCAATAAGGATCACTCCGCCGTTGGAACCGACCTTCATGTTGTATTTATGGTTGAATGAAAGTATTGCCGTATCCGCATATTTCAGGTCAACTATACTGGTGTGCATGTATTTGTTGCTGGCAACCTCATTCCCATCTGTCCAGAGTCCTGCGGCTCTTGAAGGTTCACCACGAGTAGATGATTGCGCATTCTGTTCCACTTGATTGAATATCTCCTGGAATATCTTTCCAAGGATCGTGGAATCAGATGCATAATAATATTCCCCCTTGGAAGTCTCAGCAACACGCCAAAGGTCATATTCTGTAGTAAAGAAATAATTCGTACCAATTGTTGGATTCAGTGGATCAGCTTCATGAGGGGATATCCCCAATCCAACAGTAAATACAGGGATAGGTGAATACAATAGTCCGGTCCTTGTTGAATCTTGAAGATCAAGCCATGACCCGGTCAAAGGTACTCCTCCTTCCCCACCAACCCTGAGAATATCATCTCCATTGGCCGATCCCTGATTTCTGAAGTCAATACTGGAATCTCCCCATTTCAAACCAAGGGCATTTCCCCAAGTATGAGATCCGTAATATGTAGATCTTTCAGAACCTGGGCAATAAACAGTGCTTCCATCCTCTCTTTCAAATTTTCCAAAGTCATCCCCATCTGTCAAAGAAATTATCGATGTATAAACATTCGACGTCCTCTGATTGGTTAAAACATAGTTGATAACCTCACCTATCCCGTCCCAAAGAGGAGTGTCCCCACTTGCTGTCAAGGAGTCTATCTCATCCTTTGCATTCTCACGATTGGTCTGTGTCATATATGTGAATGAAAACCTCTGGACTGGAGCACCAAGTCCATTGAAAGAATAGATTGCAATTCGATCTGTTGGTGTCAACTGATCTATAATATTCTTTGCCGCCAATTTCATATTCCCAATTGGTTGATAATCTTCAATTGCTAGATCCCAACCACCATCATCCATTGATTCTGATGTGTCGAGCATCATTACAAGATCCATATCCTTTCTCGAGGTACCGGAAAGGCTGGGTTCATACATGTAAAATGAATTGGGAGAGCTGTAGTACTCACCTTGAACAACTGTATTCTCAACATCGGTATTCACATTGAAACCATTCATTGCCAGCCACTTGTTCTCGATGTTCGTAGAGGTTGGTTCACTCATATAATCAAGTGTTCCTTCACCGTTTATCCTCAGGATGGTCGAATCATGGTCCCAGTTGTCATCTCCGGCTTCCATATCGTCCCAGAAGAAGAACACATCGATGGTAATTGATGGTGCATTGTTCTGAATATCGAAGACCTCGGAAGTATCGTTGTAACGATCCAACCATATGGTCAAGGTCCTTTCACCAGCATAGAGTGGTTTCCAGATAGCTTCAACGGTTGTTGTGGTATCTGCATTCAGATAGAGGTTCTCGGACTGGATAAGCGATGCCCCATCCATGAATCCGATTGTACCACCGCCTGCAGCTCCTCCAAGATTTGCAACCTCAACCTGGATCACATATGAATTTCCGATCACAGGATTCGTGTTATCAAGAAATATATCTGAGGACCTACCGAGAAGCTCCGGATCGTCCTCAGGCGTATCGAACCAGTGAAGCGGTAGATACACCAATTCTCTGAGGGGGCTCTCTCTAGCAAGCACAGAGGCCCTTGTCAGTTGCCATGTATGCACTATGACCTGGAAGTTCCTCTGGATCGCCATTGCAGATTCGATATTGTCATATTTGTACTGTGCGGATATGAGATCTGCCCCGGCCCAAAGACCAGGTGTAACCTCTGCATAGGTATCCATTGGAGGTGCCAGATCCAGAGTTGAATATTCATATACTGAGTCAAGCTCTCCAAACTCGAAATCAATTCCATGATATACCTCATCAAGGATCTCTCCTTCTGTTGGCCCCACAAGAGTGGTTCCGATATTAGTAGCCGGAACATTCGGAAGTATGCCGAAATATTCCTCCATCAGGTCAAATAGGAAATAATTCCCTGAGAGCATGGTTATCTCATCATTTGAAACACTAAGGTCATGGGTAAGGTTCGTCCCTATCAACATAAGGTTTTCATGATGGTCTTCCGGCAGGTATTTGGCCTCCTGATAATCACCGTCCAGATACCTCTTGATGGCTTCCATGTCCTTGTCGGTGAGAGTTTCCCTGTTTGTTGCATCTTTTAACCCTGAATCTCCAAGGACCCATACTATCGAGTTGTATCTCTTGAGATCAAGAATGGAAAGTCCACTTGCATAATCCCATACACCCCCTACATTATCATTTTCCACAACATGGTTATCGAAATCATATTCCAGAGAAACAAGTGTATCCTCTATCACCTGTGAGGGTTCTCCTCCAAGGGAAGCATACGAGATCCTCCTCAGATCCATGGTTCCAACGTCCATGCCAACAGGGAAATTATCAGTTGACATGTCATCGTCGACAACAAGGATGTTGTTCTTGGTTACGAAAGATGTTATTGTCGATGTGGAGTACGAGATATCATTATTCTCCTCACTTATCTCAGATATAAGGTGGAATGGATCAACAACGACCCTGAATGTGTATGTCCCTACTCCCACCGCAAGCCATAATTTGAAAACGCTTTCCTCGGCCCCCCCTCCTGAAAGACCGTTCATGTCATATGGATTATCATAATATTCGGGCTCGAGGTCATCTCTGGGATCTGGAATGTTCGGTGTTATCGGAAGCTCCAAACCATCTGGACCTGTGACATAGAACATTACTGAAGAACTTTCCAGATTGGGTCCGTTGTTCCTCACATATGCTTCAATAAGAACAGTGTCCAGGTACTTGGGAGCATTATCCTCGTCCACAGGATCGTTGAACCAATTTCCCTCTTCATCCTCTGAGATGATATAAAGGTTCATCCTTGTAACAGCAAGGTCCCTTCCAACCTCCACCTCCCAGTCGAACCACTTGAGTATATCAGAGAAAAGGTCGACTTTCTCGTTGAGATACTTTATCTGGGTAATGTCCCAGCCAAGCACGACCGATCGGTATGCAGCATCGAATAGGTCTTCATCAGGTGTACCAAAGGACCTTATCGAATTGAAACTTGGATCTGCCTTGACAACTTCATCCGAGTTCGTTAATGTTCCCACAGGTATCTCGAAGAGATTCTCCTCATAGCTACTCCTTATTACAAAGAGGTTCATCAATCCATTTCCTGGAGTCTGGGTGAGGAGTTCAATTGTCTCATCCCTGCTTGATATACCTCCCGGGTAAATATCACCATATTTTATCGAAGGATTTTCTCCGATCTCATCGGACATTGTGAACTCGTTCTTGTGTACTATCATGGTACTTCCCAGGTCCCTCGGGGTCGTGATGACAATATCATAGGTGTCGGAAAGTGTCAAAGTTGACAGATCGATGCTTACTTCGGTCCCTGATGACCAATCCTCTCCAAAGGTACCTGAAAAATCTGAATATGAACCTGATATCACAGGTGTCGCAAACTGATCGTAGATCACAATATTTGTATTAGTGCCACTGATATCATCTCCGGACTTATGTGTGATTATCAGGTCCCCTTCAAGTGATGATAATTGAAGGTCCACGAATATGTCCATTCCATGTAACGTTGGGGGATCACCTGCAGAAATGTTAACATCTGTTGTAACCTGCTGTATCCCCATGTATTTGTAGAGGAAGGCAGTGGCATCCAAGCTCGGGTCGTCTTCCACAATACGATCTGTTGTGGACTTTGAATTGAAGTAGGACATCAATCCGTTGAAAGGATCAGTGCCAACCAAGAGGAAATATCTGTTTGAATCAAGATATTTCATTATCTCCTGGATATTTCCTCCAATATCCTTCACAGGATCGTTTGGAACATTGGTAAGAGGATCCGTCTCGAATCCGGTCACCCACATAACAATATCATAATCTTCCATTGCAGGTGCGGATATCTCCGCTTGATTGTAGGAGAAAGCCGGTGCATCCCTGGTATCAGAATGATCGCTTACCTCCTGGGAAGTGAAAACCTTGTCCACTGTCACACCAGCTCCTATGAGAGCTTCAAGAACTGTTGATGTCATGTCACCCTCGGTTCCTGTTGGAGATCCGTCATCATCGACCACCAGGATCCTCGGAAGGACCTGGATCTTTCCGAGCCTCATATTGTCGCCTGGATCATCTCCTCCTGGATAATATCCGATCCCCTGGGGTTGAGAATTATCATTGAAGGCATCGATCGCTGCGAAAACCCACTGTTCACCTCCAGGGACGTCAACCCTTGCTTCCAGGGTGAAATAGAAGAATAGATACGCTCCGGGGAGAAGTTCGATGTTTGTTCTGACACAGGTAGGGAATGTGTCATCCTCGGTTACAGGGATCACCTCACTGTATTCACTCCTCCACATGCCATAGTATCCTTCATAATCCATCTTCCAATCATGGATCTCACTTTCATCATAAGAGTCATGGTACCTTTCCGGTTCCCAAGTTGTGACTATCAAATTAACTCCATGCGTGATCTCGATCCCTTCATCACCGGAATTCTGGATGATCACTGTAACAGTAACCTCCTCACCACTGTTTGGAGCTTCGTTCGAGAAAAGAATATCGTAGATACCTGGGTCCGGACCATGGATATCGAGAGGTGTCAGTTCCTTATCAACATTGAATTTCTTCTCGATGTAATTGTTCCTGTAATTCAGCTCTCCAGTATAAACAGGAATGACCTTCACATTGAATCTATGGAGACCAAGTGATCTTGGAATGCTGCCGGAGACCTGCCAAATGAAATCAAATACCATGTAATCTCCATTCTTCATTTTCCCCAGGTCGTCAGGACCAAAGACCTCTACATCTCCGGTTGTATAATGACTGTAAGTGACCGAGGCCATATCTATGGGTTCATTCGAGTCAAATATCTTGAGATTTGATATAGCACCATTTCCAAGATCCGAATGATGGACGGTCGTCATATCAGATCCGAAATTCGAAACCCTTATCTGGATGACGTATGCTCCATTGTCCAGAATAGTGGTTACGATATTATCTTCTGAGTCTCTCAGATTTATCATTGTGATCGCAAGGTCAGGGAGACCGGTATTGGAATTAGACCTCTGCAATTCATTGTTGAAAATAACAACAGCTTCACCATTATCTCTGGTGGTTGTAACTATTATTTTGAACGTATCTGTAACAGAAGGATTTGTTATATCGATAACCAACTCCTCTCCAGGAGACCAGGTATCATCGTTCGTTCCTGACATGACAGTGTAAGTATTTTCTATAACACTGTATCTCGATGAATCTGTGATCATTATCTTTGTATTCACTCCGTCAAGGTGATCCCCACCTCTGTGGACAATAACCAGGTCGTTTCCCTGAACATTTGCCCAAAGATCGACATAGATACCTTCTTCACCTTCTTCAATATTGGAGGTCCATACCGCAATACCGCCTGCTAGCGTGATGGATATGCCAAGAAGGAGGACCGTTCCAACGGCTTCGGATACCGCTAAAAACCTATCCTTCGATCCGTTGTTCTTCCAAACGGACGATAATCTCTTCAAATCATCAACTCCTTGAACTGTTTAGGTTCCGATCTTTTATATAAAGGGACAAGGGGTAATTACCCTCAGATTACCATCAAGTCCATTCATCATCGAAGTCGGGATCGTCATCCCCCATATCCCCCATGTCCCCCATGTCCCCGATATCCATGGAGAAATCCAAGTCATTGATGTAGGAGTCATAGATAACCCTCCTTTCTGGATTAAGAAGGACCTCCTTTGCCTTGTTTATCCTCATCATCTCCTCGGCGGAATCCTCCCCGGACACCTCCCCGTGCTGTGCGACCATGTCGGGATGATAGAATGCCGCCAATTTGCGGTATTTCTTCTTGATCTCAGTTTCAGTTGCGTTCGATTCAAGGCCAAGGACCTCATAGAGATCATAATCGAAATCGAATCCCTCATCTATGGTAACAGCATAGGAGGATGTCTGAAAATCAACGGATTCCCTGGCGGTCATATTATCCAATATCCGCTTTGCCGTCTCCTCTGCCTGGGACATGTCCATGGCCCTATCCTCATCGATGATGAAATCGTCCCCCCTCCTTTCCCTGGCCTTCCTTGATATGAAAAGGATGAGTACGATGAGAGGTATCAATATAGCAATAAGGGCGATGGGAAGAAGATACCAGAAAAGGTTCTCATCTTCCATCAACTCCTCGAACCAGGTTTTTCCCTCATCTCGGTCCTTAGCCTTGGTGACATTGAATGTAAAGGACTGTGAGACCTCTTCGTGGCCATCACTTATCTCCAGTTTGATGGTATGGACACCGGGTTCCACATCAAATAGGGGTTTTCTGAAATTTGCAAGGGTGGAGAGTGGTTCGGAATCATCAAGATACCATTTGTAGAATATGGCATCCCCGTCCGGATCGCTGACATAGTCCGATCCGTCTAACTCCAATGAACTATTATTGGGCAATTCCAGGCCTATTATGACCTCTGAGATGTTCAGGGAAGGGGCCTTGTTTATCTTCACAGGGTATGGTTCTGTGATATTGACATTGCCAAGAACATCCTCGGCCATAAATTGGATCATTGTGGTCCCGGTCCCTGGAATACCTGTAGCAGAACCGGAAAAGAAGATGGACCTTGCATCAGTTGAGGAAGGAATATCGTACCACTGTGACCAGTTCGATTCTATGGTCCAGACCCGATATCTGACAGTTGAACCGTTTACATAAACACCAGCTGTAACGGGTCGGTCGGTCACCGTGATGTTCCATACGAATTCCTTATCGGATTGTGTCTTTCCAGGGGCTGGTTTGGTGATCTCTATCTTCGGTCCTATCCCGTCGATGTCAAGAGAGAAGGACCATGCCGAGAGGGCGAGTTTCCATTCACTCCTCACACCCGGAATGTCTATGGATAGCATCAGGTTTCCGCTTTCAAGGTCCGGAACCATGATCTCTGCCTGAAATCCGTTTGTCATGAAGGTAGCGTTCGTGGACATGGTCCCATATTCCACTTGCGGATGGACCCTTTCAGGGTCCGGCCTGAGCCCGGAGAATCTCTCTGAGTTATCATCATATTCGAAATTGAGTCCGGTTAATGATATGGTGGAGTTTGAAAGGACCGCTTCTCCTGTCCGGATATCATTTCCTAAGTGGTCTACCACCCTTATCAGGTCTCTGACAGGCTGAAGATATCCATAGATATCAAACCTCAGTAACTGGGGTGAATCGAGGCCGACCTCAGAACCATTGCTCCATATGCGCGGTTTCAATGTCACCTGTGTCTGAAATGTCCAGTTCAAGTGGATCCAGATCTTGAAGGTGAGGGTTAGGTTCCTACCGTTCTGAAGTACGATCATCGGGTCCTTTACATCGATAGTCTTTGAGGTCTCCAAAAATGTAAGATTGGATCCCTCCGGATCGAAATGGAAAAGCTCCTCATCCTCTCCCTCTCCCCTCTCAATTGTGACCAGGGAAGAGTCAATTCCCTCGATCCAGTCTATGAATGTGAAATTACAGGTATACCATCGATAACCTGCAAGGACCGTCTCTCCATCATCTCCGTCCCCTTCGATCGATCCGATGTAGGTTACCAGAGCACGGGATCCCATTCCCATCACATTTCCGGTTGGTAAAAGGACCGAAAGGAAGAATACCAGGCATAAACCCAATGCCACGAAAGCTCGGCGTGCCTGAGGTGTTGGGCCCAGGGTTCCCTGGTTGATCATAGTCATCTAATCCTGGATGTGTTTAAAAAGTTTATGTCACAAACTATAATCCTGTGAATTATCCGATCATTTTTAAAAAGAGGTTATGATCTGGAAATTGATCCGGATCTACTTGAAGGAGATATTATGCCTCACTGTATCCCGATATTCTTTCTCCGCAATGGGGACAGCACCCAGATTCCGGAGGACAGAGTTTTGAGTAATTGGGTAGATATCCTATTATACATAGATAGAAGGTGATATCCTCTCCAATTTTGGGCATTTCCGGTATATAGACAACTACCTCTTGACCGCTCCTTTCTTCAATATCGTTGATCAATCTCCCCTCGGAGATCTCTGAGTGATGGTAAAAAATGTGAATACGTCTCTTGTTTATAGAGAGGTCCAGCTCATACCTGGGTTTTTCCTTCCATTTGTTCGGATTCCATTTCAGTTTCTTAGACACGATCATTCTTTAGCCTTCATGCTGTTTTTAGAAAGAGTTGATCCCTGCCCAGGGGATCGGCACGATCCCACCACCATTTCATGTCTATACTATAAGTCTCGATCCACTCCCAGTCCGGATCATATGAAGGGACATGGGTAGTAACTTGCTTTTCGATATGCCTAGGATTGGCCACACTTGTAAACATTCATTAAGTTTCTGGTATATCATCAGACAAGTCACCAAAAGCCCGAAAAAAATATCCGAAGGAACGATCGATCCATCGATCATCGTCACCTTCTAATTCAATAAATCAATGGATGTTCGATCGAATTTGGCATTATCCAACAAAACGTATTAAAATATATCCTACATATGGGGGAAAGGTCCCTGGATCATTATGTTCGTGTGGTGATGTGATTGGATATTAAAGGTTCGAACAGAAAGATCTTCACCTGCCCCTTCTGCAAGTCAAAGCTCTGGGCAGAAGTATCCACGGGTCCCAAGGCATATAGCTGCATGAAATGCCAGGGTATATTCACTGTCATGCCTGATTCCAGCGTATTGGAAGGGGATGCAAGGAAGCGTTCCGTTGAGAAAGGTTCTGATGACAAAGAGACACTTGCACTACTTGATGCCATATCTCAAGACCTTCGATCCAAGGAAGAAGACCTGAAAGAGCTAAATGATGGGAAGGACAGGGATGAGGAGATCAAGATCTATGGATCAATAAACAGACAGCTTCGATCGATCATAAAGAAACAGAACCAGATCAAGGAAATGGAGGTCGACCCTGCCTCATTTAATAAATTGATGGAAGAAAACGAGAACCTTAAAAAGAAGATGATAGAGCTCCAGAGTGACCTCAAGGAAGCAAGGGAAGCAACTTCAACCAGCAAAACAGATGGCTCAGAGGAGATCCACCAGAGGCATATCAAGGAATTGAACGAACTAAAACTGAGGATCGAAAACCAGGCAGAGATAATCTCCGACCTCAATACCAAGAACCAGGAGCTTTCCAAAGAACTGAAAATGGTCTCTGGGACTTCCATGAACGATCACCAGGCCGCGGACCTTCTGGAGGAAAAGGAAGATGAGATCCGGAGGCTCAACGCCGAAATGGATGAAGAGAGAGAAAAGGTCAACACTCTTAAAAAAGAGATGGAAGAGGACAGGGAATCAAATCTCAAGTTCAGAGAGGAACTTGAGAGATACAGAGGAGAACTTGAGGAAAAGGCTCTTGAGATCTCCCATGATTCAGAGGAACTCGAAAGGAAAAGAGAGGGATCAAAGGACATACTCGATCGGTTCAGGAACCTGGATGAGAGGGAGAATGATCTGAATGAAAGACAGGCATCCCTGAACGAAAAGGAAATAGAACTCAACATCTCGAAGAAGAACCTCGAACAGAATGAGGAATTGACATCGGTCCTCAAGGGAAAGGAAGAGGAACTCGATTCATTGATCGGTTCAGCAAGGATCGAAAAAGAGCACATAGTGGCAGAGAGGAGAGAATGGAGGAAGAAGCTGGAGGATGTAGATTCCCGAAGCGCAGCCCTTGATACAAGGTCCAGGGAATTGGATGAGATCTTTTCTTCCCTTGAGAAAAAGGAAGAAGAGTTGAAGGCACTTCAAAATGATATCAAGAATAGAGAGGATTCATTACAGAACCGTTCAAACGAACTTGATTTGAGAGATGAGAAACAGAAGCAGAATGTGAACGATCTCGCTGCTGCGGAAGCGGACCTTGGAAAAAGGGTGGTTAAATTCTCAGAGAAGGAACAACGTATCAAGGAAATCGAAGAGAAACTCGAAGAGGATCGGTCCAGTATCAGAGATAATTTGGTGATCATTAAAGAAAAAGAGGAGGACCTTGAAAAAAGGACCCAGGAGATCGAGGAGACCGAAAGGTCACTTGTGGACCATTCTGCAGAACTTGATGAGAGGGAAAATGGAATATCCGAGAGAGAAAAGGATCTTTCCAAGCGGAAAAAAGAATTGGACCGTTTGGACCTTGTTATGAAGAAAAGAGAAGAGAATGCGGAAAAAAAGGAGATCGAGCTCAATGAGCAGACCTCATCTTTGGAAAAACTTTCCACTGAATTGACATCAATAAAGGAAAAGGCAGAGGAGAGATCAGGGGAACTGGAGGAGAAGGGAAGGGAACTGGAGGAGAGGGAAAATGTCATCAGGCCCAAAGAAGAGAACCTTGACAAAAGGGAGAAAGAGATCGCATCAGCTGAGAAGGACTTAGCTGAGCAAAGTTCCAAACTTGATTCGACCAGGGCAAATTTAGCCTCTGAAAAACAGGAATCGGATACCTTCAAGGAGGAACTTGTTCTTAAAGAGAACAAGATTGTTGAAAAAGCCGCTGAGCTTGAAAAGGTCAAGAAGGATTGGGAGGATTATTCCAAAAGACTCGAGGAATACAAGAAGCTCCTTGAGGCCTCAAATATTGAAATTGAAGGTAGAAAGGAACAGCTGGATGGTCAGAAGGGTTTCCTTGAGAGCTGGGAAAGTTCCCTGCAGGGTAAAGAGGCCTCATTGAATGAAAGAGAAGCCTCACTCAAGGAGAAATGGGAGCGCATCCAGAAGAAATTAAAGGAATTCAAGGTAACAATGAAAAAACATTCAGATCCAAAGGAGATAACTTCCAATGGAGATCTTGACGATGGACCCTCCCAAAAGGAAGGGACCTAGAAAATGAAGTGAAAAAGATATAGGACCTTGCACAGTGAGGCTTGGTCAATTTAAGGAATGGAGTGAATCATATGCCCGAGGCAAATGCCAGCAGTAATGATGAGAAAACGACCGATAAAGCCGCGGACATTGATCCGATGAAGGCGAAATTGCGGGAGAGACTACTGGAGATCAATGAGATGAAGTCATCCCTTTCCGAGAGGGAAAAGGAGATCGAGAAGGCGAGGGTCGACCTCGAGAACTATCGGAAGGAACTTGAGGAATACAATCTGAAACTCAAGGAAACAGGAGACCAGTATCAGACCGCTTCCAAGGAGCTGGCCTCAAGAGAGGAGGAGCTTCTGGGAAAGGAGAGAGAGGTCGAAACAAACGCTGAGAAATGGAAGGAATACGGTGAGACCCTCAAGAACTATCATCAGGACCTCACCCAACAGCAGGAAGAGTTCAACAAGGAAAGAGAAGAATATGAAAGGTCCAAGACCCTGGGACCAGAAAGTGGGACAGAAGGTGTGAAGGATAATTCTGTGGATAGCGGAGAGATAGATGCTCTGAGGGAGGAGCTTGAGGGATCAAAGGCAACAGTCATCAAACTCCAGGAAGCAGTTGTAAAGCTCCAGGAACTGAACAGGGAGTTGAAAGAAAAGGAAAACCCCAAGGAAAGCAATGAAGAAGATGCATCACTCAGAGAGATGGCATCCGTCCTGGCTTCCAGAGAGGCCGAGCTTGAGGAAAAGGCCACAAGATGGAAGGAATACGGTGAGACCCTCAAAAACTATCATCAGGACCTCACCCAACAGCAAGAAGAGTTCAACAGGGTAAAAGAAGAATTCGAAAGACAAAGAAGTGAGTTCGATGAAAAGGGATCCTCATCTGTTCCACCTGGATCATCCACATCAATAGAGATCGAGTCACTCAGAGAGGAGATCAACAAGAAGGATGCCACCCTTGAGAAGCTCCAGGAGGCTGTGATGAAACTTCAGGAGCAGAACTCACAGTTGAAACAAGCCCAGGAAACCGGTGGTGAGGAGGAAAAGGTTGACACCGCCGCCCTTGAAGAGCGTGAGATGGAACTTACCCAGAGGGAGGCCCAGATCGAGGAAAGTGCAGAAAAATGGAGACAGTATGGAGAGTCCCTCAAACAGTACCAGCAGGACCTGACCAAGGAACAAGAAGAGTTCAACAAGGTCCAACAGGAGTTCGAAGCGGCTAAAAAGGAGCTGGAAAATTCCGCAAAGACCGAAAATGAAGACGATAAGCAGGAAGAGCTGGTCAGATCAAGCCTCCTGGAAGAAGAGCTCCGCAAAGTAAGGCACAATTCCGAGAACCTTGAGGCCATGATCGTCAAGCTTCAGGAGGAGAACGTGAGCCTTAAAGCGAAACTGGAAGCTACTCCTGGAACCATCGAACAAGCCAAGGACCCGACAGACATGGAGAAGTCACTTGAAAGCAAAGAGGTAGAGTTAAAAACCTGGGAAGAACAGTTGAAACTGGATGCCGATAAGTGGAAACAGTACGGTGAATCCCTGAAACAGTTCCAACAGAACCTCACGGTAGAACAGGAGGAGATCGCTGCAGCCAGAAAGGAGATCGAGGAATCCTCCGCTGAATTGTTGAAGCTGGAAGACGATAGGTCCAAGCTTGAGGATGAAAGGAAGGAGATCTCGAACATCAGGCTAGAGCTTGAAGCAAATAGAAGAGACCTCGATGTATACAAGAACGAACTCGATTCCACAAAGGATGGGCTTGGGTCAGAGAGAAAGGACCTGGATCAGAGGTCTGCATCGATCAAGAAGGCCCAGGAGAACCTCAAGAAGATGAAGGATGAACTGGAAGAGGAGAAAAAAAGACTCTCAAGAATGGAAGATGAAGGATCCGTTGAATATCACTGCCCGCACTGCAGCGGGATACTCTCAGAAGAGGAACTTGGATCGTCCGTCTGTCCTCACTGCGGAGAGATGTTCAGCACAGGGGAGAAAGAGGTCACCATCTACCTCTGTCCCGGATGCAACAGGAACCTTACTGAAAAGGTCGCACAGAAGGGGGAATGTCCCTTCTGTGGAGAGCATTTCAGGTTGGCATGATATAAACTGTTCCGATCAACCATCAAGGGAGTAGACCACGAGCAGGTTTGACAACCTGACAATACCTTCCTGCTGGCATATTATGCTCAAAGGAATGTTAAGGTCCTCTCCCTCCACCCTGTTAGCCTTGATATATCTGTTCAGCTCATTCTTCATTTCCAGTTGAAGAACAACATCCGGCGAAAGCATTCCATCATGTTGGACCTCTATCGAGGAATCCTTTCCAATGTTGATCATTAGACCATGTGGATAGTAGTAGCATCCGGTAACAATGACCGAGTTGGTGTTGACGGAGGTCAATACCATATCCATTCTCCCATCAGAATTGAAATCCGCCATCTCTATGGCATAAGGATAGGCCCCTATGTTCTGATCGGTGAACCATGTGAAACCTGCACCCTCCTCGTTCCTGAAGAAGGACAGAGAATTCGAATCCGATGAGCTGACAAGGATGTCTGGCCAACCGTCACCATCGAAATCGAATGAATTGATGTACTGCGGCCTATCGGCAACAGGGTGTGATTCCCAAGCTTCGAAAACTCCATCCCCGTTATTCCGTAGGACCGTGAAACTATCTCCCATTGTATCAGCCGTCCCTATGTCCAGATCACCGTCCATGTCAAGGTCCATCACAACAGCCGAGGTGGGCTCCTTTCCCACCTTGTATTCGTTCATCACATCGAAGGTGAATGAACCATCGTTCAGCATAACGCTAATGGTATCCGTTGGATCGAGGGAATCACCTCTGTTGACAGTTATCAGGTCCTTGAGACCGTCACCATCCAGGTCCTCCATTATGGAATCATAGGGCATTTTGTCCCCGAGGAATATGGTCTTGGTGTTCTTGAACATGGTCTGGAAATCACCGGAACCATCATTGAACAGGAGAGTGGTGGAATTCTGGAAATAGTTGGAAGTGAAGAGGTCCATATCCCCGTCGTCATCAATATCCCCTGTCCTCAGTGAAAACGGGTATGCTCCGATATCATAGAGGTACCTGTCAGTGGTGAAACCACCATCACCATTGGACTTAAGGAGTACTATCCTGAAATTTGCCTCATCAGCAGATGCCCCGTCAACCAGACCGTCACCGTCGAAATCTTCAAGCACTACCGCGTAGGGTTCCAAACCTATGGGGTATTCCCTGTCCTCGGAAAATCTCCCAAGACCATCGTTCTCCAAGATCGAAACGGTGGACCCGAAGTAGTTGGCAGATGCAATATCAGGATCACCGTCCATGTCGATGTCCCTGGCAAATACGCCCCTGGGACTGTTACCTGTGGTGTACTGTCTGTATGTCTTGAAGACCCCATCTCTCATGTTCTCTATGACAGAGATCGTGGAATTGCCATTGTACAACATATCCCAGCCTCTCCAGTCCGAGGTCATGATATCCTTGTCCCCATCGGCATCCATGTCTATCATCTCGAAGGATGTGGGGTTAACACCAACGAATATCTGGGAGTAGGGAAGGAACTCCCCATTCCCAATGTTGCAATAGAAGAGGACCGAATCAGCCGATTTGGTAAGTGCCCAAAGGTCCAGATCACCATCGGAATCCAGGTCTTCAAGCTTCATCTCTATCGGGTCCATGGACCTGAGCTCGACAACGTCAAGCTCCCACGGGTCACCTCTGATGAAATCACCCTTTCCATCGCTGAGAACATAGGAAATATTATGATATCCCAGGTTGGACATCGCAATATCATCCGACCCGTCTCCGTTTAAATCCCCCAATGCAATTGAGCTTACTCCTTTTTCAGACCTTATATCATCAACCAACTTCGTGAAAGTGAGATCACCCATGTTCTTGAAGACCGATATGGAGTTGAACCAATTGACAGGTTTCTTTTCCTTGTCCCTGGGTGTCAGATTCTCATCCAGGTCCCTGCGGTTTGAAACGACGATATCTGAAAGGCCGTCCCCATCCATATCGGATATCCCCAGGCGAGTTGGGTTCCCTTCGGTAAGGAGCTTGGAACCCTGGGTTAGAATGCCATTGCCATCATTAATGTACATTGTCACATTGTTGTCTTTCACAGTTGACACAATTATATCGTTATCACCGTCTCCCTCAAGGTCTATGACACCGATATCCGATGGAAGGGTTGGAAGAAGGAACGGGTCTCCCCTGTTCATGAATCCTCCGACCTGATCGTTTATCAGGACCCTCATATCCCGGGAATCCTCGGAAAGGACCACCGCATCCAGGTAGGCATCATTGTTCAGATATGTCAGCTCGACCCTGATCGGAGCGTTTCCTACCTGGATCGTCCTTCCTCTCTGGAATCTGCCATCTCCCAGGTTGCGCATGACCATAAGTGTGGAATCCCCGTAGTTCAATACAACGGCATCTGCCCTTAGGTCGAGATCGATATCACCCACATCCAGATCGATGGGGTTCTTTCCGGCCTCAAATGTTCTTCTCTCAGGTGGAAGGGCACCCGATATCCTAAGGGAAGCATCCGTCACAGTAGCATTCCAGGGTACGGTGATGAAGGCATCATTCCCCAGAAAGGTCGCATTTACCAGGACCTCGGAGGATCCGCCCCTGAACTCGGTTATCGAATAGGTCGGTCCTGAAGGACCATTATCATCATTGTTCGCCCATACCATCAGACCAGCCAGGACCATGATGAATGAGATGGAGATCACCAGAACTGCCGTCAGCAGACCCCTGTTCTCGCCTGCCCATCTTGAGATCTCCCCATCCGGAGCAGCCTCTTCAACGGCCCTATACCTTCGATGGCCTCTTGTGTCATATCCCGAATGGGCTGGTCTTGATCGCTCTGGTCCGGGACCTGTCCGTGCATACTGCGGTCCGTTACTGCTATGTTGATATCTTCTTCCGGGCGGTTCCATGTTTCCGGTCCTTCTAGGAGCCGTTGAGGGGTACATATGATATGCCTCCAAATTGCCAGATGCGGTGATCTGTAAATTTTTTCATTGATCATACCGCTTCTGCCTTCTGTCTATGGGATAACTTACTCTTATAAGAATATATAAACTGATTAGTACAGAATCGAATCGTACGGTGGATATCAGGGTGTCCGGGATAGATCGAGGACAGATGTGGGATGCTTTGGATAGGATACATGGAGCGAAGGTGGCGACTCCATGCATTCAAGGACCTCAAGAGAAGTTTCCATTGCAAGGAGGGGATCGTTGTTCTCCTCGGAAAGGTGTGCAAGGACAATATCACGGGTCCTCGGCCCTACTATGTTCTCGAGAAGGTCCCTGCACTGTTGGTTCGATAGATGGCCTTTGCCATCCTGGATCCGCTTCTTCAGGTAATGGGGATACCTTCCGTTCACGAGCATGTCCAGATCATAATTCGATTCCACAACGAGTGCATCCCTGTTCCTCAATCTGTCGCAAATGTTATCGTCATAGCATCCAAGGTCTGTTACAAGACCCATGGAACCGTATTCGTCCTCAATGATGAACCCGTACGGATCTATGGCATCATGGGATACTATGAAAGGAGTTATCATCAGTGGTCCGACCCCCACCTTCCATCCGTCCCTGACCTTCCTGATGTCCATACCCTCCCCGGGACCGATATACCACGATACCGGAGGGGAAAGGAAGACAGGACATCCGTATCTCTGAGCAAGCGGTTTAAGGCTCCTTGTATGGTCGGAGTGTTCGTGGCTTATGAATATGCCATCCAGAGAATCCTTTCCTGTGATGGATATTATATTTTCTACGGTATAGCGGAGAGGAAGTCCAGCATCTATGAGAATGGTCGTGTCCTTGTGGGTGACAAGGGTGGAGTTTCCCGATGAAGAAGAACCTAGCACACAGAACCTCAACCACCATCACCTCCCTCAAGGATCCTGCTTCCGTCGAACTCTCCTGGAGAAGAAAGGAGCTTGATATCGTAGAACCTCGGAAGGCATTCAAGGACCCTGCGGTCCTGATATCTACGGTCCATCAGGATCACCATGTTCCTTCGGTCCATGTCCGAGGACATCATGGTATTGACCATCCTCAAGACCTTTGTTATCGCAGGCATCAAGACAGTAATGATGTGCCCGATATTGGGTGTGTACTTCTTCTGGAGGTGAACCTTCTTCTGTGTGGATCCAGCATCGGGAGGAGGTATGTGGAGCCCTACCAATATCACTGCATCAGGACTGATGGAACCATCCTCCACGGACCTCACAAGGAAGCTTCCCTGAACAGTAAGTGCAAGTATGTCCCCACCGGTCTTTACCTCTGTAAGCAGATGTCCCCTTGCTTCCTTTGACATCCCCCTAGTCTCATCTATCACCGGGTAGCCAAAGACGTTCTCAGCCATGGATCCCATTACCTGCTCCAGGATGTAATATGAGGGGAAGACGGCGATCTTGAGTCCCGGAGTGGTCTCACATATTCTGGAGAGACCCTCCACCACCCTTGCATAGGAGGCCTCTGACCTGTGCTTATAGGAGATGTCAACATTCCCTATGGAAATGACATGGGTGCCATCCATTGTCGATCTGTCAATATATGTTCTGTTCATGATCCTCTCGGACCTCATACCAAGTGTGTAACTGTATATCGAATGGGGATAGAGCGTATCTCCGAACAGTATTACAGTGGAGAACGTCTGGAGGATAGGCTGGGTCATCAACGAAATATCCACCAGAGAGACCTCGACACTGTCACCATCCTCAGACTCCCTCCTGGCCCTTGACACTCCAGTATACTGGCCCATCCAAAGTTTGAGGAACATGTAGAGGTCCTTAATACTCCTCCTTCGAGAGATACTACCCTGGATCCCGGTCTCAAGGACGCGTTTCAAAGCAGAGATAACAGCAACTAGTCCGGCACTTCCATTGACCAGCGCCCTGTCCCTGTGATTCTGTATGAGAAGGCTTCTCTCGATCTGCTTCATGGGATCTGTCCTGGCAGCTAATTCCGATAGAAGCTCAACCAGGAGATATAGACCGGATTGTTCCTCAACGGTCAGGCCTTCTATGGTCCATTTATCTTTGGTTAGGTCATCAGATGTGAACTCGTAGGAGAACCTGTTATCAAGGAACTCTACCAGATAGGCCGGGTCATGTATCACAAGGATGCAACCGCTTCCATCCCTTTCCAAAAGTTCCATGACACCTTTCCAGTCCTCAGTGAAAAGGAACGATGGGTGGGCCACAACAGCCTCAGCTTCGACAACGAGATCCAGTGCTGTCCTGGCCGGACACATTCCATTCTGCCTCATCTCTTCTGTCATGTCATGGAGAAGGGCGCCTCCGCTCCGTTTGAGGTCCCTGTAGATATCGAGATCGAAACCGGACTGGAACGGACATGTCTCGATCGTCCCTTTCCTGAAGCAGTGGTTGATCATGTCGCCCGGATCTATCCTGGAATCGAATTCCATGCAGGACATCACATCCTTTCCTATGGAGACGATGCCTTCCCTCCCGCGGTCCACACCCCTTGCTTCCATAATAGCAGAATGTATCCATGATGCATCATGGGAGGAGGTCAGGAATATCGGTTTCTTCCTCCTCCTTCTGGCCTCTAAAAAGGTCTTTCCGATGAAGCTCCTGGCCAGGGAACCGACCGAGGGGACGAGGGCTAGAATGTCCATCTTCTTGTCCATGGACTGAATGATATCGGAATGCATTCCCTGATAAACTGGGTCCCCTTCATCGTTGACGGCCAATGCTTCCACCATGCAAGATCATTCCCGGATAAACAGACGAGATGGTCCTTCCCCGTAGCTGCCCCCATCCCTGACAGCAAAAGCTTGAATGGTCGCGTTTGGATTTAAATGGTCCTACGTATCGGAGGTTCCATGAGTGTATAGATGAGTTGACTTTTGATCTATACGAAAATAGATATCTCTATACGTCAATATCGTATAGCATGGAGAAGAGAACCGTCCACGTCATACCGATGGGTCTGGAGATAGACAGGGTCCTTGGGGGCTTGAAGTTCTTTCCCACCAACAGGGCCATACTGATCTACGGAAGCAATGAGGGATCGGATATCGAGCAGAGGGCAAGAAGGAATGGGGACAGGATAAAGGAAAAGGTCTCGGCTACCATTGACATAGAGGAGATGACACTGGACATATTCGATTTCTACACATCTTCCAGGATGTTGACATCCCTGTTCAATGGTTTGATATCCGATGGGTTCGAGGTATATGTCAACCTCTCCACGGGTAACAGGATAATCACCTCAGCGGCCCTTCTATCATGCTTCATGACCGGATCACATCCCTATTATGTTAGACCCGAGGAATATTCCATACCCCATGACCAGGAGGTCCTCTCCATCGGTGTATCATCCGTTATGGAGATACCATCTGTCAGGATAATCGGACCCAGTCCGGCAGGACAGGAGCTTCTGAAGGTCCTGGGGTCCTTGGGTGGAAGTGTAAGGCACGAGGGCGCTCTCATACAACCAATGGAGGGATCGAAGGGTTTCTTCACCGAGATACGGGAGGGAGAATCAAAGAGGGCCTATCTCGCCAGGAAGAGGGCCTACCTCAGCAGGGTTTTGAGGTCCCTTGAAAAGGAGGGATATGTATCATTGATCAAGAAGGGCAGATATGTCAAGGTCTCCCTTTCGGATTCTGGTAAGCTGTATTCAGGACCTCCTGAGGGGTAATCTTTTGGACATTAATTCAGATTTTCCTATTACGTCTCTTGCCAATATCATTTCCATATGGAGTACCTGGTCATGTTGCAATTGACTCCAAGGCATACGTTGTAATTATTTTGGTTCCTGAGACGTATGTATTCATTATTGTTCCATATCTCCCGAAAAGTGTTTTTTGTGATATCTCCCATATTATGATGCTTCTGACAGCAACTTACAACCTTCCCGTCAGAACGGATAACCGATTCTACCCAGGGGTAACCACATTGACCACCATAGGGATTATTCGCCTCAAGAGAAAAAGGGGCATACTTATCTATGTCCAATGTGAAGTCGTCCCAATTATGATGATCTTTAATTAGAACGGGTCCAATCTTTCTCGGGCACGAGAACCTTATTGATGAATCATCTGCCTCTTTCTTAGCGAGTTTCAAAAAGAATTCGGTTTTTGCAGGATCCGAGGTCAGATGCTGCTCAAAATAAATTCCATAATCGAGAGCACCAAACATGACATCATCAACCCCTAGCTCCCGGGCAAGTCTGATTATTTTTGGCGCTTCCTGTATGTTATGGATACCTAAGGTCACAGCCAATCTTACATGAAACCGATCATTTGAGATCTCTCGACCTATCTCTAATAATTGCTTAATTTTAGGGATGATCCTTCTAAAATTTCCTTTCCCCCTTACACTGTCATATATGCTTTCAGTAGCCCCATCGAAGGAGATGTTGACAAAGACACCGTTGCTTGCCAGTAGATCCATCTTTTTCTCGTCAAGCATCAAACCATTTGTAAATATCTTTGGTAAAAACGAATAACGCTGGGAGGATTTGATCATTTCCGGGAAGTTTTTAGAAAGGAGAGGTTCACCGTTGAGAAAGAAATCAACTTCAGCTACATGGCTGAAAAGCTCTTTCTCGATTTTATTAAAAAGTTGTATGTCCATGTCTTCTTTCAATCTTCTTCTTTCCCAGTCGCACATCCAGCAGTCTAGGTTGCAACGCTGTGTGGGCTCAACATATATCTTGATCGGGTATGAATCAAGCGTTGTTTTTCTTTCGCTTAATTCTTTTTCATTGAGCCTTAAGTTCTCCAGAACTTCTTCCGTGAATGTAATCATATAACACCTCAATAATAATTGGCCTTAATAGATTTGAGGAAACGCTCTTTCCTGATGAATCCGCTAAGCACGCCGATACTCCATGCAGTACCTGAAATTAGTTCATAGATGAAAGCCGAAATTCCATGGCGAATTAATATTAAAAGAGTCCGTGGTATCAAAAACGGGAAACTTGACAGTCCGAGTGATTTAAACAATTTTTTTTCATTTGTCCTAATGCCATCCCGGTTCATCCAGTATATGAAATATGTCCATTTGCCCATTCTACTCATCTTTTTTAAAAGTTCTATAAAGTTACTCTTTTGATGGTGAATGACCCTGATATCTTCTAATAAATATATTCGATAACCATATTTTATTAATCGAAGTCTCATATCAAAATTCTCCAAGTTCCTGATATGTCTGTTGAATAAACCAACATCGAGGAGAACGCTCCTTCTGAAAGCGATGTTTTCCATATCAATGTTGAAAGAATAATTATCGCTTGAATTATCCGCAACGAACCTTTCATCGGATTTTTGTTGCATTCTTGACCAGAATCCCTTAGAAGCTAAATTTTTTCCACCCTGGACAATATCTTCCCCTGCAGTTAATGGTTTCATCATTCTTGAAATCCAATCTCTTGGAACCTCGCAATCAGCATTTGTAATCATTATTAATTCTGCTTCAGATTCCATAATACCTCGGTTGAATGAAGCGGCTTTAGAAGGAAATTCCTCGTGGAAATACCGAACCTTCGGAGATTTTTTCCGGATTTCATCAATGATCTTTTTTGTCTCGTCAGTTGAATTGCCGTCGATGACCAATATTTCAAAATCAGAGAATGATTGATGGAGAATGCTTGTAAGACATCGCTCAATCGTCTTTGCACTATTCCAAACAGATATCACGACGGACACCTTCACCTTGGTTTTCTTAGGTATCCCCATAGAAGTCCTAACCTCCACGATATTCCAGTAACCAGATCATAGGGAAAAGTCTTTTCCATTTTAAAAACCTCGGATATCAGACCGAGGAGATAATCGAAAAAAAGTTTGAATGTCTGCTTCCCGAATAAGGGATTCCCGGGGTACCTTCTACTTAAAATTGAATGAACAGACCCTCTATGGAATGGAATTCTCGCAAGTTTAAACGGCGAAATTGGATAGTGATGGCCAACACTTGTCTCCAAGAGTGCGATCGTGTATCCATTTTGAATTAGCCTTGCAGCCAGCTCTGTGTCGTTAAGGTTATTGATGGTTTTATCCGTATATCCAACCTTTTCGAGAACCTTTCTGTCAATACAGAAATTAGCGGTATCTACCGTACTAGTCCCGGTGCGCTCAAAGAATGACCGCATAAATCTATGTTCATCCTGTTCCACCTGCAGAGGCCAATAATGATTGCCTATCGCATGCTTCAACCCTTGCACTGCTGGAATTTTCCCTCCAAGTACAGGTGCTGACATCCGCTCTATCCAATCAGGAGGGACTTCACAGTCACTGTCGGTCATTAGAATGACTTCTCCTTTGGATGATATTTCTCCCTTGTACCTAGCGCTGCCAATACCGAGAACCGATTCGTATACATATTTCACTTTAGGATCCTTTCTAGCGAACTTTTCTATTACTGATCTTGTTCCGTCTGTTGAAGCGTTATCGACAACTATCACCTCATAATCGCCGAAGGTTTGATCAAGGACACTTTCAAGACATCTTGAGAGTTTTATTTCACGATTCCTGACCGGAATGATCACCGATATTTTGGGGACTTCCACACCTTTCATGATATCTTCCCATTCGCCTGGTATGAGGGCTGTAATTGATAGCCGTTCTCTGGATTAATAATACCAGAAGAAGTCGAGATATTTATAAAAATATATCTAACCTTTTTAAGGAAATTTCCACTGATTATGTAATTGATGATCATCAACTACATACTCAGAATGGATAGTATTTGAAAATTTCCATGGAATAGATTAATTATCTGGCTCAACATTCCATCGATATCGGTGTAATCTGCCCTCTGGCATAGATCGATCTGGGTGAGTTCTGATGAAAGTTGCAATTTTTCATAATTACATGGATAATATAGGTGGTGCGGAGGTGGTGGGACTTACACTTTCTAGAGAGCTGAAAGCTGATTTCTATTCCACCAATATCGACATTGAAAAGATAGAAAAAATGGGATTCAAGGATCTGAACATGATATCCATAGGGAAGGTACCGATTAACGCTCCCTTCAGACAGCAAATGGCATTACTCCGGTTCAGAAGGCTCGATCTCAAGGATAAATACGATTTTTACATAATGGACGGGGATTGGGCAATGTCCGGAGCTGTAAAGAATAAACCCAACCTATGGTACGTCCATTCGCCGATAAGGGAGATCTGGGATCTTTACGAGTACACCAGGCAGAACAATATTCACCCCCTGCAACGTCCGGTATTCGATCTCTGGGTCAATCTCAACAGACATCTAAATAGGAAATATTTTAAACATGTCCAGAATCTGGCATGCAATTCAAAAAATACCTGCTCCAGACTGAAAAGATATCTGGGACGGGAGGGGGAAGTGATCTATCCCCCTATCGAAACATCCAGGTTCAGCTACAAGAGCTGCGGAGATTACTGGCTTTCCGTCAACCGTTTGATAAGTCACAAGAGAGTTGATATCCAGATGAAGTCATTCTCAAAGATGCCAGAGGAAAAACTGATCGTTGTGGGATGCTACGAGAAATCAAAACATTTCCAGCAGTATGCGAATTATATCGAGGGTTTGAAACCAGATAATGTTGAGATACTCAAATGGGTCCCACAGAATGAGCTTTTAGATCTATATTCGAACTGCAAAGGGTTTATCACCACATCTAAGGATGAGGATTTTGGTATGACACCGGTGGAGGCCATGGCTTCCGGAAAGCCTGTGATAGCACCAAATGAAGGGGGATACAAAGAAAGCATAATCGATGGAATCACAGGAAGATTGATAAACGATATTGATGCCCAAAAGTTATCTAGCGCGGTAAAGGAGATCGGGGAACACCCGGAAGAATTCAAAGATGAATGTATCAGACGAGCAAGCGAGTTCGATACATCCAGATATATAATAAAGATCAGAAATATCATCGAAAATGCTATTCAAGATGGGAAAGCCTCACGATAGAGTTTTAAAACTTCTTTGGTCTCCCCCATCATCTTGACCTTCCCCTTCTCCAGCCACAGAACTTTCCTGCAGTGCTTCTCTATCATCTTTAACTCATGGCTCACCAAAATTACACCTGACCCATTTCGGGCAAGTTCCTTTATCTTCTTCGATGATTTTGCCCTGAATCCCTGGTCTCCGATCTCGAATACTTCATCCAAGAGCAACAGGTCCGGCATACAGTGGATCGCAACGGAGAATGCGAGACGATGCTTCATTCCATCTGAGAACTGATAGAGTTTTGTTATCACGAAATCCTGGAGTTCGGCAAACTCCACGATCGAAGAGAACTTCTGCCGGATCTCATTTCTTCTCAATCCGAGAAGTGAGCAGGTAAGGAATACATTGTCCCTCATGGAAAGCCTGTCCTGAAAACCATATCCCAGACCCACGATCGGAACAATGTTTCCGTCAACCTCAATTTCCCCGCCTGTTCTGGGATAGATACCTGAAAGGACCCTTATGAACGTACTCTTACCGGCCCCGTTCTTTCCGATGATCCCCATAATCTCACCCCCTTCCAATCTGAAGGATATACCATCCAGGACCCTGAGCTTTTTCGTCGGTTCCTTACCGGAAAATATAGATAGCGTCCTCGAAAGAGCACCCCGATTCTTCAAGAAACCTATTTTAAAATCCTTTTTCAGGTCCCGGGTTTCAATGTATACCATTAGATCATCTCCGCGAATTTCTTCTGGAACCTACCGAAAAGGAGCAGACCTATCGGCAATATTACAGCAGTTGATCCGAGGGCCCCCGCAACCAGTAACAAAGAGGGTGTCTCATGGTAAATAATTAAGCTCCTGGCAATGGTAAGAAAATGGTAAAGCGGATTGAACAATATCACAACACTCAAACCATCTTTACCGGATGTGGAATAGAAGATAGGCGTCGCGAACCAGAGCAACTTTGATGCAAATGACCATATATTGTCAAGGTCCATGAAATATACGGCAATGGATGAAAGGATCAAGCAAACACCCAGGGTAAAAAGACTGAAAACCAGAAGGACGAGCAGATAGATGGCGGCACCCCAAGGTGAGATCCCGAACACCAACATGACAATAGCCAACATGACGAGCTCGAAAAGATGTGAAAATATCGCGACAAGGACTATGGATCCGATAAGCGATTCCCGATTGTAATGTATGGACCTTATAGTTCCCTTGTTTGCTCTTATTATCTTTGTTGATTCAGAGGTTGCTGCAAGGAAAAAATTCACCATAATTATACCGGTAAGCAGATAAATCGGATATTGTTCGATGTCCCCTCCAATATTGTTGGAGAAGATCACAAGGAGAAGAAGGAACATCAGAAGAGGGTTAAGAAGATACCATATGATCCCGAGATAACTTCCTTCATTTCTGAGTTTGAATCCCATGACTGCCAAGGTCATACTCTGTTCCATGAATAATCGAACATTCTTCACGGAAGTTCACCGAGGGAAGGATATTTAATACTGCTGATGTTTTCAGACAATTGAAAAATTTTTTGAATAACTGGACTCAGTAAGTTTGAATACGGTCCTGCGTAGATAATCACTGATCACCGGTCTCCTCTCCATGGATCATTCTGTAGAGTTTTGGATTCCTCTTCTTGATCATCAGACCCATTCTTCCTATAACCCGATCTAATGCAGTGCCTGCCATAAGCAGCTTTCCAGTGATGGTTTCATTCCTTATTGTGCTACTTTCCAATTTGTCTGAGACGTCCTTGATCCTGAGCTCATCCCAAACATCCGCAGGGGGTGGTCTTCTCTCCAAATTGATACCCTCACTCATATCCAGATTCCTCTTCCAGACGGGGAAGTGATCCCTGCTTTCTGTCTTCCAAACTCTGTCAAGGATGTAGTGATTTACTATTCCGTCACATTTAACAAACCGTATCGATCCTGATTTCCTGCCATATAGAAAGTAATTGTTGAAAGCCAGTGGAAGTCTGTTCCATCGTTCGTAGAAAAGAAGATTGAGAATGCTCTGGTCATGAAGGGTTATGGATTCGTATTCATGATAGAGTTCGATCAGGCGATCATATTGCTCCTGCCCGGTCATACTTCCATCAAATGCCATTACTCCCGAATTGAAGGAAACCCTATCAAGATCGTATTGAGAAGACAAGAGGTCATGGGTCCTCTTTTCCTTATCTCCAAAATCATCCTCCCCGGAGATCTTAAATTGTCCCTTGAGCTTCATTTCATGGAAATCCACAGCAGCCCAAAAACCCCTGAGATCCAGTAAATGATCTAGACTCGCGGTTACAGTTATATCTGCGTCCAGATAGATTATCCTTTTCCAACTGTCCATGTCATCATTGAATAGATGAAATTTAGCAAGAACGGTTCTCGGATGGTTCGGAAGTTCCCATTTTCCTATATCCTCTATCTCCTTTACGATTATGCCCTTCTCATTGAACCATTTTATCTGTTCTATCTCCATATGTTTGGCGAGGACCATATAATCACCCCTCCATCCGGAATTGTGATAGACGGATGAGAGAAGCTGTCTTGCCTGGTCGAAGTAATTGCCGTCAGCAAGAGTTACAACTAGATTACCTGCCATTTAACATCGCCCGATCAACTTCCTCTTTTAATCCTTTCATACAGGGTCGGTGTAGCATTTTCAACTACCTTTCCCGCCAGACCTGCAGCTCTTTCCAGACTCATCAACACACCATTACCGATCCGGGTCATCAATGGCCTCTGGACCATCAGTTTTTCTATCATTTTTGTTTTATATAATATTTCCTCTTCGGTCCAGATTCTGGCAGGAGTCTTCCTTTTTCCAAGGTCAATCGAAGAAGACATCTCCAGGTTTTTCTTCCATTTGGAATAGAAATACTCGTCCTTGACTATCCAGGGTTTCTCAAAAATGAAATGGTTGCATATCCCGTTGAAAATCTCTGTACCGAATCTCCATGGACGTCTGATCCTGGTATAATAATTATTATAGACCAGGGGAAGTTGAGACCAATTTCCTGAGAAATAAAGGTTCAATATTGCCTGCTCGGGGAATCTCAATACAGTACGATATTCCCTGAAAAGTTCCACAAGGACTTGGAACGTATCATCCTTTATCACATTGGTGGAAAATGAAAAGATACCGGAGTTGAAAGACAGCAGGTCCATATCAAAATCCCGTTCCAACCTCGTAATCAATTCCCTTTTTTTCGGATCTCCTGAAACAGATCTCCTTTCGATGAATTGATTCCTTACAGGAATATGATGAACATCTTCAACGGCATGGAAGGACTCTGGTGACCCGAGCTCACCGAGGAATGCTTCCACGGTGACATCGGCATCGAGAAAAACGACTCGGTCCCATTTTGTTACCATCTCTGTGAAGAGATGGAATTTGGACATTACGGATGGATGCCAAATACCTATCTTATCCTGCACAATGGGTTTACATTGGAACACCTCGATTCCGTACTTTTTAAACCAGAGAAGCTTGTCTTCCGGAATATCGTATGAGAGAAGAAGAAAATCTCCGTTCCAACCGGAATTGTGATATGCACTGGAAAAGAGCTGTTTGGCCTGTTCAAGGAAATTAACATTCGCAAGTGTGACAAGGACCGATTTATGCAAATCGAATTTCCTCCAGAGCTTTTCTATGGAAAATTCTTCCCTTTATATTACCCAATCTCCAGATAAGACCCGATACCGCCTCGAAAAGAAACTTTCTCGGTCCTTTGCGCATAAGGAATAAACCAAGATGCAATGGGAATTTGATAATGTCCAGAAAATACATGGATTTGATTGTATTATCCTGCCCTTTTTCCGAATCGAAGAAGTCTCTATGCATGTAGAAGATAACCGCAGCCCAGTATCCCTGCTCAAATCTGGATCGAAAGAGCTGTCCTAACTTTTCTCTGTGGTGGTGTTTAACTCGAATATCCCTAATGTAAAAAATCCGGTTACCGGCCTTTTTTAATCTGACCTTGAGTTCGAAGTCCTCAAGCGCTTTCAGCCTTCTATCAAATCCCCCTACGCCGAGAAGAACGTCCTTTCTGATTGCTAAGTTCTTCGTATCCACATGATCAATATATGGGGGATTCCGAACCTGATTGTCCAAATGCCTCTGTCCTGCATCCTGAGCTTCACTGGACCAATAACCGCCTCTCATCTGGTCCTCGTTTCCTTGGACGATCTTTTCCTCTCCCCTCAATATTGGGCCGGTTAGCCTTTCCAGCCAATCATGTGGAACCTCACAATCCGAATCTGTCCAAGCAAGAATACTCCCATTGGAGCATGAGATCCCTTTTGCTCTTGCATGACCCCTTCCTTTCCTGCCCTCGAACTCGTAACGAATTCTATGATCCTCCGATGAACATGCATGTATCAGGTCTGATGTGGAATCATCGGATGCATTATCAACAACTATGATCTCGTACCCCGTGATGGATTGGTCCATAATGGATCTCAGGCATCTTTCGAGGGTTTTTTCGCCGTTGCGGACAGGTATGATTACCGAGATGATCGGACCATCTCCGATTTTTTCTATTCCAATATCGGCCATCCGCCTGATGATGGTCTTATTAGCTAATGTTGTTTTCCGAGTGCAACCTCTGAAATTTGAGAAATTATTATGAAAGTTATCAGATTCTGAACCTGACCATAGATAAGTTTGAAAACATTATTCTGCAAAGTATTAAGTATCCAGTCACTAGTGTAATCGCTGTACCTCCGATGGGAGAGATAGGAGTTGGTTTTTTGAATCGAAACAAGGTAAACGAAAAGATTATGACCATCATTTTTGCCTTGGCCTTGCTTGGAGCTTTAATAACGGTGATATTTCTTGATGTGCCTCATGGGGACTTTGGAGATTCCTTCGCACAGGGAGAGATAAATTCCAAGATCATTATGGAACAGGGCCACATTGATGATCCCGCCATTCCAGAAGGGCTACTTATCCTGGGGGCGGGTCAACCGGCAATTCTGAATTTCGAGGTATACAATCTTGATCCAGACAATGATATCGATACCATCGAGGTAGTGATACCGGACTCGGATATCGAAACCGGATCCTACGAATGGTATCGTTCGGACGGGGACCATGAGTGGACTCATGATCTAATCTCCACTGATACCATAAGCTTCGAGGCACAGGATGATTTCCTAGGGTCCGAAGGAGGAGAGGTTCCCTACTACGATACTGCCGGAAATATCGATGATGCCCTTGATTTTATTGAGGATTACAATGACGGTGATAATCCTGTCTACGACCTCAGCGAAGGAATCACATTATCTGTTTCATTCAACACAACCGATGAACCAGGATTCAAGATGGGGGATGATTCCATCAACTTAAAGGTTGGAGACCTTCAAACAGAAAGTCCTGGGGCCCCACTCACAGCATTCGACCCGTTCCCCTATCCATATATCACAGCCGATAATGAGGATAGCTTCCTTATCATAGTACTTAAGACACCTTCCTGTCATCTTGAGGTTGAATACGGGGGGCAGCTCCTTTTCTCACCCACAAGGAGCGGTGATTTCATGACCTCACAGTTTGGATTCGAGTATATAACAGATTCCGGAGCAACAGTAGCAGCATTGATGGACCCTGGTGACATACCTGTCAAGTCTCTCGTCAGTGCCAAAGAGGACGGAGCTACCGGGAAGTTTACATTGGACATGTACGAGGTTATGATCACGGACATCGAGACCGGGACCATAGAAAAGACAACAATTGTTAGCGATTACCAGGACGACATTCCGGAAGATATGGGGGAAGTGGTAGATAACGACCTGGATAATGATGGTGTTTTTAACAACGATGATGATGACATGGACGGAGATGGTATTCCAAACCCCGAGGACAACTTCCCGAAAATACACAATCTGCTTCCGGTGGTTACGGGAAAAACACAAAACCTCACGGTCCTGGAGAGCGATGTATTCTCCCTGATGGTGGTCGCAGATGATCCGGAATCGGAGGATCTGACATACACCTGGAAAAATGACAAGGATCCAGAATGGACGGAATCAAGCAGCATGTTGGATCTGACCGGATTCGATCCAGGAGTTTATATCTTCACCGTTGAGATAGCGGATGAAATGGGAAATACCAGAACAGAATCCATTAAAGTGACCATACTTGATAACCTTCCACCCGTGATCCATTCGGTGGATTCAAGTGAGGCCGAGATTACAGTCGGGGATGACCTCACATTATCTGTGAATGCCAGCGATCCGGAGAATAAAACAATTACCTATACATGGACTCATGACAGCGATCCGGAGTGGGAAAAGACAGGAAATCCAATAACCGTTTTGGATCTTGAAGAAGGAGATTACATCTTCACGGTTACTGTGGACGACGAATGGTCAAACACAACCGGGACTGTTAGGATCACTGTGAATGAAGAGGAAGAAGGACTCCCCTGGCTCCCGATCATAATAGCCGTCATTGTTGTGTTGATCATCATCGTCCTGATCCTTGTCCTTGTTCTAAGGAAAAAGAAGACTGGGGAAGATACTGAGATGAATAATTATGGCCAGGAAGAATACGATACCGATCATGGTGGAGTAGATATGTCACCGGAAGCCCAATATGAGGGTTTTTATGACCCAAATGATAAGGACATGGCCGTTGGAAGTTACACTCCGGATGCTCCCCTTGAATTCTATCCGGCGGAACCAACCGATGTGATCCGCGAGGAATCCCACGAAGGCGCCCAGGTGATGGAATATCCAGATGAAATCACCCAGAACGTCCTTCCTGGCGATCAGATGGAGACTCCCTCCATCGCCGAACCAGAACCTGTCGAGAATCTGCCTTCAGCTACCATGGGGGAGACTGCACAGGATGTTGGTGAAGAGGTTTCGGTAGAATCACAGAACATCCCTCAAGTTCCTTCCATGCCGCCTCCACCACCTCCGGTATCAGGAGTGAACACGAACCTGGATAATGAGGACATGGATCAGCATTGAAGGGATAAATAGAAAAAACAATCGGAAAAATGAAAAGGCGACATGTCCTTCAGGGATATCCGAAGATGGTCTGATCGCGTGAGATATTGATCAGACTCAGTATAATAAGAATAGGCAGAAACATGACCAACAGGTTCCTCCATTTGGAAGGCATATCCATAACTTCCCTTGCAACCAATGGTGCTGCGAAAACCGTCCAGTAATTTACCGTCCTTATCATCCAGTTGTTGAAATTCATCGGAAGGAAGATCGAGATCAGAAGTGTTGCGATTCCCATGAACATCAGAATCGATACTATCCTGAAGAATGGATCTTCGAAATCACCATTCCTCATGGACTTGAGAAATGATCTTATGAACAAGCCTCCGAAAACGATATTCCCCATTTGAAAGACAATAAACAGAAGGATCGATCCCCGGTACTTGCTGCTGTAAACATCTCTATTAATCATGAATTGGACAAATAAAACGAGAATCGTGGCTATAATAATGATCGGGCAGAGTTTACCTATATGCTTTCCACCAAAGCTCATTAACCCTTCTGGGACCTTAATATTCTTAAGGTAAATTGTAAGTGCGACCAAGAACAAAATTGAGATCGCAAAGAGGACCACAAGGATAGGACTGTTTTGTAAAAAACCCAGTTCGGATCTCCTGAGCATCCAGCCGACCCCTCCATTCATACTGGAATATAGGGGCAAGGGACTGAAGAATATCAGCAGACCGGATATCAACACTAATCCCGGCCATATTCCCTGCTTCAATCTGGTCTTGTTCTCTATAAATCCTAACCACCAAAGAATTAACATTATTGAAATGAGGAATAGGAAGGAAAGTATATGGAAAACAAAGGTGAATATCGTGATGGTGATCAGCAATCCAAGATATCTTCCATTGCCCAGATGCGCATGGTAGAAGTATGCCCCGACCAATACCAGCAACATCCCTAGCTGCTGAGGTCTGGATTCGATCATAGGCCAAAGAAAGTAACTGGTACTAAGTATCATCAAACAAGAGTATACCGCAGTTTCCCGGGAACTCAAGTTCACTTTGTAAACTTGATAGAGAAGAAGTAGGTACAAAGATCCAACAATAAGACCAAGGACACCTGTGATAATATCCACCGGCCAACCGAAAATTCGTTTTATAAGCAGAATCAGATATACGAAACCCGGTCCGGAGGCTGGCGGATCCATTCCATTTGATACTTCCTTAATCAGGGAAACATACATGGCTTCATCCGAAGGTTCCACCAAAACAAGATCATGGATTATGAAGCGGATATAAAATACAAGGGAAAATCCCAGCACTAACAATGTGATGAACCATTCCCGTCTTCCCAGAGACTTCTTCATGATAAATATCCTGACTGTAAGATAATAAAGGAAAAGAACCAGGAAGATGAGGTAAAGGATCTTGAAGATGTCCATCATGTAATTCACCTTTCCCTTGGATCAAAATAACCGCGGATCTCCTTTCACCAGCCGTTTTCAGCATATCATGGAATACTGGACCTCAGTATATCGGTCAATACCTTAATAAAATACTTTCCTGCAGGCTTATCGCATGTCCACTATGAAACCACTTCCGCTTTGGTACGAGTCAATATACCAATCATTGATCAGCTTTGATCCTATATCCGCATTCAACAACACGCTCAGGATTCCCAGAAGATCAATAGACAATATTATGACCGCGTGGAGGCAAAGACCAAATGAACCGAAGAAGGAAAGACCATTAACGATATCAAGAGGTCTTCCGGTGAAGATTTGGATCATATGAAATCTTACCACTTCTTTTACTTCATTTATCAATAAGATCAAAATTATACGGCCTTTACATCCTGACGTATTTTTCGATACCGGTCTCCCTGAACCATTCGATGGTCTTCTCCAACCCTGATCGAAGAAATATCCGGGGTTCCCAACCCGTGAGTTTCTTCATCAGCGTTATATCCGGAACCCTCATATACGGTTCGAAAGGATATTTCTCCCCGTACTGGAATTTCTCCTCCACATTCAATATCTGGGATACCAATCTACCAAGTTCCAGTATGGAAATCGGATGGGGATAACCTATATTGATGCTCTTACCCGCCACACCCTCATTAAGGAGGGAAATGAATGCTTCGATGAAATCATCTATGAAGCAGAAAGAGCGTATCTGGGTACCATCGCCGTTTATCTTCAATGGATCCCCTTTCAAACCCCAAAGGCAGAAATTGGGAATTACCCTACCGTAATTGGTCATTAGATCCATATTGGGCCCATAGATATTGAAGGGGCGTATTATCAGATAATCCAGACCCTTATTTCTGCAGAGGTTGATGGTCATTTCCTCTCCGAAACATTTTCCCACCACATAGGGGCTCCTTTTCTGGTTGAGTATTATTCTGCTCTGCGATGCTTCTCCCAGAGAGTCGTTTGGAATGGGATTATGATTCCCATAAACCTCGGAGCTTGAGAAAAATATGTATTTGGCATTGTTCCTCTCGGCGATGGCCACCATATTCTCCGATCCTCGTGAATTGACCATCAGGGTCTCCACGGGATGCTTCTCGTAATCCTTGGGATTGGCGACAGCTGCCAGATGTAAAACAAGATCGAATCCATCTCCTGAACTATGTATGACAGAAGGGTCCGTAATATCCATATCTAAAATAACCAAACGCTCGTCCATGACGGAATCGGTTAGATTTTCTCTACTGCCGGATACGAAATTATCGATTACCAGGACCCTTTCTATGCATTCCTGATCGAGGAAATATCTTACAAGGTGGCTTCCTATGAAACCTGCTCCTCCCGCCAATAGCACCTTCCTGATCCCGGTGGACCCCTTCAATGTTTCAAAATCCATCTTCTATACCTTCGAATTGTTCATGAGATAAGATATGTTCATCGCCCAGATCGTCAAAACAAAGAATTAAGCCAGATATATAGTTTTCCTGATATGATACATTGTAATGATCATCAGCGAAATGATAATAATCGTGATGCCGTTTTAAGGAACCAACTTCCTCATATTTCACAGCTCCGCCACGGTTATTTATCTGTTCTCTTCAAAGGAGAACTAAATAAGGACCTGATGTAGTCCCCTCAAACCTTTTGCTGAAAAATTTCAGTTTTCACAATGAAAAAATCGGTATTATCATTTTATCCGAAGATAAAGACCAAGAACTGATATAATGATACAATAACGGAAATAACGAAAATAATGTCAGGTCTTTTTCTCCGCCCTCTTCAGGATATGAAGGTCCACAGACCTCTTCGTTATCATTGTATCCGGTATTATCACAAGGACCTCTTCGGCAAAATCCTCACGTCTGTACCTTTCTATCATCATGTCCATCTCGTGGAGGTCCCTGCCGAAGGACCTGATCCAGATTCCCTTAGGGTCCTCAAGAGGCATGCAAGACCAAATACCTCTTCCTATCCTCTGGACCTCGCTGTAGCATGAGGGGAAGGAGGTCCCTTTCTTGAACGTCACTATCGCAGAGAAGGTAGGGAACGGTTGTACCAGATCCTCCTGGATGATAGGTCTCACCGAGAAGACATCATCGTTTATCATCCGGGCTGTCCTATCCCTGACATCATCTGGAGAGATGCCAAGGATCCCCGCAAGTTCTTCCAGAGTAGTCCTCCCATTCTTCACGAGACAGGTCAGTAACTCAAGGTCCTTTCCCTTGGGTGTTTCCGGAATGATATCAAGGAACCTCGGCCTGAAATGAGCTGAAACTGTCTGGGGTTTCGCCGCCCTTTCCAATGCCCTGATGGCGGACTTCAGAGTTTCCATATCCCAGTGGACCACCTCCACCATCATGAAATCGTCCAGATTGGGATAGACCTGGGTAACCTGGGGCATCTTTGAAACCTCATCAATTATTCGGTCCAGGTCCCGCATCCTGTAATGGAGTTTCAAAAAGGTTGTATCGTAACCGAACATCCTCCTGTCAAAGAATGCCGAGAATCCTCTTAAAGTCCCGGACCGTATGAGCAGGGCTATCCTCCTCTCCACATTGTCCGGAGAAAGGGACAGTTTGGAGGAGAGGAACTCTGGATCCGCCTCACCATGAGAGGACAGAACTGTCAGGAGTTCAAGGTCCTTTACATCCATAAGAACGCTTCACAATTAATAGGGGGCATATTTATTGGTTATTATCTGTTATTTTCCTCTTTTGACTCTTTCCATTACCCTGTCCCGACCTGGATAGTATGGTTCCGCGGATGCCATGTGCAGTGAGGCAGATGCCATTCCCATCTCAACTGCTTCATCATTTGACAGCCCCTCTATCCTGGCAGCTATGAAGCATCCGTTGAACACATCACCGCATCCTGTGGGATTCTTCGGGACCAGAACAGGGTAGGGAAGATAGTTCTTCCTGCCATGTTCATCAATTACAGAGGTTCCCCGATCACCTCTATGGACTAGTACGGTCCCCACACCCTGGTCCCTGAGGACATTGGCACCTTTCCCGATATCCCTTGTCCCTGTGATCTGGGTAAGTTCATCCACATTTACCATCAATATATCCGTCAAGGGGAGAACTTCACGGAAATGGTCCATGAGCCTACCCCTGAAACCGCCTGGATCGGTTGCGGGGTCCAAAGAGGTCTCCACTCCTTTCTCCCTGCACTCTTCGAAGATCGCCTTTACTCCTCCCTCTGCCATCTTCCTTGTGAACCAGAAACCCCCGCAGTGCAGATGAGTGGACCCGTCGATATCCAGCTTCTCCGGTTCAATGAAAAATTTCGTATTTGCCCCTGTGTATGTCAGAAGCCTTCTTTCCCCCGAAAGAGTGGGGATGGCCACTGTGGTCGAAGTGCCTATATCCTTCATTCTTTTGGAATCATCCTTCACCTTCGCCTTCTCCATCCATCTCCTGAGGAAGGTTCCAAGGGGGTCCTCTCCAATGGCCCCGTGGAAGGAGACCTCCGCTCCGAACGAGGAAGCGGCTATTGCGAAGTTCAATGTGTTCCCTCCGGGAGACATATTGAGATCATCAAGTACTATCTGGACATCTTCATCTCCCAGATGTGATATCGGGGAACAGAGGAGGTCGCATACCATATCACCAACGGCTGTTATCTTTCCCCTGGCCATGTATGGGTGTATGTGTTCATGGGATATAACGGATATCTTCGATGGGATCAAAGCGGGAGATAGCGCTCAAGTTCCCAATCGGTGACATGGTTCCTGAACTCCATTACCTCTTTACATTTTCTTTCAACGAAGGCATCGAAGATCTCCGGACCCACAGCCCTCTGAATGATCTCATCCGACCTGGCAGCCTCAACGGCCTCGTGCAGTGAGGTGGGAAGCATCTTGATCCCCAGATCATCGCGCTGAGATTGGGTCATCTTGTTGGGATCTCCAACAATGGGAGCAGGAGGTTCTATCTTCTTCCTTATGCCGTCAAGTCCGGCTTCCACAAGGATAGTGAACGCAAAGTAAGGATTGGAGGATGTGTCGCCGTGCCTGACCTCTATATCACCGACACGCTGCCCTCCGGGGGACCCTGGTATCCTGATCATGGCGGTCCTGTTCCTCTGTCCCCAAGTGGCATATACCGGAGCCTCGAACTCCGGGATCAATCTCTTGTATGAATTGATCGTCGGGTTCGTGAAGAGGCATGTTGCCCTGGCATGATCAAGGATCCCTCCGATATAGTAACGTGCGGTCTGGGAGAGACCAATGCCATCCTCCGGGTCCGGGAATACGGGACCCTTCGAGGAATCCAGCCACATATGAACGTGCATACCGTTCCCTGAATCTATCTTCGAGATCTTGGGAATATATGACACCGAATATCCAAATTGCCTGGCGGTCAATCTGGACAGCAGCTTGTAAAGCATGGAGACATCACCGCATCTGACTATGTCATCCACATGCTTGAACTCGACCTCCACCTGCTGGGACCCTCCTTCGTGGTGGTGGAACTTGATATCCATCCCTGCTTTGAGGAGATTGTTGGTGAACTCGTTCCTGAACTCATCCGAGTTGTCCCAAGGAACGGCCGCAAAGTACCCCTGCTTGGGGTGGATCTTGTAGATATCATCTCCGTGATATCCGACAGCTGAAGGGTTCACGCCCTCCTTGAGCAGATAGAATTCCAGTTCAGGCTGGAGCCAGACCTTTGAAAAACCCATATCTTCAATGTTCTTCCTTGTCCTCAATGCGGCATTCCTGGGGTCCATCGGATAGGCCAATTTCCCGTCAGGTGTAAAGGTGTCAGTTATAACCCTGGCCACTTTCTGTACACCTTCCCCGTAGGGTAGTATCAGAAGTGTCTCGGGGTCGGGTATGGCCCTCAGGTCGGAATTCTCCGTCTTGGCAAAACCGACCGACGATCCGTCGAAGGTCATCCCGTCCGCCCATAGTTTTCCATTTAGAAAATCAGAAGCAGGCACCGTGAAGGACCTGATCCTTCCGTCAAGGTCCGTGAACTGACAATATACCCAGGTGATGCCTGCATCCCTCAGCTTCTTATCGGCCTGCTCGATGAACTCCTCTTTATCTACCATGATGAAACCTCTCCCTCGGGGGCTTTCAGCAACGAAGGCTATAATTTTAAAGATTACCCATGGATAATACTAAAATACCCTGAAATTCAGACGATCTTCCCGAAAAGATAGGTTGGTCCGATATGCTCCGTCCTGATATCGACGAACCTTCCGAGGAGCTCACTCCCACCTCCTATCACAATGGGTGTATAGTTCCCATCCCTCGCCATCATGGTCCCCTCCTTCCCTACCTCAGTTACAAGGCAATGGGGGTGAAGTCCCAGTCTCCTTTCAAGGTTCCCTTTCACGAGTTCACCATGCGATCGGTGGAGGTCCCGGGACCTCTCCTTGGATATTCCCCCATGCACCTGCCCATCCATATCAGCCGCAGGAGTTCCTTTCCTTGCGGAGAATCTGGTTATATTGAGGATATCAGGTCTGATCCTGGATATCAGTTCCATTGTCAGCTCATGGTCCTTCTCCGTCTCACCGGGGAAACCTGTGATCACATCAGTTGAGATCGTTGCCTGCGGATACCTCGCCCTTACCTCCCCAAGAACCTCCATGACCTGCGAGGGAGTATATCTCCTGTTCATTCTCCTCAGGACCTGTACTGATCCTGATTGAACCGGGATGTGGAAGAACTTGAAGATCTTTTCACCTGTGTAACCGTTCAGAATGCTTTCACTTCTTTCAAGAAGATGGTTCGGGTTCATCATCCCAACCCTTATCCTCATTTCTTCACAAACACTGGATGATATGAACCGGAGCAGAGTTCCCAGATCATCTCCCTTCCCGAGATCGATCCCCCAGGCTCCTGTATCCTGTGATGTGAGGAGGATCTCCTTTCTGCCTTCATCCAGTCCCTTCCTCAAAGCTGCGACTATCTCCCTCTGTGAATTCGAATGGGGGGGACCTCTCGCTTCTCGTGTTATGCAATAGGTGCATGCCCCAACGCATCCCGATGAAATGGGAACGATATGGTCAAGTCGTGATGGGATCGGTCCATCTCTTCTGATAGTGTGTTCTGAGACCTTCTCGAAGACCCTTTTTACGGATCTTTCTGTCCTGTCAAGTCCCATGGTATCAAGGACACATGAGCCAGGATATCGGGCCAGGACCTTCTCTCCATCGATGGAGGCAAGACACCCTGCCGCATAGAGCTTCGTCCCGGAAGCCTGGATATTATCCATCAACTTCCACATCCTCCTCTCGGTGGAGGATATCACATCGCATGTGAACAGGATGACACCATCGAGATCTTCCGCCCAGGGCCTCTCGAGGCCGTAGACCACATCATGACCCATCCCGGATAGAAGGGATCCGGCAAACCTTGCTTCCCCATGGTTCATGGTGCATCCGAAGCTCTCAATGGCAAATTTCAAAAGGGGGCTCACCCGGCCGGTGAGAGGAGGGGAATTATTTAGGCATTATGTATAGATCCATCCCTATTCCAGAACTTCCATTTCCTCCAGGTCCTTTTCTCCTGTGATCTTCTTCTTTGACCTACCCTCTCCAGGACCTGCAGCGGTCCGGGGTCCTTTCTTCTCGGAACTTAGGCCTTCGAGGGAGGATGCTTTCCTCTTTTCTCTCTTGTTCTCGATCATTCCCTTCTCAGAACGATCCTGATCGTCCTTCGAAGGTTTCCCCTTTCCCATTTCACCGGCTCCATCTGGCTCATCTCTGGATGAGGGCAAGCCCGGTCTCGGAGCACTTCCAAGCGACATGGCCCTTTTCTTCCCGCTCTCACCATCGGTGCTTCCGCCAAGTGAAGGTCTCTGCTTAATTCCGTAAACGGATTCGTACTTCTGCCTTTCAACAGCCTCTTTCTTCTCCAGGTCCTTTCTCACCCAGAGATAGAAGAGAACGAATCCCGTTATTATCAGGACCATTATCCCTCCGAAGAGGATCATAAGGCCGATCCTGGGTTCTCCGGGACCTTTATCGATGTAGATCTTCTCATCTGTGTTCGCAGTCGGGCCACTATCTGAAGGATAGACACTTCCGGAGATCCTTACCTTGGCCACGTTGTAATATTTAGTGGACCTGTCCGCCTTCCATGATTCGTTGAACTCTAACGATTGACCGGGACCGATCGGTGGAACCTCACCTTCTATCAGGACCTTTCCGGAAAGCTCTATTGACCATTTGAGGCCTGAGGTCTCGTACGGATAATTGTTCTTGAGCGTCCACATGAAATTGATGGTGTCTCCCACCTTATAATCAGGTTGAGGATCGACATCAAGGTCGGCACCTCCGTCCCCGTCCATATCCACGATCTCCATATCAGCAAGGATCAGCTTGATGGCAGCTTGGAGGACCTTCTGTTCCTGGAAGATGCCGTATTTGTACTTCAGGGTCACAACACCTGAACTTGCAGTGGCACCAAGGGGAATATTGGCTCTCAAATAGACAGTAGCCGTCTGGCTGGGATCGAATGTTACCTCGAGAGCGGTCAAAGGGTCCTCCGAGAACAGGTACTTCCTGTTGAACTGGTTGGATACATTGACACCCTGACCCCCCATTACCGTGGTCTCGTTCGAGCCTGACCCGATGGTCATGGAATAGAATGAGAGGGGAGCCCAATCTGGCCTGGTCTCTATCTCCATCCTGATAGTATCGAAGAAATTCCCTCTGTTTACCACCTTCACCGGAATGATATTCTCCCCCACGGTCATCCTGTAGATATTATCCGAACCTGATTCCGTCAATGTGGAGATCTCGAATGAGTCCCGTCGTGCTATCTGGACCTTAAGTCTGATCTCGGTGATGTTGGATGTCCCCTCTGCCCTCAGTATGACCTCATGTCTTCCAGCAACCGCATTGTTCGGTGTGAAGATCACGGGATGGAACGTCCGTTCCCCTTCCGGATCAATGGTGATCGGGATCGTTGTAGGGTCCATTGAGTCGTTGAACTGCATATCCCATCCGGAGGGCTTCTCATACTCCGACAGGGTCACGGTATCATAGTCTATTGCCCAGTTCTCCAATGTTATGGTGAACTCCACACTCTTTCCAGGCGAGATCAGCTGGTATCCTGCCGGGATCACATTGGATTTCAGGTCATAGATGGTCTGGACCTTGAAGGTCAAAGAAAGGGATGTGAATGGTCTTGTGATTCCGTTCACATCCGCAGAGATCCTTGCCACCTTCTGCGATCCCACGGGTTCAAGCTCCGGTGGCCAGACGGTTGCGGTGACCTGGACCTCGGATCCCGGAGGAACACTTAGGTCCCGCTGGGAGAACCTAACCGTCCATGAATCCTTTATCCTGTTCTGGGAAGTGGCCATTCCCTCCATGGATAGAGTAACGTTCAATACGGTATTCCCTGAGTTCTTCAGGTCAATATCGAAAACAGAAGGTGTATCCCTTCCCAATGCATAGTTGGTCGATGGTACAGATACGGTCAAAGGACCTCTCTGACAGATTATTTCGAGAGTAAGACCCCAGGTATTCTGAGTTCCTTCTTCCCTTACCAAAACTTCAATGGTCCCTTCCTTCTCGGTAGGTGCTTTCATATTGAGGTCCACGGCCCTGCTGGACTTCATTTCAACGTTCACAAGCACTTCATCCCCGGTGGAACCCAGGAACACGAGCCAGTCATCCGGTGCATCCGTGATGGTGACCCTGTACCTGACCTGGACCTCCTTGTCATTGATCAGATGGATAAGATAGTTCTCTGTGGAACCGGGTTGAAGGTAATCTACATATGTTGTTGAGTTCGGCTGCTCCACCGCATAGCCCCCTGAAAGCCAAACAGGATAGTTTGGGGGCAGGGCTGAGCCTTCATCCGATATGATGCATATTGAAAGTGAGACCGTCATTACCATTATTGCAATCAATGTTGACCCGGGGAAAGATAAGTTCATTCGACCTCACCTCCGGGAAATCAACCCTCGGCATATATAAGATTGCTGGATGGTGGGCCATCTCATGTGTTGGTGCTGAGGAGTCGTTCGCATTCCTCAAGCTTCTCCTTGGCCTGGTCAAGATCGGGATCACACTCCAGTGCCCTGCGAAGGAATATTCGTGCCTCGTTGAGCATCGGAGGATCGATCTCCATGAATATCGTTCCAAGATTGAGCCATGCACGTACGTATTCCTCGTTCTGCTCCAGGGCCATATTGAAAGCCTGAATCGCCAAATCCCTTTCTCCTTTCTTCCTCAGGACCACACCAAGATTGTTGAAAGCTCTGAATGACTTTGGATTGGATTCTGCGGATTTCCTGAACCTCACCTCAGCTTGTTCCAGGTCCCCCTCGAGGAAGAAGGCATTCCCAAGATGGTAAAGGAGCTCATCATCGAGCGGAAACTCCCTGAGGGCATTATATAGTAACGCTTTCGCGGAATCAGTATCCCTATTGGAAAGGTGTTTTTGGGCTTCCTCAATATAACGATAAAGATTGTCATCCTTCCTTCCAATGTCACCTCGATTGCCAGATCGGGTTACCTTGGGTCCACCCCGAACAATCTTCCTCCTTATCAAAGGTCGAGCCTGGAGGGTATCTTTTCCCTTACCTGATATTGAAGATGGGGGGGGGTTATCTTCATATTCATCTTCGATAATTTGATGGGTCCATTTTATGGATGTATTCCCATAAGCTTCCTTTCTTATGATGTCCGCCTGCCGGGATTGATCAAGCTCCCTGATCATGTCACTAACATGATCATCATCGGGTTCGGATGTTGTCTCCACCACTTCTTTGAAATTGTCAAGAATGTTATCATTATCGAACATCATGTCCTTGACCATCCTCATATCGATCTCTTCAGAGGGTTTGATCGTAAGATCGTTAGTTCCAGATAGATCTCCCTCTTCCCCTGAGGTGTATGAGGACCTGTCCCCACCCATGTCTTCCATTAATCTCTCGATCTCTATCTCGAGGCGTTCCTTCTCATCAAAACAGAACTTGAGGTCCTCCTGCATCTGGAAGAGACGGGTCCTCTCCACCTTTCCCTCCAGCATCAGCTCGATGGTCAGATCCGTCCTCAGGTCCTCCACTTCTTTCTTCTGTATCATTATCAGGGCGATCAGGTCCTTGAGCTCTTTTTCCTTCTCCTTAAGTTCCTTCTTCATTCTATACATGGACACGGAACTCATTCCCTCCGTTCTGATGAGGGCTCCTAATCCTTTACCTATACCATTCATTGAGGTCAACCTTCGATCTTCTGGGAGTGTATGAGGATTGTTGATTATATCAAAATTGTTTTATTTAAGAGGTCAATCCTTATTCTTTTCGTTTGAGAATATCGGGGATCATCCAAGGTGCAATCTTAAATATGACGTTGTTTTCTCCCCACGAGTGACCAATGCTCCCATAGTGTAGACCGGCCAATCATTCCGGCCTTTCGAGCCGGTGACTCGGGTTCGAATCCCGATGGGAGCACTTTTCTTCTATTCATCTTATAATCGGGATCAGTTTATCAGATTGTGATCAACGATAGGGATTCGAACCCTTGGGTGGTTGAGCATCGTGATTTCAGAATTGACGATAGACGACACTCAACCTGAGCAAAATTGAAAATTTTGCGGAATCGAATTCCGATGAAAAATGATGGTGGTAGGTCTCAACCGTTTTTCATCTTAGGGGTCGCAGGTGTTGAAGATGCGTATCTGATCCAACCTGCTCCCCCTCCCGATGGGAGCACTTTTCTTCTATTCATCTTATAATCGGGATCAGTTTATCAGATTGTAATCGACGTAAGAGATTCGAACCTTGGTCCTGGAAGTTCCTTTTCAATTATCGGAAAAAGGACAAAAATCGGATAAAGGAATGATGCCATTCCCCCAATCTAAAATGGTGTGACCCTTGTACGAGATGATTCTCCACGTGGACCTGACCAAATGCTGGATAAGCAGATTGAAGGATATATTCCCAATCGGGGTTACCCTTCTTGATACCATACCTCTGGAGAATAAAAATGAAGGTGTCCAGGACCTTGTCGACATTGAACTGAACGGGGTGGACCCGGGAGATATCGAATCTTCCATGAAGAATATGAATGACATTGATTTCGTCTCCATATCCAGGAACGAGGGGACCAAGGTCAAGATGATAGTTGGCACCTCATCCTGTCTGGGGTGCAGAGCCCTGGCCCAGGCGGAAGCATTCCTCCTCTCGGCCAAGATCCGGGATGATGGTTGGGCGGAATGGAGTGTGGTCCATGACAATAGGGAGGCTCTGGACAATCTGATAACACGCCTTGAGGAAGCAGGGATGGGGACAAGGGTCGTCAGGATATCTGACTACAAGGACCATGCCTCTTTGACCAAAGACCAGGAGCTGGTCTTAAGGACCGCTCTGGAATCCGGCTATTATGATTTTCCAAAAAGAGCAGGGGTAAGGGAACTTGCAAGGAAACTGAGTGTTTCAACAGCCTATATCTCGTATACATTGAGGGCTGCACAGAAAAAAACGATTCAGGTCTATTTCAAGAGATAGTGAATCGTATTAGAAGTTCTCAAGGGGGATCAGGTCTTCGGGATGGACCCGGAGGTCCATATGATCCATTGATATATTCACAGGATCCACCAGAGCCTCCATCCTCACCCCTCCCACATCAAGGACCAGATGAAGGTCCCTTCCCCTGAACTCGGTTGAAAGGACCTTTGCTTTGAAAACATGTCCAGGTCCTGAGGCCTTCAGTCTTTCAGACCTGACCCCCATCAGTTCAGGGACCTTTCCCTTCCATGGGATCCTTCCGAAGGGAGTTACAAGGGATCCACCATCATACTTTACCGAAAAAATATTCTCTATTCCCATGAACCTCGCTGTCGATGAGTTCACCGGTCTGTCATACAATTTCCGGGGAGTTCCCTCTTCTTCGACATTTCCTCTGTCCAATATCCCGATCCTATCCGATATCGCCATGGCATCAGTCTGATCATGTGTGACATGTATCGAAGTTACACCCCTTTCCTTGAGGATCGTCCTCAATTCTTTCCTGAGGGATACACGAAGTGATGGGTCCAATGAAGAAAGCGGCTCATCGAGAAGAACCAACTTTGGAAAGTAGGCCAGAGTTCGTGCCAGAGCCACCCTCTGCCGCTCTCCTCCTGAAAGAGAGAAAGGCATCCTTCTCTCTTTTCCTTCAAGGCCGACCAGTCGGACCAATTCAGAAAGAAGCTTCTCCCTATCGGTCCTCTTTGCTCCGTATAAGATATTCCTCCTGACATCAAGGTGCGGAAAAAGAGCATGGTCCTGGAATACCATTCCCACTCTCCTTCTTTCCGGGGGAACATCGATGACATCCTCACCGTCTATCATGATCGATCCTCTATCGGGCCTCTCGAATCCGGCGATAAGGTTCAGGATGGTCGTTTTCCCGGTTCCGGACCCTCCCAGAAGGGAAAATATCTCTCCTTCCCCCACCTTCAGGTCCAGACCTTTGAGTATATCCATCCCCTTTCGATAGGAGAAATCCAATCCGGCGATCTCCAGCATCATCCGACATCACTCCTTTTCTGGACCTTCCTTCCCGCAAGGTCCATAATGAAGAAACAGAGGAAGGTTATGAGGATCATTATCGAAGCATAGGCCGTTGCCGCACCGTACTGTCTTCCGCTTCCAAGAAATCGATAAAGGGCCACTGGCATGGTAAGATACTTTGTGGATGCAGAGACCATCAAGGTAGCTCCAAACTCACCGATCGATATCGCGAAAGAGAACAGGGCCGCAACAAGGATCGAAGGAGAAAGCAGGGGCAGTTCCACCGAAAGGAATGTCCTGATAGGTCCTGCCCCAAGGGACCTGGAGGCCTTTCCAAGGTTTTCCGGAATTGACGATAGACCGGAATGTATCGCCCTGGCACCGAACGGATATGATAGCATCACGTGGACTATCACTATGACATACCAGGTTCCAGTTGGATCCCAGGATGTTCCCGAATAAGCACTGATCATACCGTAGCCAAGTCCTATTGTCGAGATCCCTATTGGCAACAACAGGAGCACATCCATTGGGAGCTTTACAGCTCCACCCTTCCGATGTAATAGGTAACCTACTCCTATTGAAACAGGGACAGATATTATGGAGGAAAGAAAGGCGAATATGAGAGAATTCAACACTGCTTCAAGCGGGGATATACCCATTGATGGATCCAATTCCCTTGATATCACCTGATCGAAGTAATGGAACGAAAAGGAACCATCCAAGATCAAGGATTCCCATACAACCGATAGCAACGGGCCAATGATGATCGTAACCACAATGATACTGTAGATTAGGGTAATGACGAAACCTGCTTTTCCTATTCGACCGTACCGGTTTTGGGATCCTTCCATGGAGGGACCGTATCCCAGATCGACCTCGGATCTTCCGGAGGCCCACACATAGACCCCCGTGGAAAATGCAACGACAAAGGTCTCTATCAGGAGGAATATTCCTGCCCTTGAAAAATCAAGCATACCACTGAACTGCCTGTAGATCTCGGTCTCCATCGTCTGGTTGGCACCTCCCCCAATTACCAGTATGACACCGAAGGAGAGAAAGCAGAAGGTAAAGACCAGAGATATCGAAGCTATCAATGTGTACCTCATTTGGGGGAGCATTACCCTGAAAAATGTCTTCAGAGGTCCCGATCCAAGTGACCTGGAGGCCTTTTCAAGGTCCGGGTCAAGATGTTCGAACCTTGAATAGATCAATCTGAGGGCAACTGGAAAATTGAGGAACACATGGGCCAGCACGATCCCTTTTATGGAATACAGGACATTCACAGCAGGAAGTTCAAGTCCGGACAGGACCTCGATCTCTGAGATGAATGAATTTATATGGCCAGATGTCCCAAAAAGCGTAAAGAAACCAATGGCCAGGACCAGAGGTGGCAATATGAATGGAACAGTGGTCAGGGAGAGAAGGGCCGATCTCCCCGGAAACTTGTATCTGTTCAGTAGATATGCTCCCGGGACAGCCAGAATGATGGTGGCTGCCGTCGATATCAATGCCTGTTCCATTGTGAAGATCATGATCCTGATGGACCTCCCATCATCAAGAACATCCCAAAACTCTGTGGATGTGATCGATCCATCGGACGACCTGAATCCCTCCAGGATCAAGGAGAAAAGGGGAACAAGAACGAAACAAGTCACGGCTGCAAGAGGTAGTAGATATGCGGTGTAGGACAGAATGGACCTAGTATTCAAATGATACAACCCCGTTCAGTTGAATTCATCCTCCCAGTCTGAAAGCCACCCATCCCAGTTCTCGATGATCTCGATCTGATCAGGTTCAACATGGGAATTGGCAAAGGAACCGTGTTCAAGGAATAAACTGTCCACAGTGGTTCCCTCGACAACTGGAAGCATGATGTTCTTCCCAACCCTTGATTGAAAATCATCTGAAAGCATGAATTCCAGAAACAGCTCGGCTGCCTCACGATTTCCGGACCCCTTGACGATCCCTGCCCCCTCTATCTGCCTGTAACCCTCGTTCTCGGGTACTATCGTAACTGTTGTCACGGAATCAGGATCCTCCGCGTACATCATCTCCGAGGCCGTATCCAACCCGTAAGAGATCGCCAAAGGTGCTTCACCTGCATGGAAAGCCGAATACATTGCATCCCAGGTCGCGTACACATTGAAGGAGTTTCTTGAAAGGCTTTTAAAAAATGCGCTTCGATCTTCACCGGAAACTGAGCTTGCCCAGACAAGGAACGATGAACCAGTTGATGATGTGACGGGGTCTGTGAACATTATGGAATCCTTGTAAACAGGGTCTGCCAGGTCAAGAAGTGAATCAGGGTAGGGAAGACCTCTCTCATCCATCATCTCGCCATTACAGATGATCGCCAGATAACCATAATCGTAAGGAGTCAGATAACCATCAGGGTCGAAGACAAGATCACTGGCCACATCTGAGATCCCGGTAGGAACATATGTCTGAAGTAGGTCTTCATCCAAAGCCCGGTGGAACATGGAATTGTCAATGCCGATGACAAGGTCTGCCAGGTGACGGTCCTTCTCGAGGACGAGCCTTGCAAGTACATTGCCGGTATCGCCCATTGTATGAAGAGTAACGTTAAGACCGTATTTCTCCTCGAACAACGGTATGACAGCACCCGATAGACCCCAGGACTGGAATGAATCATATGAATATATGACCAGGTCCGCATGCCCATCTTCTCTGTCCCTTGATTCCAGATATACCACAGCACTGATGACCAGCGCAAATAATATCAGGACGGTTATGGAGATCGATACAGCTGTCCTGACAGTTGATCCATCATCATCTTTCATTCTATTCCACCTCATTTAAAGTATCCATCCGACCCATGATCTCAAGGACCTCCAGGACCAAATCCTGGGAGTTACGACCGAATATGTACAAACAAGGTTCAACCCCGAAATCTCCCGGATCCAACAGGTATCTCAACTCTCCCCTTGAGGGGTCCGTGAGAACCTCTGATATATCCTCCTTGCTCCTATCCAGAACAAAGAGTCCTCCACTTCCTTCAAGGATATGAGAAATCCCGTGGGTATGTGCCAGGTTCGTCGCAGCTCTGATCTCTCGATGTCCCTCCATCGCCCATAGAAGGATCTGGGCCAGATGGTTCGATGCACCGAACTCCGGAGGAAGCGCCCCTGTGATCGTTCCGGAGCGGTCCATCAACCTTCCCGGAAATGAGGCCACATCATCCTTTGAGATCGCCTCTTCCACAGCCTGTGCAATATTGACCTTTATCGCCGGAACGAGAGGTCCAAGGTCCTTTCCCTTGATGAGTGAAAGAGATGAGGCGAGGTCTTCCAGCACCATTGCCCTTGGTCCACCTCCGGAGAAGTTACCAAGACATTGCTCGGGTGGATCATGTCCGAACCTCTCCCGAAAACGATCGGACATCATGCCATCGGAAATACAGGACCTGATAATGGAACAGAACCTGGCTGAAATTATCTCCCTGTCACCACCATTGAGGATCGATGCCAGAAGATCCCTTGATACCACATCCCTTAATCGTTCAAGGGACCTGGGGCAGCTGCCTTCCTCATTAAGGTATCTGCTTACCATCGCCTGTGAGGTTCCCAGGACAGATGCTGTCCTTGCCTGAGGCCATTCCAATCCATGAAGGGACCTGGCTATACTCCTCCTGACCTCAGGAAGCAATTCCTCGACCACAATGATATCCGGTATGTCCATATTACTCAGTTATTGGATCCAATAACCAGGATATAACCTTTACCCTAGTTCCCATAACCTGGTGATAACGGTCAGTTTGAAATAGGGGAAGTCGTACTCATGTCCCATGAGTTCGGTGGGGAGGAAGAAGAACTTCAAGGTCAGGACCGGGGCGAAGACAGCTTCCAGGGGGCTCGAAAAAGAGCTGAAACGAAAAGCAAAGAGGCTGGCCCAGGACCCTACACTAGCACTTCCGAAATGTTCTGTCAATGTACCCTATTTCAAAAGTCTGGAAAAAAGATTGAGGGAGATCCAGGGTCAGAAGGACAACAAGAGCGCTCTTGAAAAAGCTGCCAAGAAGGGCGACCGACTTGCAAGGGCATATGCGGCCACATTGCTACTGAACCATGAAGAAAAGATCCAGTACCTGGCAGTGCTGAAGTCACCATTCGGGGATATCGGATATGCCCTGAGGGGCTCCACAAGCAGAGAGAAGCTTGCAGGGGTCCAGAACTATGACAACCCCAGAATAAAGATGATGGCATACCTGGAAGAGGTCAAGAAGAAGAAGCTTTTCATGTTCATTACCGAAGATGAGGTGATCTGTACCGGGTCTGATCCTACACCTCCGCCTGAGGTCCTCGATCCGCTACCGAAGAGACTTGGTAAGGACATGAAACGAACTGGCAATGTGATCCATTCAAGGGACCAAGATGCTGCAAAGGTCGAGAAAAGGGAACCATTGAAAGAACCCTACCTGGTCGTTAGATGGGTCCCTGCGGGTCTGGATATGTCAAGGTCCCTCACCCATACCTTGCAGAACGAGGACAATATCTATGCCACATGCGCTTCGTATATGGCAAGCGACAGGATCTCCAAACATTTCAAGGTGGATGTGATCGTCAATCCTATCTGCAATAGAGGGCCAACCTGCCCTTGCAAACCTCCTCCGAAAGAGGAAGAGAAAATGGGTTTCCTCGAGAGGTTGGGCAAGGTAAAACCTCCTACCAATGTCGATAATTATCTCGAGGGTAAGATGATGGACCACAGGCTCATTGAGAAGGAAAGGGCCGAATACGAGGCGAGATTGAAGGAGATAGGGAAGACCGTATATATCATCGGTAACACATGCTATGGAAACTCCACATCGGAAATGCTGGATAAATTGAAACTTACCGGTAGGGAACTTGAGATCGTGAAAAGGTTCCTGGAACTGGCCGAGGGACCAATATTATCAGATGACCCCAGTCCGAACAAGATCATGGCACCATTCTGGGGAGCTGTCGGGGAGAGCCTTTTATTAGACATTGTCAAGGACAAGGAGATATCATCCAGGATCTTCAAAGAGTATCCGGTACCGAGATTCCAGCCCTTGACCGTCATTGACGAGGCGAGGTTCACTCTCGAGGAGAAACGGATCAGGGAACTTCTCCCGAAACCAAAGAACCCACCAAGGATGGTCGAATTCGCCTACGAGTGCGCGGTTTCCTATTTGGTGAGGGGCGAACCAGGAGCATCCAAGGTCCTGGCCTCCTTCACGGGTGATGACATCAAGCTGAAGGCTGCAAAATTCGCATTCGTCAAGCATCTGGACCTTGCCAAGACATCCGGATGGTCCTACACCACACACGAGGTGGGATATGCCCAGGGCATGGATGCTATCGTCGACAGGATAATCACGGAGGACCCGGAGATGTTCAAGAAGGGTCTCAGGGAGCTTTGGAAGGCCACAGGGTCCACAAAGGACCTTGTTTTCTGACAATGTATATCTTATGATAATTTTCAAAACCATCAAAGGTCCCTTTCAAATCAATGGCCATCCCAGGGCATCCCGAAGGACATAATATCCCTCATGGAGGATTCTGAGACAACAATTAAATAATCACCATCGGCTATTCGCACGACCAGCTGTACTGTTCGTATTTATTTGGAAAAAAGAGGGTGTAATCCATGGAAGGGGCTGCGGAACCTGCAAAGGAAGGGGAGATAGAGACAGAAACCGAGGAGGAGGTATCCTCAGAGCTCATATCAATGGACAAGGAAGACGTGGTCTTGAAGGATACCAAGACCGGAAAGAAAAGGTCCATTCTTGATGTGAAATGGCTCTTCTCCGGAGGCGGGAAGGTTGTAAAAAAGGCAAAGGAGCAGGAGTTCGACCCAGAGATCCTTGAAGAGATGAAGCCCATGGAGAGGTTCCGTTATATGAGAAGGAAGCAGGACAACGAGAACCTCAAAGGAACCATACTCTATGAGATCCCTCAGTTCGATGAGAGGGAATGGGAGCAGGTCGAAGAACTCAAACCCGTGAGGGATAATTATTCCTTCACAAGAATGCTCCGAAACCAGAGGACCAAGGACATCCTGTATGAAGCCATCGAACCTCCTCTGAATGAGGAGGAGAAGTACCTCCACGATTACCTGAAGATGACGCTGGAGAAGAACATCGATGTGGACAGGACCTCGGCTGATGATATCGAGAACGAGATGAGGCTCCGCAACCAGATGAGGAAGTTCCTTGCACAGGCCGGAAAGCACCTGGAGATAGATTCCTTCGAGAAGATCTTCTATTATCTGACGTGCTATTTCCTCGGATACGGCAAGATCCAGGTAATGATGGAAGACCTGGATATGGAGGACGTATCCTGTGATGGGACAGATATTCCGATCTTCGTTTTTCACAGGAAGTACAAGAACACAATGACCAACGTGGTCTTCGAGGACGAAAAGAACCTTGATGAGTTCGTTGTGAACCTTGCCCAGAGATCAGGAAAGCATATCTCCATCATGCATCCGATACTCGATGCCACACTTCCTGACGGTTCCAGGCTGAACGCAACGTTCGGGAAGGAGATCACCACAAAGGGATCCTCATTCACCATCAGGAAGTTCAAGGAGGACCCCCTGACCATGATCAATCTGGTCCTCTTCAAGACACTTTCACCCGAGATGGCAGCCCACCTATGGCTGGCCGTCCAGTACGGTGATACAATGATGGTTTCCGGGGGAACGGCCTCAGGTAAGACCACGACCCTTAACGCTATCTCCCACTTCATTCCTCCATCTTCGAAGATCATAACCATCGAGGATACCAGGGAGATGCAGCTTCCTCATATGAACTGGATCGCCGGTCTCACCAGGGAGAAGAAGGGAGAGACCACAGGTCAATCCATCGACATGTACACTCTGCTTGTGGCAGCCTTGAGACAGAGGCCTGAATATATGATCGTGGGCGAGGTAAGAGGCAAGGAGACCATGGCAGTATTCCAGGCCATGGCGACCGGACAGGTCACATACGCCACGATCCACGCTGATTCGGTTTCGGCCATTGTCCACAGGCTGGAAAACCCTCCAATAAATATTCCAAGGATCCTCATTCTTGGTCTTAATCTGGTCGTTCTACAGGCCCAGGTAAGGGTCAAGAACAAGAGGACAAGAAGGATCAAGGATCTTGTCGAGGTCGTTGGCCAGGACCCTGTCTCACAGGAGATCATCTCCAACAAGGTATATACCTGGAATCCGGCCAAGGATGAGTTCAGGTTCTCCGGACATTCCAATCTCTATGAGAAGATAATGGACCGGGAAGGGATGACGACGGAAGAGATCACCGGAGAGATCCACGACAGGGCCGATGTCATCAGATGGCTTGCCTATTCGGGAATGACCAACTACCAGGAGGTCGCAAACGTGATCAATGAGTACTACAGGAACTCCAAACCACTGGTGGAAAGGGCAAGAAAGGAACTGGGAAAGCTAAGATTGGAAAGCAAGGACCTCAAGATCTGATGCTATTGGTCCTCCATGTGATCATGATCCTTTCACGAAGACCTTAAGCTCACCATTTTCTGTTAGATGGACAAGTTCCAGGCCGATATGTTCTGCGGCATCGAATATCCTGTCATCTCTGTAGAACTCACCGAAAACAAGCCGCTCTATCCCAGCATTTGCGATTATCTTGAAGCAGTTCCAGCATGGTGAAACTGTGACGTAAAGGTCTCCTCCCATCACTGATATGCCATGTCTGGCCGCTTGAGCAATGGCGTTCTGCTCTGCATGAGCGGTACGAGTGCAGTGACCGCTTTCCATCATATGTCCCACCTCATCACAGTGGGGCATTCCCCTTATGGACCCGTTGTAACCGGTGGCCAGGATCGTCCTGTCCCTGACGATAACGCATCCAACATGCTTTCTGGAGCATGTCCCCCTTGATGCCACCTGTTTTGCGATCTTCATGAAATATATATCCCAGGGATCCCTCCTTGGGGGCGGACACTCATCCATTACAACCTCGTATTTGCAGTCACCCTTGGGTTTGCAGACCTTCTCGGGACCTTCCATGCTAAGATATCGTGAAAGTGATATTTAACTCTTGGATGAATTGAAACAGGACCACTCTTCCCAGAGATACAGAAGAAGTGTCCGGGGCCTGATCTGGCCCCGAACCGGGTTTCAGGGTATGTCAGATCTCAAGGGGACACGGAGTGACTAAATGGGTCCCCTGCTTTGAACACAGATCGAAAAGGATATCCATCACGTGGTAATTCCCTTTCCTAATCCCAAAGCAGTCGACAATTCACCGCTACATTATATATCCATTTTGAAAAAAAACCTTTCTTTATCAAGGGTTATTAATAATTTCCCATAAAAATAGGGATCATCCCAATAATAGAATTGGCCGATCGAAGGGATGAAAAGGATCGAACCGATGTCAATTTCATCAATGATCGTCCAGAATACTTTCGATGAGGTTACAAAACATATATAATATGAAATGGCAATGGTGGGTCGGGGGTATTTCTAGGTCCCCTAGAAGGACATAGGAGAGCACTCACTGGAGGAATGGCTGTGGGATTCAAATCCATCATAAACGAATACATGAACAAATACGATAAGAAAGTTCAGTATGACGAGAAGTCCGAGAGGGAAATTGAGGTCAGGGAATCGCCCGTCCAGGTGGAGTCGAATCCCGAGGATGAGGAGCTAAGGAGGATACTCTCCACCCTCAGGACCAATATCAAGATCGTTGGCTGCGGAGGAGGTGGTTCAAACACCATCAACAGGATTGTGGAAGAAGGCATAATCGGTGCTGACCTCTATGCAGTCAACTCAGATGCTCAGCATCTACTTACCATTCATGCACCACACAAGATCCTTGTTGGTAAAAGGACAACAAGAGGTCTGGGTGCCGGGGCAAATCCCAAGATAGGTAAGGAATCCGCCTTGGAAGCTGAAGAAGAGATCAGAGCGGCGCTCATGGGAGCGGACATGGTCTTCGTCACTGCCGGCATGGGTGGCGGAACTGGAACCGGTACCGCACCGGTCATAGCAGAGATCTCGAAACAGATGGGGGCCCTTACCATAGCAGTTGTTACCAAGCCATTCCAGGGTGAGGGAGAATCCAGGATGGAGAACGCTGAATGGGGCCTCGCAGAACTTGAGGAGAATTCCGATACAGTGATCGTTATTCCGAATGACAAACTGCTTGAACTTGTTCCAAGACTTCCTCTAAATGCTGCATTCAAGGTGGCAGATGAGATCCTAATGAAGGCCATAAAAGGGATTACCGAGATGGTGACCAAGGTGGGTCTTGTGAATCTGGATTTCGCAGATCTCAAGACCATTATGAAAGGAGGCGGTGTTGCTGTGATCGGTATCGGTGAATCCGATGACGGGAACGAGAAGGCAACAAGAGCTGTGGAAGAAGCCATCAACTCTCCCCTCCTGGAATATGACATCTCATCTGCAAATGGTGCCCTCATCTGCGTTACAGGTGGCGAGGACATGACCGTCACCGAGGCAGAGGCGGTTGCCGATTACATAAATGAAAGGATAAACCGCAACGCCTCGATAATCTGGGGTGCCTATATAGACCCTGAGCTCAAGGGAGCAATAAGGGTCATGCTCGTTCTGGTGGGTGTCACATCCGAACAGATCTCCGGAAAGACCGTAGGATCATTCGGAGAGAAGGAGAGAGGATACACCAGAAGGGAAGAGCGATACGGCGTCCAATTCATACGCTGAAGCTCAGGTGATTTCAAATGCTCAAATGTCCCCAATGTGGGGAAGAGAACAGAGAAAGGGAGCTGTACTGTGCCAAATGTCAGCAGAAGCTTCCCTCTGCCTCTGCCCTGCGATCGACAATGCGCTCCGGTCTTGAAGAGATGGATAGCAAGAACTTTCGAAAGGCTTTGGATAAGTTCGCTGACATTGTAAAGCAGAATCCAGGAGATATGGATGCCTGGTTCCTCATGGCTGCCACTAAAATGAGGATGGGAAGGGGTTCCGAGGCCTGGGAGGACCTGATGGAAATTGGTCTGGCCAGGGAAACTGGAAGATGCTCCCATTGCAGAGGCAACCATAAGTGCAGAGAATGCGGAGGTACGGGCATCTGCATCATGTGCAGAGGGACCAAGAAATGCTCCTACTGTGGAGGGTTCGGTTCATGTCCCACCTGCAAAGGGACCAGGTCAGACGAATGCAACCACTGCAAGGGATCCGGACAATGTATCAGATGTAAGGGTTCAAAGGAATGTTCTTACTGTGATGGTTACGGCCATTGTTCAGAATGCAGGGGGACCGGCAACTGTACATTCTGTGGTGGTACCGGTGTCGGCCATGAAATGGACCTTTCCAAGGTATCAAGGGAATTCCAAGATCTGCGGAACTGGTTCCTCTGATCAACTTATGGACCTACCATAGTTCAACCATCTTCTGGTATCGGAATGGTCACCGTCAGGAGCAACATCGTTCCTTAAGATGTAGATCGCTTTCTTGACGGTTATCCCCTCTTCAAAGAGTGATACTGCCTCATCTGATGAAAGACCGGAGGACCTCATCTTCGTCCTGATATCATGCAACCTTTCACCCAGGGAAGAAAGGACCTTATCCTTTTCCGATGGACCGGTTTTCGCATACTGAATGATCTCGGAGACCCGCATCCATTTTCCATCATGATAGATATGGGAAAGAGTGCTCTCTCCAATGAACCCCATTGGATTTTCCAATTTCCTAAGGAGATCCACCCTTTTGGAATCGGATGCTGTATTATGATCGTATGATACCAACAATACACCTGGCCGACTAACTCCGATATATTAATTAAATTTTTACCGAAGCATATTTTTTATATGGGGAATGGATATCCCGCTTTGCTAAGTGATGCGGTGGTAGCTCAGCTGGGAGAGCGTCTGACTGAAGATCAGAAGGTCGGGTGTTCAAGTCACCTCCACCGCACCATCAATATTTGAAGGAAAAGGCAGGAAAGAGGGAAGGAACATGTCCGATACCATCTACGATATAGAGATATTCCAGGGAACAAGTTATTTCCTTGCAAAAATACTCGCTCACACGTCCAAGGAAAAACCCATTAGGGAATACAAGACCAATACCCTGGAAGAGCTCTTGGAGAACATTGCCAAGGACATTTTAGAAGATAATGAGTGAATCCTTTCATCTGTCCCTTTGAACTCTCATCCTCTGCCTTCTGTTAAGATAATATTGCGGCCCATTCTCAGTGTTCTTAATGGTAAGTGAGCCTTTCAGCTCCAGCATTTTCATCTCCCTTTCGACTTTTCGCATGGAATAGCCTGATGCTTCGGAGATCTCATTGATCGTCAATCTTCCCCCTTTCAGGATAATGTTAAGGATTCTCTCCTGATACCTGTTGAGTGCCAGGGGTCCTTCAACGAATGCACCCATCATCGGAAGGAACCTGACCATATGTCCATCGATAACGGCCCTAGCCATTCCTTTCCTTTCGAGATGGTCGATCGTTGCGATCAGATCCTTTCTCGATATCCCCTTCTCCCCTGATAGCTCCCTGAAACCTATTCCCGGCCGATCCTGGATAATTGCAAGGACCTGCTCTTCTTTGACATTGCCTCCCTTGAACAATGCGGACTGGATCGGGAATGAGGTCCTCTCCAGAAATAGTGACAGGATCACAAATGCGATCATGATGATCAAAATAAGGATAATGAGGGACAGCAACATCGGCGAGATACCGTTTGCCTCCTCGATCCGATCCACAGACCTGAGGTCTATCGAGATATTGGAGGAAAGGGACCTAGTTGAATGTTGTGTATTGTTGATAGTACAATTAGCATAAACGATAACCGGACCACTGAACAATGAGACCTCCACCTCAACCGGACCACCCTTTTCGAGATCGAACATGCTGCCTGTACCGAAGTTGGAGATACCATCTGTTACGGATACACCTATCCTTGAAAAGGGAAGGCCCCCACCATATTCCAGGTCCACCACCAGCTTGGAACCTTTTCTACCCTTGACATGGATCTCCACATAAGGGTCCTTGAAATCCGATCCCTCGATGACAGTGAAGTTCCAGATATATGCGGCAGGTTCCGGATCGTTCCAGTCCTGGAGCTCGATACTGATCGAATGGTTGCCAGCATCCAGGTTCCAGGGCCTGATACTGATCGATCCATCAGTATTCCTATCTCCATCCGGACCGATGATCGGATCAGGAGAGAAGGAATAGTGGAATCGGGGGATGGAACCCTCCATTTCACCTTCCTCGTCCGATTCCAGATCGAATGAATACTCGGTGCCGGCGATCAATAGGTCCGGAAGGATGTCCGGGTTGAGAAGTTTTGCAGGGGAATTTATGATGTCCAGCTTCAGTGTAGCATTGGTCGAAGCACCATTTCCATCGGTAACCCATACATCGATCATCAAGACCTTGGTTGATGTGATATCCGGAACCAGTTCCAGGATCCCATCTGAATTGATAACCGCTTCCGTGGATGAGGAAATTGATATAACATATCCGGTGAGACCATCCCCTTCGTAAAGAGTGTTGAAATCCAGTTCCAGTGGGACCTTTTCCATACAGCTGTTGATCTCTGGCATTATCAGATCCGGTGCCATATTGATGACCTCTACATCCCACAGGTACCAGTCGATACCTCCATTCCCATCATCCAGGGTCAGGTTGAAGGTCCAGTTCCCGACATGACGATTCTCGGGAACTCCCGAAACGATACCGTTGTCCGAGATATCCAACCAATCTATCTCGGAGGGACCGCTCGATGATAACTCTCTTACTATATTTCCACCGGTCTCGTCCAGTTCGAATACAGCTTTGTAAACAGACCCTTCTTCTATTTTTCTGGGAGTAGTTCCTGTCTTTATGATCGGGACTCGGTTCTTGACGTAGATGGATATCTGAACATCCGATCCCCATCCCCCCGAGGTCGCCGTTACTGTAAAATTGTTCCAACCCACATATCCATTGTCCGGCATTCCATACATTCTGTACTGAATGGTCCCACCTACGGATCGAGGACCTTCGAAGGAAAGCCAGACAGGTGCCATGCTTTGAGATAGCTCGATCACATCTCCGTCCGGATCGATGAAGGTCAAAAGGGTGTCCAGATCGGAATCCTCCATCATCTCGATCTCGGTCTCTCCACGGATAAAATATGGAGGGTCCTGCTGGCCATTTACACCCTTTACGAGAAGGTCCGTACCATTCAGACCAAGGACCGACAGCTTCACGATATCATTCTGGACCACACCCAGTGACCTTCCTGGGACAGAAGCGGATCTGAGCATCAGGGTCCCTCTATAATTCCCTGATGAATTACCATCCTCTATCAGAAAAACCCAGGAAGAGGTCGGCTTTTCTGTCCTTGCCGTCCGGACCTGTGCCTTTATGATATCTCTCTCTCCCAGGTTTCCCCCGGCAGCTGTGCAGAGGATATCGACCCTGTCACCTTCCTGAGCTGTGATCCTCTCCGTGGACCCTCCTTCAAAGGTGAATCTTGCTGTCTGTATGGCGAAGGGAAGGATATTTTCAGGCATTTCAAGCTGTTTCAATCCGACACCTGAGTTCAAAAAAATGTCCGGCAGGAGATCGCCATCATGGTCGTCCACGATAAGAAGTCCTTTTCCCAGACTATCATGGATATCCTCACCAAGATAACTTGCATCAGGCATGAACTCCCGGGTTGAATTGCTCCGTTCCCAGAATCGTCCACCACCGTATCTTACAGTGAACATGCCCTTACCACCATCGTAAAAGGGCGATCCTATCATCAAGTCATCTTTTCCGTCCCCGTTGATATCCCTGAGGGCAAGGAGGTCTTCCATTCCCATTGTGAATGTGCCGTTCCATGTAATTTCAAGCCCCTCTAAGGAAATGTCAGTATCGAAATCCAGATCCTCTCCGAACAGGACCACCATCCCAGGGTCAGGATGCCCATCAGAGGTGATCATGAACAGGTCATCGATCCCGCTGCCGTCGATGTCACCATGAGATATACCAAAAATATTCCTACCATAGTTCAGAACTGCCAGAGGTGTCAGCGTCAGACCATGATAGATCATCAGGGTGGAATTATCATCCTCATTCACCCAGAGGATGATCTCGGAGATCCCATCCCCGGTAAGGTCCATACCAGAAATGATCTCGTCCATTGCCAAGGGGAGGTTCAGTTCAGCCCTTCCCTGAGCGGAAGGATGAGGTCCCTCGAAGAATTCCATGGTGTTCCCATCGGGATCGAGGTGAAGGATATCATCAATATCGTCCCCTGTAACATCTCCCAATGCGATCCTGCCCACGATCCCGGTATAGATGAGACTGGACGGCCCCAGGGCAATGGGTGGATCGATATCATGGTCAAGGAGGACCCCGTAGATATTGCCGCTGCTGTCCCTCAGTATCAGATCCATTTCTCCGCTTGAACGGAGGAGTCCCTTTCCAAGGAAAATTGGAGCGATCAGGGTCCTGTCTTCGGAAGATGATGTTAGTATTATCTTTGGAGTTGTTGAACCGGGGGACTTTGCAGCAAGGGCAAAATCCCCTCCTTTGTATTGGAAGAAAGGAACGTAGAGGACCTCCCCCTCGATATCGAGCACACCTTCTCCAGGAGGTCCCCAGTCCGGGTCCAGAGAGATGTTCCTTGAATGGTCACCTATAGGTTCATCATAACCATCCAGGTCATGGATGGAGACCACATCCATCACGGGAATGTAGCATGAGAAAAGGATGATGATACCAATGACCACGACCGTCTTTTTCATGTCCAGACCCGAATCCCTATTGCATGGGGAATATTTCAATCTTGACGGAAAGAAGGACCTATTACCGTTCATTGGCAAAATATCTGAAAATATTGTTTTTCACAAGGTTTATCTATAACCTCATCTTATCCTCGATTGCGCCTGGGATACCGGTTTAATATCTTTGAATCCGTGTCATGCAGGGAAGCAGGTCCAGATGATAGCGGGGTGGGGTAGCCAGGATATCCCGTCGGGCTCATAACCCGAAGATCAATAGTTCAAATCTATTCCCCGCTACCTTTTTTTCAGGGCTCATTTTTCAATTGAAGTTGAAAAAAAGGTCCGCTGAACGGTAATTTTTAATTGACGCTCCGTTCAGCTGGACCTCGAGATCACGTATCAATGAATAATCGACGAAAGTGATCTACGAGTATAATCAAATTTTTAAAACAGATTATTAATTTCAATTAGAATACGTAATACTTAAGTAGTAGTAAGAAAACCGTTCCAAATCCTTTATGATATCAGTAAAATAATATTGGTACATATGAACTCCCATACCGGGCGACTACATTTACTTCTCATTTTAATCATTCTTATCTCATCGATCCTGATCTCTGAACCTGTCCGTTCCAAGGAAGAGAGCGATCTTACCGACCCATCGGAGATCGGGGTTGAGGTCTTCCTCAATGATCCTGGACTCGATTTCGACACTTCCGTCCTTGACGAACTTGTCCAGAAAGGAGATGCCACTATTTTTTCAGAAGAAGAACCACCTTCCATGGAGGAGGTATCCCTCGACTCTTCATTATCCAACATCTACCTGATGAGGCACCCGACGGATCCCGAAATGGGAATGGTGATAAGATGGGAGAATTACACAGACGATCTCAAATTAGGGGGATTCGATCAACCTATGGGAGGTTTCTCGTTATCGATAATCGCCCCTGGACAGACAGTCTTTGTGAAAAGCAATAGAACGATCTTTTCCCAGGAATTGAATTACAGTGGTAATCTGGACCCTTCCTTGGATGAAAACATTAGAGAACTGGGTTTCTCTGATATCCAGATCAGTTACGATTCCAATTTCATCAACTTCGAGATCATGTATGGATCTAACAGGATATCCGTCCATCAAACAAAAGATCCTGAGGTACCGGAGAATTCCAGCAACCCATCAGCGGAGGTAGAGATAACAGGCAGTTCACCTGAGCCGGTTGTCAAGGATAAGGTAATTGAGTTGCTTGGATTATTTGGAGGATCACCCACTTTCTGGGAGAACTCATCAAGATCGGAGTTCTCCCTGGAGGTTCTTATGATCGAGACCTCTCCGGACTATGATCCGGATTCCATCGATTGGAATGGGATTATGAGGTCTTCCCTGGACCATCTGATAGAGATCGGATTCATCAAAGGTATGAACAATGATGATATCTCAAAGATATCGATCATGTCCGTAAAGGGTGTCCTTGGTTATGGGAAACGAATATTTTTCTACAATTTATCCATGGATTGGGCATATTACAATGAAACCGATCTTCCACAAATTTCTTTTGTTGGGATCGGTGGACCATCCATTAAAAGTGAGGACCTCCCCTCTGCACCGAGATCACCTGATAATGGCTTGGACCTTGCCCGATCCCTCCCGATCATTATCATTATAGGTGTGATTACCCTGTTCCTTGGATCGGTCCTATACCAGAGGATCAATAGGGCTGTCAAGATCAACAATGTCAGGAGGAGGTTGATCTACGAACTCGTCCGTGATACTCCTGGTATACACTTTACGGCGCTGATGAGAGAACTGGACCTGAAACCTGGTGTCGCATCGTACCACATCAACAGACTTGAAAAGGAGGAATTGATCAAATCACATCAAGATGGAATGTATCGGAGATTCTTCCTCTTTGATGAGAAGGTGGAGATGCGGTTAAGGTTGAGCGACCTCCAGAGTTTGATCCTGGATACCATAAAGGATGAGCCTGGCATCTCCCAGATAGAAATATCCAGGCTCATAGGAAAGAGCAAGGTGGTCATCAATTACCACGTCAGGTTCCTGCGGGACTTAGGTGTTCTTGTAATTGAGAAAGATGGAAGAGAAACACATTGCTTCGTCACAGAACAAGGATCGAGGTTCTCAAGCTCTTGAAAATGATCCTCACTCAATGATCGGATCTTAGTACGACAACCCTACCAATACAGTTTAATAATTGTTACTGAGGCGTACCAGGGGCATTATATTCCAACCGAACGGATGAGGTTTTGTTGGAAGTGATACCTTGAGAGAAGAAAGTAGGAAAATGAACATGGCAGGAGTCTTCCTGCTGGCAGGATTGATGATGACGGTCTCGGCCATGATCATGGTCGAGGGTTACTGTATTGGATCAATTGACGGAACAGTTGCCCTGAACAACTATGGCAATCCTGAAATGATCGATGAACAGGCTGCGGATCCATTTATCGAGAACGGAGGTCAATGGGACAAGGATATACATTTCGCTTCAAGGACCTCCTTCGGCCATATCGCTTTTGGTTCCGATTTCATCCTTTTCAATGTGAAAGAAGGACCGGAGAATGAAAATGAGGTCGGACCTGTTGATCTGGAGGAACAGATCGTACAGGGAACTGTAATAAGAATGGATCTTCTGGACACTGAAGAGGTTCATCCGAGAGGATTAGACAAACTTCCCTATCCCACCAATATCTTCTACGGGAACGATCCTTCGAGCTGGGGAACGAACCTTGCATCATACCGCAAGGTCATTTATGAAGATATATGGGATGGGATCGACCTTGTTTACGATTCCAGTGATGTACATATCAAATACGAATTTGTGGTGGATCCCTGGGTGGATACGGACAACATCAGATTCCAATTGACCGGTCTGGAATCCGTCAGTTCGATGGATGATTGTCTCATAATGACAACATCTCACGGGACAAACCTTATCGACGGTGGTCTCAGGTCCTTCTACATCGATCCCACCTATAAAGAGGTGGACACCGACTTCCACATGAATACGGATGGGTCCATTGGCTACCAATTATCTGGAAGGGATTCCTCCAAAACCATCGTGATCGACCCGATCATCTACGCCACCTTCATAGGAGGAACAGATAGTGAATATGAGGTGGACATGGCCATGGATGGCTCCGGAGCCTGCTATCTTGCCGGAAGCACCTATTCCTTCGATTTTCCCACGACAACTGGTGCTTACAGCACAAGGAGCGCTGGGGAAATGGACGGTTACGTGATGAAGATACGCCCAGACGGGTCATCACCAATATATTCCACTTACATTGGTGGTAACAGATGGGATGAAATCTCATCAATAGACATTGACGAAAGTGGAAACGCCTACATTGCCGGTCATTCGGATTCAACCAATTTCCCCACAACAAGGGATGCTTTCAACGAGACCTTGAACGGGAGCATGGCGGACCTTGTAGCTGTGAAACTTGATTCGACCGGATCCAGACTCCAGTACTCCACATACATAGGTGGAAATGAGTCTGAATCAATGGACAATCAGGGAAGTATCAAGGTGGATGGGTCCGGAAATCTGTTCATCACAGCAACATCATGGTCCGGGAATTTTCCACTTACCGATGATGCCTTCGATAAATACAACAACGAGACGGGAGAGGAGGAATGGAAGTGGAGGAGCGGAAAAGTGGTTCTTGTCAAGCTTGATCCTTTCGGGTCCGAACTATTATATTCAACCTACATCGGCGGATCCGATTGGGATACTGCAAATGGTCTGGATCTTGATAGCGAGGGATTTGTGTATGTTTTTGGATCTACCAGTTCCTACGATTTCCCATTGACCAAAGGGGCATACGATACTTCAATGGATTCCTGGTCCTCACTTTTCGTTTTCAAGTTCAATATCAAGACCTCCTCAATGGTATATTCGACCTTCCTCGGGGGTAGCGATTATCAAAGCGGATATGACCTTAAGGTGGACGGATCCGGTAGAGCATATGTGGTAGGTGATACAGGTTCTTTCGATTTCCCAACGACCGATGGCGCATACCAGACCGAGATCAATGGATGGTCAGACCTCTTTGTCACTGCCTTCGATCCTACCGGTTCATCTCTATTCGTTTCCACCCTTTTGGGTGGATCGGATTCTGATAGTGCCAAGGGCATCGATCTTGACGATGATGGCAATATCATCATCACTGGTGAGACATGGTCAGATGATTTCCCCACAGTGGTGACCAACAAGGAGGACACAAGTCAAGATGATCCCGATCTGATCATAGTCAAACTAAGCAAGGATGCGGATGAACTGATCTATTCAACGGTGATCGGAGGAACCACCGGGATCGGATATCCCGAGGATATCGGACAGAATATATTCCTTGTCAGTGAACGAAGGGTCGTTGTCTCCGGTGCCACCGGTTCCAGTAAATTCCCTGTTACAGATGATGCATGGGACAATAAAATGACGGACTGGAACGATATCTTTCTAATGGATTTCGACATGTCACTACCACCAGGGATCCCCCGGAATTTCTCACTTGAACAGGGCGATGCCTACCTGAACATCACATGGAACTTACCTGCAACCGATGGTGGTATGTCAATTAAGGGATACTCGATCTACAAAGGGCTTGCCGAGGATGAATTAAAAATAGTCAATTCATTGACAACTGACCTCTACTTCAATGATACCGACCTTGAAATGGGGAAGAGATACTTCTACATGGTCTGTGCGGTAAATGGTGTAGGCAGCAGCCTACCGACCGAGATCCTCGGATCACAGGCCGCCTCAAAACCCACTCCTCCTCAGTTCTTCCAGGTTGTCAGAGGGAACGGGTGGGTCAAGTTATCATGGGAGCCTCCGGTATTCGATGGTTCCTACTTCCTTGAGGGATACAGGATATACAAGGAACCAGAGGGAGAAAATACCACAATGATCGACCTGGACATTGTCAAGCTCCAGTACTATGACTCAGATGTGGTAAATGGATTGAACTACACCTACTATATCACAACATGGAACAGGATCGGTGAATCCCTCCCTTCAAAAGAGAATTGGGTCATCCCGCAGGGTGAATCCAGCGCACCTTTGGATCTTTCCCTTGTCAACAGATCGGATTCGATAATATTGGCCTGGTCCCCCCCCGAGGATGACGGAGGATCAGGGATCCTTTTCTATAGGGTCTATATCGGGACAGTTAAAGGAGAAGAGGTCTACTGGAGATATGTTAACACTCCTGAAATGGAATACAATGATACACTTGTGGAGATCGGAAAATCATATCTCTATTATGTAACAGCTGTAAATTCAGAAGGTGAGTCCGAACCATCTATGGAGGTCCAGGGAGGTCCTGTGTCCGAACCCTCATCACCCGAGGACCTTCAGGTTAACGAAGGTAACGGTTATCTGATGTTAACATGGAAGGAGCCATCCTTCCTGGGAGGACTGGATCTTATCGGATTCAGGCTCTACAGGTCCCAGGGCAGTGGTGATCCCGAACTGGTGACGGAGCTCGAATACAATGAACATTTCTACAAGGATGAAGGGCTGGATAATGGAGTGACCTACACATACAGATTGACAGCCTTCAATGATTTCGGAGTCTCTGAAATGACACCTGAGATCCAAGGGACACCAGCGACGGTTCCCGGTATCCCTACCGGTCTAACCGCCTCAGCCAGCAGCAGCAGTGTTCAGCTGGATTGGGAATCTCCCACGGAAAATGGAGGAGCACTTGTAATTAATTATCTCATCTTCAGGAAAGATCAGGGACAAGACATCGTTCAAATAGGAACGGTAACCACCGGCACGAATTCATATGTTGACACTGAGGTCGAACCAGGTGCGGAATATTCATATGCCGTGAAGGCCAGAAACAGGATGGGACCCTCTCAGATCAGTTTAGAGGTCTCAGTGGTTGCTCTTGGACCTCCTGGTTCTCCTCAGAATGTTGTGTATACTGCTGGTGAAGGATCGATCGAGATATCATGGGACGAGCCTGTTATGAATGGTGGAGTCGAGATCACGGGTTATATCATCCTCAGGAACGATCCTGAACTCACAAGCGAGATCATGGTCTCCGAGATAGGACCTCAGAATGGTTCATTCATGGATGATGGTATCGAAAACGGGATGACATATAGGTATTCTGTCATCTCTGTAAACGCCCTTGGAACCTCCAGCCCTGTTTGGTCAGATCCCCTGACCCCCCTTGGTCATCCTGACACTCCCAACACAATAGGACTTGAGATCGATGGGAATTCTGTCATCATAACATGGAAGGCTCCGGATGATGATGGTGGAGCAGAGATCGGATTCTACCGGATCTATCGGATATTTGGAGATGGAGAACCCGTCTTGATTGGAGTAGTGGAAGTTGGAACCCTCACTTTCGTAGATGATGAGAAGAAAGAAGGCGGACAGTACTCCTATGAAGTTGTTGCTGTGAACAATGTCGGTGAAAGTATTACACCAGCAAAGGGTTCTATCGATGTGTCAGGTCTCGATAAGGATGAAAAGGGTTTCATCGAAGAGAACACTGGCCTTTTGGTCACTGTTCCGATGATTATCCTTCTCCTTATCCTTTTAATCATCCTGTTGATCAAAAGGAAGGACAATGGTGGTTCAGTCCAGATGACCCCCATGCCAACACCCGTCGACCAGACTGATGGACAGACCCAATATGTTGACGGATATCAGGAACCTATTCTTGAGGGTCCGATTCCAAACGGAGAGCTTGATCCAGCAATGGAAGCCCCGGAACAATATGAGATGTGAGAAAGGAACTGTGTATGATCAAAGGGTCGGCAGGTGTACCCCGGACCTCTAACACCTGCCGATCCGAATCGAAGATCTGCGATCTTTGACCAGGTCTTCGGTTTTTTGCTATGAAAATAGGTTGGTTCAAATAGTCACTGTCATCTTCTGGATGGTAT